>NZ_JBITZU010000035.1:0-61325 GCF_044547075.1 Kitasatospora sp. NPDC052896
GCGTCGTCAGGAGGGTGGTCTGGAGCGGCTCTTCGCTTCCCTGGCCGAGGCCTGGGTGCGTGGCGTCCCGGTCGACTGGCAGTCCTTCCTGACCCGGAACAGCGGCTGGGTCGAGCTGCCCACCTACGCCTTCCACCGTGAGTGGTACTGGCTGGAGGCCGCGGCCTCCGCACCGGCCGCCGCCCCGGTGGACGCGGTGGACGCCCGTTTCTGGGAGGCCGTCGAGCGGGAGGACCTGGACGCGCTGGCCGCCACCCTGGAGGTCGAGGGCGGCAGCGAGCTCAGCGCGGTCCTGCCGATGCTGTCGGCCTGGCGCCGGCAGAGCCGCGAGCAGAACACGGTGGACGCCTGGCGCTACCGGATCAGCTGGAAGCCGGTCACCGAGGCCGCTTCGGGCGTGCTGTCGGGGACCTGGCTGGTGGCGGTCCCGGCGGGCCACACCGAGGACCCGACCGTGTCGGGCACGCTGGCGATGCTGGCCGGGCGGGGCGTGGAGGCCCGCCAGGTCGTCGTGGCGCCGGGGGCCGCCGAGCGTGGCGTGCTGGCGGAGCTGCTGCGTGACGCGGTGGCTGACGGTGCGTCGGTGACGGGCGTGGTGTCGCTGCTGGCCGGGGACGAGGCGTTCGCGGTGGCGGGGACGCTGGCGCTGGTGCAGGCGCTGGGCGACGCGCGGATCGACGCGCCGCTGTGGTGCGTGACGCGCGGTGCGGTGGCGACGGGTCGCGCCGAGCGGCCGCTGAGCGCGCTGCAGGCGCAGCTGTGGGGTCTGGGCCGGGTGGTGGCTCTGGAGCACCCGGAGCGTTGGGGTGGTCTGGTCGACCTGCCGGAGACGGTCGACGACCGGGTTCTCTCGCGCCTGGCGAGTGTGTTGGCCGGCGTCGCGGGTGAGGATCAGGTCGCGGTCCGGGCGTCGGGTGTCTTCGGTCGTCGTCTGGTGCGGGCGTCGCGTGGCGAGGCGGTCGCGTGGCGGCCGTCCGGCACGGTGCTGGTGACCGGTGGTACGGGTGCGCTGGGCGCTGAGGTGTCGCGTTGGCTGGTGCGCAACGGTGCCGAGCGCCTGTTGCTGACCAGTCGGCGTGGCCTGGACGCGCCCGGTGCGGCTGAACTGCGTGATGAGCTGGCCGAGTTGGGTGCTGACATCACGGTCGCCGGGTGTGATGTGGCCGACCGTGCGGCGCTGGCCGCGCTGCTGGCGTCGCTGGAGCACCCGGTCACCGCCGTCTTCCACACCGCAGGTGTGCTGGACGACGGTGTGGTGGACGGTCAGACCGTCGAGCGCTTCGCCGCCGTGGCCCGTCCGAAGGTGGACGCGGCCCGCAACCTGCACGAACTCACCCACGACCTGTCCGCTTTCGTTCTCTTCTCCTCGATGGCGGGTTCGGTCGGCAGCGCCGGCCAGGCCAACTACGCCGCCGCCAACGCGTTCCTGGACGCGCTGGCCGAGCAGCGCCGGGCCGACGGCCTGCCGGCCACCTCGATCGCCTGGGGCGCCTGGGCCGAGGCGGGCCTGGCGACCGAGGAGGTGGTCGCCGACCGGCTGCGCCGTGACGGTGTGGTCGGCATGGCCCCGGCACTCGCGATCACCGCGATGCAGCAGGCCCTGGAGAACGGCGACAGCACGGTGACCATCGCCGCCGTCGACTGGGACCGGGTGGCGGCCGAGACCGCCGCCGTCCGTGCGAGCAACCTGTTCGACGAGATCCCCGAGGCCCGCGCGGTCATGGCGACCGCGCTCGCGCCGGCCGCCGTGCCGGGCGAGTCCTCGCTGGCCGGGCGACTGGCCGCGCTGTCGCCGGCGGAGCAGGGCCGGGCCCTGCTGGACCTGGTGCGCGCCCAGGTGGCCGCGGTGCTGGGCTACGCGGACGCCGCCGCCGTGGAGGCCGGTCGGGCGTTCAAGGAGTTGGGCTTCGACTCGCTGACCGCGGTCGACCTGCGCAACCGGATGAACGCCGCCACCGGACTGAAGCTGCCGGCCACGCTGGTCTTCGACTACCCGTCGGCGACCGCGCTCGCCGACCACCTGCGCACCGAACTGCTCGGCCAGCAGGCGGTCGTGACCGAGGCCCTGCCGGCCCCGCTCACCACCGCCGACGACGAGCCGATCGCCATCGTCGCGATGAGCTGCCGCTTCCCCGGCGGCGTCAGTACTCCTGAGGAGCTGTGGCAGCTGCTCGTCGCCGGTGAGGACGCGATCGGTTCCTTCCCCGCCGACCGTGGCTGGGACGTCGAGAGCCTGTACCACCCGGACCCGGACCACCAGGGCACCACGTACGCCCGTGGCGGTGGATTCCTGGACGGGGCCACGGAGTTCGACTCGACGTTCTTCGGGATCTCGCCGCGCGAGGCGCTGTCGATGGACCCGCAGCAGCGGCTGCTGCTGGAGACCTCCTGGGAGGTCTTCGAGCGGGCCGGCATCGACCCGGCCACGCTGCGCGGCAGCCAGTCCGGCGTCTTCATCGGCACCAACGGCCAGGACTACGCCAACCTGCTGGTCGACGGCCTGGAGGGGGTCGAGGGTCATCGGCTGACCGGTACGGCGACCAGTGTGATCTCCGGCCGGCTCTCCTACACCTTCGGGCTGGAGGGCCCGGCGGTCTCCGTCGACACGGCCTGCTCGGCGTCGCTGGTCGCGCTGCACATGGCGGTGCAGGCGCTGCGCAACGGCGAGTGCTCGCTGGCGCTGGCCGGTGGTGTGACGGTGATGTCCACGCCGGACCTGTTCGTCGAGTTCAGCCGCCAGCGCGGGCTGTCGGCGGACGGCCGCTGCAAGGCCTTCGCCGGTGCCGCGGACGGCACGGGCTGGGGCGAGGGCGCGGGCATGCTGCTCGTCGAGCGGCTCTCCGACGCCCGCCGCAACGGACACCCGGTGCTCGCCGTGGTCCGGGGCACCGCGATCAACCAGGACGGCGCCAGCAACGGTCTGACCGCCCCGAACGGCCCGTCCCAGCAGCGGGTGATCCGCCAGGCGCTGGCCGCCGCGGGTCTGACCGCCGACCAGGTCGACGCGGTCGAGGCGCACGGCACCGGCACCAAGCTCGGCGACCCGATCGAGGCGCAGGCCCTGCTCGCCACCTACGGCAAGGACCGGGACGCCGAGTCCCCGCTCTGGCTGGGTGGTGTGAAGTCGAACATCGGGCACACCCAGGCCGCGGCCGGTGTCGCGGGTGTGATCAAGATGGTCATGGCGATGCGGCACGGCGTGCTGCCGAAGACGCTGCACGTGGACGAGCCCACCCCGCACGTCGACTGGTCGACGGGCGCGGTGGAACTGCTGACCGAGACCCGGCCGTGGCCGGAGACCGGGCGTCCGCGCCGCGCGGGTGTCTCCGCGTTCGGCATCAGCGGGACGAACGCGCACACCATCCTGGAGCAGGCGCCGGAGCTCGCGGAGCAGGCGGCTGTCGAGGCGTCGGTGGCGCCGTCGGTGCTGCCGGTGGTGCTCTCCGCGAAGCACGACACCGCGCTGCGGGGCCAGGCGGAGCGGCTGCTGCCGGTTGCCGGGGACGGCGAACTCGTCGACCTGGCGTACTCGTTGGCGACCGGCCGGGCGGCGCTGGAGCGCCGCGCGGTGGTGATCGCCGGTGAGCGGGAGGAACTGCTGCGCGGGCTGGGCGCGTTGGCGGCGGGCGAGTCCGCGGCGAGTGTGCTGCGGGGCTCGGTGGTGGAGGGGCGCACGGCGTTCCTCTTCACCGGTCAGGGCAGCCAGCGGGCCGGGATGGGCCGTGAACTGTACGAGGCGTTCCCGGTGTTCGCGGACGCGCTGGACGAGGTGTTCGCGCACCTGGACCAGTACCTGGACCGTCCGCTGCGCGAGTTGATGTTCGCCGCCGAGGGCGAGTCGATCCACGAGACCGGCTTCACGCAGCCGGCGTTGTTCGCGATCGAGGTGGCGCTGTTCCGTCTGCTGGAGTCCTGGGGTGTGCTGCCGGACTTCCTGGCGGGTCACTCGATCGGTGAGATCGCGGCCGCGCATGTCGCCGGTGTGTTGTCGCTGGCGGACGCCGCGACCCTGGTGGCGGCGCGTGGTCGGCTGATGCAGGCGCTGCCGGCCGGTGGTGCGATGGTGGCGGTGCAGGCGGCCGAGGACGAGGTGTTGCCGCTGCTGGCCGGCCGGGAGGCCGAGTTGGGGATCGCGGCGGTCAACGGGCCGACGTCCGTGGTGCTTTCGGGTGCCGAGGCGGCGGTGCTGGAGGTCGCGGGCGAGCTGGCTGAGCAGGGTCGCAAGACGAAGCGGCTCACGGTGAGCCACGCGTTCCACTCGCCGCTGATGGACCCGATGTTGGAGGAGTTCCGCACGGTTGTGGCGGGTCTGGCCTTCCACGCGCCGCGGATCCCGATCGTCTCCACCCTCGACCAGACGGTCGAGCTGACCGAGCCCGAGTACTGGGTGCGGCACGTGCGCGAGGCGGTGCGCTTCCGCGACGCCGTCCAGGCCCTGGAGGGCCAGGGTGTCCGCACCTTCCTGGAGCTCGGCCCGGACGGTGTGCTCACCGCGATGGGCCAGGACTGCGCCACCGCCGCTGACGTGGTGTTCGCCGCCGTCCAGCGGGCCGAGCGCCCGGAGGTCCGCACGCTGACCGCCGCGCTCGCCCAGGCGTACGTGCGCGGTGCGAACGTCGACTGGACGGCGTTCTACGCCGGTGCCGGCGCCCGGCGCGTCGACCTGCCGACCTACGCCTTCCAGCGCCAGTCGTACTGGCCCGAGCGGCTGCCCGTCCTCGCCGGGTCCAGCGACAGCCGGACCGGCACGGACTCCACGGACGCCCGCTTCTGGCAGGCCGTGGAGAGCGAGGACCTGGCCGCACTGGCCGCCACCCTGGAGGTGGACGCCAGCGACGCGCAGTCGCCACTGAGTGCCCTGGCCCCCGTGCTGCCGGTGCTCTCGGCCTGGCGTCGCCAGCAGCGCGAGCAGTCGACCGTGGACGGTTGGCGCTACCGGGTCTCCTGGCAGCCGCTCGCCGCCGAAGCCGCCACCAAGGCGGTGGGCACCGCCCCCAGCGGTACCTGGCTGGTGGTCGTCCCGGCCGCGTCGGCCGCGGACGGCTGGGTGCCGGCCGCTGCCCAGGCGCTCGCCGACGGCGGCGCCACGGTGCGCCGCCTGACGGTGGACACGGCCGCCTGCGACCGCGGCCGCCTGGCCGAGGAACTGCGCGGCGCGGCCGGCGAGACGGCCGATCTGGCCGGCGTGCTGTCGCTGCTCGCCCTGGACGGGGAGCCGCACCCGAGCCACCCCGTGCTGCCCGCCGGGTTCGCCGCCACCGCGGTGCTCACCCAGGCACTGGGTGACGCCGGGATCGGCGCACCGCTGTGGTGCGTGACCAGCGGGGCGGTCCCGACCGGCCCGGCCGACCAGGCAGCGAGCCCGGTGCGGGCGCAGCTGTGGGGTCTGGGCCGGGTGGTGGCGCTGGAGCACCCGGAGCGCTGGGGCGGTCTGGTCGACCTGCCGGAGGCGGTGGACGAGCGGGCAGCCGCCCGCCTGGCCGCGATCCTGGCCGGCGCCGGTGCGGACGGTGAGGACCAGTTGGCGGTTCGCCGCTCGGGTGTCCTGGTCCGCCGCCTGGTGCGCGCCACCCGGCCGCAGGCGCCGGCGGCGACCTGGCAGCCGCGCGGCACGGTGCTGGTCACCGGCGGCACCGGCGCCCTGGGTGCCGAGGTGGCCCGCTGGCTGGCCCGTGGCGGCGCCGAACACCTGGTGCTCACCGGCCGGCGCGGCGCGGACGCCCCCGGGGCGGCCGAACTGCGGGACGAGCTGGTGGCGTTGGGCGCCCGGGTCACCCTGGAAGCGTGCGACGTCGCGGACCGCTCGGCGGTCGAGGCACTGGTCAAGCGGCTCGTGGTGGACGGCCGCGAGGCGGCACCGCTGCGCGCGGTGGTGCACGCGGCCGGCCTCACCCAGGACACCGCGCTGGCCGACAGCGACCTGGGCGAGCTCTCCTGGGTGATGGACGCCAAGGTCTCCGGCGCGGTCCACCTGGACGCCGCGCTCGGCGACACCGAGCTGGACGCCTTCGTGCTCTTCTCCTCGATCGCCGGGGTGTGGGGCAGCGGCGGCCAGGCCGGCTACGCGGCGGCCAACGCCTTCCTGGACGCGCTCGCCGAGCGGCGCCGCGCGGCGGGCCTGCCAGCCACCTCGGTGGCCTGGGGCCCGTGGGGTGAGATCGGCATGGCGGCCGAGGACCCGCAGGCCGCCGAGCAGCTGCGCCGCCGCGGTCTGCGGGTGATGGCTCCCGAGCTGGGGATCGCCGCCCTGCAGCAGGCGCTGGACCACCAGGAGACGGCGCTGACCGTGGCCGACGTGGACTGGGCGCTGTTCGCGCCGGCGTTCGCCGCCGCCCGCCCCCGCCCGCTGATCGACGGGGTGCCCGAGGCCCGCGCGGCCCTGGCGGGCACGGCGGTCCAGAGCGAGGGCGACGGGCCCGACCAGGCCGAGGCGTTCCAGGAGCGGCTGCGCGTCCTGCCCGCCGCCGACCGGGACCGCGCCCTGCTCGACCTGGTGCGCACCGAGGTCGCCGCGGTGCTCGGCTACGCCGGTGCCGGCGCGGTGGAGGCCGAACGAGCCTTCAACGAGCTGGGCTTCGACTCGCTCACCGCGGTCGAGCTGCGCAACCGGCTCACCGCGGCCACCGGCCTGCGGCTGCCGACCAGCCTGGTGTTCGACTACCCGAACCCCACGGCCCTGGCCGGGCACCTCAGCGCGGAGATCGTGCCGGACGGGGCCGACGGCGCCGCGCCGGTGCTCGCCGAGCTGGACGCGCTGGACCAGCGGCTCTCCACCATGTCCCCCGATCGCGCCGAGCGAGACCGCGTGACCGCGCGGCTCCAGGCCCTCCTGTCGAAGTGGAACGCGACCGACGATGCAGCAGACAGCGCCGAGGACGACGAGCTGGCCAACGCGTCGGCCGACGACCTCTTCGACATCATCAGCCGGGAATTCGGACGGGACTGACGTGAGTTCCCAGCCGACCGCCCAGCACACGAGCGACCGGTCCGCGGTCGCCCAGACCCCGACCGTGACGTCCCGCGCGATGACCGCACTTGTCCCGGCTTCCCGGAAGGTGGCCCTCTGATGGCAGACGAACAGAAGCTCCTCGACCACCTCAAGTGGATGACCGCGGAGCTGCGCAAGACCACCCGCCGGCTGCGCGAGGTCGAGGACGCCGAGCAGGAGCCCATCGCGATCGTGGCGATGAGCTGCCGGCTGCCCGGCGGGGTGCGCTCGCCGGAGGACCTGTGGCAACTGGTGGCCACCGGCGGGGACGCCATCACCCCGTTCCCCGCCGACCGCGGCTGGGACGTCGACGGCCTGTACCACCCGGACCCGGACCACCCGGGCACGGTCTACGCGACCGGCGGCGGCTTCCTGCACGACGCCGGCCGCTTCGACCCGGAGTTCTTCGGCATCAGCCCGCGTGAGGCGTTGGCCATGGACCCGCAGCAGCGGCTGCTGCTGGAGGCCTCCTGGGAGGTCTGCGAGCGGGCCGGCATCGACCCGGCCACCCTGCGCGGCAGCCGCACCGGCGTGTACGTCGGTGGCAGCTACCAGGGTTACGGCTCGGAGCTGGCGGAGGTGCCGGAGGGCGTCGAGGGCAGGCTGTTGACCGGCAACGCGACCAGCGTGCTCTCCGGCCGCATCGCCTACACCCTGGGCCTGGAGGGCCCGGCCGCCACCCTGGACACCGCCTGCTCGTCCTCGCTGGTCGCCCTGCACTGGGCGTGCCAGGCGCTGCGGCGCGGCGACTGCTCGCAGGCCCTGGTCGGCGGCGTGACCGTGATGGCCACGCCGGACGTCTTCGTCGAGTTCAGCCGCCAGCGCGGGCTGTCGGCGGACGGCCGCTGCAAGTCCTTCGCCGCCGCCGCCGACGGCACCGGCTGGTCCGAGGGCGTCGCGATGCTGCTGGTCGAGCGGCTCTCCGACGCCGAGCGCAACGGGCACCCGGTGCTGGCCGTGGTGCGTGGTTCGGCCGTCAACCAGGACGGTGCCAGCAACGGTCTGACCGCCCCCAACGGGCCGGCCCAGCAGAAGGTCATCCGCCAGGCCCTGGGCGACGCCCGGCTGACGGCCGACCAGGTGGACGTGGTCGAGGCGCACGGGACCGGCACCACCCTGGGCGACCCGATCGAGGCGCAGGCCCTGCTGGCCACCTACGGCCGCGAGCGGGCCGCCGAGCGGCCGCTGTGGCTGGGGTCGTTGAAGTCGAACATCGGGCACACCCAGGCGGCGGCGGGCGTGGCCGGTGTGATCAAGATGGTGATGGCGATCCGGCACGGCGTGCTGCCGAAGACGCTGCACGTGGACGAGCCCACCCCGCACGTCGACTGGACGGCCGGTGCGGTGGAGCTGCTGACCGAGGCGCGCGAGTGGCCCGGGACCGGCGAGCCGCGCCGGGCCGCCGTCTCCTCCTTCGGCGTCAGCGGCACCAACGCGCACACCATCCTGGAGCAGGCACCGGTCCCGGCGGAGGGCGGCGAGCCGGCGGCGACCGAGGAACCGGACGGCGCGGCCGCCTCGTCCGCCGTCTCGGCCGCGCCGGTGGCCACCGCGCTGGTGCCGTGGCTGCTCTCCGCCCGGAGCGCCGACGCGCTGCGCGCCCAGGCCGGACGGCTGCTGGCCCGACTGGCCACCGATGCCACGCTCACCCCGCTCGACCTCGGCTACTCGCTGGCCACCACCCGGGCGGCACTGCCGCACCGCGCCGTGCTGGTCGGCGCCGAACTCGACGACTTCCGCCGCGGTCTGCAGGCGCTGGCGGCCGGAGAACACCCGGCTCCGGCCCTCGTGCGCGGTGCGGTCACCGAGGGCCGGCTCGCCTTCCTCTTCACCGGTCAGGGCAGCCAGCGGGCCGGGATGGGCCGTGAACTGTACGAGGCGTTCCCGGTGTTCGCGCAGGCGTTCGACGCGGTCTGCGCGGAGCTGGACCGGCACTTGGACCGGCCGCTGAAGGATGTCGTCTTCGCGGGCGAGCGGATCGACGAGACGGCCCGTACCCAGCCGGCGTTGTTCGCGATCGAGGTGGCGCTGTTCCGCCTGGTCGAGTCCTGGGGCCTGCGGCCGGACTTCCTGACCGGGCACTCGATCGGTGAGATCGCGGCCGCGCACGTCGCCGGTGTGCTGTCGCTGGCGGACGCGGCGAAGTTGGTGGCGGCGCGTGGTCGGCTGATGCAGCAACTGCCCGCTGGCGGTGCGATGGTGGCGGTGCAGGCGGCCGAGGACGAGGTGCTGGCGCTGCTGGCCGGCCGGGAGGCCGAGTTGGGCCTCGCCGCCGTCAACGGGCCCACCTCCGTGGTGCTTTCGGGCGCCGAGCAGGCCGTGCTGGAGGTGGCCGAGAAGCTGGCTGAGCAGGGTCGCAAGACGAAGCGGCTCACGGTGAGCCACGCGTTCCACTCGCCGCTGATGGACCCGATGCTGGAGGAGTTCCGCACGGTTGTGGCGGGTCTGACCTTCGAGGCCCCGCGGATCCCGATCGTCTCCACCCTCGACCAGTCCGCTGACCTCACCACCCCCGACTACTGGGTGCGCCACGTCCGTGAGGCCGTGCGCTTCCGCGACGCCGTCGCGACCCTGGAGCGCGAGGGCGTGCGCACCTTCCTGGAGCTCGGCCCGGACGGTGTGCTCTCCGCGATGGGCCAGGACTGCGTCAGCGGCGAGGCGGACGTCGTCTTCGCCCCCGTTCAGCGCGCGGGCCGCCCCGAGGTCGAGACGCTGCTGATCGGCGTCGGGCAGGCCCAGGTGCGCGGCGGCGCCCTGGACCGGACGGCGCTCTTCGCCGGCCGCTCCGGCCGTCGGGTCGAGCTGCCCACCTACGCCTTCCAGCACGACTGGTACTGGCTGGAGTCGGGTGGCGGCTCGGCCGCCGCGGCAGGCTCGTCGGCCGAGCAGCCGGACGCCCGGTTCTGGGCGGCCGTGGAGCGTGAGGACGTCGACGCGCTGGCCGAGACGCTGGCCGTCGCGGACGGAGCGGCGCTGGGCGCGGTGCTGCCCGCCCTGTCGGCCTGGCGCCGGCAGGGCCGTGCCCAGTCCGCGCTGGACGGCTGGCGCTACCGGGTGAGTTGGAAGCCGGTCACCGAGGCTCCCGTCGCGGTGGCGGCCGGCAACTGGCTGGTGGCGGTTCCGGCGGGGCGCGCCGGGGACGCCGACGTCCAGGGCGTGGTCCGGCTGCTGACCGGCCGTGGGGTGGACGTCCGTCTGGTCGAGCCGGCCGCCCCCGAGCGGGCCGTCGTCACGGACGCGCTGCACGTCGCGATCTCCGACGGCGGCCCGGTTTCCGGAGTGCTGTCGCTGCTGGCGTGGGACGAGGCATCGGCGCTGGCGGGGACGCTGGCGCTGGTGCAGGCCCTGGGTGACGCGCGGATCGACGCACCGCTGTGGTGCGTGACGCGCGGTGCGGTCTCGACCGGTTCGTCCGACCGGCTGGCCAGCCCGGTGCAGGCGCAGCTGTGGGGTCTGGGTCGGGTGGTGGCGCTGGAGCACCCGGAGCGTTGGGGCGGTCTGGTCGACCTCCCGGAGACCCCGGACCAGCGCGTGCTCACCCACCTGGTGGACCTGCTCGCCGGGGACGAGGACCAGGTCGCGGTCCGGGCGTCGGGTGTCTTCGGTCGTCGTCTGGTGCGGGCGTCGCGTGGCGAGGCGGTCGCGTGGCGGCCGTCCGGCACGGTGCTGGTGACCGGTGGTACGGGTGCGCTGGGCGCTGAGGTGTCGCGTTGGCTGGTGCGCAACGGTGCCGAGCGCCTGTTGCTGACCAGTCGGCGTGGCCTGGACGCGCCTGGTGCGGCTGAACTGCGTGATGAGCTGGCCGAGTTGGGTGCTGACGTCACGGTCGCCGGGTGTGATGTGGCCGACCGTGCGGCGCTGGCCGCGCTGCTGGCGTCGCTGGAGCACCCGGTCACCGCCGTCTTCCACACGGCCGGTGTGCTGGACGACGGTGTGGTGGACGGTCAGACCGTCGAGCGCTTCGCCGCCGTGGCCCGTCCGAAGGTGGACGCGGCCCGCAACCTGCACGAACTCACCCACGACCTGACCGCGTTCGTCCTCTTCTCCTCCACCGCCGGCACCATCGGCAACGCCGGCCAGGCCAACTACGCCGCCGCCAACGCCTACCTGGACGCGCTGGCCGAGCAGCGCCGGGCCGACGGCCTGGCCGCCACCTCGATCGCCTGGGGTCCGTGGAGCCGTGGCGGCATGGCCGCCGGCGGGGCCCTGGAACAGCGCCTGCGCCGCGAGGGCGTCCCGCCGATGGCCCCCGACCGTGCGATCACCGCCCTTCAGCAGGCGCTGGAGAACGGTGACAGCACGCTGGCCGTGGCCGACATCGACTGGGAGCTGCTGCTCGGTGGCACCACGACCGGTCGCCGCGGCACCGCGCTGTTCGACCAGATCCCCGAGGCGCGCACGGCGTTGGCGGCGCCCGGCGCCGACGCCACCACCGGCCAGTCGCCGGCCGGCCCGCTGGCCCAGCGGCTGGCCGCGCTCTCCCCGGTGGAGCGGGAGCGCGCCCTGCTCGACGCGGTCCGCACCGAGGTGGCCGCCGTGCTCGGCTACGCCACGCCGGACGCGGTGGACGCCACCAGGGCGTTCAAGGAGCTGGGCTTCGACTCGCTGACCGCGGTCGAGCTGCGCAACCGGCTGAACGCCGTCACCGGCCTGAGCCTGCCGAGCACGCTGGTCTTCGACTACCCGACCTCCGCCGCGCTCGCCGGATTCCTGCGCACCGAGCTGCTCGGCGAGCAGCCGGACGCGCTGTCGGCCACCGACGCGGGGGCACCTCCCAGCAGCCAGGACGAGGGAGAGCCGATCGCCATCATCGGCATGAGTTGCCGTTTCCCCGGCAACGTCAGCAGCCCGGAGGAGCTCTGGCAGCTGCTCGCCTCCGGCACCGACGCGATCTCCGGCTTCCCGACCGACCGCGGCTGGGACCTGGAGGCGCTCCACAGCGCCGACCCCGAGCACAGCGGCACCTGCTACGCCCGCGAGGGCGGCTTCCTCTACGACGCCGCCGAGTTCGACCCGACCTTCTTCGGGATCTCGCCGCGCGAGGCGCTGGCGATGGACCCGCAGCAGCGGCTGCTGCTGGAGACCTCCTGGGAGGCGTTCGAGCGGGCCGGCATCGACCCGGCCACGCTGCGCGGCAGCCAGGCGGGCGTCTTCGTCGGCACCAACGGCCAGGACTACCTCGCCCTCGCCGCGAACGCGGCGGACGAGCTGGAGGGTCAGCTCGGCACCGGGACCGCCGCCAGCGTGGTCTCCGGCCGGCTCTCGTACACCTTCGGCCTGGAGGGCCCGGCCGTCACGGTCGACACCGCCTGCTCCTCCTCGCTGGTCGCTCTGCACTGGGCGATCCAGGCGCTGCGCACCGGCGAGTGCACCATGGCGCTCGCCGGTGGTGTGACCGTGATGTCCACGCCGGGGGCGTTCGTGGAGTTCAGCCGCCAGCGCGGGCTGGCCGCCGACGGCCGCTGCAAGCCGTTCGCGGCGGCGGCCGACGGCACGGGCTGGGGCGAGGGTGTCGGCATGCTGCTGGTCGAGCGGCTCTCCGACGCCGAGCGCAACGGGCACCCGGTGCTGGCCGTGGTCCGGGGCTCGGCCGTCAACCAGGACGGTGCGAGCAACGGTCTGACCGCCCCCAACGGGCCGGCCCAGCAGCGCGTCATCCGCCAGGCGTTGGCCGCCGCCGGCCTCTCGGCGGACGAGGTGGACGCGGTGGAGGCGCACGGCACCGGCACCACGCTGGGCGACCCGATCGAGGCGCAGGCCCTGCTCGCCACCTACGGGCAGCGGCCGGCCGACCAGCCGCTCTGGCTGGGCTCGATCAAGTCCAACATCGGCCACACCCAGGCCGCCGCCGGTGTCGCCGGCATCATCAAGATGGTGCTGGCCATGCGGCACGGCGTGCTCCCGCAGAGCCTGCACGTCGACACCCCGAGCCCGCACGTCGACTGGTTGACGGGCGCGGTGGAGCTGCTGGCCGAGGCGCGCGAGTGGCCCGAGACCGGCCGCCCGCGCCGGGCCGGCGTGTCGTCCTTCGGGGTGAGCGGCACCAACGCCCACGTGGTCCTGGAGCAGGCCCCGGCTGTCGCGCCCGTCGCGGTGCCCGAGCCGGCGTCCGCCCCGGCACCCCTCCCGCTGGTCCTGTCGGCCCGCACCGAGCCGGCGCTGCGCGCGCAGGCGGAGCGGCTGCGCTCCTTCGTCGGCGGCGCGGCGGGGATCAGGCTGGTGGATCTGGCCTCCTCGCTGGCGACCGGCCGCGCCGCCCTGGAACACCGGGCCGTGGTGGTGGCCGACGACAATCAGGGGTTCCTGGGGGGTCTTGAGGGGTTGGTCTCGGGTGCCCCCGGTGCGAGCGTGGTGGCGGGCTCGGCTACGGGTGGCAGGTTCGCCTTCCTCTTCACCGGCCAGGGCAGTCAGCGGGCGGGCATGGGAGCTGAGTTGTACGAGACGTACCCGGTGTTCGCCGAGGCTCTCGACGCCGTGTGCGCGGAGTTCGACGGGTACCTGGAGCGTCCGCTGCGGGACGTGATGACGGAGGGCGGCGAGCTGCTGCACCAGACCGGCTGCACCCAGCCGGCGCTGTTCGCGCTCGAGGTGGCGCTCTTCCGCCTGGTCGAGTCCTGGGGCCTGCTGCCCGACTTCCTGACCGGGCACTCGATCGGTGAGATCGCGGCCGCGCACGTCGCCGGTGTGCTGTCCCTCGCGGACGCGGCGAAGCTGGTGGCGGCACGTGGTCGGCTGATGCAGCAACTGCCGGCCGGTGGTGCGATGGTGGCGGTGCAGGCGGCCGAGGACGAGGTGCTGCCGCTGCTGGCCGGCCGGGAGGCCGAGTTGGGCCTCGCCGCCGTCAACGGTCCGACCTCGGTGGTGCTTTCGGGCGCCGAGCAGGCCGTCCTGGAGGTGGCCGAGAAGCTGTCCGCCGAGGGTCGCAAGACGAAGCGGCTCACGGTGAGCCACGCGTTCCACTCGCCGCTGATGGACCCGATGCTGGAGGAGTTCCGGGCCGTCGCGGAGACCCTGGAGTACCGCGCCCCGCGGATCCCGATCGTCTCCACCCTCGACCAGTCCGCCGACCTCACCACCCCGGACTACTGGGTGCGCCACGTCCGCGAGGCCGTGCGCTTCGCCGATGCCGTGCGGGCCCTGGAGAGCGAGGGCGTCCGCACCTTCCTGGAGCTCGGCCCGGACGGCACCCTGACCGCCCTCGGCCAGGACTGCGTCAGCGCCGAGGACGCCACCTTCGCACCCGCCCTGCGCGCCGACCGCGCCGAGGGCCGGGCGCTGGTGACCGCCCTCGCCCAGGTCCACGCCCGGGGTCAGGCGGTGGACTGGCCGGCCTACTTCGCCGGCACCGGCGCCCTGCGCGCCGACCTGCCCACCTATCCCTTCCAGCGCGAGCGCTACTGGCCCACGCCGGCCGCCGCGTCGCCGGCCACCGGCCCGGACGCGGTGGACGCCCGCTTCTGGGAGACCGTCGAGCGCGAGGACCTGGAGGCGCTCACCACCACGCTGGGCCTGGACGGTGACCAGCCGCTCAGCTCGGTGCTGCCCGCGCTGTCGACCTGGCGCCGGCAGAGCCGGGCCCGCTCCACCGTGGACGGCTGGCGCTACCGGATCGCCTGGCACCGCCTCGCTTCCGCCCCCGCAGCCACCCTGGCCGGCACCTGGCTGGTCGTCACCCCGGCCGTGGACGCCGCCGCCGAGCCGACCGAGGCCGCGCTGGCGGCCCTGGCCGGGGCTGGCGCCGACACCCGCCGGCTCACCGTCACCGCCGCGGAGCTCGCGACCGGGCGCACCGCGCTGGCTGAGCGGCTGCGCGGCGAGCTCGCCGAGGCCGGCCCGCTGGCCGGCGTCGTCTCGCTGCTCGCCCTCGACGAGGATCCGCACCCGGCGCACCCCGCGCTCTCCGGTGGCCTGGCGGCCACCGCCCTGTTGGTGCAGGCGCTGGGCGACGCCGAGGCGACCGCACCGCTGTGGTGCCTGACCCACGGCGCGGTCGCCACCGACACCACCGACCGGCTCGCCAACCCCGGGCAGGCCCAGGTCTGGGGTCTGGGCCGGGTGGTGGCCCTGGAGCACGCCGACCGCTGGGGCGGCCTGATCGACCTCCCCGCGCGGCTGGACGAGCCCGCCCGGGCGCTGCTGGTCGGCGCGCTGGCGGCCGGCGACGGCGAGGACCAGCTCGCGGTGCGCCCGTCGGGCCTGTACACCCGTCGCCTGGTCCGCGCCTCGCAGGTCACCGGAACGCCCTGGCAGCCGCGCGGCACGGTGCTGATCACCGGCGGCACCGGCGCCCTGGGGGCCGAGGTGGCCCGCTGGCTGGCCCGCGGCGGCGCCGAACACCTGGTGCTCACCAGCCGGCGCGGCGCCGACGCCCCGGGTGCGGCCGAACTGACCGCCGAACTCACCGAGCTGGGCGCCACCGTGACCATCGCTGGGTGCGACGTGGCCGACCGCGCGGCGCTCGCCGAGCTGCTCGCCGCCGTCCCCGCCGATCGCCCGCTGACGGCCGTCGTGCACGCGGCCGGCGTGGTCGCCGACGCCGCCCTGCAGGACAGCGAGCTCGCCGACCTGGCCGCCGTCGTCGAGGCCAAGGTGGCCGGTGCGGTGCACCTGGATGGCCTGCTCGGTGACACCGAGCTGGACGCCTTCGTCACCTTCTCCTCCATCGCCGGTGTCTGGGGCAGCGGCGGCCAGGCGGGCTACGCCGCGGCCAACGCCTTCCTGGACGCGCTGGTCGAGGCTCGCCGGGCCCGTGGCCTGGCCGGCACCTCGGTGGCCTGGGGCCCGTGGGCCGAGGCCGGCATGGCGGCCGGCGAGGCCGCCGAGGAGCACCTGCGCCGCTTCGGCCTGACCGTGATGGCGCCCGGCAGCGCGCTGCTCGGCCTGCAACTGGCCCTGGACGGCGGGGCGCCCACCGGGGTGGTCGCCGACGTGGACTGGGCGCGCTTCGTGCCGTCCTTCACCGCCGCCCGTCCCCGCCCGCTGCTCGGGGAGCTTCCCGAGGTGCGCGAGGTGCTGGCGGCGGAGCAGGCGGCGGCCGCGCCCACCGGCGCGGGTGCGCCGGCCGGGCTGCGCGACCGGCTGGCCGACCTGAGCGACGCCGACCGCGACCGCGCGCTGCTGGAACTGGTGCGCGGCCAGGTGGCCGAGGTGCTCGGGTACTCCGGCGCGCACGCGGTGGAGGCCGGCATGGCCTTCCGGGCGCTCGGCTTCGACTCGCTGACGGCGGTCGAGCTGCGCAACCGGCTGGCCCGGGAGGCCGGACTGAAGCTGCCGGCCAGCGCGGTCTTCGACTACCCGACGCCCACCGCCCTGGCCGAGCACCTGCGGGACGCGCTCTTCCCGGAGCGGGCCCGCGAGGCCGCCCTCGACCCCCAGGAGGCCGAGTTGCGGCAGGCCCTGGCGAGCGTTCCGCTCGCCCGGTTCCGGGAGCTGGGACTCCTGGACACCCTGCTGCGGCTGGCCGACCCCGGCGACCACAGCGGGACCGAGGACGGCGACGACGAGTCGGACCTGATCGACTCGATCGACTCGCTGGACCTGGACAGCCTCATCGACATCGCTCTCGACAGCAACGATTCCTGACACGCCCGAAGTGCGGAGCTCATCATGACCACGCCGAACGAAAAAGTCGTCGCAGCACTTCGGGCCTCCATCAAGGAGACCGAGCGACTGCGTCGGCAGAACCAGCAGCTGATCGCGGCCTCCAAGGAGCCGATCGCGATCGTGGCGATGAGCTGCCGGTTCCCCGGAGGCGTGGCATCACCGGAGGCGCTGTGGCGGCTGGTCGCCGACGGCGTCGACGCGATCGGTGAGTTCCCGGCCGACCGCGGTTGGCGACTGGCCGATCTGTACGACGAGGATCCCGACCGCCAGGGCACCTTCTACGCCCGTGGCGGTGGGTTCCTCACCGGCGCCGACCGGTTCGACCCGGCGTTCTTCGGGATCTCGCCGCGCGAGGCGCTGGCGATGGACCCGCAGCAGCGGCTGCTGCTGGAGACCTCCTGGGAGGCGTTCGAGCGGGCCGGCATCGACCCGGAGACGGTCCGCGGCAGCCGCACCGGCGTCTTCGTCGGCGCCTCCGCGTCGGGCTACGCCGGTGTGGCCGACCAGCTGCCGGACGGAGTCGAGGGCTACCTGCTCACCGGTAACGCGGCCGCGGTGGTCTCCGGCCGGGTCGCCTACACCTTCGGCTTCGAGGGGCCGGCGGTCACCGTGGACACCGCCTGCTCCTCGTCGCTGGTCTCGCTGCACCTGGCGGTCCAGGCGCTGCGCAACGGCGAGTGCTCGATGGCGCTGGCGGGTGGCGTGACGGTGCTCGCCACCCCGGACGTGTTCGTCGAGTTCAGCCGTCAGCACGGGCTGGCCACCGACGGCCGGTGCAAGGCGTTCGCGGCCGGCGCGGACGGCACCGGCTGGGCCGAGGGCGTGGGCATGCTGCTGGTCGAGCGGCTGTCGGACGCCCGGCGCAACGGGCACCCGGTGCTGGCGATCGTTCGCGGTAGCGCCGTCAACCAGGACGGTGCGAGCAACGGTCTGACCGCGCCGAACGGTCCGTCGCAGCAGCGGGTGATCCGGCAGGCCCTGGAGAACGCCCGGCTGACGGCGGACCAGGTGGACGCCGTCGAGGCGCACGGCACGGGTACCACCCTGGGCGACCCGATCGAGGCCCAGGCGCTGTTGGCGACGTACGGGCAGGACCGTGAACGGCCGCTGTGGCTGGGGTCGTTGAAGTCCAACTTCGGGCACACCCAGGCGGCGGCGGGCGTGGCCGGTGTGATCAAGATGGTGATGGCGATCCGGCACGGCGTGCTGCCGAAGACGCTGCACGTGGACGAGCCCTCGCCGCACGTGGACTGGTCGGCGGGCGCGGTGGAGCTGCTGACCGAGGCCACCGAGTGGCCGCTGACGGGTGCGCCGCGCCGGGCCGGCATCTCGGCCTTCGGTGTGAGCGGGACCAACGCGCACACCATCCTGGAGCAGGCGCCGGAAGAGACCGAGGACACCGAGCCTCCGGTGCTGCCTACGGTGCTGCCGGTGGTGCTCTCGGCCCACGACACGGGCGCGCTGCGGGCGCAGGCCGAGCGGCTGCTGCCGGTTGTCGGCGAGGCCGAACTCGGCGACGTGGCGTACTCGTCGGCGACGGGACGGGCGGCGCTGGGGCGTCGTGCGGTGGTCGTGGCGGGGGAGCGCGAGGAGCTGCTGCGCGGGCTGGGTGCGCTGGCGGCGGGGGAGTCGGCGGCGAACCTCGTCGCGGGCTCGCTGGTCGAGGGGCGACTGGCGTTCCTGTTCACCGGCCAGGGCAGCCAGCGGCTCGGCATGGGACGGGAGTTGTACGGCGAGTTCGCCGCCTTCGCGGAGGCCTTCGACGCGGTCTGCGCTGAGCTGGACGGGCACCTTGAGCGGCCGCTGAAGGACGTCGTCGCCGAGGGTGAGCTGATCCACGAGACCGGCTTCACGCAGCCGGCGTTGTTCGCGGTCGAGGTGGCGCTGTTCCGCCTGGTGGAGTCCTGGGGTGTGCGGCCGGACTTCCTGGCGGGTCACTCGATCGGTGAGATCGCGGCCGCGCACGTCGCCGGTGTGCTGTCCCTCGCGGACGCGGCGAAGCTGGTGGTGGCACGTGGTCGGTTGATGCAGGCGCTGCCGGCCGGTGGTGCGATGGTGGCGGTGCAGGCGGCCGAGGACGAGGTGCTGCCGCTGCTGGCCGGTCGCGAGGCCGAGTTGGGCCTCGCCGCCGTCAACGGGCCGACGTCCGTGGTGCTTTCAGGTGCGGAGCAGGCCGTGCTGGAGGTGGCCGGGCAGCTGGCCGAGCAGGGTCGCAAGACGAAGCGGCTCACGGTGAGCCACGCGTTCCACTCGCCGCTGATGGACCCGATGTTGGAGGAGTTCCGGGCCGTCGCGGAGTCGCTGGAGTTCCACGCGCCACGGATCCCGATCGTCTCCACCCTCGACCAGTCCGCCGACCTCACCACCCCGGACTACTGGGTGCGCCACGTCCGTGAGGCCGTGCGCTTCCGCGACGCCGTCGCGACCCTGGAGCGCGAGGGCGTCCGGACGTTCGTGGAGCTGGGTCCGGACGGGGTGCTCTCCGCGATGGGCCAGGACTGCGCCGGCACGGAGGACGTCGCGTTCGCGCCGGTGCTGCGTGCCGACCGTCCCGAGGTCCGCACGCTGACCACGGCGCTCGCCCAGGCGTACGTGCGCGGTGTCGCGGTGGACTGGTCGGCCGTCTTCGCGGGCACCGGTGCCCGCCGGATCGACCTGCCCACCTACCCCTTCCAGCGTGCACGGTACTGGCTGGAGGGCGGCACCTCGACGGGGGACCCCGCCTCCCTCGGGCTCGTCGCGGCCGGGCATCCGCTGCTCGGTGCCAGCATCGAACTCCCCCACTGGGACGGGCTGGTGTTCACCGCCCGGTTGTCGGTGCAGTCGCACCCGTGGCTGGCGGACCACGCCGTGCTGGGCTCGATCCTGCTGCCGGGAACGGCCTTCGTGGAGCTGGCGATCCGCACCGGCGACCAGGTCGGTTGCTCGGTGCTGGAGGAGCTGACGCTGGCGGCACCGCTGGTGCTGCCCGAGCACGGCGGCGTCCAACTGCGGCTGGCGCTGGGCGCGGTGGACGAGTCGGGCCGGCGCCCGCTGAGCCTGCACTCGCGCCCGGAGGACGCCCAGGCGGAGGAGCCGTGGACCCGGCACGCCACCGGCGTGCTCGCTCCCGACACGGCCGAGGAGCCGTCGTTCGAGCTGGCGCAGTGGCCGCCGGCCGGCGCGGCCGAGGTCGACGTGACGGACCTCTACGAGCGCCTCGCCGCTGTCGGCTTCGGCTACGGACCGCTGTTCCAGGGGCTGCGGGCGGCCTGGCGGCGGGCCGACGAGGTGTTCGCCGAGGTGGCACTGCCGCAGGACGCCCGCGACGGCGCGGCCTCCTTCGGCCTGCACCCCGCTCTGCTGGATGCCGCGCTGCACGCGGTCGGCATCGGTGACCTGCTCGCGGACACCGGACGCGGCCGGCTCCCGTTCGCGTGGAACGGCGTGACCCTGCACGCCTCGGGTGCTGCCGTACTGCGCGCGCGACTGTCACGCACCGGACCCGACGCGATCGCCCTGGAACTGGCCGACGAGTCCGGCCGCCCGGTGGCCTCGGTCGACTCGCTGATGCTGCGCGAGGTCTCCGAGGAGCAGGTGCGTGCCGCCCGTGGCGGGTTCACGGACTCGCTGTTCCGGGTGGAGTGGGTTCCGCTGTCGGTGTCGGCCGCGCCGGTCGGCCACTGGGCGGCGCTCGGCACCGACGCGCTCGGCTCGGGCGCCGACGCCTTCGCCGACCTGGCGGCACTGGGTGCGGCGGTGGACGGCGGCCTGGCCGCTCCCGACACGGTCCTCCTCGCCCTGGACACCGTCGATGCGACCGAGCTCGCCCCGACCGTCCGGTCCGCGCTGAGCGGTGTGCTCGGTGTGGTTCAGGAGTGGCTGGCGGACGCGCGGTTCGCCGCCTCCCGGCTGGTGCTGGTGACCCGTGGCGCGGTGGCCGCCGATGCCACCGGGGTCGACGACCTGGTGCACGCGCCCGTCTGGGGCCTGCTGCGCTCGGCACAGGCCGAGAACCCCGACCGGTTCGTCCTGCTGGACCTCGACACCCATGGCGCGTCCGGTGAACTCCTGGCCGGCGCGCTGGCGTCGGGCGAACCCGAACTCGCCGTGCGCGAGGGCATCGTGCGCGTGCCCCGGCTGGCCCGGACGCCCGGGTCCGACCCGGCGCCGGTGTTCGACGCTGACGGCACGGTGCTGGTGACCGGCGCGTCCGGGATGCTGGGCGGTCTGGTCGCTCGGCACCTGGTGGTCGAACACGGCGTGCGGAGCCTGCTGCTGGTCTCGCGGCGCGGTGTGGACGCGCCGGGTGCGGTCGAACTGGTCGCCGAGCTGGCCGAGTTGGGTGCCCACGCGATCGTCGCCGCGTGTGACGTGGCGGACCGTGACGCGTTGGCCGCGCTGCTCGCGGAGCACCCGGTGGCGGGCGTGGTGCACACGGCCGGTGTGTTGGACGACGGGATCGTCTCCTCGCTCACCCCCGAGCGGCTCGACACGGTGCTGCGTCCGAAGCTGGACGCGGCGCTCAACCTGCACGAACTCACCGACGGGCTGTCGGCGTTCGTGCTCTTCTCCTCGGCCGCCGGCACCTTCGGTGGCCCGGGCCAGGGCAACTACGCCGCCGCCAACGTCTTCCTGGACGCCCTCGCCGCTCGGCGCCGTGCCCAGGGCCTCCCGGCGGTCTCGCTCGCCTGGGGCCTGTGGGCCGAGGGCGCCGGGATGGCGGCCGGTCTCGGTGAGGGCGACGTCGACCGGATGGCACGCTCCGGCGTGCAGGGCCTCACCGCCGCCGAGGGCCTGGCGCTCTTCGACGCGGCCCTCGGTACGGACGCCGCGACCCTGGTCCCGATGCACCTGGACCTGGCCGCGCTGCGCAAGGACGCCGGACGTGAGGTCCTGCCGCTGCTGCGCGGTCTGGTCCGGGTCCCCGCCCGCCGGGTCGCGCGGGCCGGCTCGGCCGGCGGCTCGGAGCTGGCCGGTCGGCTGCTGGCGCTGCCGGCGGGGGAGCGGGAGGCCGCGCTGCTCGACCTGGTGTGCGGTCGGGTGGCGGCGGTGCTGGGTTACGCGGACGCGACCGCCGTGGAGGCGGGTCGGGCGTTCAAGGAGTTGGGCTTCGACTCGCTGACCGCGGTCGAGCTGCGCAACGAGCTGAACGGTGTGACCGGTCTGCGGCTGCCCGCGACGCTGGTCTTCGACTACCCGAGCCCGCTGGCGCTGGCCGCCTTCCTGCGCACCGAGCTGCTGGGCGACGAGTCCGAGACGGCGGTCGTGGCCGGTTCGGCCGCCGCCGTGGCGGTCGACGAGCCGATCGCGATCGTCGGGATGGCCTGCCGCTACCCGGGCGGCGTCCAGTCGCCGGAGGACCTGTGGCGGCTGGTCTTCGAGGGCGAGGACGCGGTCTCCGGCTTCCCGACCGGTCGCGGCTGGGACCTGGACGGTCTCTACCACCCGGATCCGGACCACCAGGGCACCTCCTACGCCCGTGAGGGTGGCTTCCTGCACGACGCGGGCCTGTTCGACCCGGCGTTCTTCGGCATCTCGCCGCGCGAGGCCATCGCGATGGACCCGCAGCAGCGGCTGCTGCTGGAGGTCTCCTGGGAGGCGATCGAGCGCGCCGGCATCGACCCGGCCGTGCTCAAGGGCAGCCGGACCGGCGTCTTCGCCGGCCTGATGTACCACGACTACGCCAGTGCGATCGGCGAGCTGCCCGAGGGCGTCGAGGGCTACCTGGGTACGGGCAACTCGGGCAGCATCGTCTCCGGGCGGGTGGCCTACACCTTCGGTCTGGAGGGCCCGGCCGTCACGGTCGACACCGCCTGTTCCTCCTCGCTGGTCGCGCTGCACTGGGCGATCCAGGCGCTGCGCAACGGCGAGTGCACGATGGCCCTGGCCGGCGGCGTCGCCGTGATGGGCACGCCGGAGACCTTCGTCGACTTCAGCCGCCAGCGCGGCCTGTCACCCGACGGCCGCTGCAAGTCCTTCGCGGACGCCGCCGATGGCACGGGCTGGGGCGAGGGCGCGGGCATGCTGCTGGTCGAGCGGCTGTCGGACGCCGAGCGCAACGGGCACCCCGTGCTCGCGGTCGTCCGTGGGAGCGCGGTCAACCAGGACGGCGCGAGCAACGGTCTGACGGCGCCGAACGGTCCGTCGCAGCAGCGGGTGATCCGGCAGGCCCTGGTCAACGCGGGTCTGACCGCCGACGAGATCGACGCGGTCGAGGCGCACGGCACCGGCACGACCCTCGGCGACCCGATCGAGGCGCAGGCGCTGCTGGCCACCTACGGTCGCGACCGTGCCGAGGACCAGCCCCTGTGGCTGGGCTCGATCAAGTCGAACATCGGGCACACCCAGGCCGCCGCCGGTGTCGCGGGCATCATCAAGATGGTGATGGCGATGCGGCACGGCGTGCTGCCGCGCACCCTGCACGTCGACCAGCCGTCGACGAACATCGACTGGTCCGCCGGTGCGGTGGAGCTGCTGACCGAGGCACGTCCCTGGCCCGAGACCGGTCGCCCGCGCCGCGCGGCGATCTCGTCCTTCGGCATCAGCGGCACCAACGCGCACACCGTCGTCGAGCAGGCTCCCGAGGCCGCCCAGCCGTCGGCGGTGGCTGCGGAGCCGGTGCGTACGGAGGTGCTGCCGTGGCTGCTCTCCGCGAAGAGCGCCGACGCGCTGCGCGCCCAGGCCGGGCGTCTGCGCTCCTTCGTCGAGGACCGGCCCGAGTCCGAACCGGCCGATGTCGCCTACTCGTTGGCGACCACCCGCGCCGCTCTGGAACACCGCGCCGTGATGGTCGCCGAGGACCGCGACGAACTCCTGCGCGCGCTGGAGGCGTTGGCTGCGGGCGATGCGGCGGCCGGCGTGGTCCGGGGCGCGGTGGCGCCGGGCAAGCTCGCCTTCCTGTTCACCGGGCAGGGGAGTCAGCGGGCCGGGATGGGTGCCGAGTTGTACGGCTCGTTCCCGGTGTTCGCGGTGGCTTTCGATGCCGTGTGCGCGGAGCTGGACCGGTACCTGGACCGGTCGCTGAAGGATGTCGTCTTCGCGGGTGAGCGGATCGACGAGACCGGCTGCACCCAGCCCGCGCTCTTCGCGGTCGAGGTGGCACTGTTCCGGCTGGTGGAGTCGTGGGGTGTGCGGCCGGATTTCCTGGCGGGTCACTCGATCGGTGAGATCGCGGCCGCGCACGTGGCGGGTGTGTTGTCGCTGGCGGACGCGGCGAAGCTGGTGGCGGCGCGTGGGCGGTTGATGCAGGCGCTGCCGGCCGGTGGTGCGATGGTGGCGGTGCAGGCGGCCGAGGACGAGGTGTTGCCGCTGCTGGCCGGCCGGGAGGCCGAGTTGGGCCTCGCCGCCGTCAACGGGCCGACGTCCGTGGTGCTTTCGGGCGCCGAGGCGGCCGTGCTGGAGGTCGCGGGCAAGCTGGCCGAGCAGGGTCGCAAGACCCGGCGGCTCACGGTGAGCCACGCGTTCCACTCGCCGCTGATGGACCCGATGCTGGCCGAGTTCCGTACGGTCGCCGAGGGTCTGACCTTCCACGCTCCCCGGATTCCGATCGTCTCGACGCTCGACAAGTCGGCGGACCTGACCTCGCCCGAGTACTGGGTGCGGCACGTGCGCGAGGCCGTCCGTTTCCGCGACGCGGTCCAGGGCCTGGAGCGCGAGGGCGTGCGCACCTTCGTGGAGCTGGGACCGGACGGCGTGCTCTCCGCCCTCGGTCAGGAGTGCGCCACCGCCGAGGGCACCGCGTTCGCGCCGGTGCTGCGCGCCGACCGTCCCGAGGTCCGCACGCTGACCACCGCCCTCGGCCAGGCCCACGCGCGCGGTCTGGCCGTGGACTGGCAGGCCGTCTTCGCCGGCCGGAACGCCCGCCGGATCGACCTGCCCACCTACGCCTTCCAGCACGAGTGGTACTGGCTGGAGTCCGCGGCCCCGGCATTCGGCGGTACTCCCGACCACGAGGTGGACGCGCGCTTCTGGGAAGCGGTGGAGCGCGAGGACGTCGACGCGTTGGCCGCCACCCTCGCGGTCGAGGACGGTGACGCGCTGGGCACGCTGCTGCCCGCCCTGTCGGCCTGGCGCCGGCAGAACCGCGACCGCTCCACCGTGGACGGCTGGCGCTACCAGGCCGGTTGGCAGCCCGTCACCGAGGCCGTCCCGGGTGTGCTGTCGGGCTCGTGGCTGGTGGTGGTTCCCACCGGCGCCGCTGAGGATGCCGCGGTGCTGGGCACGCTGCGCGTGCTGGCCGATCGCGGCGTGGACGTCCACCGAATCGATGTCGATGCGGCGGACGCCGAGCGCGGCCGGCTCGCCGAGCGCCTCCAGCAGGCGGCGGTGACCGGCGTGCTCTCCCTGCTGGCACTGGGCGAGGCGATGCCCCTTGCCGCCAGCCTGGCGCTGGTGCAGGCGCTGGGCGATGCCGGCATCGCCGCGCCGCTGTGGTGCGTGACGCGCGGTGCGGTGACGACCGGTCCCGCCGACCGGCTCGCCAGCCCCGAGCAGGCGCAGCTGTGGGGTCTGGGCCGGGTGGTGGCCCTGGAGCACCCGGAGCGCTGGGGCGGTCTGGTCGACCTCCCGGAGGCCCCGGACGATCGAGTGCTCGCCCGCCTGGTGGGTGTGCTCGCCGGCCAGGAGGACCAGGTCGCGGTTCGCGCCTCGGGCGTCCTCGCCCGCCGTCTGGTGCGCGCGCCGCGCGGGGAGGCGGGTCAGCAGTGGCAGCCGTCCGGAACCATCCTGGTCACCGGCGGTACCGGTGCCCTGGGCGCCGAGGTGTCGCGTTGGCTGGTCCGCGGCGGCGCCGAGCACCTGCTGCTCACCAGCCGGCGCGGTCCGGACGCTCCGGGTGCCGCCGAACTGTGCGATGAGCTCACCGAGTTGGGGGCCACCGTCACCGTCGCCGCGTGTGACGTGGCCGACCGTGACGCGCTGGCCGCGCTGCTCGCGTCGCTGGAGCAGCCGGTGTCGGCCGTCTTCCACACGGCCGGTGTGCTCGATGACGGCGTCGTGGACGGCCTGACCGCCGAGCGCTTCGCCGCCGTCGCCCGTCCCAAGGTGGACGCCGCCCGCAATCTGCACGAACTCACCGACGGACTCTCGGCGTTCGTCCTCTTCTCCTCGATCGCCGGCACGATCGGCAGCGCGGGTCAGGGCAACTACGCCGCCGCCAACGCCTACCTCGACGCCCTCGCCGAGCAGCGTCGCGCCGACGGCCTGCCGGCCACCGCCATCGCCTGGGGCCCGTGGGCCCAGGGTGGCATGGCCGCCGACCAGGCGCTGGCCGAACGCCTGCGCCGGGGCGGAATGCGGGCCATGGCACCGGAGTTGGGCCTGGCCTTCCTGCAGCGCGCGCTCTCCGTCGAGGACACCACGGTGGTCGCCGCCGACCTGGACTGGGAGAGCTTCGCTCCGTCCTTCGTCGCCGCTCGTCCCAGCCGTCTCTTCGACGGCCTGCCCGAGGCCCGTCAGGCGATCGAGCAGGCCGCCCCCGCCTCCGCCGCCGGCGGGGCCACCGCCCTGGCGCAGCGCCTGGCCGGCCTGCCCGAGGCCGAGCGGGATCGCGTGCTGCTCGACGTGGTGCGCGGCAACGTGGCCGCCGTGCTGGGTTACGGCGATCCGGAGTCCGTCGAGGTCGGCAAGGCGTTCCGGGAGCTCGGCTTCGACTCGTTGACCGCCGTCGAGTTCCGCAACCTCCTGGGCACGGCGACCGGTCTGGCGCTGCCCGCCACGCTGGTCTTCGACTACCCGACCACGGCCGCGCTGGCCGAGCACCTGCGCTCGGAGCTGCTCGGCGAGGCGTTGCCCGCCCTGGCCGCCGCCGCGTCGACCGCCGCCGACGACGAGCCGATCGCCATCGTCGCGATGAGCTGCCGTTTCCCCGGCGGTGTCGGTACGCCCGAGGAGCTGTGGCAGCTGCTCACCTCCGGCGCCGACGCGATCTCCGGATTCCCGACCGACCGCGGCTGGGACCTGGAGGCCCTGCTCAACGCCGGCGCCGATGACGCGCATTCGTCCCACACGGGTCACGGTGGCTTCCTCCACGACGTCGCCGAGTTCGACCCGACCTTCTTCGGGATCTCGCCGCGCGAGGCGTTGGCGATGGACCCGCAGCAGCGCCTGCTGCTGGAGACCAGCTGGGAGGCGATCGAGCGGGCCGGCATCGACCCGACCACCCTGCGCGGCAGCCGGACCGGTGTCTTCGTCGGTACCAACGGCCAGGACTACCTCCAGCTGGCGATGGACACCGCCGACGACCTCGCCGGCTACCTCAGCACCGGCAACGCGGCGAGCGTGGTCTCCGGTCGGCTCTCCTACACCTTCGGGCTGGAGGGCCCGGCGCTCTCCGTCGACACCGCGTGCTCGTCCTCGCTGGTCGCCCTGCACCTGGCCGTGCAGGCGCTGCGCAGCGGCGAGTGCACGATGGCGCTCGCGGGCGGTGCGACGGTGATGTCCTCGCCGGGGGCGTTCGTGGAGTTCAGCCGCCAGCGCGGGCTCGCCACCGACGGCCGCTGCAAGGCCTTCGCGGCGGCGGCGGACGGCACGGGCTGGGGCGAGGGCGTGGGCATGCTGCTCGTCGAGCGGCTCTCCGACGCCGAGCGCAACGGGCACCCGGTGCTGGCACTGGTGCGTGGCTCGGCGCTCAACCAGGACGGTGCGAGCAACGGTCTGACGGCGCCGAACGGTCCGTCGCAGCAGCGGGTGATCCGACAGGCGCTGGCGAACGCGGGCCTGGCGGCCGGTGAGGTCGACGCGGTCGAGGCGCACGGCACCGGGACGACCCTCGGCGACCCGATCGAGGCGCAGGCGTTGCTCGCCACCTACGGTCAGGACCGCGAGCACCCGCTGTGGCTGGGCTCGATCAAGTCCAACATCGGGCACACCCAGGCCGCCGCCGGTGTCGCGGGGATCATCAAGATGGTGCTGGCGATGCGGCACGGCCTGCTCCCGCAGAGCCTGCACATCGACGAGCCGACCCCGCACGTGGACTGGTCGGCGGGCGCGGTCGCGCTCCTCGCCGAGACCCAGCCGTGGCCCGAGACCGGCCATCCGCGCCGGGCCGGGGTGTCGTCCTTCGGCATGAGCGGTACCAACGCGCACGTCGTGCTGGAGCAGGCTCCCGTCACCGTGGACGAGCCGGCGCCGGCCGGGACCGCTGTGCTGCCGTTGGTGGTGTCGGCGAAGAGTGAGGCGGCGTTGCCGGGGCAGGCGGCGCGGTTGCTGGCCTTGCTGGGTGAGCGGCCGGAGGTGTCGCTGGCGGATGTGGGTCGCGCGTTGGTGGTGTCGCGGTCGGTGTTCGAGCATCGTGCGGTGGTGGTCGCGGGTGACCGTGACGGCGCGGTGCGTGGTCTGGAGGCGTTGGCCTCGGGTGGTGTGGCGGCCGAGGCTGTGCGGGGTGTGGCGAGTGGCGCTGGCAGGGTGGCGTTCGTCTTCCCGGGGCAGGGTTCGCAGTGGGCCGCGATGGCGGTGGAGTTGCTGGAGTGCTCCGCGGTGTTCGCGGAGCGGATGGGGGAGTGTGCGGCGGCGTTGGCGCCGTTCGCGGATGGCTGGTCGTTGTTGGAGGTCGTCCGTGGTGAGGCCGGCGATGGCTGGCTGGAGCGGGTCGATGTGGTGCAGCCGGTGTTGTGGGCGGTGATGGTGTCGCTCGCGGAGGTGTGGCGGGCGGCTGGGGTTCGTCCGGCGGCTGTGGTGGGGCATTCGCAGGGTGAGATCGCGGCGGCTGTTGTCGCGGGTGCGCTCTCGCTGGAGGACGGTGCGCGGGTGGTGGCGTTGCGCAGTCGGGCGATCGCCGGTGGTCTGGCGGGTCTTGGTGGGATGGTGTCGGTGGCGCTGCCGGTCGGGGCGGTGCGTGAGCGGCTCGTGGTGTGGGGTGAGGCGCGGGTCTCGGTGGCGGCGGTGAACGGGCCGTCGTCGGTGGTCGTCTCGGGTGAGCCGGCGGCGCTGGAGGAGCTGTTGGCCTCTTGTGAGGCGGATGGTGTGCGGGCGCGTCGGGTGCCGGTGGACTACGCCTCGCATTCGGCGCAGGTCGAGTCGATCCGTGAGGAGCTCCTCGGGGCTCTGGCGGGGATCGAACCTCGGGCCGGCCAGGTGCCGTTGTTGTCCACGGTGACGGGTGAGTTGGTCGATGGTTCGGGGATGGATGGTGAGTACTGGTACACGAACCTGCGGGCGACGGTGGAGTTCGAGGATGCGACTCGTGCTCTGCTGACCGAGCACGGCATCACGACGTTCGTGGAGGTCAGTGCTCATCCGGTGCTGGCGATGGCGGTGCAGGAGAGCATCGAGGACACCGGTCGGGACGCGGTGGCGTTCGGCACCCTGCGTCGTCAGGAGGGTGGTCTGGAGCGGCTCTTCGCCTCCCTGGCCGAGGCCTGGGTGCGTGGCGTCCCGGTCGACTGGCAGTCCTTCCTGACCCACGAGGGCACTCGCCGGGCGGACCTGCCCACCTACGCCTTCCACCGCCGGCGCTACTGGGTCGAACCGGCCGTGACGACCGGCGCGGCCGACGTCGCCTCGGCCGGCCTCGCCTCCGCCGAGCACCCGCTGCTGGGCGCGGCCGTCGAACTCCCCGACTCCGACGGGTTCCTGTTCACCGGCCGGCTCGCGCTGCGCACGCACCCCTGGCTGGCGGACCACGCGGTGGGCGACACCGTGCTGCTGCCGGGGACCGCGTTCGTCGAACTCGCCGTCCGGGCCGGCGACCAGGTGGGGTGCGGCCTGGTCGAGGAACTCACCCTGGAGGTACCGCTGGTACTGCCCGAGGAGGGTGCGCTCCAGCTGCGGCTGGTCGTCGGTGATCCGGACGGCTCGGGCCGCCGGTCGCTGAGCCTGTACGCGCGTCCCGACGAGGCGCCGACGGGCGAGCCCTGGACCCGGCACGCCAGCGGCACCCTGGCCGCCACCGCGACGTCCACCGCCCCTGTCGCGCCGCTCGACCCGACCTCCTGGCCGCCGGCCGGCGCCGTCGAGCTGCCGGTCGAGGGCCACTACGAGCGGCTGGCACTGGCGGGCCTGTCGTACGGGCCGGCCTTCCAGGGCCTGCACAGGGCCTGGCAGCTCGGCGAGGCGGTCTACGCCGAGGTCCGACTGCCGGAGGAGCAGCAGGCCGAGGCGGGCCACTACGGCCTGCACCCGGCGCTGCTCGACGCCGCGCTGCAGGCCCTGGCCCTCGCCCCCGCCGAGGAGTCGGCCACCGAGGAGTCGGCCACCGAGGACGAGCCGCAGGGCCGTCGCCCGTTCGCCTGGAGCGGTTTCACCCTGCACGCCGCCTGTGCCTCCGCGCTGCGGGTGCGGCTCACCCCGACCGGGCCGGACGCGGTCTCGCTGACCGTGGCCGACAGCGCGGGCGCGCCCGTCGCCTCGGTGGACTCCCTGGTGCTGCGTCCCGTCTCGGCCGAGCAGTTCAGCCGGGGCTCGGCGGCCGGTCAGCACGACGCGCTGTTCCGCGTCGACTGGACGCCACTGCCGTCGGCCTCGCCCACGTCGAACGGCTCGAACTGGGCCGTGCTCGGCGCCGATCACCTCAAGATCGGCCCGGCGCTCGAACTGGCGGGCGCGGAGCCCGAGTTCTACGCCGACCTGGCCGCGCTCAGTGCCGCGGTGGCCGCCGGTCGGCCCGTGCCGGACGCCGTCCTGGCGGCCTGCGCGGTGGAGCCGGCGGGCGACGGCCTGGCGGTCGACGTCCACGCGGCGACGCATCGGGCCCTCGCCCTGGTGCAGGGTTGGCTCGCCGACGACCGGCTCGAGGCGTCCCGCCTGGTCCTGGTGACCAGTGGCGCCGTGGCCGCCGGCCCCGGCGACCAGGAGATCGACCTGGTCCACGCCCCGATCTGGGGGCTGGTGCGCGCCGCCCGGATCGAGAACGAGGGTCGCCTGGTGTTGGTGGACCTGGACGACGACGAGGAGTCCCGCCGGCTGCTGCCGGCCGCGATCGCCTCCGGCGAGAGCGAGTTCGCGCTGCGCGCGGGCACCGTGCACGTGCCACGGCTGGCCCGGGTCGCCCGGCTCGCCGAGGACGACGCGTCGGCACGACCGGCGCCTTCCCGGGCCTGGGACCCCGAGGGAACCGTCCTGATCACCGGTGCCACCGGCGGCCTCGGCGCGCTGCTCGCCCGCCACCTGGTGACCGAACGCGGCGTCCGCCACCTGCTGTTGACCAGCCGGCGTGGCCAGGACGCGCCCGGCGCGGCCGAACTGATGGACGAGATCCGTGAGTTGGGCGCCGAGGTGGAGCTGGCGGCCTGCGACGTGGCCGACCGCGACGCGCTGGCCGCCCTGCTGGCCCAGCTGCCCGCCGAGCACCCGCTGACGGCCGTGGTGCACACCGCCGCCGTGCTGGACGACGGCGTGATCGGTGCGCTCACCCCCGAGCGGGTCGACCGGGTGCTGTGCCCCAAGGTGGACGCGGCGGTGAACCTGCACGAACTCACCGCACACCTGGACCTGGCCGCCTTCGTGCTCTTCTCGGCCGCCGCCGGCACGCTGGGCGGTGCGGGCCTGGGCAGCTACGGCGCGGCCAACGTCTTCCTGGACGCGCTCGCCCGCCACCGCCGCGCCCGCGGCCTGACCGCGGTCTCCCTCGTCTGGGGCCTGTGGGCCGAACGCCGGGGCATGGCAGGCCGGTTGAGCGAGGTGGACCTGGCCAGGTCGGCGCGCGGCGGGGTGCTCCCGATGACCGCCGAGCAGGGACTGGCGCTCTTCGACGCCGCGCTCACGGTGGCGGACGAACCGGTGCTGGTGCCGATGCACCTGGACCTGAAGGCGCTGCGCGCGCTGGCGGCCGTTCCCGACGCCCTGCCCGCGCCCTTCCGGGGTCTGGTGCGGACGCCGGTCCGTCGGGTGGTGCTGACGACCCCCGCCGGCGAGCCCGAAACGGTCGGCCTGGCCCAGAAGTTGGCCGGCCTGTCAACGGCCGAGCAGCAGCGGCAGGTGCTCGACCTGGTGCGCGACCACGTGGTCGCCGTGCTCGGCTACACCTCGGTGGAGCTGGTCGGCGCCGGGCAGGCCTTCCGCGAGCTGGGCTTCGACTCGCTGACCGCCGTCGAACTCCGGAACCGGCTGAACGAGGCCACCGGGCTGCGGCTGCCCGCGACCCTGGTCTTCGACCACCCGACGCCCGCCCTGCTGGCCGAGTACCTGCTGGCCGAGGTCGCCCCCGACAGCCGGCCGGCGGCTCCCCAACTGATCGAGGAACTCGACCGGTTGGAGGCCGTACTCGCCTCGCTCAGCGTGGACGACCACGCCGCCGTCGCTCCCGACGAAGCCGCCCACGCGCAGATCGCGGTCCGCCTGCAGACCCTGCTGGCGAGCTGGAACGCGGTCCGCGGCACCGAAGAGAGCGCGGACGCGGCGAGCATCGACGACGCGACCGACGACGAGATCTTCGACTACATCGACAAGAGGTTCGGCAGGGGCTGAGCGCAGCCACCGCACACCGTCCTCCACCACCCCGCCAGCCTTCACCCCGACGATCCGAATGGGCAGCGCTCCGATGGCCAATGAAGACAAGCTCCGCGAATACCTCAAGCGCGTGCTGAAGGACCTCGACGAGGCGCACACGCAGCTGCGCGACCTGGACGAGAAGGCCCGCGAGCCGATCGCGATCGTCGCGATGAGCTGCCGCTTCCCCGGCGGGGTGCGGAGCCCGGAGGAGTTGTGGCAGCTGGTGTCCACCGGCGGCGACGCGATCTCCGGCTTCCCGACCGACCGCGGCTGGGACGTCGAGGGGCTGTACGACCCGGACCCGGACGCCCAGGGCGCCTCCTACACCCGTGAGGGCGGCTTCCTGGCGGGGGCGGACAGGTTCGACGCCGCGCTGTTCGGCATCGCGCCGCGCGAGGCGCTGTCCATGGACCCCCAGCAGCGGCTGCTGCTGGAGACCTCCTGGGAGCTGTTCGAGCGGGCCGGCATCGACCCGCTGACCCTGCGCGGCAGTCGGACCGGCGTCTTCGTCGGCACCAACGGGCAGGACTACGTCCCGGTGCTGATGCGCTCGGCCGAGAGCTTCGAGGGCCACCTGGGCACCGGCAACACCGCGAGTGTGATGTCCGGCCGGCTCTCCTACACCTACGGCCTGGAGGGGCCGGCGGTCACCGTGGACACCGCCTGTTCGGCCTCGCTGGTCTCCCTGCACCTCGCGGTGCAGGCGCTGCGGACCGGCGAGTGCGCGCTCGCGCTGGCCGGTGGCGTCACGGTGATGCCCAACCCGGGGACCATCATCGAGTTCAGCCGCCAGCGCGGGCTGGCCGCCGACGGCCGCTGCAAGTCCTTCGCCGGTGCGGCCGACGGCACCAACATGGCCGAGGGCGTGGGCCTGCTGTTGGTCGAGCGGCTCTCCGACGCCCGCCGCAACGGGCACCCGGTGCTCGCCGTGGTCCAGGGCAGCGCGGTCAACCAGGACGGCGCCAGCAACGGTCTGACCGCTCCGAACGGCCCGTCCCAGCAGCGGGTGATCAAGCAGGCGCTGGCCAACGCCCGGCTGACCGCCGACCAGGTCGACGCGGTCGAGGGGCACGGCACCGGCACCACCCTGGGCGACCCGATCGAGGCCCAGGCGCTGCTGGCCACCTACGGCCGGCGCCGGCCCGAGGACCGGCCGGTGTGGCTGGGATCGGTGAAGTCCAACATCGGGCACACCCAGGCGGCGGCCGGGGTCGCGGGTGTGATCAAGATGGTGATGGCGATCCGGCACGGCGTGCTCCCGCGGACCCTGCACGTGGACGAGCCCACCCCGCACGTGGACTGGTCGGCCGGTGCGGTACGGCTGCTGACGGAGAATCAGGCTTGGCCGGAGACCGGCCGCCCGCGCCGGGCCGCGATCTCGTCCTTCGGCATCAGCGGCACCAACGCCCACGCGGTGCTGGAGCAGGCTCCGGAGGCCGGGGCGGAGGAGGTCGCCGCCGAGGTGACGGTGGTGCCGCCGGTGCTGCCGGTGGTGCTGTCGGCGAAGAACGACGCCGCGTTGCGGGCCCAGGCCGAGCGGCTGCGCTCCTTCGCCGACGATGTCGAACTCGTGGACCTCGCCCACTCGTTGGCGACGAGTCGGGCGGCGCTGGAGTGCCGCGCGGTGGTGGTGGCCGCCGACCGTGCCGAACTCGCGCGCGGCCTGGACGCGTTGGCCTCGGGTGAGCCCGCCGCCCGGCTGGTGCGGGGGACGGCGGCGGAGGGCAAGCTCGCCTTCCTCTTCACCGGTCAGGGCAGCCAGCGCGCCGGCATGGGAGCCGGGCTGTACCAGAGCCACCCGGTGTTCGCCGAGGCCTTCGACGCGGTCTGCGCGGAGCTGGACCGGCACCTGGACCGGCCGCTGAAGGACGTCGTCCTCACGGGCGAGCGGCTCGACGAGACCGGCTACACCCAGCCCGCGCTCTTCGCGGTCGAGGTGGCGCTGTTCCGGCTCGTCGAGTCCTGGGGCCTGCGGCCGGACTTCCTGGCCGGGCACTCGATCGGCGAGCTGGCCGCCGCGCACGTCGCGGGCGTGCTCTCGCTGGCGGACGCGGCCACGCTGGTCGCGGCGCGCGGGCGGCTGATGCAGCGACTGCCCGCCGGTGGCGCGATGGTGGCCGTCCAGGCGACCCAGGACGAGGTGCTGCCGCTGCTGGCCGGCCGCGCCGACGAGTTGGACATCGCCGCCGTCAACGGTCTGACCTCGATGGTGATTTCCGGTGCCGAGGACGCCGTGCTGGAGGTGGCCGAGAAGCTGGCCGCCGACGGCTGCAAGACCAAGCGGCTGACCGTCAGCCATGCCTTCCACTCGCCGTTGATGGACCCGATGCTGGCCGAGTTCCGCACCGTCGCCGAGGGCCTGACCTACCACGCTCCCCGGATTCCGATCGTCTCCACCCTCGACCAGTCCGCCGACCTGACCACCCCCGACTACTGGGTCCGCCACGTCCGCGAGGCCGTCCACTTCTCCGATGCCATGCGGACCCTGGAGCGCGAGGGCGTCCGCACCTTCCTGGAGCTCGGCCCCGACGGCACCCTGACCACACTCGGCCAGGACTGCGTCGGCGATGCCGCCTTCACCCCCGTGCTGCGCCGCGACCGCGCGGAGGCGGAGACCTTCACCAGCGCGCTCGCCCAGCTGCACGTGCGCGGGGTCGGGCTCGACTGGCCGGCGGTCTTCGCCGGTACCGGCGCCCGTCGGATCGACCTGCCCACCTACCCCTTCCAGCAGCGCCGTTACTGGCCGGAGTCGGCCGAGGACGCCCCGGCGACCTCGCACGCGGCCGCCGTGGACGAGCGGTTCTGGGCGGCCGTCGAGCGCGAGGACCTGGACGCGCTGACCGCGACGCTGGGCCTCGACGGCGACCAGCCGCTCAGCTCGGCGTTGCCCGCCATGTCCGCCTGGTTCCAGCGCCAGCGGGAGGAGCGGCTGAGCGCGACGCCGGTGGCCGTCGCCGACGAGGGCGTCATCGAGGCCGAGGTCCCGCTGCCCGTCCGGCTGGCGAGGCTCTCCCCGGCCGAGCGCGACAGCGCGCTCCTCGTCCTGGTCCGGAGCAGGGCGGCCATCGTCCTGGGTTACCCGGGACCCGAGGAGATTCCGCCGGCGCAGGCGTTCAAGGACCTGGGTGTCGACTCCCTGATGGCGGTCATGCTGCGCAACGGCCTGGCCGAGGCGACCGGTCTGTCGCTGCCCGCCTCCCTGGTCTTCGACCAGCCGACGCCGGCGCTGCTCGCGGCCCACCTGCGCGAGCAGCTGTTCGCCGACGGTACGAACTCGGCCGCCGCGGTGACCGAGGAACTCGACCGGCTGGAGGCCGCGTTGGCCGCGACGACCGCCGACGGCGTCACCCGTGCCCGCATCCAGATGCGCCTGCAGGCCCTGGCCGCCCGCTGGGGCGAGTCCCAGCAGCCGGCGTCCGCGGGCGCCCTCGACACCTCCGACAACCTGGTGGACGTCGACGACCTCGACGCGGCCTCCGACGAGGAGCTCTTCGCCTTCATCGACGACAGCCTCACCTGACCCCACCCGGCCGGCCGCCCCGGGCGGCCGGCCCGTCACCCACCGCCTCCGTGATCCCCGGCCCGCCGCCGGTCACGACCAGGGTGCCCGCCCCGTCACCTCATACCGCGGCCGGCAGCCTCCGGGCGATCGGCGCGGCGGCCTCGTCGCCGTACGAGCCGCGCAACCGCTCCAGCAGGTCGGCCGGATCGAGTCGGTACTCCTGGGTCCCCACCACCTCGAGGGCCAGGGTCGCCAGCACGCTGCCCAGTTGGGCGCAGCCGCGTTCGTCGAGGCCCCAGGAGAGCCCCGCCAGGTAGCCGGCCCGGAACGCGTCACCGACACCGGTCGGGTCGGCGATGGCGCGCGCGGTCACGGCGGGCACCGCGACGGGCGGACGATCCCGGTGCTCGATCGTCGAGCCCTCGGCTCCCCGGGTGATCACCCAGTGGCCGACGCGTTCGAGCACCTCTCGCGGGGTCCAGCCGGACTTCTGGGTCAGCAGGGCCGCCTCGTACTCGTTGGTGAACAGGTACGTGGCGCCGTCGACCAGGCTGCGCGCCATCTCCCGGTCGGCGCGGGCGAGTTGCTGGGACGGGTCGGCGAGGAACGGAAACCCCATGGCCCGGCACTCGTCGGTGTGCCGCAGCATCGCCTCCGGGTCGTTGGGGCCGATGACGACCATGCCGACGCCGCCCACCCGCTCGGCGACCGGCGTCAGCTCGATCTCGCGGGCCTCCGCCATGGCGCCGGTGTAGAAGGACGCGAGCTGGTTCTGCGCCTCGTCCGTGGTGCAGACGAACCTGGCCGTGTGCTTCGACGCCGAGATCCGGACGGATTCGGTGTCGACGCCGTGTCGGCGCAGCCACTCGCCGTAGTCGGTGAAGTCGTGTCCCGCGGCGCCGACCAGGTACGGGGTGAGCCCGAGCGACCCCAGCCCGAACGCGATGTTCGCCGCGACGCCACCGCGGCGGACCTCGAGCCCGTCGACCAGGAACGAGAGCGAGATCCTGTCGACCTGGTCGAGCAGGATGTGCTCGCTGAACTTGCCGGGGAAGCTCATCAGATGATCGGTGGCGATGGAGCCGGTCACTGCGATCCGCACGATACTTCTCCTCTCCTGTCGGGCTGGGACGCGGGGCACCGGGGGTCGCCCGGGTCACGCTGGTCCGCGCCAAGTCATCGGCAGACACGCTACCGTGCGTTCCGCGGCGGCTCCGGATGGTTCGGGTTTCACCGTCAGCGAAGTGACGGTTCATCAGTTGCTCCGACGAGCCGTCAACCCGGAACTGCGGACGGTCCGGTTCGACTCCGCCCCACCTCGCCGCGTCGGCCACGCCGCCGCCCACCTGCGGGTCCGGACCTTGGCGGCCGGGTCAAGCTGACGCAAGGGGCACTCCAGCGCACTGTCAAACATCCCGCAAGAGGGCCGTGACACGTTGTGGTGAGACCTTGACGGGAACACCACAGCCCGCTCGGTCGCGCACGCCGCCCTGTCCGGCGGCGTCCCGTTCTCATCCCTGGAGCGTGCATGCCCCTCGCACCGTCCTCCCCTCTCCTCGAGCTTCCCGCCGAGCGGCAGTCGGTCCAGGTGTCCGTGCACGCGCCGGATGCCGTCACCCGTGCCGGACTGCTCGGCGGCAACGACGGCACGCTCCACCAGCGGGTGTCCGCGCGGTGAGCACCGAGACCGCGCCGCGCGGACTGGCGCGCCTGGTGTGGCCGGGCGTGCCGCACGCCCCGGCGGTGGTGGTCAAGCTCGGCGGCAGCGCGCTGGCGGGGGAGGCCGTCCGGCAGACCTTCGCCCGGGACGTCGTCGCGCTGCGCCACGCCGGTTTCAGCCCCGTCGTGGTGCACGGCGGGGGACCGCAGATCGACGCGCACCTCGACCGGCTGGGGCTCGCCGCCACCTTCACGGCGGGCCTGCGGGTGACCACCGAGCAGATGATGGCCGAGGTCAGGATGGTGCTGGCCGGCCAGGTCCAGCGCGACCTGGTCGGGCTGCTCAACCGGCACGGTCCGCTGGCGGTCGGCCTGACCGGCGAGGACGCCCGGATCATGACGGCGGTCCGGCGTCCGGCGGTGGTGGACGGCCGGCCGGTGGACATCGGCCTGGTGGGCGAGGTGACCGAGGTCGACACCGGGCTGCTGCGCACGCTGCTGGCCGACGGCCGGATCCCGGTGGTCTCCAGCATCGCGCGCGGCGCCGGCGGCGGTGTCTACAACGTCAACGCGGACACCGCGGCCGCCGCGCTGGCCGGGGCGCTCGGCGCGGTGGCCCTGGTGCTGATGACCGACGTCGAGGGCCTCTACCTGGACTGGCCCACCCGCTCGCGGCTGGTCGACCGGCTCACCGCGGAGGAGGCGGAGGAACTGCTGCCCGAGATCGACGGCAGCATGGTGCCCAAGCTGGAGGCATGCGTGCGGGCCGTGCGCGCGGGCGTGACCCAGGCGCACATCATCGACGGTCGCTCGTCGCACGCGCTGCTGCGCCTCCTGCACGCCGGCGTCGGCGGCACGACGGTCAGCCGCTCGCCGGGGCAGCCAGGTCCTCCAGCGGCCCCGAGGTGGCGATGAGGTGCTCGCGGAGAGTGGGCGGCCCGTTCAGAGGATCGCGAGCGGATTGACCGGGGAGCCGGTGCCGCCGGGGATGTTCAGCGGTGCGGCGACGAGGAGGAACTCCCAGCGCGAGGCCCGCGCACAGGCCTCGGCCAGCGCCTCCAGGTCCAGGTTGTCGAGCAGCGGCAGCCCCAGCGCGGCGATCGCCAGCACGTGGATCGGCGAGTGGACGCCCGGCACCGGGCTCGGGCGCACGTCGCTGTCTCCGTCGCTGCCCAGCGCCGAGCAGGCCGAGTCGCGCAGCACGGACATCGCGCCGGGGTGCAGCCCCGCGCTCAGCTCGTCCGGGTCCCAGGCACCCAGCTGCCGCCGCCGGGCCAGGTGGCCGGTGCGCAGCAGGACGACGTCCCCGGGCGCGAGCGGGCTGCCCTGCTCCTCGGCGCAGCGGAGCAGCTCGGGGCCGTCGACCGCCTCGCCCGGCTCCAGCCAGGCCCGGCCGCGCAGGCGCGCCAGGTCCAGCAGGACGCCCCGCCCGACCAGCCCGGGCAGCAGCTCGGTCACCGCGCCGTGCTCGGCGCCCCGCGCGGAGACGGCCGCCCGAGCCGGTACCCCCGGGAAGAGCAGGCCGCGGTAGGCGATGTGGCAGAGCGCGTCCAGGTGCGTCTGCGACTTGCCGTGGTAGTCGGTCCCGACGAAGTCCTTGTGCGCGGTCGGCTCGGCGTCCGTGCCCTCGCCGAGCCCGGCGGTCATCCGGTGCAGCGCCGGCTTGCGGTTGTCGGGGCCCGGGACGGTGTCCCAGGGGCGTCCCAGCGCGACCACCTCACCCGTGCGGACGAGCCCGGCCGCCGCCACCAGCCGTGCCCCCGCCACCGGATCGGGGCGGCGATCGCGGCGCAGCCGGTCGAACAGCGCGTCGAACTCCACACGGCTCATCACCGGTCCGTTGCTGGGCGAACCGCTCATCGCGCTCCTCGCCGGCGGTCGGATTGGCGCGGCCTGACCGGGGTGATGTCGGCTATTGGGTGGTAAGAACCGCTTTGTGAGCTAGGTCCTAGTATGGCTTCAGGGGTGCGGCTCGCGGAGTGTGAGTGCTGTGGCGATCGTGACAGGTGCCGGTGAGTCGGGCGTGGGCCCCGAACGGGTCCGCGAGCGGTTCCTGCACGGTGAGACGGTCGAGGCGGGCGTCCGCGGTCTGATCCTGAGTTCCTGGCGGCGCTGCATGCTGCTGGGGCTCTCCCCCGACCAGGCCGAGCTGCCCTACCGACCGGATCTCGACCTGGACGGCCGCCTGGTCCGCGCGGCCGGGCCCGTGCTGGACCGGCTGGAGTCCCGGTTCGCCGGCAGCCGGATGAACGTGGCCCTCGCGGACGGTGACGGGGCGGTGCTGCAGCGCCGTTTCGGTGACGCGGCCATGGTCAGGTCGCTCGCCGCGATCCAGAGCGTCCCGGGGTTCGTCTTCGCCGAGCGGTTCGGGGGGACCAACGGCATCGGTCTGGCGCTCGCCGAGCGGCGGCTCTGCCACGTCTACGGCGCCGAACACTTCGCCGAGCGCTCGGTGACCAACGCCTGCTCGGCGGTTCCGGTGCGCGATCCGCTCAGCGGGCGGATCGAGGGTGTCCTCTGTTTCGGCTATCCGCGCAGCTACGCGCACGCCCAGCTGGACACCATGCTCGGCAGGGCCGCCGCCGCCATCGAGCGGCGGCTGCTGGAGGAGAGCTCGGCGCGCGAGCGCGCGCTGCTGCGGACCTACCTCGACTCCCGGCCCCGCGCGGAGATCGCCGAGGCCAACGGGGACGGGCGGCTGATCTGGGTGGACGAGCTGACCCGGAGCGGACTGGACTGGCGTGACCAGCTGCACCTCAAGGAGCGGGCCACCGAGCTGATCGCCTCGGGCCAGCGGGCGGCCGTCGAGGTGAGCCTCTCCCACGGCCGGCGGATCACCCTGCTGAGCCGGCCGATGACCAGCCCGTCCGGGGTCGCGGGGGTCGCCGTCGAGGCGGTCCTGCGCAGCGCCGCGCCGCCCCGGCAGGTCGTCGCCCCCGGCCCCACCGGCGAGCCGCCCGGCCGCCGGGTGCCCGCCGCGACCCCCGGTCTGCTGTTGGTGGGCGAGCCGGGAGTCGGGACCTACGCCGTCGCCGCCCGTCGCCGCCTGGAGCTGCTGTCCGAGGCCAGCACCTCCATCGGCACCACCCTGGACGTCGGCCGCACCGCCCGGGAGCTCGCCGAGATGGCCGTCCCCCGGCTGGCGGACTTCGTCACCATCGACCTGCCCGGAGCGGTGCTGCGCGGCGAGGAGCCCGCCGACCCCGGTGGCGACCTGCACCGCACGGTGGTCCACGGCATCCGCGACGAGCGCGCCTTCTACCCCGTCGGCCAGCGGGTCGACCTGCTGCCCACCACGCCCCAGCTCCGCTGCCTGGCCACCGGGCAGGCGGTGCTGGAACCCGACCTGAAGGCCGCCGCCGGCTGGCTCGCCCAGGATCCCGAGCGGAGCGCGCTCCTGGTCGCGCACAACGTCCACTCGCTGATCACCGTCCCGCTGCTGGCCCGCGGCGTCGTGCTGGGCATCGCCAGCTTCTACCGCTCGCAGGACCCCGCCCCCTTCGGGGACGACGACCGCTCGCTCGCCCAGGAGCTGGCCACCCGCGCCGCCATCTGCATCGACAACGCCCGCCGGTACACCCGCGAACACACCATGGTGCTGGCGTTGCAGCGCAGCCTGCTGCCGCGCGGCCTGCCCGAGCAGAACGCCGTCGAGGTCGCCCACCGCTACCTGCCCGCCGAGTCCGGGGTGGGCGGCGACTGGTTCGACGTCATCCCGCTGTCGGGCGCCCGGGTCGCCCTGGTGGTCGGCGACGTGGTCGGCCACGGCCTGCACGCCGCCGCCACCATGGGCCGACTGCGCACCGCCGTGCACAACTTCTGCGAGCTGGACCTCGCCCCCGACGAACTCCTCACCCACCTGGACAACCTGGTGGGGCGTCTGGACCGCGAGGGCGGCGGCGACGAGCCCAGCTCCGGCATCATCGGCGCCACCTGCCTGTACGCCGTCTACGACCCGACCTCGCAGCGCTGCACCGTGGCCCGCGCCGGCCACCCGCCCCCCGCGGTGGTCCACCCCGACGGCGAGGTGACCTTCCCCGACCTGCCCGCCGGCCCGCCGCTCGGCCTCGGCGGCCTCCCGTTCGAATGCGCCGAGCTGTACCTCCCCGCCGGCAGCCAGCTGTTCCTCTACTCCGACGGGCTGATCAACGACCACCACCGCGACGTCGACACCGTGCTCGCCCGGCTGCGCCGCGCCCTGGCCCACCCGGACCGTTCACCCGAGGAGACCTGCCGCGCGGTGCTGGCGGCCGTGGTGCCCGCGCACCCCGTGGACGACGTCACGCTGCTCGCCGCCCGCACCCGCGCCCTGGACCCCGACCGGATCGCCGTCCGGGACCTGCCGGCCGACCCGGCCCGGGTCTGCGAGGTGCGGGCCGCCGCCACCCGCCAGCTGAGCGCCTGGGGGCTGGAGGAGGTCGCCTTCGCCGTCGAACTGCTGCTCAGCGAGCTGGTCACCAACGCCATCCGGTACGGCACCGAGCCCATCCAGGTCCGTCTGATCCACGACCGCACCCTGATCTGCGAGGTCGCCGACGCCAGCAGCACCGCCCCGCACCTGCGTCGCGCGACCACCACCGACGAGGGCGGCCGCGGCCTGTTCCTGGTCGCCCAGCTCGCCCAGGCCTGGGGCACCCGCTACACCGCGCGCGGCAAGGTGATCTGGGCCGAGTGCGCCCTGGAGCCGCCCGGCGCCCTGCCCGGCACCTCCGCGGGCTTCCCGATGGAGATCCCGGTCGTCGAATGACCCGACCCCGGTCGCGCGGCGGACCCATGGCGTGTCAGCGGCCCGGCCGCCGGGGCCCAGCTGGTAGGAACGGCGAAGTACTCGGCGGCCGAGCCTGGAGGGAAGGTCGATGCGCGACGCTCCCGACACCTCGGCCGGCGCTCCCCTGGTCCGCGTCCGCGGGCTCAGCAAGCGGTTCGGCGGCACCACCGCGCTGGCCGGGGTCGACCTCGACGTCCACCGCGGCAGCGTGCTCGCCCTGCTCGGCCCGAACGGCGCCGGGAAGTCCACCCTGATCAGGACGCTCGCCGGGGTCCAGCACGCCGACGCGGGGGAGGTGACGGTGGCCGGGCACCCGCTCGGCACCGAAGCCGCCACCCGGACCATGGCCTTCATCCACCAGGACCTCGGCCTCGTCGAGTGGATGACGGTCGCCGAGAACATCTCCCTGGTCACCGGCTACCCGCGCCGGCGCGGGCTGATCTCCTGGCGGCGGGCCCGGGAGCGCTGTGCCGAGGCCCTCGGCACGGTCGCCGGCCACCTCGACCCCGACGCGCGGGTCGCCGACCTCGCGCCCGCCGAACGCTCGCTGGTCGCCATCGCCCGCGCGCTGGCGACCCGGGCGGAGCTGATCGTCCTGGACGAGCCGACCGCCAGCCTTCCCGCGGCGGACTGCGCCCGGCTCTTCGACGTGCTGCACGCCCTGCGCGACCGGGGGCACGGCATCGTCTTCGTCACCCACCGGCTCGACGAGGTGTACCGGGTGGCCGACACCTTCGCCGTGCTGCGCGACGGCCGGCTGATCAGCTCCGGCCCGCTCGCCGGTCACCGCATCGGGCACCTGGTGCGCGACATCGTGGGCCGCGAACCGGCCGCCCGCCCGGGCGGACGGCCGGCGCACGGTCCGGTGGTGCTGAGCCTGGACGGCCTGCGGACCGGGAACGCCGGGCCGGTGAGCCTGGAGCTGCGGGCCGGCGAGCTCCTCGGCACGGTGGGCCTCACCGGCGCCGGCCACCTCGACCTGGGCCGCGCGCTCGCCGGCGCCCGGCCGATCCTGGCCGGTCGGGCCCGGCTCGACGGCCGCCCGTACGCCCCGCGCACGGTCGCCGCGGCCGTGCGCTCCGGTGTCGGCTTCGTGACCGGCAACCGTCAGCAGGAGGGCTGCGCGGACGGACTGACGGTCCGCGAGAACATCCTGGCGAACCCCCGGGCGGGCCACTGGATCAGCCCCCGGCGCGAGCGCGCCGAGGCCGCCGCCCTGATCGAGCGGTTCGGGGTGCGCCCCCGGGACGGCGAGGCGCCGATCGCCACCCTGTCCGGCGGCAACCAGCAGAAGGTCATGGTGGGGCGGGGGCTCCGGGCGAGCGGGCGGTTGCTGGTCCTGGAGGAGCCGACCGCCGGCGTGGACGTCGGTGCCAAGGCCGAGGTCCACCGCCTGCTCGACGAGGCGCTCGGCGCCGGCCTCGCGGTCCTGCTCAGCTCCACCGACTTCGAGGAGGTCGCCACCGTGTGCCACCGTGCCCTGGTGTTCGTCCGCGGCACGGTGACCGCCGAGCTGGCCGGCGCGGCCCTCACCGTCACCGAACTCACCCGCGCCGCGTCGGCGACGCCCCCCGTCACCGGAACCGCGACGGACCGATGACCGGTTCGCCCGCCCGCCGATCCCCGCGCGGCCACCACCTGATCGGTGTCTACGGCCTGCCCGCCCTCGCCGCCCTGCTGTTCCTGATCTTCTCCGTCACCCTGCCGGACACCTTTCCCACCCTCGACAACATCTCCGCGATCCTGTCCAACCAGTCGATCCCCGCGCTCCTCGCGCTGGGCGCCACGCTCCCGATCGTCACCGGCAAGTTCGACCTGTCCATCGGCTACGGCCTCGGCCTCGCCCACGTCATGACGCTGCAACTGATCGTCAACGGCGGCTGGCCCTGGCCGCTCGCCTGCCTGGTGGTGGTCGTCGGCGGGGCGGCCTTCGGGGTGCTCAACGGTCTGGTCGTCGAGTTCGGACAGATCGACTCCTTCATCGCCACCCTCGGCACCGGCAGCATCCTGTACGCCTTCACCGGCTGGATCACCGGCGGCGCCCGGATCGTCCCCGGTCCCGGCGGCCTGCCGGCGGCCTTCACCGACCTCTACGACTCCACGTTCCTCGGCCTGCCGGTCTCCGCCTCCTACGTGCTCGTGCTGGCCGCCGCCCTGTGGCTGCTGCTGGAACGACTGCCGTTCGGCCGGTGCCTGTACGTCATCGGCTCCAACGTCCGGGCCGCCGAACTCGTCGGCATCCCCACCCGCCGGTACAGCGTCTACGCCTTCGCCGGTTCGGGCCTGGTGGTCGGCTGCGCGGGCGTCCTGCTCGCCGCACAACAGCAGATCGGCAATCCGAGCGTGGGCCTGGAGTACCTGCTGCCCGCCTTCGTCGGAGCGCTGCTCGGCTCCACGGCGATCAGGCCCGGGCGGGCCAACGCGCTGGGCACCCTGGTCGCCGTCGCCGTGCTCGCCGTCGGTCTGGCCGGTATCGGCCAGCTCGGCGCCCAGTTCTGGGCGATCCCGCTGTTCAACGGTGCGGCCCTGCTGATCGCCGTGGGCCTGGCCGGCTACTCCGCGCGCCGCCGGCTGCGCGCCGGCGCCGCCCCCCGGGAGGTGCGATGAGTCGTGCCCCGGGGGTCGTGGCCCTGCTGGCGGCCGTGGTCGCCGTCGCCGGCTGCCAGCGCGGCGTGTCGACCGGCGGCGGGCCCTTTGCCGCTGGGCCGTCGGGTGCCGGTTGCCCGGCCACGCTCGCCAAGGCCAAGGCGGACGCCCAGCGGGCGGAGCAGGCCGACAGCGCCTGGAACGGCCCGACCACCGGGCCCCCGGCGGTCTCCCACCGGACCGTCGTCTACGTCGCCGAGACCATGACCAACCCCGGCGTCGCGGGCGTCGCCAAGGGCGTCGGCGAGGCCGCGAAGGTGATCGGCTGGAGCCTGCGGGTGATCGACGGTCAGGGCACGCCGGTCGGCATCCAGGCGGCCTTCGGCCAGGCGGTCGCCCTCCGGCCCGCGGGCATCGTGATCGGCGGCTTCGACCCCGCCCTGACCGCGCAACAGGTGGCGCTGGCCGGCGCGGCGCACATCCCGCTGATCGGCTGGCACGCGGTCGCCGCGCCCGGCCCGAGCAGCAGCCCGCCGCTCTTCAGCAACATCACCACCAACGTCGGGGACGTCGCGCGGATCAGCGCGGACTGGGTCATCGCGGAGTCCAACGGCAACGCCGGAGTCGTCGTCTTCAGCGATGACTCGATCCCGTTCGCCAAGGACAAGTCCGACCTGATCAGGAACCAGCTCGCCAGTTGCCCCGGCGTGAAGCTGCTGGCCTACGAGGACATCCCGATCCCGGACGCGAGCAGCCGAGTGCCCCAGGAGGTCTCCTCGCTCATCGCCCGCCTGCAGGGCCGGTGGACGTACTCCGTCGCCGTCAACGACCTGTACTTCGCCGACGCCGCACCGGCCCTGCGCGCGGCCGGCCGGCAGGGCGACGGCGTCCCGTTCAACATCGGCGCGGGTGACGGCGATCCCTCGGCCTTCCAGCGCATCAACAGCGGGCAGTTCCAGGCCGCCACCGTTCCCGAGCCGCTCTCCGCGCAGGGCTGGCAGATCGTCGACGAGTTCAACCGGGCCTTCTCCGGCGCCCCCGCCAGCGGCTACGTCGCCCCGGTCCACGTCGCCACGGCCGCCAACAGCGCCGGCGCCACCGCCTGGAACCCCGTCGGCTACCGCGAGGGGTACCGGAGGATCTGGGGCCGCTGATCGCGTTCGTCGGCGATCCGGACCTCCTGCAACAGCCCCCAGGTGAAGTCGGCGGTGCAGGAGCGCGGTACGCCGGCCGGGTCGGGGGCGGTGAAGTCGAGCTGCCACCGCGTCGGCGCGCTCCCCTCACGCGGCACGGCGGGCGGGAAGGCCGCGGCGACGTCCGAGACCACGCAGCTCCACGGGCGCAGGTCGGCGAGCGTCCGCAGGCTGGGCGGCGGGCTGTCGGCGGCACGCACCAGCCACTCGTTCCAGACCGGCTCGCCGGCCTCCGCGGGCCCGAGCAGCACCTCGAAGCGCAGTTCGGGCCAGAGCGGCAGCGTCCACTGCTGCGCCGTGCAGTCGAGGTCACCGATCCGGCGTGGGAGCACCGCCTCCGCGGCTCCGAGCACCGCGACGTAGCGGCGTGCCCCACGCGGGAACCGCGGCGAGCGGATCATCGCCTGCCACCGCTTGTTCGCCTCCCGCAACCGGGCCCGGGACGCCCCGAGCCGGCGCACCGCCTCCTCGACCAGCCCGGGCTGGAAGTCGGCCATCCGCCGCAGCAGCACAAGCTGGAAGTCGGTGGTCGCGAACCCGTGAACGGCCATCCGCCCAGGCTAGCCCCCGGGTGGTGCGGAGTGGGCCGGAAGATCGGCTAGTATGTACGACATCACCTGCGCGGGTGGCGGAATAGGCAGACGCGCTGGATTCAGGTTCCAGTGCCCGAAAGGGCGTGGGGGTTCAACTCCCCCCTCGCGCACCACGGTCAACCGACCGAATAGGGCCGGTCAAACCGACAGTATGTCGGTTTGACCGGCCCTATTGCATTGCAGAACGTGATCCGGCCCCCTGCGGCTTTGCAGGGGGCCGGATCTGTTTGTGCTGCTCGGGTGGGGTTCGGGAGGTGGAGTGGATCAGCCGCCCTCAGGGATGTCGGGCAGGTAGCCCTTGTGCGCGTGCCAGACGAACGACACGAGACGGGGACGGTTAGCCTCGTGCTTTCACGAGCGGGGCTGTCCGAGGCGTGATCAAAAGAATGAGAGTGCCTCTCACCTGGGACGATGGGACTTGTCTAGGGTCCTGGTCGTCGTCAAGAAAGCTGCACTCCTCAGGTGAAGAAGCGTAGCGGGTCGTACCCGCGTGTCCGTGTCGAGGGCGGTGGTCTCGCAGTCCGGCGCCGTGCTGCTGGTCGAGACCGCCCGCAAGACAGGGCTGGACGCGGCGATATCGGCGGCACTGGCGCCGTGGCGCAAGGCGCGGGCGGTCCATGATCCGGGCAAGGTCCTGCTGGATGTCGCGCTCGCGGTGGCCCTGGGCGGGGACTGCCTGGCCGATGTCGCGATGCTGCGGGCCGAGCCTGCCGTGGTCGGGCCGGTGGCCTCCGACCCGACCGTCTCGCGCCTGGTCGACACCCTGGCCTCGGCCGGACCTCGTGCACTCGCGGCGATCCGGCGGGCGCGGGCCGAAGTCCGTGAGCGGGTCTGGCGGTTGGCCGGCGAGGCGGCCCCGGACACGGGCGGCGAGGTGATCGTGGACATCGACGGCGTGCTGGTCCTCGCGCACTCCGAGAAGCAGGACGCGGCCAAGACCTGGAAGAAGACGTTCGGCCATCATCCGCTGTTCGCGTTCGTCGACCACGGCCCGGGCGGGTCCGGGGAACCGGTTGCCGGGCTGCTGCGGCCGGGGAACGCGGGCAGCAACACTGCCGCCGACCACATCGAAGCGGCCCGGACGCTGCTGGCCCAGCTACCGAAGAAGTACTGGCGTGGACGCCGTACCTTGATCCGCGCCGACTCCGCCGGCGGCACCCATGACTTCCTCAAGTGGCTCACCGCACGTGGCCGATGGCTGTCGTACTCGGTCGGGTGACCATCACCAACGCCATCCACCAGGCCGTGCTCCGCATCCCGGCCTCGGCTTGGACCCCGGCCATCGAGCCAGACGGCAGGGTCCGCGACGGCGCCTGGGCCGCCGAGCTCGACGGCAATGTCCTCAAGGGCTGGCCGAAAGGCAAGCGGCTGATCGTCCGCAAGGAACAGCCGCACCCCGGAGCCCAGTTGCGCTTCACCGACACCGACGGCATGCGACTGACCTGCTTCGCCACCAACACCACCCACGCCCCAATCGCCCAGTTGGAGCTGCGGCACCGCCAGCGGGCCCGCGCCGAGGACCGGATCCGTGCCGCCCGCGACACAGGCCTGCGCAACCTCCCCCTCCACGACGCCTCCCAGAACCAGATCTGGCTGGAGATCGTCCAGCTCGCGCTCGACCTGCTCGCCTGGATGCCCATGCTCGCCCTGACCGGCGACGCCCGCCGTTGGGAACCCAAGCGCCTGCGGCTGAGGATGTTCTCCGCCGCCGCCCAGCTCGTCACCACCGGCCGCCGCCGCCACCTCCGCCTGGCCCGCCACCGGCCCTGGACCGATCTGATCACCAGCGCCTTCGAGCGCCTTCAGGCACTGCCAAACCCCGGCTGACCAGTGGCTTTTCCCTATCCCGACGAGTACTCGACCACTTCCGGAGCCGTGGAACCCGGTGCCCGTCCGGCGCATCAGCCGGGCCACTGGCCTGCCCACCACCGCCCGAGCAAGTCGAAAAGGCCCGTCGGATGAACCGACGGGCCGTCATGAAAGATCGAGGCTAGTCGGCGACGGCTCGCCAGGCGGGTCCGTTTCCGTCCAGGTGGACTCGGCCGAACACCACATCCGCGAAATGGACGCCGAATCCGATCGTGCCTGGCCGGGCCAACTCGGCGACCAGGCGCCGGCGTTCCTGCGCGGCCCGGTCGGGGTCGAGGTCGGCGGCGGCCGACCATTCGGGGTGGTCCACCTGGATCGACGAGTGCATGGCGTCGCCGAAGGCGATCAGCCGCTCGCCGCCCCCGGTGATGACGTAGGACGCGTGCCCGGCGGTGTGACCGGGGGTGAGCAGCATGCGCACGCCGGGGAAGATCTCCTCGCCGTCGATGACGGTGCGCACCTGCGGTGCCATGATCTGGAGAATCTCGTCGGTGATGCCGCGTGTTGCCAGGAGGTGGCGGTGTGCCCATTCGGGTGCGGCGATCAGGAGGTCGCGGCCGGCGAACGCGGGCAGGTCGCGGTCCGGGGCTGGGTTCCAGGCCCAGCCGATGTGGTCGAGGTGCAGGTGGGTGATGGCGACGGCCTCGATCGTGGCCGGTGGGCGGCCCAGTGCGGCCAGGTTGTCGAGCAGCGCACCGCCGTGAATGGCTCCGCGCGGATTGCCCGGCTGGGCCGGAATCGACTGCGGGCCGAAGCCCGTGTCGATCAGCAGTGCACGGTCGCCGTGTTCCACCAGCAGTGCGCCGATGCCCGCCGCCAGGTCGCCGGAGTCGTCGAGGTACTCGGGGTGGGCGGCCCAGTCCTCGTCCGTGCTGTGGGGGAACCAGCCGCGCGCGCTGAGTTCCACGGCCCCGTCCGGTACGTAGGTCACTTTCGTGTCGCCGAGTCGGAGTGATCGTGTCATCGACGGTCGCCGCAGTCGCTCGGCCATCTGTGTCCGGCCCGTGCCCTGTTCCGTCGTGGTGTTGGTCATGGTCGCTCTCCTGATGGGTGGAGGTGAAGGTGCGTTCGGTCGGTGTCGGTCCGACGTGGCATCAGCGTGGCGCCGGCCGGTTGGTGAGGCCGATGGCGGCGAGTGTGAGGGCGGCGCCGACGGTGAGGACTGTTCCGGTCGCGGACAGGGTGGCGAGGGTGCCGAAGATCGCCACGCCGAGTGCGGTGCCGGTCTGGCGGGCGGCGTTCAGGGCTCCTTGGCCGGTCGCCGCCAGCTCCAGTGGGACGGCGCTGGACATGTCCGCGATGTAGGCGGGGGTCGCCAGCGGGCCGCCGGTGCCGATCAGGAGCTCCACGGCGAAGATCACCCACAGTGAGCTGCCGCCGAAGCCGAGCAGCAGGCCGCCCAGCAGGTCCAGCGTCATTCCGGCCAGCATCAGCGGTCGGGCCCCGAGCCGGGCCACCAGCCGTCCGGTGACCATCGGGACGACGGCGATCGGCGCGGTCATCGGCAGGAACGCCAGTCCCGCCTGGAGCGCCGGCATCCCCCGGGCGTTGACCATCCACTGTGACAGGGTGAACAGCAGTCCGTAGTAGACCAGTTGGGACATCAACGCGACCAGGAGGTCGATGCGGACCCGGGGCAGCGCCAGCAGTGCGGGTGGCAGCAGCGGGGCGGCTGCACGGCGTTGCGCCACCGGGAGGACAGCGAACGCGGCAGCCGCGACCAGCAGTGCCGTCAGTGGCGACGGGCGCAGCCAGCCGCCGGTTCCGGCGTCGACCAGGCCGAAGGTGAGGGCGGTCAGCCCGGCGATGGACAGCAGGAGTCCGGTCCGGTCGATCGGCATGGCCGAGCCGGTCCGGTGGCCGCTCAGCCGGCGCGAGGCCAGCAGGGCGAGCAGCGCGACCGGCGGGTTGACCAGGAACACCAGCCGCCAGCCGCCGGCCGCCACCAGCGCGCCGCCGAGCACGGGGCCGGAGGCGATTCCGAGGCCGGTGATGGCGATCAGCGTGCCGATCCTGCGGGCCCGTTGGTCCGACTGCGGGTACAGGGCGGCCAGCAGCGCCATCGCGGCCGGTACCAGCCCGGCGGCGGGTATGCCGAGCAGGGCGCGGCCCGCGATGAGTACGCCCGCGCTCGGCGCGGTCGCGCACAGCAGTGAGAACAGCGCGAACCCGGCCAGTGCCGCTTGGTACACCCGGCGCGGGCCCCATCGGTCGGCGATCGCGCCCGAGGCCAGCATCAGTCCGGCGAGTACCACGGTGTAGGCGTCGACCACCCACGGCAACGCCACCGCGGGCGCGTGCAGGTCGTGCTGCAGATCGGGCAGCGCCACGTTGAGGATCGTCGCGTCCACGGTGATCAGGAAGTTGCCGGCCGCGATGCCCGCGAACTGCACCGTCGTCCGCCTGTGCGAAGGCTGCTGGGCGGGGAGGTTCGCCGCTCGCTGCGTGGAGCGCCGCACGGGTGCGGAGCTCGCTGAGTCGTGGATCGAGTTGGGAACCGTCACGGCACTGCCCCGCCCTATCGGTCAGCCTTGAGCCTGCCGCCGACGCCCCAACTGTCCGGCGGCACTTCGTGGACCCACACCTGGACGGTGTCCGCCGGGATCTTGTACACGTCGACGAACGCGTCGGTGATGCGCGCCACGAGTGCTCGCGTGAGCTCACTGCCGCGAGGGCCCTGCTGAACGGTGACGACGGGCATGGATCTGCTCCTGGAACGCCGGATCGAGTGCATCGGAGGTCGGCGGTACCGGCCGCATCGGCGGTGGTGACCACTGGTGTCCAGTTCACTCCGGTTGAAGCTCGCGACCCAGCAGCACTTCGAGTTCGCGACGATCACGAATCGCGATCGTCGCGTGCCGCCTCCCGACAGGCCTCCAGCAGGAAGCGCACGCGCTCGGGGGCGGCGCTGTGCACCGCCAACACGGTGGGCAGGGAGAGCACCGCCTCGGCGCCGCGCGCCCGGCCCGGGGAACGCACCGGCAGGAAGGCCACCCGACTGCCGCGCAACTGGCGGGCGTGCACCGCGTACACCACCGTCCAACCGGCGACACCCGCGCCCAGCGCCGCGAGGGTGTCCTGGAGTGAGCTGTGCGGTGGTCCGGGCACGGGCTCGAACCCGGCGTCCCGGCAGGCACCCACGACCAGATCGACCAACGGCGCATTGCTCCGACGAGCCGCCAGGTAGAGCGGTAGCTCCGAGAGCTGGGCGAGGTCGACCGCGTCCGCCCCGGCCAGCGGGTGGCGGGCCGGCAGGGCGACCACGAGTTCCTCCTGCCACACCGGGATCTGCCGCACGCCTTGCGGCGTCGCCACCTCCCCGCGCACGAAGGCCGCGTCCCACTCCCGGTCCGCGACCCGCCGCAGGCGCTCCTCCGGCGCCGCCGACGCCAACTCCACTCGGGCGCCGGGCGCGCTTCGCTCCAGTGCCTCCAGCACCCGCTCCAACCGCACGCCCATCCCCCGGCTCGTCCCGACGCGCAGCACGGTCTCGCGCGCGGCGACGAAACCGCCGACCAGGTCCAGGGCCCGCTGTCCGGCCGCCAACACCTCACGGGCGCCGGGCAGGAACGCCGCTCCCGCCGCACTCAGCCGCACGCGGCGCGCCGAGCGGTCGAACAACTCGACGCCCAGCTCACGCTCCAGCCGGCCGATCTGCTGGCTGACGGCCGACTGCACGATCATCAACCGCTCGGCTGCACGACCGAAGTGCAACTCCTCCGCCACCGCCACGAAGTACCGCAACTGACGAAGTTCCATGACCTCAACCGAATCGGGAGCAGGGCACCGCCAGGCTACGGCAAACACCAGCGCCCCGGTCCGACCGCTCACCTCGGACGTTGGCAGGGCGATGGGATCGCTACACGCGAGCCCGGCCCGCCCGTCGGCATGCATCCGCATCAGGTGTACACCGACACACGGCACCCCATCCCGCCCAGGAGCCCGCTGGTGTTCTACACGGACGGGATGATCGAAGACCCAGACGCAGTACTCGACCTCGGCCAGGCATCGAACTCCTCGGCTACGCCGTCCACGACCCGAGCGCACCCCTGGACGAGGTCTGTGACGCCCTCATGGCAGCCCACCCGGCCAGCTCCCCAGACGACGCAGCACTCCTCGTCGCGCGACTGGGCGCCTCTGACGCCAGCCGCGGCGGTCCAGCCTCGGTCTTTCAGCGGGCGGGCTGCTCCCGGTCGCGGCGCCCCGGCCGGGCGGTCCGCGAGCTCACCGGCGTGGTGCGGCGCGGTCGTGGCGGGGGCGGGTTAGACATGGGTATGGCCCGAGACACCGGCCGCTCCTCCTGGCTGCCCTGGCGTCGCTCGGGCGGCCGCAGTGAGCGGCGACCGTCACGCTCCGCCGCACGCCCGGTGGCGAGCGTGCGCAGTGTCGCCGGCCAGATGCTCCTGGTGCAGGTGCTGATCGTGCTGCTGCTGGTGGTGGCCGCGGTGGCCACGCTGGTGCTCCAGGCGCGGGCCGACCGGTTCGACGCGGCGCGCGGCCGTTCGCTGGCCGCCGCCGGGGCCTTCGCGCACGCACCGGGCCTGGTGGCCGCACTGCGCGGCCCGGACCCGACCGCGGTGCTCCAGCCGCTGGCCGAGGCCGCCCGCCAGGAGGGCGGGGTCGACTTCGTGGTGGTGGCCAACCCGGACGGCATCCGCTACACCTATCCCACCCCGGAGCTGATCGGGAAGCCGTTCGTCGGGACGATCGGCCCGTCCCTGCGGGGCCGGGTCACCATCGAGAGCATCCGGGGCCCGCTCGGTGAGGAGGTCCAGGCCGTCGTCCCGGTGCGGGACCCGAGCGGCTCGGTGGTCGGCCTGGTGGCGGCCGGACTCGAGCTGAGCGAGGTGAGCAGCGCGGTCGACCGTCAGTTGCCGTTGCTGCTGGGGGCCGGCGCCGCCGCGCTCGCCTTGGCGATGGGCGGCACGGCGCTGGCGGGCCGGCGGCTGCGGCGGCAGACCCGGGGCCTCGGGCCGGCCGAGATGACCCGGATGTACGAGCACCACGACGCGGTGCTGCACGCGGTGCGCGAGGGCGTGGTGATCGTCGACGGCGACGGGCGGGTGCTGCTCGCCAACGACGAGGCGCGCCGGCTGCTCGACCTGCCCGCGGAGGTGGAGGGCCGGGCCGTCACCGAGCTCGGCCTCGACCCCCGGATGACCGGGCTGCTGGCGAGCCATCAAGTCGCCACCGACGAGGTCGTGCCGGTCGGGGAGCGCCTGGTGGCGGTGAACAAGCGTCCCACCGACCGCACGGGCGACGGTTCGGCCGGCAGCGTGGCCACCCTGCGGGACTCCACCGAACTGACCGCCCTGGCCGGAAAGGCCGAGGTCGCGCAGGGCCGGCTGCGGCTGTTGTACGAGGCGAGCGTGGCGATCGGCACCACCCTCGACATCCGGCGCACCGCGCAGGAACTCACCCGGGTGGCCACACCCCGGTTCGCCGACTACGCCTCGGTCGACCTGATCGAGTCGGTGCTGCGCGGTGAGGAGCCACCGGCGGCGGCGGAGAGCGGCACGACCGTGTTGCGCCGGGTGGCGGTCACCGGGATCCGTGAGGACTCCCCGCTGTACCGGCAGGGGGAGGTGGTGGTCTTCCCCGCGCCCACCCCGCAGGTCGCGGGCTTCGTCAGCGGGCACCCCGTGCTGGTCTCCGATCTGGGGTCCGACGCCGGCTGGCGGACGCAGGACGCGGCCAGCACCGCGGCGGTGCTGGACTTCGGGTTCCACTCGCTGATCACCGTGCCGTTGAAGGCCCGGGGCGTGCTGATGGGCATCGCCAACTTCTGGCGGACCCGGGGGAACGCCCCGTTCGAGGAGGACGACCGGTCGGTGGCCGAGGAGCTGGCGGCCCGCGCCGCGGTCTGCATCGACAACGCCCGCCGGTTCACCCGCGAGCACGCCATGGTGGTGACCCTGCAGCACAGCCTGCTGCCGCGCGGCCTGCCGGAGCAGAACGCCCTGGACATCGCCTTCCGCTACCTGCCCGCACAGGCGGGGGTCGGCGGGGACTGGTTCGACGTCATCCCGCTGTCGGGCGCCCGGGTGGCGCTGGTGGTCGGCGACGTGGTCGGCCACGGCCTGCACGCCGCCGCCACCATGGGCCGGCTGCGGACGGCGGTGCAGAACTTCGCCACCCTCGACCTGCCGCCGGACGAGCTCCTCAGCCACCTGGACGAGCTGGTGAGCCGGATCGACCAGGAGGCGGCCGACGGGGACGGGGAGGCCGCGATCACCGGCGCCAGCTGCCTGTACGCGGTCTACGACCCCACCACCGGCGGCTGCACGCTCGCCCGGGCCGGCCACCCGCTGCCCGCACTGGTCCGTCCCGAGGGCACCGTGGAGTTCCTCGAGCTGCCGGCCGGCCCGCCGCTCGGCCTGGGCAGTCTGCCCTTCGAAGCCACCGAACTCCGGCTGCCCGAGGGCAGCAGCCTGGTGCTGTACACCGACGGCCTGGTCGAGGACCGCACCCACGACATCGGCACCGGGCTGGAGATCCTCACCGGCACGCTGGCGTCCGCCGCCCGGTCCCCGCAGGAGACCTGTGAGGCCGTGCTCGGCGCGCTGCTGCCGGACCGCCAGAACGACGACATCGCCTTGCTGGTCGCCCGCACCCGACTGCTGGCCCCCGACCGGATCGCCGAGTGGGAGGTCCCCTCCGACCCCTCGGCGGTCTCCGGGGCCCGGGCCGAGATCGCCCGGCGGCTCACGCTCTGGGGGCTGGAGGAGACGGTCTTCACCACCGAGCTGATGCTCAGCGAGCTGATCACCAACGCCATCCGCTACGCCAGCGGACCGATCCGGGTCCGTCTGCTGTACGACCGCACGCTGGTCTGCGAGGTCTCCGACACCAGCAGCACCTCGCCGCACCTGCGTTACGCGGCCGACGAGGACGAGGGCGGGCGCGGCCTCTTCCTGATCGCCCAGCTCGCCGAGCGCTGGGGCACCCGCTACACCCCGCGGGGCAAGGTCATCTGGACCGAGCAGCCGCTGCCCGAGCTGCCGTGACCGCGGGGTGTCGGGGGCTCAGCCGCCACCCCAGATGTCCTCCAGGTAGCGGTTGGACTGGCGCAGCCCGGCGAGCCAGGCCTCGGCGTCGGACGCGGTGGTGCCGGTCTTGTGGCTGAAGACCTCGGCGAAGGCCTGTCGGACGGCCGGCGCCATCGAGGTCGCGTCGCCGCAGACGAAGATCACCGCGTCCTGCCGCAGGAGTTGCCAGATCTCGTCCTCGTGCTGGGCGATCACCTGCTGGACGTAGGTCCTGGGCTTGCCGGGTTCCCGGGAGAAGGCGGGGTACAGCCGGACGATCCCGGCGTCCTGGAACCCGCGCAGCTCGTCCTCGTAGAGGAAGTCCTGTTCGGGGTTGCGGCAGCCGAAGAACAGCATCGACTCCGCGACGGGCGCGCCCTGCTGCTTCTGGACGGCCCGTTCCTGCAGGAAGCCGCGGAAGGGGGCCAGGCCGGTGCCGCAGCCGACCATGATCATCGGAAGGTGCGGGTTCTCGGACGGGCGGAACGGGATGGTGGGTTTGCGGACGAACGCGAAGAGCGTGCTGTCCGGTCCGCTGTCGTTGAGGTGGGTGGAGCAGACGCCGTGGAACTGGCCGTGTCCGGACCGGGCGGGTGCGTCCACCACCCCGGCCGTGATGCTGCAGACGTCCGGTGACACCAGCGGCGAGGAGGAGATCGAGTAGTAGCGGGGCCGCAGCGGCGGGAGCAGCTCCAGGAACTCGGCCAACGACAGCTCACAGGAGGGGAGTTCTTCGAGCAGGTCGAGAACGGACTTGTGCGGCACGATGATTCGCTCCTGGAACCTGGAACGGCCCTCCTCGTCGTCGGCCGTCAGCGCCAGCAACTCCGCGCGCTGGGCGGGATCCTCGGTGCGGGCGGCGAGCGCCTCCAGGTCGGCGCGGGTGGCGGTGTCCTGCAGTTCCACACAGCTCGCCAGCACGCCGGCCAGCGGCACCGCCTCGCCGGTGGGCAGATGCGTCGGCACGCCCGGCCCCGGGGTGATGGTGACGTAGGTGCCGACGTCCAGGGTGAAGCGCTGGAGCACCCGCCAGATCACCTCGGCGCCGTTGCGCGGCAGCACACCGAGGTGGTCGCCGGCCTGGTAGGTCGCCCCGGCGGGCAGGGCGATCTCGACGTGCCGGGTGGAGCGCCCGGGCTCGCCGTTGTGGCGCTGGAGCTCGCGGTTGGCCTGGACGAAGGCCGGCTGGGCGCGGTAGGAGACCACGACGGGGTTGGTCTCCCGCTTGTTGGTCAGCGAGACCGCCAGCCGGGGACCGGCCTTGGTCGGCGCGCCCACCTCGTCCGGCAGCTCCAGCTCGTGGGCGAGCGCGGGCCACAGGTCCGCGTGCCAGGTGCGGTACTGGCCGTCGAAGTCGCCCTTGGCGTCGCCCTCCCCACGGGGGTGGATCCGGGTCGCGCCGTGCGCCGCCAGCCCCGAGTCGATCATCGTGGGCACGGCCTGGTAGGTCGACGCCCAGTCGCTGTGGCCGCAGCCGAACACCGTGTAGCGCACGCCCGCGCAGCTGTCCGAGGGAGTCGTGCCGGCGTCCAGCCAGGCGCAGAACTCGCCCGCGTTGTCGGGTGGGGTGCCGTTGTAGGAGGCGCTGACCACCACGAGCGCGCCCTCGTGCGGCAGTTCGCCGACGTGGTCGTCCAGCGGGCCGAGCGTGACGGCGAAGCCGCGTTCGACGCCCTCCCGGGCCAGCTGGGTGGCGATGCCCTCGGCGGTGCCGAGGTTGGAGCCGAACAGCACCATCAGCGGCGTGCCGTGGCTCGCCACCCGGGGAACCGGGGCGGTGGCGGTCTCCGCCGCCGGCGCCTCGGCGACCGGCACCGCCAGCGGTGCGGTGAGGGTGCGGCCGGCCCGCGGCCTGACCCGGATGGTCAGCCCGTCGGGCTTGATGGTCAGGGTCTGCTTGATCTTCAACTGGTAGTGGTACTGGTCGATCAGCTCGAACCGCTGGAGCAGCATACCGAGTACCAGCTGCGCCTCCTGCATCGCGAACTGCCGACCGATACAAGCCCGTTGGCCGGTGCCGAAGGGCTTGAAGGCGTTCGGCGGGATGTTCGCCCGCCGCTCGGGGCCGAAGTGGTCCGGGTTGAACTCCTCGGCGTCGGCGCCCCAGACCTGCTCGTCGCGGTGGAGCGCGGGCGTCAGGACGGTCAGCGGCACACCGTGCGCGACCGGGTAGCGGTCGCCGATCACGGTGTCCTGGAACGGCGACCGGGTGAAGGCGGGCGCGGTCGGCCACAGCCGCAGCGTCTCCTCCAGGACCTGGGTGACGTAGGTCAGCTGGTGCACCTGCTCGTAGCTCGGCGGGACGCTCGGGTCGTCGCCGAGCACGTCGTCGACCTCGGCCCGGGCGCGTTCGGCCACCTCGGGGTGCTTCAGCAGGAAGTTGACGGCGAAGGAGAGCAGACCACTGGTGGTCTCGTGGCCGGCGATCAGGAAGGTGATGCACTGGGCCCGGATGTTCTCGTCCGGCAACCGCTCGCCCGACTTCCGGTCGACGCCGGTCAGCATGCAGCCGAGCAGGTCCCGGGTGTCGGTGTCCCCGGCACTGCGGCGCTCCTGGATGATCCGGTCGACTGTCGCGTTCATGTACGCGGTGTCCTGCTCGAACCGGTGCTGCGCGCCCACCCGCAGGTGGCTGGCGATCTCGGGGAGCCGGGAGCGCTTCTGCGACTCCAGCAAGGTGCGCACCATCGCGTTGACGAAGGGGTGCGGCTTCTCGCGGTAGAAGGAGTTGAAGCGGTAGCCGAAGCCGCACAGCGCGATGGTGTCCAGGGTCAGCCGGGTCATGTCGGCGGCGACGTCGACGTCGTCGTCCGGGTTGAGCCGGGCCCACTTGTCCATCAGCTGTCCGGCCAGGTCCAGCATCATCGGTAGGTAGTCGCGCATCGCCTGCATGCTGAACGGCGGCATCAGGATGTTGTGCGCCCGGTGCCAGAGCGGGTCGTCGGTGTCGGCGGTGAACAGCCCCGTGCTGATCCCCGACCCGCGCAGGTTCGCCAGGCCGCTGGTGACCAGTTTGTCGAAGCGGGTGTCGTCGCACACCTCGTCGACCAGGTCGAATCCGGAGATGATCACGCGGTCGCCGCCGGGGGTCTGCAGGCGGTAGATCGGGCCGTACCTCCGGGCCAGCTCCATCATGTTCTCGATGGGGTTGCCCTGTGAGAGTTCGCGGATGTTGCCGAGTACCGGCAGCCCGTGTGGGCCCGGGATCAGATCGGCTGCGGTCTGTGTCGCCATGGCAGGTCCTCCAGGGGGCGCACCCCTCGGCACGGACCGTCCACCGGCACAACCGGGCCATCCGCGCCTCGGGTCTCCTCCGAGCATGCGCCTGCCCCGCGGGGGCCGCATCACGGATGCCGGCGGAGCGGGTCAGCCGGGTATCGCCTGCGGGAAGTGGAAGAGCCCGTGGGGGTCGTAGCTCTGCTTGACCTGGCGCAGCCGGGTCGCGTTCGCGCCGTAGTACGCCTGCTCCCAGGAGGCCAGCCGAGGGTCGACGTAGTTCTGGTAGGCCTCGCCGCTCGCGTACGGCCGCATGGCGGTCCACACGTCGCTCAGCCAACTCTGCGACTGGTCCACGCCGGTGCCCGAACCGGCGCCGGCACCAGGGTAGTTGGCGGTGTACTGGGCCAGGAAGAGCGCGTTGCGGTGGACGAAGGCGGTGTCGCCGGGCGCTACCCGGTTCACCGCGCCGCCCAGCGCGTCGAAGGCCACCGCCGCGCTGCCGCCCTGCGGTGCGGTGCGGGCGTAGCGTTCGATGCCGGCAACCAGTGTCGCGATGCCGGTGTCGGAAATGGCCCGGGTGAAGAAGTCCGAGCGGGCCGCGTAGGACTCGCGGGTCAGCCGGCCCTGCGGGTTCTGTCCGGGCAGTGCGCCGGGCAGGTGGGAGGCGGCCTGCGTCCAGCCCGACACGCCGCCCATCACCTGCATGGTCTCCAGGAAGGATTTGGTGTGGACCGGCGCGGTGCTCGGCTGGACGGCCAACTGGTCGATCAGGTTGGCCAGTTCGTTCGCCGGGCCGAGATGGACGGCGGTGCTGCTCAGCTCCAGCCGGCCGTCCGGCCAGGCCAGCAGGTGCAGGTCGGCCCAGAGCTGGTCGGGCGCGGTCGGCGCCCAGGCCTGCCAGGCCCGCACCACCGCCGCCGCCGAGGACCAGGGCCAGGAGAGGAAGGCGTAGCTGCAGTCGACGGCGGGCCGGGTCCGGAAGTCCAGCGAGGTGACCACGCCGAAGTTGCCGCCGCCCCCGCCGCGCAACGCCCAGAACAGGTCCGGCTCGCTGCTCGCGTCCGCCCGCAGGATCCGCCCGTCCGCGCCGACCACCTCGGCGCCGGTCAGGTTGTCGCAGGTCAGCCCGTACGCCCGGGAGGTCACCCCGACGCCACCGCCCAGCGTCAGCCCGGTCACCCCCACGCTCGGGCAGGACCCGGCGGGTATCGCCACGCCCTGGCCGGCCAGGCCGGCGTACACGTCGATCAGCCGGGCCCCGGCGCCCACCGTCGCGCCGCCGCCGGAGGCGGTGACCCCGTTCAGCCGCCCGACGTCCAGCACCAGACCGGGGCCCGTGGACCAGCCGGCGTAGTTGTGCCCGCCGCTGCGCAGGGCCACCGGCAGGCCGTACCGACGGGCGAAGGTGAGCGCGGTGGCCGCGTCCTGCGCGCTCGCCACGTAGACCACCCCACTCGGTCGCGCTCCGTCGAACTGCGGCTGGTACAGGCGGGCGGCGGCCGGGTACTGAGCGTCACCGGGGCGGATCACCGTGCCCTGGAGGTCCTTGGCCAGGGCGGTCCAGTCCGCGGGAGCCGCCGTGCTGGCCGCGGCGGTGGCCGAGGGCGTGGGGGCGGTGGCGGACGGGGTGCCGGACGCGGTGCCGGCGCCCGCCGCGGGGCGGCTGGCGCAGCCCGTCAGCGCCGCCGTGGCGGCGGCTCCCACACCGAGGCGCAGCAGGGTGCGCCGGTCCACCGCCGCGGCTCGGGTAGGTGTGGTGCCGTGGGTCATGGGGTGCTCCGCCTCGTGGTCCGCCGGTCGAGCGGGTGTCGTGTCGGCTGTAGGACGCGGCGGTGGGCGGCACGGTTGCAGGCGGGTGATCCGCGCCGCCGGTGGCGGGCGGGGAGCGTCCCGGCGGGGTGCGGCCGCCGGGACGGTGGAGGCGTGGCCCTCTCAGCGCGAGGCGCCGGCCACGGCCGGCTGGTAGCCGGTCCGGACCGGCTGGAAGTGCTGGTTGGTCCGACAGCCGAGGTTCTCGTAGCTGTTGATCTTCGTCGCCGGGTCCGTGTCGATCAGGTGGTACTTGCACGCCTGCTTGATGTACCGGCCCTCGATCCCGCCGGGGAAGTCGATCTCCTTGTTCCACAGGTAGGGCGACCGGTAGCCGTCGACCCGCGCGGTGGCGTTCACGTCGATCCCGCCGGGAGCCTCGATCTCGTAGACCCAGCCGGTCCTCGCGGGGCCGCGGGTGGCGGACTTCTGGGCGACCCAGCGCTCGCAGCTGGTGCTGAGGTGGGCGGTGTCCTGGCCGCCGCCCCTGACGACGTACTCGGAGAGCGGGGTGACGCTGCTGCCCCGGGGCGTGAAGCCGTTCTCGAAGAGCTGCCGCACGTCCTCCCGGGCGTCACCCCGCCAGAGGGAGTTGGTGTCCTCGCGCCACCGCCAGTTCTCGGTCAGCGCGGCGTGGTCGACCTCGTCGGAGATGGCCGCCGTGGTGGTGGTCCGCCACCAGTCCTGTGGGCGGAACTCGCCGACCGGTCCGCAGGGGCCGGTGTCGGGGCCGGCAATGGCCCGCGGGAGGGGGAGGCCGTCCGGCGATGCCTGGGCGGGGGAGACGACGGTCAGCGAGGCGGTGGCGAGGGCGGCGACGGCGAGGACCCGCAGCGCGGCGTTCAGCATGGCAGGAGAGCCCATCAGCCGATCAGTAGGACGGGCCCGTTATAGCGGCGGAGGGCTCGTGCTCCCGGTTGATCGGGGACGGAGTCACCCACCTGGGCGATCAGTCGTACCGGTTCGTCGGCGCGGCCCGGGCCGGCGTGGTCCGGACGACGTGAAGGGGCGGTGGCGTGGGGGGGGGGGGGGGGGGGGGGGGGGGGGCCGCGGGGGGGGGGGGGGGGGGGGGGGGGGGGGGGGGGGGGGGGGGGGGGGGG
>NZ_JBITZU010000036.1:0-51586 GCF_044547075.1 Kitasatospora sp. NPDC052896
GGGTGAGGTGATCAAGACCGTGCCGGAGTCGAGGATCGTGGAGACCCTGATCGAGGAGGCCCTCAAGCTCGCCGAGGAGATGCAGGCCGAGGGCGTGGCCTCCGGCACGCCGACCGTGGTCGCCGCCGACTGACCGCTCGTCAATCCGCGCGGGGTCGTCCGTCCGCGGACGGACGACCCCGCGCCCGCCGTGTGCTGCCCTGGGGATAGGGTGCGGCGGAAGCCGTTGAATGAGGTGCCGTGCTCGATCGAGGTGTGATGCTGCCCAGCTCGCTGCAGGCCGCACGGGGCCGTGGCGGTCCCCCCGGCCGGAGGCTGGGGGAAGCCACCCGGGTCCTGGAGAGCGCGGATCTCGCGGACACCCTCGAGGTGCTGCACCGCGACCCGGTGGCCAACGCCTTCGTCGCCACCCGGGTCGAGGCGGTCGGGCTCGACCCCTGGCGGCTCGGCGGCGAGATGTGGGGCTGGTTCGACCAGGACGGCCGGCTGGAGTCGCTCTGCTACGCGGGCGCCAACCTGGTCCCGGTGAACGCCGGGCCGGAGGCGGTCCGGGCGTTCGCCGAGCGGGCCCGTCGGCAGGGCCGCCGCTGCTCCTCGATCGTCGGCCCGGCCGAGGCCACCGCCGGGCTCTGGGCACTGCTGGAGCGCAGCTGGGGCCCGGCCCGCGAGGTGCGCGGGCACCAGCCGCTGCTGGCCACCACCGAGCCGTCCGCCGAGGTCGCCCCGGACCCGCTGGTCCGCCGGGTCCGCCGGGACGAGATCGAGCTGCTGATGCCGGCCTGCGTGGCGATGTTCACCGAGGAGGTCGGGGTCTCCCCGCTGGCCGGCGACGGCGGTCTGCTCTACCAGGCCAGGGTGGCCGAACTGGTCTCGACCGGACGCTCGTTCGCCCGGGTCTCGGAGGACGGCCAGGTGGTCTTCAAGGCCGAGATCGGCGCGGTCACCAAGGGCGCCTGTCAGATCCAGGGGGTCTGGGTCGCCCCCGAGCACCGCGGGCGGCGGCTCTCCGAGAGCGGCATGGCGGCCGTCCTGGAGATCGCGCTGCGCGAGGTCGCGCCGGTGGTCAGCCTCTACGTGAACGACTACAACCTGCCCGCCCGGGCCGCCTACCACCGGGTCGGCTTCCGCGAGATCGGCGCCTTCATGTCGGTGCTGTTCTGAAAGCGGAGTAACGTCCCGGGCATGGAGCAGCTGACCGAGGTGACCATCCAGCCGATCGACCTGGCGGCCTGGGCCCCGTACGCGCTGGAGGTCCAGTCGGCCGCCTTCGGGCTCACCCCGCAGGAGGTCGCGGTCCGACTGCACATCGTCGCCCGGCACGCGCAGCAGCCCGGGGTGCTCGCGCTGGGGGCGCTGCAGGGCAACCGGCTGGTCGGTTTCGGCTACGGGATGCCCAACCGGCGCGAGCACTGGTGGAGCACGGTCATCGAACCGCACCTGGAGGCCGGCGGCTTCGGCGACTGGCTGGACGAGGTGTTCGCGATCACCGAGCTGCACGTGCTGCCCGAGTTCCAGGGACACGGGCTGGGCACCTCGCTGATCCGCAGGCTGTGCGAGCGCTCCGGCCTGCCGCGCAGCATCCTCTCCGCGATCGACGCGGAGACCCCGGCCCGCCGGCTCTACCGCTCGCTCGGCTACCGGGACCTGGCCCGGGCGGTGCGGTTCCCCAACACCGACCGCCCGTACGCGGTGATGGGCGCCCGGCTGCCGCTGCTCGGACAGCAGTAGGGCTCAGAGCCAGCCGGCGAACTCCAGGTGGAGTTCGCCCCGGCCCCGGTCGCCGGCCGCCAGGCTGGCCAGGCCGGCCTCGACCGAGCGGAACAGGGTCCAGCCGCGCAACCGGTCGCGATCCACCTCGACCGCCTCGGAGAGCAGGTGCAGCCGGCGCCGCAGGGCGGCCTGCGGGCCGGGGGTGCCGGCCAGCGTCTCCGAGCGGTCCTGCGCCAGCCAGGCCAGGTCGTAGGCGCGCTCGCCGACCAGCGGTTCGGGGTCGATGGCCAGCCAGGGTGCGCGGTCGGCGGCCATCACGTTGCCGTGGTGGAAGTCGCCGTGCAGCACGAACCGCTCGGTGCCGGAGGCGAGCAGCTCGGCCGCGGTCTCCAGTGCCTCGTCGACCAGCGGCTGGGCGTCCAGCCGCTCGGCCAGCGGACGGCGCTCGCGCAGCCGCCGGCACTCCTCGCCGACCCGCTCGGCCACCGAACCGAACGGGTGCTGGGCGTTCGGCGGCGTCCAGAGGCGCTGCAGCAGGCCGACCGCCTCCAGCATCGCCTTGGCCTCGGCGAGCGAGAGCAGCGGGATGTCGCCGTACAGCCGCTCCAGCAGCAACAGGCCCTCGGCGGGCTCGGAGTTCAGCAGCAGGACGGCGCCGCGGCCGGCCCAGTGGGCGAGCGCGGCGGACTCCTGCGCGGTCTCCGGGGTGACCAGGCCGGCCTTCAGCACCGCCGGACTGCCGTCGTCCCGCCGGACGTAGCCGACCAGGCTGAGCCGTCCGCCGGGCTCGCAGATCCGCTCCAGGGTGAGGTCCCAGCGGGTGAGCTGCTCGGTGAACCGGGCGGGTAGCCGGCTCAGCCAGGCCGCGCCGCGCTCGCCCTCCTGATCGAGGACGTGGTCGCGCAGCCGGTCCGGGACGCTGATCTGCCTTGCTGCTGCCGCCATGCTGGCCTCCCGGCTGGGCGTGCCCCCTGGTACCCGTCCATTGTCGGGTATCGGGGCCTGCGGCGACCGGTCGGCGGCGCTGGTCAGGCGGGCCCGGACGGGCCGGCCGAGGCGGTCGGCGGCCCGCTGTCGGCGGTTTCGGGCAGGCCGGGCAGCGGGCCGCTCGTGGTGCCCCACTGCTGGGCCGTCAGCACGCACTCGCGCAGCGCGGCGGCGGCGGACAGCCGGACCGCCCCGCTGCTGCCGGCGACCAGGTCGGCGTAGACGGCGGTCAGTCGGGTCTCCAGCTCGGCGCCGAGCCGGGCGGCGTCGGCCGCGTCGGTGACGGCGAACGGGAGCTGGTAGCCGGGGGCGGCCTGGACCGGGGTGGCCCCGGCGGCGGAGAGCAGCCGTTGCCAGGCGTCCCGGCGGGCCTGGTGGGTGGTGTAGTCGGCCCAGGCCTGGTCGTGCGCGGGGCCGGTGGGCGGGACCTTGGCACCGATCACCCCGTAGCCGTAGACCGCGGCGTGCTCGGCGGCCAGCGCGGCCTGCAGGGCGGCGGTCCCACCGGTGGACGCCGTGGTGGGGGCGGCACGGACCGGGGACGGGGACGCGGTGGCGCCCGGCACGATGGCCGCGGTGTTCGCGGCGAGCGGGGGGACCACCAGCGCGGTCCGGTCGCCGAGCAGCACCGCGTGCCGGGCGCCGGCCGCCGAGACCGAGGCCAGCAGCCGGGCCAGCCCGGGGGAGGCGGCGGTCAGGTCGGCGAGCCGGTCCTGCGCGGTGGTCCGCTCGGCGGTGGCCAGCGCGGCCAGCGTCGGGGCGGGGGCCGGCGCCCCGGTGGGCGAGCCGGACGGTCGGGGCGGGTGCGAGGCGGACGGGCTCGGCGAGCCGCCGCCGGGCAGTCCGGCGGCCAGCGCCGCGCGTTGCCGCAGGGTCTCGTCCCGCAGCGGCCGCAGCCGGGGGTCGGCGCCGGCCGGCCCGGCCAGCACCGCGGCGTACCGCTCCAGCAGCGCGTCGCTGGCGGCGACCGCCCGCATCCGCAGCGGCTGGTCGGGGTCGGCACGGACCGGCGGGGCGGGGGCCGGCCGCGCCCCGCCCGTGCACCCGGCCAGCAGCGCGGCGACGGCCAGCGTTCCGGCGGTCAGCAGGGTGCGCCGGCTGGGTGACTGCATCGACGTGCTCCCGCGGGATCGTGCGAGTGCCACCGGTGCCCCCGCTGCCGTGTCGGTGAGGGGGTTCTGAGTTCTCGTCAGCCCTCGTCAGCCGTCGCGCCCCCGCCCGGACGCTACCGTCCGGTCGCCGTCCGTGTCACGGCGGTGTCACGCTCGCGACACGGTTGACCGCCTGGGGTGCCGGGCGGAATCGGCGGTTCGGGGGTGGACCCGATAGGCTTTGGGACGAGTTACGACCTTCTGACAACAGCAGACGCGGCCGAGGAGTCACCCGGATGAGCACCACCCCCACCGATCGGTTGCGTGCCCTGTTGGAGCCGCTGGCCGAGCAGGCGGGCCTGGACCTTGAGGACGTCAAGGTGAGCCAGGCCGGTAGCCGCCGCCAGGTCCAGATCGACGTGGACGCCGACGGCGGTGTGGACCTCGACGCGATCGCCGAGTTCAGCCGCGAGGTGGGCCAGGCGCTGGACGAGTCCGATCTGATGGGCAGTGCCGCGTACGTGCTGGAGGTCGGTTCCCCGGGCGTCGACCGCCCGCTCACCGAGCCGCGCCACTGGCGTCGCAACACCGGCCGGCTGGTCAAGGTCCAGCTCGCCGAGGGTGGCGAGCTGGTCGCGCGCATCCTGGAAGCGGACGAGGACGGCGCACTGGTCGAGGTGCAGCCGGTCAAGGGTCGCGGTCGCGCCAAGGAGCGCCGGCTGGCCTTCGCCGAGGTCGCCAAGGCCCGGATCCAGGTCGAGTTCAACCGCAAGGAGGACGAGCAGCTGCTCGCCGACGACGCGGAGGCGGATGTCGATGGCGCCGACGACACCAACGACGACGAGCAGTGAGTAAGAGAGCAGAGGAGGCGTAGCCGTGGACATCGACATGAGTGCCCTGCGCGGGCTGGTGACCGAGAAGAACATCCCGTTCGACCTGTTGGTCGAGTCGATCGAGTCGGCGCTCCTCATCGCGTACCACCGGACCGAGGGATCGCGCCGCCGGGCCCGGGTCGAGCTGGACCGCAAGACCGGCCATGTGACCGTGTGGGCGCTTGAGGACGCGGGCGAGCTGGAGGAGGGCGTCGAGCCCAGGGAGTTCGACGACACCCCGAGCGGCTTCGGCCGGATCGCCGCCAGCACCGCCAAGCAGGTGATCCTGCAGCGCCTGCGGGACGCCGCCGACGACCAGACCTTCGGCGAGTACGCGGGCAAGGAGGGCGACATCGTCACCGGTGTCGTCCAGCAGGGCAACGACCCGAAGAACGTGCTGGTCGACATCGGCAAGCTGGAGGCCATCCTGCCCCCGCAGGAGCAGGTCCCCGGCGAGGACTACAAGCACGGCACCCGGCTGCGCTGCTACGTGGTGGCGGTCCGGCGCGGTGTCCGTGGCGCTTCGGTGACGCTCTCGCGCACCCACCCCAACCTGGTGAAGAAGCTCTTCGCGCTGGAGGTCCCGGAGATCGCCGACGGCAGCGTCGAGATCGCCGCGATCGCCCGCGAGGCCGGGCACCGCACCAAGATCGCGGTGGTCTCGCGCCGTTCGGGCCTGAACGCCAAGGGCGCCTGCATCGGCCCGATGGGCGGCCGGGTCCGCAACGTGATGGCCGAGCTGCACGGCGAGAAGATCGACATCGTCGACTGGTCGGAGGACCCGGCCGAGATGGTGGCCAGCGCGCTGTCGCCCGCGCGGGTGACGAAGGTCGAGATCGTCGACTACGCGCAGCGCTCCGCCCGGGTTATCGTGCCGGACTACCAGCTGTCGCTGGCGATCGGCAAGGAGGGCCAGAACGCCCGACTGGCCGCCCGCCTGACCGGCTGGCGGATCGACATCCGGCCGGACACCGAGGCCGGGACCGAGGACCGGAACGGGGAATCGGTGGCCGAGTAAACACGTTGTCATTCCATAACCACGGCCCCGTCCTGATAGGCGGGGCCGCGGTCAGTCCCTGCGGAGGGGTAGACTTGATGGTGTCCGGCCGGACGCGTGTCCGCGCATGCCCTGAACGCACTTGCGTGGGCTGCCGCAAGCGAGCGGCCAAGCACGAGCTGTTGCGTGTCACGGCGGTCGAGGGCGTCTGCGTCCCCGATCCCCGCGGGACGCTGCCCGGGCGGGGCGCGCACCTGCATCCCGACCTGACCTGCCTCGACCTGGCAGTCCGCCGCCGGGCGTTCCCGAGGGCCTTCCGGCTCCAGGGCGCGCTCGACACGGAGGCGCTGCGCGCACACGTCGAGGCCCGGGCAGAAGGGGCCCCGGCGTCCTGAGGGTCCCCCTCGGGCCGGCTCGGAGGGCGACGCAGACCCCCGCCCGCGGGGGAGAACCACCGCAATGAGCACGGCGCGCGCACCCCGGTGCGGCGCGCCACCAGTCAGGTACCTCGCGAGATGGAAGTAGGTCGAGATTGCGATGAGCACTCGATGAGTACGCGATGAGTACGCCCATGAAGTAGCGACGGTCCGGCGGACGATCACCCCGGACTTATAGACAGGAGCGAAGTGGCTAAGGTCCGGGTATACGAACTCGCCAAGGAGCTCGGTTTGGAGAGCAAGGCCGTGATGGCCAAGCTCACCGAGCTGGGTGAGTTCGTCCGTTCGGCGTCCTCGACGATCGAGGCGCCGGTCGTGCGCAAGTTGACTGACGCTTTGGGAGCGACTCCGCCGTCCGGTGGTTCCTCCGCGAAGCCTGGCCCGCGGAAGCCCGCGGCGCCCACGCCCGCCGGCGGTGCCGGTGCGGCCGCACCCAAGCCGGGTGCCCCCACGCCGGGTCCGCGTCCCACCGCGACCCCCGGCCCCCGGCCCACGCCGGCGGCCGGCCCCGCGGCGGCCGCTCCGGCCGCCCCCGCCGCGCCGCGCCCGGCCACCCCGGCCCCGCGTCCGGCGGCCCGCCCCGCCGCTCCGGCGGCCCCGGCCGCCCCCGCGGCCGAGTTCTCCTCGCCGGCTCCGGCCGGTGACGCCGCCCCCGCCGCGCCGCGTCCGGCCACCCCGGCCCCGCGTCCGGCGGCCGGCCCCGCGGCCGGTGGCGCCCGTCCGGGCCCGCGTCCGGCCGGCCCGCGTCCGGGCAACAACCCCTTCACCTCGGGCAGCGCGACCGGGATGGCCCGCCCCGGCGACCGTCGTCCGGCCGCTCCGGGTGGCGACCGTCCGCGTCCGGCTGGTGCGCCTGGTGGTGAGCGTCCGCGTCCGGGTGGCGACCGTCCGCGTCCGGCTGGTGCGCCCGGTGGCGAGCGTCCGCGTCCGGGCGGCGACCGTCCGCGTCCCGCTGGTGCGCCTGGCGGCGAGCGTCCGCGTCCGGGTGGCGACCGTCCGCGTCCCGCTGGTGGTCCCGGTGCTGGCGCGCCGCGTCCCGGTGGCGACCGTCCGCGTCCCGACGGCATGCCCCGTCCGGCCGGCCCCCGCCCGGGTGCGCCGAGCCCGTCCGGCATGCCGCGTCCCAACCCCGGCATGATGCCGCAGCGTCCCGCCCCGGGCGCCGGCCCGCGTCCGGGCCCCGGCGGCCGTGGCCCGGGTGGCCCCGGCGGCCGTCCCGGTGGTCCGGGTGCCGGTGGCGCCCGTCCGGGCTTCGCCGGTCGTCCGGCCGGTCCGGGCTCGCGTCCGGCCGGTGGCGGCTTCGGCGGCCCGCGTCCGGGTGGCGGCGGTGCCGGCGGTGGCTTCGGTGGCGGCCCGCGTCCGGGTGGCTTCGGTGGTCGTCCCGGTGGTCCGGGCGCCCGTGGCGGCACGCAGGGTGCCTTCGGTCGTGGCCCGGGCGGTCGTCCGGCCCGTGGCCGCAAGTCGAAGCGTCAGCGTCGCCAGGAGTACGAGGCCATGCAGGCCCCGTCCGTCGGCGGTGTGATGCTGCCTCGCGGCAACGGGCAGACCGTCCGCCTGTCGCGTGGTGCCTCGCTGATGGACTTCGCGGAGAAGATCAACGCCAACCCGGCCGCGCTCGTCTCGGTGATGTTCAACCTCGGTGAGATGGTCACCGCGACCCAGTCGGTCGCCGACTCGACCCTCGAGCTGCTGGCCGGCGAGATGGGCTTCGTGCTGGAGATCGTCAGCCGGGACGACGAGGACCGTGAGCTGCTCGAGTCCTTCGACATCGACTTCGGTGCCGACGAGGGCGACGAGGACGAGCTCATGCCGCGTCCGCCGGTGGTGACCGTGATGGGTCACGTCGACCACGGTAAGACCCGCCTGCTCGACGCGATCCGCAAGACCAACGTGGTCGCCGGCGAGGCCGGTGGCATCACCCAGCACATCGGTGCGTACCAGGTCTCGGCGGAGGTGAACGGCGAGGAGCGCCGGATCACCTTCCTCGACACCCCGGGTCACGAGGCGTTCTCCGCCATGCGTGCTCGTGGTGCGAAGTCCACCGACATCGCGATCCTGGTGGTCGCGGCCAACGACGGCGTCATGCCGCAGACGGTCGAGGCGCTCAACCACGCCAAGGCCGCCGGCGTGCCGATCGTGGTCGCGGTCAACAAGATCGACGTCGAGGGCGCCGACCCGACCAAGGTCCGCGGCCAGCTGACCGAGTTCGGCCTGGTGGCCGAGGAGTACGGCGGCGACACCATGTTCGTCGACATCTCCGCGCGCCAGGGTCTGCACATCGACCAGCTGCTGGAGGCCGTGGTCCTGACCGCGGACGCCTCGCTGGACCTGCGGGCCAACCCGGAGCAGGCCGCGCAGGGTATCGCCATCGAGGCGCACCTCGACAAGGGCCGCGGCGCCATGGCGACCGTCCTGGTCCAGCGCGGCACGCTGCGCGTCGGCGACTCGATCGCGGTGGGCGACGCCCACGGCCGCGTCCGGGCGATGCTCGACGAGAACGGCAAGAACGTCGAGGAGGCCGGTCCGTCCCGTCCGGTCCTGCTGCTCGGTCTGACCTCGGTGCCGCGCGCCGGCGACAGCTTCATCGTCGTCGACGACGACCGCACCGCCCGCCAGATCGCCGAGAAGCGCTCGGCCCGTGACCGCAACGCCATGTTCGCCAAGCGTCCGCTGCGGATCTCCCTGGAGAACCTGGACCAGGCGATCGCGGCCGGCGGCATCCAGCAGCTCAACCTCATCATCAAGGGTGACGTCTCCGGTTCGGTGGAGGCCCTGGAGGACGCTCTCGTCAAGCTCGACGTGGGCGAGGAGGTCGAGCTCCGGATCCTGCACCGCGGTGTGGGTGCCATCACCGAGTCCGACGTGGACCTGGCGATGGGCTCGGACGCCATCATCATCGGCTTCAACGTCCGCGCCGAGGGCCGTGCTCGCACGGCGGCCGAGCGCGAGGGCGTCGACGTCCGGTACTACTCGGTCATCTACCAGGCGATCGAGGAGATCGAGGCGGCGCTCAAGGGCCTGCTCAAGCCCGAGTACGAGGAGGTGCGCCTCGGCTCCGCGGAGATCCGCGAGGTGTTCCGCAGCTCCAAGTTCGGCAACATCGCGGGTGTCATCGTCCGCGAGGGCCTGCTGCGCCGCAACGCCAAGGCCCGCCTCATCCGCGACGGAAAGGTCGTGGCGGAGAGCCTCACCATCGAGGGTCTGCGCCGCTTCAAGGACGACGCGACCGAGGTCCGCGAGGGCTTCGAGGCCGGTGTGACCCTGGGGTCGTTCAACGACATCAAGGTCGACGACATCATCGAGACCTTCGAGATGCGCGAGAAGCCGCGCGCCTGAGCCGCGTAGCAGCCGGGGCCGGTCGGCCGGGAAATTTCCCGTCGACCGGCCCCGGTCTCGCTGTGTAGGGTCCTGGCACGAGCTCCCGCTCGGGCGGGGGCGCCCTACGAGGCCTTCAGGTCGGCGAGACCTGCCTTACATGTTCGTGGGAACACTCACCTTCGACCTGCTCCTGGGCGACGTCCACTCGCTCAAGGAGAAGCGCTCGATCGTGCGGCCCATCGTGGCCGAGCTGCAGCGCAGGTACAGCGTGTGCGCAGCGGAAACCGGGAACCAGGAGCTGCACCGCAGGGCCGAGATCGGCCTGGCGGTGGTGTCCGGCGAAGCCGGGTACGTCACCGAGATCCTGGACAGCTGTGAGCGGCTGGTCGCCGGCCGCCCCGAGGTGCAACTGCTCTCCGCACGCAGGCGCTACCACGGCGACGACGATGAATGAGCTCGGGGTGCGGCGGACGACTGGGGAACAGTCGCCACCGTCACACCCGGAGGACGACCGAGAGCGCTCACAAGGCTGGGCGCGGGCCGGTACTTTGGGGCATGGGCCCCGACGGGTGAGCAGTCGACCCGGGTACTGTGCCCACTGCACGAGGAGGCAACGTGACCGACACCGCAAGGGCGCGCAAGCTCGCCGACCGCATCCAGGTGGTCGTCGCCCAGACCCTGGAGCGGCGGATCAAGGACCCGCGGCTCGGGTTCGTGACCATCACCGACACCCGCGTCACCGGTGACCTGCGGGAGGCCACGGTCTTCTACACGGTCTTCGGTGACGACACCGAGCGGGAGGCGACGGCCGCCGCGCTGGAGAGCGCCAAGGGCGTGCTCCGCTCCGAGGTCGGCAAGCAGACCGGGGTGCGCTTCACCCCGTCGCTGACCTTCGTCGCGGACGCGCTGCCGGACACCGCCCGGACCATCGACGACCTGCTCGACAAGGTCCGGGCCTCCGACGCGGCCGTCCGGACCGCCGCGGCGGGCGCGACGTACGCGGGCGAGGCGGACCCCTACAAGGCGCCGGCGTCCGAGCGCGACGCCGCCGACGAGGACGAGTAGGCCATGGCCGGCGAGCCGGCGGCGGCCGGTTCGGTGAGGGCGTCCTCCACCAGCACGGTGGAGGACGCCCTCGCGGTGCTTCCGGGCCCTCGCACCGAGTCACCGCTCGGTTCCGGGCTGTCCGAGCCGTCCGGTCCGGCCGGTTGCGGCCCGGGCGGTCGGTTCGAGGAGGAGTGGCAGCGGGTGGTCGCCGAGATCGGGCGAGCCGGCTCGATCGACCTGATCTGCCACATCAGCCCGGACGGTGACGCGCTCGGCTCGGCCCTGGCGGCCGGGATCGCGCTGCGCGGGCTGGGCCGGGAGGTGCGGGTCTCGTTCGGCGACGACCCGCAGGTGATCCCGGAGTCGCTCTCCTTCCTGCCCGGGCAGGAGCTGCTGGTCCCGGCGGCGCGGGTGCCGGACGCCCCGGACCTGGTGCTCTGCTTCGACGTGGCCGCCGAGGGGCGGCTCGGACTGCTGCACGCCAAGGCCTTCGCGGCCCGCACCCTGGTGGTCATCGACCACCACGCCTCCAACCCCGGCTTCGGCACCCACCGGCTGATCGACCCGACCGCGCCGGCCACCGCCGTGCTGGTGGACGAGCTGCTGCGGCGGCTCGGCGTGCCGCTCGACCAGGAGTTGGCCACCTGCCTCTACACCGGGGTGGCCACCGACACCGGCTCGTTCAAGTACGCCAGCACCACGCCGGCCACCCACGAGCTGGCCGGGCGGCTGCTGGCCACCGGGATCCGGCACGACCTGATCTCCCGGCAGCTCTGGGACACCTCCTCCTTCGGCTACCTCAAGGTGCTCGCCGCCGCGCTGGAGCGCGCGGTCTACGAGCCGGCGGCGGTCGGCGGGCGGGGCCTGGTGTGGACCTGGGTGCCGTACCAGGACCTGGCGCTGTTCAGCGTCACGGTCGAGGAGATCGAGGGCCTGATCGACATCCTGCGCCGCCCGGCCGAGGCCGAGGTCGCGCTGGTGCTCAAGCAGGACCCGGACGGCACGCTGCGCGGCTCCTGCCGCGCCCGGGGAGCGGTCGACGTGGCCGCCGCCTGCGCCGAGCTGGGTGGTGGCGGGCACACCCACGCGGCCGGGTTCGCGGTCCGCGCGGACGTGCCGAGCACGGTGGCCCGGTTCCGGGCCGCGCTCGACCCGACCGGCTGACCCGTGTGGCCGGCCGGCCAGTTGACCACTCGGTCAGTTGACCGATCGCAGAGAAACGAACTGATGAAGCGCAAAGGCACCGGGCCCGACGGCCTGGTCATCGTCGACAAGCCGGAGGGCATCACCTCGCACGGGGTGGTCGCCAAGACCCGTTGGCTGGCCGGGACCCGCAAGGTCGGGCACGCGGGCACGCTGGACCCGATGGCCACCGGGGTCCTGGTGGTCGGGGTCGAGCGGGCCACCCGGCTGCTCGGGCACCTGATGCTCACCTCGAAGACCTACGAGGCGACCATCCGGCTCGGCCAGACCACCGTGACCGACGACCGCGAGGGCGAGGTCACCGCGTCGGTGCCGGCCACGGCGGTGACCCGGGAGGCGATCGACGCCGGGATCGCCGAGCTGACCGGCGAGATCCTGCAGGTGCCGTCCAAGGTCAGCGCGATCAAGATCGACGGGAAGCGCTCGTACCACCGGGTCCGGGAGGGCGAGGAGTTCGAGATCCCGGCCCGGCCGACCACCGTGCACTCCTTCACCGTGCACGAGCAGCGGGCCGCGGTGGCCGAGGACGGCACGCCGGTGGTGGACCTGGACGTCACCGTCGAGTGCTCCTCCGGCACCTACATCCGGGCGCTGGCCCGGGACCTCGGCGCGGCTCTCGGCGTCGGTGGCCACCTGACCGCGCTGCGGCGCACCAAGGTCGGCCCGTACGGGGTGGAGTCGGCGCGCACCCTGGAGCAGCTGGAGGAGAAGTTCGAGGTGCTGCCGATCGCCGAGGCGGCGGCCGCGGCCTTCCCGCGTTGGGACATCGGTCCGGACGAGGCTCGACTGCTCTCCACCGGGGTCCGGTTGAAGGCGCCGGGGCTCGGGGTGGAGGGGCCGATCGCGGTGTTCGGGCCGGACGGGACCTTCCTCGCGCTGGTGGAGGAGAAGGCCGGGCAGGCCCGGCCGGTGGCGGTCTTCGTCGGCTGAGCCGGGGCCGTCGATCGAACCGTCGCCCGTGCCAGCTCGGGGACTTGCCCACGAGTCAGTGGGCTGACGCACCGCTTCACCCGAACGGGCGAGCGCGCGAAGTGAACGCCCGGGGTGAACGGGGTGGCCGGGGTCGCCCGGCCCGCGGCGTGGGCAAGGTTCCCCGCGGCGAGCACGGGAGCGGTCAGAGGGCCCAGCAGGAGCCCGCCCGGCCCGCCGGGGGAGGGCAGCACGGATGGCGGGTGGCCTGGCGGACGGAGCGGCGGAGGGATCCTGGCGGTCCCTGCTGAGGATCCGCGGCCTGGACGGCCGGCCGCGCGGTTACGGGATCGCGGCCGATCCGGACGGCACGGTACTGACCGGCTACGAGGTGGTGGCCGACGGCCGCGGCCTGTTGCTGGAGACGGCCGGCGGGGAGTGCCGGGAGCTGCCGGCGGAGCGGGTGACCGCGCTGCCGGAGCACGGCCTGGCGCTGCTCGACGCGGGCGGGCCGGTCGGGCCACCGCTCGTCCTCGGGCCGTACCGGGCCGGGCAGCCGGTGCTGCTGCTCCGCCCCGACGAACCGCCCGAGTCGTCGTTCGCGTTCCTCGCGCAGCAGGGGCCGACCGGCGCGGTGCTCGCGGGCGCGCTGCTGGGCACCGGTTCGGCGCTGCTGCCCGGCCCGGGCCGACCCCTGCTGCTGGAGGGCACACTGCTCTTCGACCTGCCGGAGGCGGTGGCCGGGCCGATGGCGACCGCGTCGGCCGGGCTGCCGGTGCTGGACGCCGAGTGCGGCGCGGTACTGGGTCTGCTCGCGCCGGGGCTGCGCGGGGTGGCGCCGGGGGTGCCGGCCGCCGTGCCGGTCCAGCCGACCGGAGCCGCCGGTCCGCTCGCCGCCCTGCTGGCGCGCAACGCGGCGACCGTTCCCGGCTACGGCCGGGCGCTCAACCTCGGCGGGGTGCTGGAGCTGGCGTCCCGGCAGCTGGCCGGCGCCGCCGCCGGCCCGGCACGGATCGCCGACCTGGCCGCGGACCGGGTGGACCGGCTGGACGGGCTGGCCGGCGAGGAGCCGCGGGCCGAACTCACCGTGCTGGTCGGCGAGCCCGGCAGCGGCCGCAGCACCGAACTGGCCGCGCTCGCGGTGCGCCGGGCGGACGGCCCCCGGCCGCTGCCCACGCTCTGGCTGCGCGGCGCCGACCTGCGGGCCGGCGACCGCTCGCCGGCCGAGGCGGTCGGCCGGGCGCTGGCCCGGGCCGAGGCGGGCATCCCGGGCGCGCGGGCGACCGGCGGCGAGGCGCTGGCGGAGGCGGTCGCCCGGGTCGCCGCGACGGCGGGTCGGCCGCTGCTGGTCGTGCTGGACGGCCCGGAGGAGGCACCGGCCGCGTTCGGCCCGGCCTGGCACCGGGAGACCGCGCGCTGGCTGCGCGCCCTGGGGGTCCGGCTGCTGCTCGCCTGTCGCCCGGAGACCTGGGAGCAGTACGCCGACGGGGTCGAGGCCGGCAGTGTCCAGCTGCACCGGCTCGGCCCGCTGAGCGGCGAGGCGGCCGAGCGGGTCGCCCGGCGTTACGGCGTGCCGCCGCCGACCGGACCGGTGGACCCGCTCGCGCTGCGGTGGGCCGGCGAACTGCGCGCCGCCGGGGTGGATCGGCCGGCCCCCGACCGTTCGGCGCTCTGCTCCGCCACCCTGGACCTGGCCTGCCTGCGGATCGGCCGGCGGATCGCCGAGACCGCGGCCGCCCAGCCCGGTCGCCCGGGCACCCACCGGCGCGGCGGCCAGACCCGTCCGGCCGCGCCGCCCTCGCCCGGGCAGTTGCGCCGGCTGGCGGCCGTCGTCGCCGGGCGGGTGCACGAGGCGGCCCGGCGGATGCTCGGCCCGGGCCAGGGCGGGCTGGGCCGGGCCGCCTTCGAGGAGCTCTTCCCACCGGACACCGGCTGGGCGCGGGCGGTGCTCGCCGAGGAGCTCTTCGTCCCCGCCGGGGACGGCTACCGGCTGGCGCACGAGGAGCTGGCGGACTGGTTGCAGGGCCTGCACCTGGACCTGGACGGCGCGCTGAGGCTGCTGCTGGACGAGGACGAGGGCCGGTCCGGCGTCCCGGCCGGACCGCCGGGGCGGACCGTGCCGCGGCACCGGCTCGGCGCGGTCGCGGCGGCCCTGCGCACCATCGGCGGGACCCGTGGCCCGGTCGCGCTCGACCTCTGGCTGCACCGGCTGCTGCGGGCGCTGGAGAGCTCCCCACCCGGCGGTGAGCCGCACTGGTGGGCGGCCCGGCTGCTGGCGGTGAGCCTGCGCGCGGTCCCCGACCCGGCGGTCCACCGGGCGCTGCTGGACCGGCTGGCGGCCCGGCTGGCCGAGTCGGCGGGGCAGCCCGCGGCCGGCCCCGATCCGTTCGGTCCGGTGTTCTGGGCCGCACTGCCGCTGCAGCCGCCCGACCGGCTCGACCTGCTGCGCTCGCTGGTCCGGGCGGACGGCCCCGAGCAGGGCTTCCTGACGGCGGCGGCCGGCCTGCTGCGGGCCGACCCGCCGACCGTGCTGCCGCTGCTCTGCCGCTGGTTCGACGACGGCCGGCTGCTGCCGGGCCGGCCGGGGGCGAGCGTCGCGGACCTGGCCCAGGACCTGCTCCACGCCCACCGCGCCCTGGCCGTGGACGAGTTGACGGAGGCCCTGGTCGAGGCCGCGCACCCGCGGGCGGACGCGCTGCTGACCGTGCTGGCGGTGGAGGAGCCGTCGGCACTCTGCCGGGCGGTCGACCGGTGGAGTCACGACCGGCGCCCGGAGCGGCACGTGGCGGCCGCGGTGCACGCGCTGCGCGCGGCGCCGTACGCCACCGGCGCCGGCCGCGAGCTGCTCCGGCACGCCGCCGCCGCGCTGCTGGCGCGGGAGGACGAGCCCGGCCTGCACGGCGCGGCGCTGGCGCTGCTGGTGCGGGACCCGGGCACCCGGGCCGCCCGGCTGCCCGCCGCGCTGGCCGCCTACCGGGCGGACGACCCGTTCGTCACCCCGGACGTGCTGGCACCGGCGCTGGACGGTCACCAGGAGGCGGTGCTGGCGGCCTTCGAAGCGCGACTCGCCGAGCCCGGCGGCGGGGTGGCCGCGGTGCTGCGGGTGCTCGCGGTGGCGCCGCCCGCCGGCGTGGGCCGTCCGGTGCCGGACGGGTTGCCGGACCCGGCCACCCGGCTGGCCGGGCGGCTGCTGCGGGACCGGCCGGAGCGGGCCGAGCTGGTCGCCGAGTACCTCGGGCAGCGGCTGGTCCGCGGCACGGCGGCGCGCGGCGACCTGACCGCGCTGCTCGGTCCGCGGCCGGCCGACCGGCCCGCACCGGTGCGCCGGGCGTTCGCACTGGTGCTGGCCGCGCCCGGGCCCGCCGACCCGCTGCGCGAGGAACTGCTGGACCGGTTGCTGGCCGCCGAGCCGGACCCGGCCGTGCTCGGGCCGGTGCTGGAACGGCTGGCGCTGACCTGCGCGGCGCACCGGCCGGATCGGCTGCGCGCGGTGGTCCGGCGGATCGCCGACTCCTGGGACCGCGCCCGGGCCGCGGCACTCGACGCCGCCCTGGTGCGCTGCGCGGGTCGCAGCGCCGGCTTCGCGCTGCTGCTCGCCGAGTGGCCGGCCGACGCCCGACCGCCCGTCGGCGGTCCGCTGCTGGCCCGGATGCGCATCCTGGTCGCCGAGGGACGCGACCCCCAGTTCGCCGCCGCCGAGGCCGAGCGGGCCCCGGTCCGGACCGCGCCCGTGCCGGCCCCGGCGGCCTCGGCGGGTGTTCCGGTGCCGGGGCTCGGTCGGGCGCATGGCACGCTATAGGGGTTCGAGTTCGAGCGTTCGAGCACCGGAGCGGTGCGCGCGGCGGAAGAGGAGCGGTCAGGGTGCAGCGCTGGCGTGGCCTGGAGGAGATTCCCGGCGACTGGGGACGTAGCGTCGTCACCATCGGTTCCTTCGACGGTGTGCACCTGGGACACCAACTGATCATCAACCGCGCGGTGGCCCGGGCCCGTGAACTCGGGGTCAAGGCCGTGGTGGTGACCTTCGACCCGCACCCGCGCGAGGTGATCCGCCCCGGCAGCCACCCGCCGCTGCTGGCTCCGCACCCGCGGCGGGCCGAGCTGATGGCGATGCTGGGCGTGGACGCGGTGCTGGTGCTGCCGTTCACCGCGGAGTTCTCCCGGGAGTCGCCGGAGTTCTTCGTCCAGCAGGTGCTGGTGGACGCCCTGCACGCGCGGCTGGTGATCGAGGGGCCGAACTTCCGCTTCGGCCACCGCGCGGCCGGGGACGTCGCGCTGCTGACCGAGCTGGGCCGGGCCGCCGACTTCGAGGTCGAGGTGCTCGACCTGCAGGTCCGCGGCGAGGCCGGGGGCGGCGAGCCGTTCTCGTCCAGCCTGGTCCGGCGGCTGGTGGCGGAGGGTGACGTTGCCTCGGTGGTCGAGGTGCTGGGCCGCCCGCACCGGGTCGAGGGGATCGTGGTGCGCGGGGCGCAGCGCGGGCGGGAGCTCGGCTACCCGACCGCCAACGTGGACACCGTGCCGCACAGCGCGATCCCGGCTGACGGCGTCTACGCCGGGTGGCTGACGGTGGGCGAGGAGCGGATGCCGGCGGCGATCTCGGTGGGCACCAACCCGACCTTCGACGGCCGGACCCGCACGGTGGAGGCGTACGCCATCGACCGGGTGGGGCTGGACCTGTACGGGCTGCACGTCGCGGTCGACTTCCTCACGTTCCTGCGCGGGATGGAGAAGTTCGACTCGATCGAGGCGCTGCTCGACCGGATGGCGGCCGACGTCAAGCAGGCCCGGGAGCTGACCGGGGCCGGCTGAGCGGCCGCGGTTGCTCGAGGTGCTGGTTGCCTGGAGCGCTGGTCCGGAAGGGCCCGCCGGGAATCCCCGGCTGGCCCTTCGGGCTTGCTGGCTACTGCCGGTGTTGCTGGGGCGGGTAGCCGTAGCCCTGTGGGGGTGGCCCCGGGTGGTACGGCTGCGCGGGCGGGACCGGGTGGCCGTGCTCGTCGGGGCGCGCGTACGGGTCGGGGTGTGCCGGGCCGGGCTGGCGCGGATCCGCCTGGCGGGGATCGCCGTGCTGCGGGTCGGCCTGGTGGGGGACGGCTTGGCGGGGGTCGGCCGGGCCGGGCCAGGGCTGGCCGGGCTGCGGGTGGCCGTACCCCTGGGGCGGCGCGGGCCACTGCTGAGGGGGTTGCTGCTGCGCGGACTGCTGGTACGGGGGCTGCTGGTAGGGCGCTTGCGCCTGCGGCTGGGCGGCCTGCTGCCAGCCGCCGCCGGCACCGGCGATCGCCTGCTGGGCCCGGATGATGTCCTCGCCGACCAGGGTGGCCAGCTCGAAGTAGGCCTCCCGGACCTTGGGCCGCATCATGTCGAGGTTGACCTCGGCCCCAGCCGCCAGGCTCTCGTCGAACGGGACCACCACCACGCCCCGGCAGCGGGTCTCGAAGTGCGCCACGATGTCCTCGACCCGGATCATCTTGCTGGTCTCGCGCACCCCGGAGACCACGGTGATGCTGCGCTGCACCAGCTCGGCGTAGCCGTGCGCGGAGAGCCAGTCGAGCGTGGTGCTGGCGCTGCTCGCGCCGTCCACGCTCGGGGTGGCCACGATGATCAGCTGGTCGGCGAGGTCGAGCACGCCGCGCATCGCACTGTAGAGCAGGCCGGTGCCCGAGTCGGTGAGGATGATCGGGTACTGGCGGCCCAGTACGTCGATGACCTGGCGGTAGTCCGAGTCGTCGAACGTCGTGGAGACCGCCGGGTCGACGTCGTTCGCCAGGATCTCCAGGCCGGAGTGCTGGTCCTGCGAGGTGAACTGACGGATGTCCATGTAGCTGTGCAGCCGCGGGATGGCCGTCACGAGGTCGCGGATGGTGGCGCCGGTCTGCCGCTTGATCCGGCGACCGAGGGTGCCGGCGTCCGGGTTGGCGTCGATCGCGATCACCTTGTCCTGGCGCTCGCTGGCGAGGGTGGCGCCGAGCGCGGTGGTGGTCGTGGTCTTGCCGACCCCGCCCTTCAGGCTGATCACCGCGATCCGGTAGCAGCTGAGTACCGGGGTCCGGATGATGCCGAGCCGGCGCTCGCGCTCGGCCTGCGCGGCCTTGCCGCCGAACCTGATCCGCGGGAGCTGGCGCGGCTGCTTGGGCTGGCTGCGCAGCAGGCGGTCGGAGGAGAGTTCGACGGCGGCGGTGTAGCCGAGCGGGGCGCCCGGGGCGCCGGGCTGGGCGAAGGCGGCGGGGGCCGCCGGCGGGTAGGGCTGCCGGCCGGGGTTGGCGCCGGGGTGGCCGGCGGTGTTCGGCTGCGGCCAGCCGCCGGTCCGCGGGTCGGTCCGCGGGTCGGCCGGGGCGGCGGGCTGCTGGGGCCAGGGGGCGCCGGGGCCGGGGCCGGGCTGGGGCTGCTGCGGGGCGTGCGGCGCCTCGGTCGCGTGCGGGCCGGGCTGGGCTTGCGGGGGGCCGGGCTGGGCCGGGAAGGGCTGCTGCCGCTCGCCGGACGGAACCGGCTGCTGGTACGGCGGGTACGGGGTGGCGCCCGCCGTCTCCGGCCCGGGGTGGCCCGGCTGGTACGGCGCGGGGGGCTGCTGGAACGGCGGCTGCTCGGTGCCGGGCCACGGGGTCGGGGCCGCGGCGTCCTGGGGCGTCACCGGTGCGGCCGACTGCTGAGGCACGGACTGCTGGGGCGCGGACTGCTGGGAGATGAGGGCGTCCAGGTCCAGCGCGGGCAGCTTCGCCGTGGGCGCGACCGGCGACGTCGGCCGGGGCGCGAGGGGTGGCGCGGGCTCGGCCTGCTCCTGCTCCTGGGGGTCGGCCTCGGTCCGGGCCTGGTTCGGCAGCCGGGGCGGCGCGACGGCCTCCGCGGGCTCGGACTGGGGCTGGGGCTGGGACTTGGGTGCCGGCTCGGCGGCGGGCTCGGCCACGGGCGCCACGGGTACGGCGTCCTGCGGCGGGGTGCTGACCCGGGCGGGCTCGCCCTGGGTGTACCAGGAGGGGGGCGTGTAGTCGGGGGTGTCCGACCAGTCGTCCTCTTCCGGCGGGTTGCCGCCGACGTAGACGCCGTCCCGATCGCTGCTCACCCTGGACTCCCTCGTGTTCGCCGCCGCTGTCCCGCAGTGTCGTGGGCACCAGACTAGAACCTATGCCGCCGGCGGCTCACGGCCCGGACCGTCTTCCGGCCCCGGCCCCGACCCCGGCCCGGCCGTTCACGCCGTCCCGACCGGTCGCGAGCGCGGACGGTCAGTCAAGCCTGCGGGCCGGGCCGAGGAGTTGCCGCTCTGTGGCGGTCGCGACGGTCCGCACCAGGCACCGGTGCCCGCCGGCGTCCCAGAGCGCCTGGTCCTCCCCGAGCCGGGGGAGTGCCTGGACGTCCGCCGCCGGCAGGCCCAGCGCGCAGCCGGCGGCTGCCGCCTCGGCCGGCGAGAGCCGTTGCAGGGCGACCAGGTCGGCGCCGGCCGGCAGGTGCTCCGCGTCCGGCGCGAGGAACGGGAGCAGGGTGAGCGTGATCTGCCAGGGGAGCGCGGCCGGCCGATGGCGGCCCGGTCGGGCGCCGCGGTCCAGGACCACCAGCACCGGCCGGGCCGCGCTCGCGTCCTGCTCGCCGAGCCGGCCGACGCTCTGGACGCTGACGGCCGCCCGGTCGAGCCCGTGCCAGTCCCGCGGACGGCCGGTCTCCACCACCACCCGGGCGCCGAGCGCGACCGCCCGCAGGATGAGGACCTGGGTGAGCCACCGGCCACCCAGCACGACCAAGTCCAACGGGCCGTCCCGGAACAGCCCGCAGCGCACCGGCTCCCCGGTGGGGTCGACGCCCAGCGGCAGCCCGTCGTCGCCGAGCGGCAGCGTCGCCGAAGCGGCACCGAGGTCGACCCGGTGCCGCGGCCGGCGCGGGCCGAGCAGGCCACGGCCGGGTGCGGGCGGGACGCCGGTCGAGCGGGCCGGGCTTGCCGTGGCCATCAGCGGGTACCGCCCAACGGCAGGGTGGCCAGCACGCCGGGCAGCTGCTCACGGTCCAGTCGGACCAGCAGCGCACCGGAGTTGGTCGCCGCAGTGCTCAACTCGTCACTCAGCAGGTCGAGTTCGTCGGAGCTTTGGGTCACCAGTCGCAGGTTGCCGGTCAACTCGGCGGTGCCGTACGGGCCGTCGCCGACGGTGATGCTGAGCACGGTGGCGAGTGCCGGCAGCGCCGTCAGTCGCCGGGTCAGCTCCGGCAGTGCGCCCGGTGCGAGCTCGGGCCATCGGCCGAGCCAGAACACCGAGTGCCACCGGTTGCCGCACTGCCAGTGGGTGGCGGTCTCCGTGCTGCGCTGGTGTCTGTCGGCGGTGTGTGTGCACGCACACGATTCGGTGTGTGTGCACGCATGCGGCTTGATGCACGTGCACGCACGCGGTTGGGTGTGTGTGCATGCACACGGTTCCCCGCGTCGGCATGCGCACAGTTCGGTGTGTGTGTCCGCACATGGTTCAGTGCGTGTGCCCACACACAGTCCGGAGTGTGTGTGCACGCACAGTGCGGTCCCGAGCGCCGCGAGCAGCCCGGCCTCGTCGAGCAGCACGGCCTCGAAGCCGGACTGCCGCACCGCCCGGGCCAGTTGGTCGGCGGCCAGTACGACGCAGCGTCGCGCGCCCAACTGCCCGCCGCCGCGGGCGAGTACGGCCTCCGGGCAGAGTTCGGGGGCGAGCTTGAGGCAGAGCCAGCTAAGCCGTACCGCAGGGGGCGCCAACCCCGGCTGCTCCGAAGCCAGTCGCGGTGCGGGGCCGGGCTGGACGTACTGCAGCAGCTGGACCGACTCCAGCCGGACCTCCGCGGTGCGCAACGCGCCATGCAGCAGCGCCAGATCGAGCGAGGGCTGCTCGCGGGCGGTGCGCAGCGGCGAGCCCGCCGGGCGCACCGCGAGCACGGCGGTCAGGAAGGTGCCGTCGCCGACCAGGCCGACCGCGCGGCCGTCCCGGCCCTGGTGGGTCAGCGTGCGCAGCGCCGGTTCGCACTCCAGTAGGGCGGCGAACGCCCCAGTGCCGTCAGCGGTTTCGCCCCGTCGATCGGCCACGCGCCGGCGTCGGCGCAGGGCCCGGAGCTGTCCGAACGGCCGCCGTTCCGGCTCGGGCAGCAGCCCGGCCAGCACCAGCACCGCCAGCACGACGGTGGGCACCAAGGCGCGCGGGGCGCACACCCGGACGGCGGCCACCGCCCCGACCGCGACCTCCGACAGCACCAGCCGCCGCACCCGCTGCCCCGGGGTGCGGGCGATCAGCGGCACCGCCGGGGTCGCTCGTCCGGGTGATGCCGGTGGCAGGGCCGCGCGAGGTCGCGGCTCGCGGCCCGTGCCGATCGGACGGTGACGCGGCCTGGTGGCGTCGGACATCCCCCGGATCCCTCCGTTGCGATGGCAGCCCGGCACCCTGCGCACGTTCCGGCCTGGTCGCGGTGGGCGGCTTCGGCATAGTAGGCGCCCGAACCGGCCGACGGCGTCCGGTCGGTGTGGTGTCGGCGCGGTGTCGGCACGCCGTTGCGGCAGCCGGAGACCGCCTGTAGCGACGGCCGGAGCGGCCGACGGCGAGGCGGCCGGCGAGGATGGGAGGGAGTGGCCGTGGTCACCCGAAAGGATCAGCTCAACGCCTACGCCTTCGCCCGCCGTCGCACCGTCGCGGCCTTCCTGCAACCCGCGCTCACCGCCACCGAGGCCCCGCCGCCGAGCGCGCTCGGTGCGCTGCTGCCGAGCGTGCTGGCCGGCGTGCTGCTGCTCGCCGCGTTCGGCGCCTGGGGCATCTTCCGGCCCGGAGCCCCGCCCGGCTGGGCCACCGTCGGCGGCAACGTCCTGGTGGGCAGCCGGTCCACCACCCGGTACGTGGTCCTGGAGACCGACGGCGTCCGCGAGCTGCGTCCGGTGCTGAACCTCGCCTCGGCCCGCCTGCTGCTGGACCCGGCCAGGTTCCGGGTGCTCAAGGTCGACGAACGGGTCCTGGACGGCCCGACCCTGCCGCACGGCCCGGCCATCGGCATCCCGTACGCGCCGGACCGGTTGCCCGAACCCCCGGTCGCCGCCGAACCGAAGGTGTGGGCGGTCTGCGCGCAGCCCACCACCGCCGGCTCGGGCCGGGCCGCCCGGCAGGAGGTGTTCGTGCTGTCACCGCGCCAGGCGGGGCAGGCGCTGACCGCCGCCGGCACGCTGAGCGGCAGCGCGGCGCTGTACGTCGAGGGGCCGGACGGCCGGCGCTACCTGGTCGACGCCGCGGGCACCGCGTTCCCGCTCGGCGGCGCCACCGACGCCGAGCGCTCGCTGTTGGCCCGGTTGCTCTTCGGCCAGGGCGTTCGCCCGCGGCCGGTCGGCGCGCAGTGGCTGGCGGTGCTCGGTCGGGGCACCCCGCTGGACATCCCGACCGTGCCGGGGGCCGGCCTGACCTCCACCGCGCCCGGGCTGGACGCGCGGAGCAACCAGGTCGGGACGGTCGTCGAGGCCGCTTCCGGCACGGCCACCCACAAGTACGTGGTGCTCACGGACCGGATCGCCCCGGTCTCGGACCTGACCGCCCACCTGCTGCTGAACGGTCCGCAGGCGGTCGGCCGCTACCCCGAGGGGCGGGTGGCCGCCATCCCGGTCGCGGCGGCGTCGGTGGCCCCGGACAACGCCGCCTTCGACGCCGACCGGGGTTGGCCGGCGTCGGTCCCGACGGTGGTCAACGGTGTTGCGGCCGGGCTCGACGGGACCACGGGACAGCCGACCGTCTGCGCCGTGCTGCACCAGGGCCGGACGGACGGACCAGGCCGCCCGGTGCTCGGCGCCTGGGCGGGTGCCGGGTTCCCGGTGGCCGCGCTCGCGGCGACGTCGAGCGTCTACGTCTCGCCCGGGACGGGGTTGCTGTACCGCGAGCTGAGCGGCCCGGCGGGCGGGGAGCCGGAGGAGTCGTACGCCCGCTCGGGGCCGCTCTACCTGCTGACCGACACCGGTCTGCGCTATGCGCTGGCGGGTGACGGATCACCGGGCGACCAGGCCAGGACCAGGCTCGGCTACGACCGGATCGAGCCGACCGCCGTCCCCCGGCCGTGGTCCGACCTGCTGCCCAGGGGACCCGTGCTCGACACCGCCACGGCCCGCCGGGCGCGGCAGCCGTGACTACGCAGCGCCGACTTTCCACTACGAACCGTGTTGATCGTCACCCGCCGTGTTGGCTAAGGTGACGGCCGAACGACCGGACGTCTTCCCGGAGTTCGTTCGCCGCGTCCAGCGCGAGGGGTCCCGCATGGCAGAGCAGTTCACCACCACCGAAGCCGAGATGCGCGCCTTCTCCGCCCGCATCGACGCGGTCAACGGGCAGGTGCAGGCCGAGATCGCCCGCCTGCAGGCGGTCGTCGACACCATCACCTCGGGCTGGCGCGGCGCCGCCGCCGGCGCGTACCAGGCGCTGCAGGCGGAGGTGAACCAGGACGCCACCCGGCTGAACGACATCCTGCGTGGCATCAAGGACGCGATCGACGTCACCACGACCAACTACGCGCGCAGCGACGAGGAGCAGCGCGCCGACCTGGCCGGCCTCGCCTCGCAGGGCAGCGTGTTCGGCTGAACCGATCCACTCGGCGAGCCGTCTTCGGCGAGCCATCTGGCGTCTGAGGCAAGGAGTTCGGACCGTGTCCGGAGCACCCATTCTCGTCAACTCGCAGACCATCTCCCAGGCCGCCCAGGACATCCGCACCACGGCGGGGAACATTCAGGGCCAACTGGACGAGCTGGCCGCGGGCGTCAGCCGCGTCGCGCAGAGCTGGGAGGGATCCGCGCAGACCGCCTACCGGGCCAGGCAGGCCGAGTGGGACCGGAAGGCGGCGGCACTGCGGGCCACCCTGGAGCAGATCGCCGGCAAGCTGGACGCGGCCGCGGAGAACTACTCCGCCACCGAACGCGCCAACACGAGCGTGTGGCACCAGGACTGACCGGCCGTGACGCGGTGGTGGCCGCTCGCCGTGGGCCCACTCCTGACCGGCGCACTGCTCGCCGTCGGCCCGGGTGCCACCGCGGCCGACGGCGGCGACTGCGGCTTCCCGGCCAAGCCGATCCCCGGTACCCCGTGGGCGCTCCAGCGCATCCCGCTCGCCGAACTGCGCGAGCAGTCCACCGGCCGGGGTGTCAAGGTCGCGGTCATCGACAGCGGGGTGGACGTGGTGAACCCGCAACTCGCCCCGGCCGTCTCCACCGGCGACGGCTTCGACGTGCTCGACCCGGCCGGCAACGGCACCAGGGACGACTTCGGCCACGGCACGAAGGTGGCCGGCATCATCGCGGCCCGCCCGCTGGCCGGCACCGGCTTCGTCGGACTCGCTCCGGAGGCCGCTCTCATCGCCGTCCGGCAGAACGACGGGCACGGCAACGGCCCGGTCGAGGGGCTGGCCACCGCGATCGACCGGGTGGTGGCCGAGGGCGCGAAGGTCGTCAACATCAGCCAGGAGACCGCCCTCGACCAGGATCCGCCGCCCCTGCGCCGGGCCGTCGGCAACGCCCTGGCGGCGGACGTGGTGATCGTCGCCGCCGCCGGCAACGACGGCGCCACCGGGCGGTCCAAGGTCAGTTACCCGGCCGCCTACCCCGGGGTGCTGGCCGTGGCCGCCACCGATCGCGACAACGAACGCGCGCCCTTCTCGCAGCGGGGTGGCTTCGTCGGGGTCGCGGCGCCCGGCGTGGACATCGTCTCCACGGTCCCGGCCGGCGGCCACTGCACCGACCAGGGCACCAGCTTCGCCGCCCCCTACGCGGCCGGCGTGGCCGCCCTGATCCGAGCCAAGCACCCGAGCTGGACGGCCCGGGAGGTCGTGGCGCAGATCGAGCAGACCGCGCAACGCACCGACGGCGGCCGCAACGACTCCGTGGGCTGGGGCGTGGTCGACCCGCTGGCCGCCCTCACCAGGGACACCGCCGGCCCGGTCGAGGCCCCGACTCCCGACCCTGACCCGCCCGCCCCCGCGGGCGGTGTCACCCCCGTCGCCGTCTCAACCGCGGCCCCGGAGTCCGGGCGCCGCATCCGGGACGCGACGTGTGTGGTGGCCACTGGGTTCCTGGCCATCGTTCTGATCGCCGGGGTCGCGACCGTCCAACGCGACCTGCGAGGCCACCGTGACCGCCGTGACTGCCGTGACCGCCGCCGAGAAAGAGGAACCGCACCATGAACACCGTGGACCGCTTCACCGTGGACCTGAGCGCGCTGGAGGAGGTCCGGCGCCGGCTGAGCACCATGCTCGGCCAGCTGGACGGGACCGCCGTGGACGCCAAGTACAAGACGACGATCCCGGCCGGCTGCCTCGGCGCCCGCGAAGACCGCTTCCAGGAGGCAGCCGGCCTGCGCCTCGCCCACGACACGGCGAAGGAGTCGATCGGCGCGATCGTCACCCACCTCACCAGCCTCATCGACAGCTACCGCACCAAGACCGGGATCGTGCACGGCAGTTACCAGGACAGCGACGCGGCAGCCAAGCACCTGATGCAGTAGGGGAGTTCGAAAATGCCCGACGGTGCCTGGGACAGCAAGGCCATCAACGCCGGTGCCGACGACCGCGCAGCGGCGAAGGCCCAGAAACACCGCGCGAAACTCCTCCGCGAAGCCCGCGCGAAGCCGGCGAACAGGGCCCCGAAACCGGACAGTTGCTTCACCAACCTCCGCCTCGACCAACTCAAGGCCCTGATCGAGAACGCCGACCCCGGCCAGGTGGAAACCATCGCCGGTCACTGGGACAACGTCCACGACGCCTTGATCGGTCCCGGCGGCATCAGCGACCAGCTCAACTCCGCCGTCTCCCGGACCCTGACCACCTGGACCGGTCCCGCCGCCGACGCCTTCGCGACAGAAGCAGCCTCGATCGCCACCCAACTCACCAACGGCGCGGGCTACGTCGCCAACACGAGCAAGGCCCTGAAAGGCGCAGCCGACTCCCTCCGCCAGGCGCAGGGCGCAATCGCCGCGATCCACACACCGAGCGAGGCCGCGAACGTGATGCACGCGATGACGACGAGGTACGACGACCGCCAGTTGACTAAGGACCTGGCCAACCCGGAAATCGACACGGCAACGGCCCTGGAACTGAACCGGGGCACGCTGTCACTGGGGAGGCAGCAGGAGTTGAGGGCGGCGGTGGTGTTGGAGGGGTTGGCGAGTAGTTATAAGGGGTGGCAGGAAGTGCTGGGATCGCTGCCATATGTGGACAACAGTGCTACGACGATCCCTCCAGCGCCTGCATTTTCCTCGCCTTCTGAAGTAGCATTCCCCTCCAGTGGTGTGGGGAATTCTATTTCTCGTTTTGAGGGCAGGCGGGCCGTGGCAGGGGAGTCACGGGGATCGGCTGGTGAGAGAAAACTGTTGCAACCGAGCAGGAACGACCATGGATTCTATGGGTCAATGCTAGTTTCATCTGCCAGCAAAGGTAATGGTGCGGGGCTCAGCGATGGCCTTGGGCTGGAGTTGGGAACTGTCCCAGAAAAAAGCAGCCCAGTTGCTATTTCCAGCGGAGGTCCTGCTTCTCTCCTTGGGGCCATCAGTCCTGGAATCTCGGGGGATAGCAGTGCTGCGAGGGAATCGGATGGCTACCTTGCCGACAGCTCCGGGGGCATTTATGGCTCGAGTGAAGTTTCGGCAGATAAGTTCATCGAAAGCGGTCTGGATAGAGCTGAAGAAGCTACGGTTAGCAGCTGGTCGGAAGAATCTTCCGGAGTCACCTTTCGAGGTGAAGAAGGTGTGGGGGATGATCCTCGTTTCGCAATTGTGACAGGTCGTTCGATGGGCCTCCCCGGCATTGATGGCGCAACAAGCGCACCTGGGGATCATGACCCTACGATCCGTGATCCCGTCGCTGATCCTGGTCTACATGGAGGCCAGAGTGGGGGGTATGGAATTGGGGGCAATGGAATAGCGCCTGGAATGCCTGGCGGAGGGCGGAGAAAGAATCGAAGAGTGGGTGGGGAGAATTGTCCGAGCTACTTGGTTGAGGATCGGGAGAAATGGCTGCCAAAACTGGAAACTATTCCCCCAGTTATCAAGTAGTTTGTGAGGTTCGGCGTTGCTTTAAGTTATCGCGAATCCGCCTCAGCGGGTGTTGCTGGTGGCGGGCTGCGAGTGTTTCCTGTGCGCCATTGATAGTGGCCTTTGTGTGGCTAGCGTCTAATTCGGCGATTGCGGAAGACTGCTATCGCAGTAAGCAGTGGGCCCTCTCTGCTTTTAATGTGGACGTAGTTTGGAAAGTCTCAACTGGTGTTGGAGTAGTTGTCGGAGTGCTCGATAGTGGAGTGGATAGTGGCCATCCTGACTTGGTTGGGCAGGCCTTGCCGGGTATTAGCGTGATTCAAGGAGGGGGTCTTGCAAATGTGGCAGATAACTTTGGTCATGGCACCCGTATCTCGGGGCTAATTGCCGCCAAGGGTCATGGTCCTGATGGCAGTCAAGGGGTCAAAGGATTGTCCCCGGGTGCCAAGATTCTCCCGGTAAAGCTAAGCGATGGTGACTCGACCTATGGCCCCGGAAATCCCCTTGCCCGTGGCATCCGCTACGCAGTGGATCACGGTGCCAAGGTCATCAACATCTCAGCCCTGCTCAACGTCCTCGGCCAGCCCGAGCGCGACGCCCTGCAGTACGCCCATGACAAGGACGTCATCGTCGTTGTCGGCATCGGCCAGACCGCCACCGAGAACGACATCGGCCTCCCCGCCTTCCCCGGCGTAGTCTCCGTCGGCGGGGTTGACCAGAACGGCGAGCTTTGGCGTGAGTCCAACTCCAGCCGTTACCTCACCCTCCTCGCGCCCGCCGTGGGGATCGTCTCCACCGCGCCCCACGGGGCGTACAGCCAAGCCGATGGCACCTCCGACGCGACCGCCTACGTCTCCGCGGCCGCCGCGCTCGTGCGGGCCAGGTTTCCCCATCTCACGGCCGGTCAGGTCGTGAACCGTCTGATCAGGAGCGCGGGCCTGCCCCCGTCCGTCCAGGGCGCGCATCTCGCGCTCCCCGATCCGCGGCTGGGGTACGGCTTCGTCCGGCCGTACTCCGCGCTGACCATGGACATCGATCCCGGGCCGGCGGCCGGCCCGCTCCCGCAGCCCGCCGGCACCCCCACCCCCGCCCCCACCGCGAGTCCGGGAAGGCCCGGCACCGCATTCACCGCCGGTGCGACGACCCTCGCGCTGGGCGGCTTGCTCGGTGCGGCGTACGTGGTGATCCGGCGGCGCAGGGAAGTCCACCGATCTTCCCAATCCTCCCGATCTTCCGAGGAGCCGTCGTGAGCACCGATTTCAGCGTCGACCTCGCCGAGCTGGACAAGCTCGTCGCAGGCCTCAGATCCAGCGCCGACGACCTGGCGTCCGCGCTGGACGGCCTCGGCCTCGCCGATGGCCATCGCACGGGCACCGAGTCGATCGACCAGGCCTGCGAGCACTTCAGGGGCAGGTGGCAGCACGGCCTCGGCCGGCTCCGGGACTGCGTGCAGGCGCTCGACGGTGGCCTGGCCGCGGTCAGGCGGAACTACCAGCAGACCGAAACCGAGGTAGCCGCCTCGATCGGCAAGGAGACGAGCCCTTGAGCACCCCGTCCTTGAGCACCCCCTCCCCGAGCACCGCGGCGACGCCCTGGCCCGGCCTCGGGTTCGATCCGGCACCGGGAGATCCCGCGAGCGTGCAGGCCCTGGCCGCCGGCCTGGGCAAGGTGGCCGATCACCTGGTCTCGGTGCACGACACCCTCTCCACCATCGGCAGGAACGACGGCGAGTGGACCGGCCCGGCGGCCGAGGCCTTCGCGGCCAAGCTCGGCGAACTGCCCGGCTACCTCCGGCGGGCCGGCGACTCGGTGCGCCAGGCGCGCGACGCGCTCAGCGCCTGGTGGACGGAGCTCAACGGCAACCACGCCAAGGCGGCCGACCTGGAGCGCCAGGCGGCCGGCGCCCGGGCCGAGTTGGCCGACGCCCGAGCGTCCCACCAACGGGCCGCCGCCGACCCCGACCTGAGGCTCGTGGACCGTGCCCGCACCTACCCCGATCCCGACGCGCTCGCCGCCGCGCAGCATCGCTACGACCGGGCGGTCGCCGTGCTGGGCGACGCGCAGACGCGACTCGACACGGCGACGACCTCGCTCGACGCCCTCCTCGCCGCCGCCGACCGCCTCCAGGACGAGCACCAGCGCGTCGCCGAGGCCCGAGCGGACCTGATCCGCGAGGCCGCCGACAGCAAGGCGCCGCCCGAGCCGGACTGGCTCGACCAGGCCTGGGAGTGGGTGGAGTCGCACTCGGACTGGCTCAGTGTGGCGGCCGGGATCAGCGGGGCGATCGCGGTCTTCTGTCCGGCGTTCGCGGTGCTGACCGTCGGACTCAGCCTGCTGGCGCTGGGAGTGCACACCACCCAGTACGCCACCACCGGCCGGCTGTGGCCGCCGGGACGGCACATCGGCGACTATCTGACGCTCGGCGGTGACCTGTTGGGGGCGGTCCCGGGGATCGGGCCCGCGGCCAAGGGATTCACGGCGGCTCGGACGGCTCGGGCGGCAGCCGCGGCCGAGGAGGGCACGGTCGCCGGCCTCCGGTCCGGAGTGACCGTCGGAGTCCGGGAGTTCGCCGGCTGGGCCAAGGCCGACGATCCGACCAACCCGCTCGTCACCAGGCTGCCGGAGGCGTTGGCGAGCCGGCTCGGCGCGTCGCCGGACGCCGTGCAGCTGACCGGTGACGTGGCGCAGGCGGGGACCGGTGTCGCGTTCGCCGCGCCGACCGCCTGGGCGGCCTACGCGGAGGACGAGGAGGGCGGCGACCCGACCGCCACCGACGCCTCGGTCTACGCCACCGGTGGCGGCAACGTCGTCACCGGCGTGCCGATGTCGGCGGAGCGGAACAGGGTCGCCGCGATCGCCGGCGCCGGCGCGGCGATCGGCAGCACCGTGGGCCTCGGCAAGTGGTACGCGAGCCATGCGCACCAGCACTGAGCAACCCCCGTACTCGCCACCGGCGTTCTGGTTCACGCTGCCCGCCGGTTTCCTGGAGATCCCGCTGACGGGGGCTCCCGAGAACCGCCTGCCGACCTTCGCGGACGCCCTCGCGCCGCTCTTCCCGGACGCCACCCCCCAGCAGAAGCTGAGCCTGCTGCGGAGCAGCGAGGCCGCTGCCCGGCGATTGCTCGCCGCGGGAACGGGCTACCTGGCCGGCTGTCTGTTCCGGACGGACGGCGGTGGGCTCACCACCGCCCTGCTCGCGGTCCAGCTCGTCGGGGCGCGCTGCCGCGACCGGCGGCGGTTCGCCCGGAGCACCGCGCGGCAGTGGGCCGGCGAGGAGGCGGCCGAGCTGGAGGCGGGCGTGCTGGAGGTGCCGTACGGGCCGGTCGCGCTGCTCGCCTCCCGTCGTGAGGTCCTGGTGCCGGCAGCGGTGTTCGGGGTCGGGCATCCCCAGGTCGAGCAGGTCTACCAGCTGCGGGCCGGCCTGCCGCTGCTCACGCACGACCGGGCCGCGATCCTGACCCTGACCACCCGGGACGCGGACAGCTGGAGCGACTACCTCGGGGTGTTCTCGCACGTCCTGGCCAGTGTGTCGGCGACGGAACCACGGGACGGGGAGCCGTCATTCGTGACTACGGCGACCGGAGCGGTGACGGTACGCGATGATGTGCGTAGCGTATTCGGATGAGGGGACCGGCGTTGAGTACTGAACCGGAGTTGAGTACCGCAGCGGCGCGACCCGCCCCGGCCGGGCCGCGCCGGCGGAAGTTACTCGCCCTGCGCCGGGCACTGGTGATCATCGTGCTGGTGCCGATCGGCGCGACCGGCCTGACCTTCCTAATGCCGTACCTGGGGATCGTCCCGCAGGTGGTGCTCTGGATCGCCTTCGCGGGCCTGGTGTTCCTGCTGCAGCGGGACGCCCTGCGGGCCAACCGGATCGGCGGCACGGTGATGGTGATGACCGGCTGTCTGATCGGTGCGGCGACGGGCAGCCACGCGGCGGACCTGGCACTGCTGGCGCTGCACGGCCGCCAGGTCCAGGTGGTGACCGTGCAGGACGCGGTGTTCCACAAGAACTACCGCGACCCGCAGGACAGTTACTACACCTGCAAGGTCACGCACCTGGACGGGAGCCCGGTGCCGGGCGGCCCGACCACCAACTGCCGTGACCGTCACGCGGGGGAGACCCTCACGGTCCTGGAGGACCCGGAGGGGCGGGTGGGCCCCGCGGAGCCCGGCGCACTGGCCGCGATCGTTCCCGACAGCAGCCTGCTGGTCCTCTTCTCGCTGATCAGCGTGGTCTCCGCGCTGATCGCGGTGTCCAGCGACGCGGGGCGGCGCCGGCGCTACCCGGTGGTGCTCCCGGCCCCGGCGGTGGTTCCGGCTCCGACCCCGGCCCCGGTTCCCATGAAGGATCCCGACGAAAGCGCCGCCCCGAACGAGGCGTGAGCGCACCGCACAGAAGGCCGAGGAATGGTCAGATACGCCGTCCACCCGCAGGCGTTGGAGGAGTTCGCCGCGATCGTCGAAGCCCAGCACGAGCGGCTGAGCGCCGCCGGGGCCGCTCTGGCGGACGTCCGGCTCCCGCCCGACGCCTTCGGCCGGCTGCCGGACTCCGCCGTGCTGCACGACGCGTGCGCGCGGCACGCCCGGGCCGGGCAGCGCGACCGCCAGGTCCTGCTGGACGCCCTCGCCCGCACGGCCCGGGGGCTGCGCGACAACGCCCGGGCCTACCGCCAGGCCGAGGACGACGCGGCCGCCGGTCTCAGCGGCGACGGGTAGTGGGACGCCCGACGGACGACGCCTACCGGTGGGCCCGGGACGGCGACCCGCAGCCCCTCCCCGCGCTGCCCGACCCTCCGGAGCCGGCTCCGGCCCCGCCGGACCACGGGCTCGACCGGCTGGTCCGGACCGCCCTGCGGGCCACCGGCCTGCCGGCCCTGCTGGAGTCGGTGACCGGACGGTCCGCCGAGGTCCGGACGGCGGCCGAGGAGTGGCACCGGCAGGCCGTCACCCTGGCGGAGACCGCCGGGGCGCTGCGCACCGGCGCGCTCACCGTCGCCGCCCAGTGGGAGGGGATGGCCTCGGACGCCTTCGGCGGGCACCTGGGCGAGGTCGTCGCGGCGATCGACGCGACGGCCGAGGACGCGGCGCGGACCGCCGGGATCCTGGCGCAGGCCGCGCGGGAGTGCCGGCAGGCCGAGGAGGTGGCGGTCGGGCTGGTCCGGGAGGCGGTCGAGTGGCTGATCGCCGAACTCGCGGCGATGGCGCTGGTCGACGTCGCCAGCGCGGGCCTGGCCGTGCTGCTGGAGCCGGTGCTGTCGGCGGCCCAGGTCGCCGGCTGGGTGGCCCGGGTGGAGCGGGTCTCGGTCCAACTGGGCCTGACACTGCGGCGTCTGGAGCGCGCGGCCCGGGAGCTGCGGCAGGCCGAGCGGGTCGCCGACCGGCTCCGGAAGGGCTGCGAAGCACGCCGGGTGGCGGCGGAGATCCGCCGGGCCGCCCGGGTCGGGCGGTTGCTGCGCGCCGACGTGCCGAAGCGCGACTGGCTGGCGAACCGCCTGGTCGCGAAGGGGGTCGAGAGCGCGGTCGCGGTCCCGCTGCGGGCGGTCACCGGGCCGGACGCCGAGCCTGCGGGCCCGGGCTGGCGGTCCGGGGTGGACCTGCTGGCGCGGTCGCACCGGCACGCCGCCGACCCCGCCGACCCCGCCGATCCCGTCCGGGCGCGGCCGTACACCGTGCCGCGCCCGGAGAGCCCGTTCGGCTGACCGGTCGCCGGAGCGACCGCCCGTCAGCTCGGCGCGTACATCTGGTCGCGCAGCTGCGCGGTGGCGTCGGCGAGCCGGCCCAGTTCGGCGGCCGAGGGCCCGCCGGGGGTCTGGCTGATCAGCGTGACCGTGCCGATGGTGCTCCGGTTCGACCAGGTGCACCAGCCCTCGGTGCCCATGGCGCCGTTGACCTCCATGCCCGTGCACTCGATCGGGACGTCACCGGAGTTGTTGCCCTTCGCGGGGAACTGCAGCATCGGTCCGAGCTGCTGCGCGCCGACCACCTTGATGTTGGCGATCGCCAGCTTCATCCGCGCCGCCGGATCCTTGATGTCCCCGTAGGCGGAGAAGACCTGGTACCCGGGTGCCGAGCCCATCCGCCCGTCCGGGCTGTAGGTGAGGCTGTCCAGCCGGGTCAGCCCGAGGTCCTGCTTGTTGTGCCCGGTCTGGTCGGTCTCCGCGTCCGTCCCCGGCCGGTCGTCGCTGGTGAGCGGCACCAGATTCAGCGGCAGGCCGTTGAGCGTGACGGCCGGCGGCTCGACCAGCTTGTGCATGGCCACGGTGGACTGGGTCTGCCTGCTGATGGCGGGCCAGGCGAGTGCCGTGATCAGGCCCTCGACCACCACGATGATCGGGATGGAGATCCTGACCACCCGCCAGTTGACCGGCCCGAACAGCCTGCGCCCGGCCGGCGGCGCCGGAGCGGGCTGCTGCGGTGCCGGTGGTGCCTGCTGCGCCCAGGCCTGCGGCTGCTGCTGTTGCGCGTACGGCTGCCCACCGGGCCCCAGGTGCTGCTGGTAGTTGCTCATGTCAGTCGAGTCCTCACGCTGCGGGCCGCTGCGGACGGCAGTCGGCGGCAGATAGGTGGTGCTGGGTGGTGCCGGCGGTCGGCGGGGGCGTGCCGGCCGACAGACAACCATGACCCCTGGTCACCTCGACCACTGGCCCGACCCCCTCACCATCTGGAACATCCTCACCGGATTGCGTGCCACCCAGTCTGGACCACGCGCGGCGCTCCCCTTCGCCCGACGAAGACTCCGCGCCCCGGCGGCAGTGCCCGCGGCCTGACGCCGCCGAGCAGCGGGCCCTCGGCGGCGTCCCCGGAGAGCAGCACGCCCTGCGCGCCCAACTCCCGCATCCGCGTGGTCACCGGCTCGAACGAGGCGCGCCCGGCGCCGGCCGAGTTCCGCGCGACGATCACCCGCAGCCCGAGGTCGCGGGCGAACGGGAGGTACTCCAGCAGCGGTTGCAGCGGGTTGCCACCGGCGACCGCCACCAGGTCGTAGTCGTCGACGACGACGAAGGCGTCCGGCTGGTGGTACCAGCTGCGCTCGTCCAGCTGCTCGGGGGTGACGTCCGGTCCGGGCAGCCGGCGGCCCATCGAACCGGCCAGCGAGGTCAGCACCTCCCGCAGCTGCGGCTGCGCGGTGCAGTACTGGTGCAGGTGGCGTTCCGGCAACCGCCCGAGGTGCGCCCGCCGGTAGTCGGCGACCACCAGCAGCGCCCGCTCCGGCGGGTAGCGCTCGGCGATCTGGTGCGTCAGCAGCCGCAGCAGCGCGCTCTTGCCCGACTCCGCGCCGCCGTAGACCAGGAACAGCGGGTCGGTCTCGAAGTCGACGAAGACCGGTGCCAGCGCGTCCTCGTCGATGCCGAAGGCGACCCCGGAGCGTGGCTGCTCGCCGCCCCCGGGCAGCCGGTCGGCGTCCAGCAGCTCGGGCAGCAGCCGCACCCGGGGCGCCGGCGCGCCCGGCCAGGCGTCGCGCACCGCCGTCACCAGGGCCGCGGTGCCGTCCGCGAGGTCCTCGACGACGGCCGAGCCGTCCAGTCGGGGCAGCCCGGCCAGCCAGTGCAGCCGGTCGGGGGTCAGGCCACGGCCCGGCCGGCCGATCGGGACGGTTCCAGCCCGCCGGCGGTCGACCTCGGAGTCCATCGGGTCGCTCAGCCGCAGCTCGACCCGGCCGAGCAGCTGGTCGCGCAGGCCCGGCCGCAGCTCGCCGGGACGGGCCGCGGTGATCACCAGGTGCACGCCGAAGTTGAGGCCGCGGGCGGCGATGTCCTGGACCACCGGCTCGAGCGGCTCGTTCTCGCCGCGGAAGGCGGCCCAGCCGTCGATAACCAGGAAGACGTCACCCCAGGGCAGCTCCGGGAACCGGCCGGCCGCCCGGTGCCGGCGGTAGGTCTCCACCGAGTCGATCCGCTCGGCCCGGAAGAGCTCCTCCCGGGCGTTCAGCACGCCGTGCACCTCGGCGACGGTCCGGCGGACCCGCTCCGGATCGAGCCGAGTGGCGACCTGGCCGACGTGCGGGAGGTCGTCGAGCGCGAGCAGGCCGCCACCACCGAAGTCCAGGCAGTAGAACTGGGTCTCGGTCGGCGTGTGGGTGAGCCCGAACGAGGCGATGACGGTTCGCAGCAGGGTGGACTTGCCCGAGCGCGGACCGCCGACGACCAGCGCGTGGCCGGCCGCGCCGGAGAAGTCCAGCGACCACACGTCACGGCGCTGCTGGGCGGGCCGGTCCACCAGGCCGACCGGCACGGTGAGCCGGCCGAGCGCGGGGTGCCCGGGGGCGGTGAGCCCGCGCTCGGGAGTGGCGACGAGCGGCGGCAGCAGCCCGTCGAGGGACGGGGACCGCTCCAGCGGCGGCAGCCAGACCCGGTGCGCCGGCGGGCCCTGGCCCGCGAGGCGCCGCACCACCGCCTCCAGCACGGTCTCGCCGTCCACCCCCAGCACGGGCGGCTCGACCGCCGGCAGCGGCACCGGCGCGGCGGTGAACAGCGCCGGACGCCGCCCGCCGCCGACCGGAGCGCCCGAACCGCCCGGTCGGTGGGGCCCGGAGACGTATCCGGCGGTGAACCGGACCAGGCCGTCGGTGCCGGTCCTGAGGTAGCCGACGCCCGGGACCGGCGGCAGGTGGTAGGCGTCCGGCACGCCGATCGCCGTGCGCGACTCGGCCGCCGAGAAGGTCCGCAGCCCGATCCGGTAGGAGAGGTAGGCCTCCAGGCCGCGCAGCCGGCTCTCCTCCAGACGCTGCGAGGCGAGCAGCAGGTGCACCCCCAACGACCGTCCGATCCGTCCGATCTGGATGAAGACGTCGATGAACTCCGGCCTGGCGGTGAGCAGTTCACTGAACTCGTCGATCACCAGGAGCAGCGTGGGCAGCGCCGCGAGTGCCGCGCCGGTCGTCCGGGCCCGTTCGTAGTCGGTGAGGTTGGCGAAGTTGCCTGCCGCGCGCAGGAGTTCCTGGCGGCGGGTCAACTCGCCGGAGACGGCCTCGGCCATCCGCTCGACCAGCGCGAGGTCTTCGGCCAGGTTGGTGATCAGCGCGGCCACGTGCGGGAGTTCGGCCAGCTCGGCGAAGGTGGCACCACCCTTGAAGTCGGCCAGGACGAAGTTCAGCGTCTCCGGGGAGTGGGTGGCCGCGAGCCCGAGCACCAGAGTGCGCAACAGTTCGGACTTGCCGGAGCCGGTCGCGCCGACGCACAGGCCGTGCGGTCCCATCCCCTCCTGCGCCGCCTCCTTGAGGTCGAGCAGCACCGGCTCGCCGCCCTCGCCGACGCCGATCGGCACCCGCAGCCGCTCCTGCGCGGCGCGCGGTCGCTCCAGCAGGTCGGTGAAGTCGAGCCCGGAGAGCGGCGGTTCGTCGCCGCCCGGACCGGCGGGCCGGAGCGGCGCGAGCAGCCGGGCCAGCGCCTCGGCCTGGACGCCGCTGATCCGGTCCGGCCCGCCGCGGTACGTCGTGCCGTCCGGGAGTTCCACGGAGAGCCGCTCGGGCGTGGCCGTGAGCCGCAGGTCACCGCGCGCCCCGCCGCGGAGCAGCTCGATGACGGTCACCCCCTGCAGGCCCTCGCCGCCGACCAGCGGTGAGTCACCGGGCACCCGGCCGCCGTCCAGCAGCACCACCAGGTGCGGCCGGTCGAGGACCGGCGGACCGCCCGGGTCGAACCGCGGCCGGCCGGACAACCGGTCCGCCAGCAGGGTCTCCAGTTCGTCCAGGCCGCCCCGGACCAGCCGGCCGCTGCCCGCACCGTCGGCCGAGCCGACGTCCTGCGCGTGCGGCAGCCACTTGGTCCACTCCCACGCCGCCGCCGAACCGGGCCCGCAGGCCACCGCCAGCACCAGGTCCTCGGGCGAGTGCAGGGTGGTCAGCTGGGCGAGCAGGGACCGGGTCACCCCGTGGACGGTCTCCGGGTCGCCGGCCAGCGCGAGGTGGCGGAAGCCGCGCAGCGCGACGGTCATCGGCATCGCGTCGAGCGTGCCGTGGGTGGCGACCAGTCGCTGGACGGCCTGCGCGGTCAGTGGCTCCAGCCGGTCCAGCGGGGCGGTCGGCGGCAGCGTGATCGGCGTGGCGAGCCGCTGGGTGCCGGTGCCGATCCGGACCTGGCCGAAGTCCGGGTCCCCCGGCCGGCGTTCCCAGACCCGCCGGCCGTCGGCGGCCAGCGCCCACAGCTGCCCGGGATCGGGGTGGGTGAAGAGCGCGGCGGCCCGTTGCAGCCGGGCGGTCCGGCGCAGCCCGCGGCGGGCCTGGCCCAGATGGCGCAGGTGGTCGCGTCGGTCGCGCGTCAGGTCACCGGAGTCGCCGCGGCGGGCGTGGACGAGCTGGGCCAGCGCCATCGCCACGGTCGAGGCGGCCATCAGGCCACCCATCACCTTCATGAACCCGGTGGCCCCGGGCAGGAAGAGGAACGCGGCGGAGGAGCCCATGCCGAGCAGCGGCAGCAGTTCGGTCCACCCGCCCCCACCGTCCCGCTCCGGGGGGAGTTCGGGCGGCGCCACCAGAACGACCGGCTCACCCGGCACCCCCGGGGGTGACAGCCTGGGCAGCCGCTTGACGGTGACCACGCTCAACTCGGCACCAATCCTCGATGATTGACGACAGCTCGGCGGCGTCCCGGCCCGGGCCGGGACGATCGTAGTGGGGCCGGGACACCCGGTCGGCGCGCCTAAGGTACGGGGCGACCCCCTGGGGAGGGGCCGGAGAGAGACCAGAGAGAGGTGCCCGCTTGGTGCAGCCCACCGCCGCCGGCTTCTGCCGGCTCACCGTCACGGGGGCCGGGCGGCGGGTCGATCTGGCCCTTCCGGAGGACGTCCCGTTGGCCGACCTGTATCCGGAGGTGTGGCGGCTCTGCGGCGAGCCGGCCGCCGAGGGCGAGCCGGTCGGCCGCCGACTCGTCCGGCGGGACGGCTCGGCGCTCGACCCCTCGCGCAGCCTGGCCGCCCAGCGGGTGCTGGACGGCGAGTTGCTGCTGCTGCGCCCGTGCGGCCACCCGCCGCCCGCACCGATCTACGACGACGTCACGGAGGCCGTCGCCGCGGCCGTCCGGTGCGACCCGCGGCACTGGCACGACGGACGGCTGCTCTTCTTCGGCCTGACCTCCGGGGTGCTGCTGCTGACGCTGGCCGCGCTGCTGCTCTGGTCCGTCGACCCGGTTCGCCATCTGACCCGCGGCCTGCCCGGGACCACCGCGGCGGTGCTGGCCGTCCTGCTGGTCGCCCTCGCCGGGGCCAGGTCCCGGGTGTACGACGACCGGCCGTCGGCGGTCGCGCTCGGCCTCGGTGCCCTGCCGCACGCGCTGGTCGCGGGCACCGCGCTGCTCCCGCCCGACGCCGGGGCGGGACCGGGCCGGTCGCAGCTGCTCGCCGGGTGCACCGCGCTGCTGATCACCTCGGTGCTGCTGGTCGTGCTGCTGCCGCTGGGCGACGCGCCCTTCGTGGCGGCCGCGCTGCTGGCGGCCACCGGCGTGGCGGCCGCCTTCGGGACGATCCTGACCGGCGCCGCACCGAGCGCGGCGGCCGCGGTGGCGGGCGTCGCGGCGGTGGGCCTGATCGGGTTCCTGCCCGGCCTCGCGGCGCGGTTCGCCCGGCTGCCGATCGCCTTCCGCGACCCGCTGGACGGCGGCGACGGCGGCAGTGACAGCGGTGACGGCGGCGGCGACGAGGGTGGCGGCGGTGGTGGCCCGGATCGGCCCGGTGGCCCCCAGCAGCCGGACGCCGAGCGGATCGCGGCGCTGGCCCGGCGCGGGCACGAGCTGCTGCTCGGCCTGGTCGGCGGGTGCGCGGCCGTCCTCGTGGTGGCCGCCGGGGTGCTGGGCGGCACCGACTCCGCGTTCGCCCGGCTGCTCGCGCCGGCCCTGGGCCTGGCCGCGTTGCTGCGGGCCCGGCTGTTCCGGCTCACCGGGCAGGTGGTCGCGCTGCTGGTGGCCGGCCTCGGCACGTTCTGCCTGCTCACGCTCGGCCTGGCGACGCACCCGCCGGCCGGTGCCCGGGCGCTCGGTCCGGTGCTCGCCCTCACCCTGCTCGCGGCGGTCCTGCTGACGGTCGGCGTGCTCGTCCCGCGGGGCGGCCTGACCCCGCGCTGGGGCCGGCTGCTGGAGCTGGTGGACGCCGCGGTGCTGCTCTCCCTGGTGCCGCTCTGCCTCGGCGTGCTCGACCTCTACGCACGGGCCCGCGCGATGGGCGGCTGAGGCCTCCGGCCCCCGGCCCGACAGCCCGACGGCCCGGGCACCGTGGGGGAGGTGCCCGGGCCGTCCGGGGCGGGCGGGGTCAAGCGGCGGTCAGATCCGCTCGTCCTCCGGAAGGGTGATCACCCAGTGGCTCTCCGGGCGCGGGCGCAGGAAGAAGACCCAGTAGAGGCTGGCCACCGCGGTGATCCCGCCGGTCCAGATCAGCGCGGTGGTGTCCAGCTGGGTCAGCACGTAGCAGAGGACCAGGATCAGCAGCGCCGGCAGCACCGGCCAGAGCGGCTGGCGCCAGGCCGGTACGTCCTTGTGCTGCGCCCGGCGGGAGAGCAGCGCGGCGACGGCGACCAGCAGGTAGAGCGCGGCGACCGCGACACCGGTGATGTTGGTGAGCAGGGTGCCGGGAACGAAGCAGAGCGCCGCGCCGGGCACGCCGACCGCGAGGGTGGAGACCCAGGGGGCGTTGAACTTGTTCAGGGTGCCGAAGGCCTTGTTGACCGGCGCCGGCCAGGCCTTGTCGCGGCCGGAGGCGAAGAGCACCCGGGAGTTCTGGATCACCATGACGATGCCGGCGTTGATGATCGCCAGCGCGATGCAGAGGCTGATGAAGGTGCCGAGCGCGGAGTCGCTCCAGCCGGCCACCATGCCGGAGATGTCGCCACCGGTCAGGGTGGCCAGGTCGGGCGCGCCCAGGGTGATCGCGATGACCGGGACCATGATCACCACGGCCGAGAGGCCGAGCGTCCACAGCACGGTCCGGGCGACGTTGCGGCGCGGGTTCTCCAGCTCCTCGGAGAGGTAGATCGCGGTGCTGAAGCCCTGGGTGACGAAGAGCGCGGTGCCCATCGCGGCGAAGATGGCGCCCAGGCCGACCGGGCTGGTCACCCCGTGGGCGTCGGCCAGCACGCCGTGGAACAGGCTGCCGACGCCGCGCTGGCTGTGCGCGAAGCCGAGCACCGAGACCACGCCGGCCGCGATCACCTCCAGCACCAGGAAGATGCCGGTGATCCAGGCGTTGGCGCGCAGGTCGAGCAGGCCGGCCACGGTGGCGGCGAGCATCACGCCGGCGCCGGCCACCGCCGGGCTGAGGTGCACGATCGGCGCGAGGTAGGCGGCCGTGCCGATGGCGATCACCGACGGGACGATCATCACGACGATCAGCGACTGGATGAAGACCAGCCAGCCGGCGAACCGCCCGGCCAGCGTGCCGACCATCGCGTACTCACCGCCGGCGCTGGGGATCAGGGTGCCCAGCTCGGAGTAGCAGAAGGCCACCGCGACGCAGAGGACCGCGCCGATCCCGATGGTCAGCGCGGTGGCCGTGCCCAGAGCGTTGAAGAGCGAGGGCACCAGGACGAAGAGCGAGGAGGCCGGGGTGACGCAGGAGAGCGTCAGCAGCGTGCCGCCGACCACACCGAGGGAACGCTTGAGCGTCTGCGGGGCTTCGGTGGTACGGACCGTCACCGGCGTGGTGGCGGAGGGCGGACGAAGCGTGTCGGTCATGGCGGGGGTCCGATCGGCTCAGCGCGAGGGGCGCGGTCCTGTGCGGTGCTGGGCGGGGAGCGGTATCGCCTCCGGCGGGGGGTGTTCGGCCTCTGTGGTGCAGCTCGCTCCCGGCCGGCCCATGGTGCGTGGGGCGTATTGATCGCGTCAATGGCGGAATTGCTTCGGAATCCGTTGCGTCGAACCGCATGACTATCCAAACCGAAGATCAGCTAAGCCCGTCGCGCTCGATGTCCGACTTGTTACCTTTGGCCAACGGGGCTTGGATCAAAGGTGAACTGCACGTTGCGCACATGAATCAAAGGTCAGCTGCCACACTGGCCACGGCTGGCCCAGGCATGTCAGAGCGCCCCAACCGCCCCCGCGGCCGGCGACGATAACCGCAGCCGACGGCCCGGAAAAAGTTCCCGAAAATCCCGACAGGCGGACGGTCGGCGCCCGTCGCGCCCCCGTCCACCGGTCACCCCCGGTCACCGCGCGGGGGCCGTCCCGGGTTCCGGGTAAAGAGGGGACAACCGGTCGGGCCGGACGGTGCGGAACGGTCGGTCGGGCGGCTGCTGGTACCCTTGGCCTTCGATCCGAGTTCAAGCAGACCCTGTGCCGTAGACCAGAGTCACTCGGTAGGAACCCCAGAAGGAGACGCAGTGGCCCTCGACGCCGCCGTCAAGAAGCAGATCATCGCCGAGTACGGGACCAAGGAGGGCGACACCGGCTCCCCCGAGGTCCAGGTGGCCATGCTCTCCCGTCGCATCTCGGACCTGACCGAGCACCTCAAGTTCCACAAGCACGACCACCACAGCCGTCGTGGCCTGCTGATCCTGGTCGGCCAGCGCCGCCGGCTGCTGCAGTACCTGGCCAAGAAGGACATCGAGCGCTTCCGTACGCTCGTCGACCGTCTCGGCATCCGCCGCGGTGCCGCCGGCGGCGCCCGCTAAGACCGCTGCCTGGGGCGGCTCCCCACCGGGGAGCCGCCCCTCGCGCGTACCGCGCGCCGGACACCGCGCGCGAGCAAATCGCGGTCGCCTCCCGGGGCAGCCGAGGATTGCACCGTAGGGTTGTGGGCATGCCGGGAAATGGCGCCGGTTCATGGCGCCCCACCCGAGCAGTGGCACAAACCCCCAGCGGGCCGCAGGCTTCAAACGGAAGCCGCCCGCGTCCGAGAGAGCGTCCATTCGCCGAGGCGTGCAGCAGCCCGCCGATCAGGCCTGGCAGCCGAGAGGCGCCGGTCCTCGGTAGTGGCCGCCGGGAGTACCGCAGACCGAGCGGTAGCGCCCGGGGGCTTCGATCGAAGACCGGCCCGGCAGGTCAGGGCCCCGCAGGCAGGCAGCGCGGGGGCGCTCTCCCGGAGACGTACGAAAGAGGAGATCTTCCAGGTGGAAGAGAACGTGTTCTACGCCGAGGCCGTGATCGACAACGGCTCCTTCGGCACCCGTACCATCCGCTTCGAGACCGGCCGGCTGGCCCGCCAGGCCGCCGGTTCGGCCGTGGCCTACCTGGACGACGACACCATGGTGCTGTCGGCCACCAGCGCGTCCAAGGCGCCGAAGGAGCACTTCGACTTCTTCCCGCTGACCGTGGACGTCGAGGAGCGGATGTACGCCGCGGGCCGGATCCCCGGCTCGTTCTTCCGTCGTGAGGGCCGCCCCTCCGAGGACGCCATCCTGACCTGCCGCCTGATCGACCGCCCGCTGCGCCCGTCCTTCGTCAAGGGCCTGCGCAACGAGGTCCAGGTCGTCGCCACCGTCATGGCGCTCAACCCCGACCACCTGTACGACGTGGTCGCGATCAACGCCGCCTCCGCCTCCACCCAGCTGGCCGGCCTGCCGTTCTCCGGCCCGATCGGCGGCGTCCGCGTCGCGCTGATCCGCGGCCAGTGGGTGGCCTTCCCGACCCACAGCGAGCTGGAGGAGGCCGTCTTCGACATGGTCGTCGCCGGCCGGGTGCTGGCCGACGGCGATGTCGCGATCATGATGGTCGAGGCCGAGGCCACCGACAAGACCATCAAGCTGGTCGCCGGTGGCGCCGAGGCCCCCTCCGAGGAGGTCGTGGCCGGCGGTCTGGACGCCGCCAAGCCGTTCATCAAGGTGCTCTGCGAGGCGCAGGCCCGGCTGGCCGCCCAGGCCGCCAAGCCCACCGCCGAGTTCCCGGTCTTCCTGGACTACCAGGACGACGTGCTCGCCGCGCTGACCGCCGCCGTCAAGGACGAGCTGGCCCAGGCGCTCACCATCCCGGGCAAGCAGGAGCGCAACAACGAGCTGGACCGCGTCAAGGCGCTGGCCGGCGAGAAGCTGCTCCCCGAGTTCGAGGGTCGCGAGAAGGAGATCAGCGCCGCCTACAACGCGCTGACTAAGAAGATCGTCCGCGAGCGGGTCATCAAGGACAAGGTCCGCATCGACGGCCGCGGCGTCACCGACATCCGCACCCTGGCCGCCGAGGTCGAGGCGATCCCGCGGGTGCACGGCTCGGCGCTGTTCGAGCGTGGCGAGACCCAGATCCTGGGCGTCACCACCCTGAACATGCTCCGCATGGAGCAGCAGCTGGACACCCTCTCCCCGGAGACCCGGCGCCGCTACATGCACAACTACAACTTCCCGCCGTACTCGGTCGGCGAGACCGGTCGGGTGGGCTCCCCGAAGCGCCGCGAGATCGGTCACGGCGCGCTGGCCGAGCGGGCGCTCATCCCGGTGCTGCCGACCCGCGAGGAGTTCCCCTACGCGATCCGCCAGGTCTCCGAGGCGCTCGGCTCCAACGGGTCCACCTCGATGGGTTCGGTCTGCGCCTCCACCATGTCGCTGCTGAACGCCGGTGTGCCGCTGAAGGCCGCCGTCGCCGGTATCGCCATGGGCCTGATCTCGCAGGAGATCGACGGTGAGACCCACTACGTCGCGCTGACCGACATCCTGGGCGCCGAGGACGCGTACGGCGACATGGACTTCAAGGTCGCCGGTACCCGCAACTTCATCACCGCCCTGCAGCTGGACACCAAGCTGAACGGCATCCCGGCCTCCGTCCTGGCCGCCGCCCTCAAGCAGGCCAAGGACGCCCGCCTGCACATCCTCGACGTGATGAACGAGGCCATCGACGCGCCCGACGAGATGTCGCCGAACGCGCCGCGCATCATCACCATCAAGATCCCGGTGGACAAGATCGGTGAGGTCATCGGCCCCAAGGGCAAGATGATCAACCAGATCCAGGAGGACACCGGCGCGGACATCACCATCGAGGACGACGGCACCATCTACATCGGTGCGGTCGACGGCCCCTCGGCGGAGGCTGCCCGTACGACGATCAACCAGATCGCCAACCCGACCATGCCGGAGGTCGGCGAGCGCTACCTGGGCACCGTGGTGAAGACCACGACGTTCGGCGCGTTCGTCTCGCTCATGCCGGGCAAGGACGGCCTGCTGCACATCTCGCAGATCCGCAAGCTGGCCGGTGGCAAGCGCGTGGAGAACGTCGAGGACGTGCTCGGCGTCGGCGCCAAGGTCCAGGTCGAGATCGCCGAGATCGACCCGCGTGGCAAGCTCTCGCTGATCCCGGTCATCGAGGACGCCGAGGGCGGCGAGGCCGCCGCGGCCGAGTGACGCTCGTCCGCTGATCCCGCGGCCCGTACGCCCCTCGCGGCGTACGGGCCGCACCCTGTTGTCACCGCATCACCCCGGAGCCGTGCTCCGGTGAAAGGACGTTCCGTGTCCCAGGCCTCGGCGGCGAAGCAGCGCCCCGGCAGCACCCGGACCCTGCTCAAGGGCGTGGACGGCGCCGGAACGGTGCGCCGCACCGTCCTGCCCGGCGGCCTGCGAGTCGTCACCGAGACCCTGCCGACGGTCCGCTCGGCGACCTTCGGCATCTGGGTCGGGGTCGGCTCGCGCGACGAGACCCCGGTCCTCAACGGCGCCACCCACTACCTCGAGCACCTGCTCTTCAAGGGCACCGCGCGGCGTAGCGCGCTGGAGATCTCGGCCGCGCTGGACGCGGTCGGCGGCGAGATGAACGCCTTCACCGCCAAGGAGAACACCTGCTACTACGCGCGGGTGCTGGACGCCGACCTGCCGCTGGCCATCGACGTGGTCTGCGACATGCTCACCGGCTCGCTGATCCGCACCGAGGACGTGGAGGCCGAGCGCGGCGTCATCCTCGAGGAGATGGCGATGGCCGAGGACGACCCGGGCGACGTGGTGCACGACCTGTTCGCCAAGGTGATCTACGGTTCGACCCCGCTCGGCCGGCCGATCCTGGGCACCCAGGAGACCGTCAACGGCCTGACCAGGGACCAGATCGCCGGCTTCTTCAAGCGCCGCTACCGGCCCGAGCAACTGGTCGTCGCGGCTGCCGGCAACCTGGACCACCGCAAGGTCGTCCAGCAGGTCGAGGCCGCCTTCGCCGAGGTGCTCGCCAAGTCGGCCGCCGCCCCGGCCGAGGTCCGGCGCGGGCGGAAGCCGGTGCGCACCTCCGGCCAGGTCGAGGTGCTCAACCGGGCCACCGAGCAGGCGCACCTGGTGCTCGGGGTGCCCGGCGTGCCCCGGCACGACGAGCGCCGCTGGGCGCTGGGCGTGCTCAACGCGGCGCTCGGCGGCGGGATGAGCTCCCGGCTCTTCCAGGAGGTGCGGGAGAAGCGCGGGCTGGCCTACTCGGTCTACTCGTACTCCTCCTCCTACGCCGACACCGGCCTGTTCGGCGTCTACGCCGGCTGCCAGCCCAAGCGGGTCGAGGAGGTGCTGCGGATCTGCCGCGAGGAGCTCGCCAAGGTGGTCGCCGAGGGCATCACCGAGGAGGAGCTGCGCCGCGCGATCGGCCAGATCTCCGGCTCCACCGTGCTCGGCATGGAGGACACCGGCTCGCTGATGAACCGGATCGGCAAGGCCGAGCTCTGCTACGGCAGTCACCTGTCGGTCGACGACATGCTGGCGAAGATCTCCGGGGTCACCCTGGAGGATGTCCAGCAGGTGGCGCGTGATGTGCTGGGGGCGTACCGGCCCTCGCTCGCCCTGATCGGTCCGATCACCGACCGGCGGGCCGCCAAGCTCGTCGACCTGCTGGCCTGAGCCGGCCCGACCCTCCGAAAGGACCCCCATGACGCTGCGCGTCGCCGTGATCGGCGCCACCGGCCGGATCGGCTCCGAGGCCGTCCGGGCCGTCCAGGCCGCGCCCGACCTGGAGTTGGTCGCCGCCCTGGGCCGGGACTCCGGGCTGGAGACCCTGGTCGAGAGCGGTGCCCAGGTCGCCGTCGAGCTGACCCACCCCGACGCGGTGATGCGGAACCTGGAGTACTGCACCGCGAACGGGATCCACACCGTGGTCGGCACCACCGGCTGGACCCCCGAGCGGCTGGAGCTGCTGACCGGCTGGCTGGCCGCCGCGCCCAGCACCGGCACCGGCCCGGTGGGCTGCCTGATCGCGCCGAACTTCTCCATCGGCGCGGTGCTCACCATGCAGTTCGCCCAGCAGGCGGCGAAGTACTTCGAGTCGGTCGAGGTGGTCGAGCTGCACCACAACCGGAAGGCCGACGCGCCCTCCGGCACCGCCACCCGCACCGCGCAGCTGATCGCGGCCGCCCGCGAGGCCGCCGGCCGCCCGCGCCAGGAGGACCCGACCAGCCACGGCCTGCCCGGCGCCCGCGGCGCCGACGTGGACGGGGTGCCGGTGCACGCGGTCCGGCTGCGCGGCCTGCTGGCGCACCAGGAGGTGCTCTTCGGGGACACCGGGGAGACCCTGACCATCCGGCACGACTCGCTGCACCACAGCTGCTTCATGCCGGGCATCCTGCTGGGCGTGCGGCGGGTGACCGAGACCCCGGGGCTGACCTTCGGCCTCGAACACTTCCTGGACCTGTGAGCCGACCATGACCTCACGCACCGGGTTCTTCATCCTCGCCGCCGTCCTCCTGCTCGTCTCGCTGATCTGCATCGGCGAGGGGGTCCAACTGATCGCCACCGGCAAGCCGTTCGGGATCGGCATCGGGGTCTGCGCGTTCGTCATCCCGGCCATCGGGATCTGGTTCCTGTGGCAGACCGTCAAGTTCGGCCGGGTCACCGAGGCGATGTCCCGCGAGCTGGAGGCCGAGGGCGGCCTGCCGGTGGACGAGCTGCGGCGCACCGCCGGTGGCCGGATCGACCGGGACTCGGCCGACGAGGTCTTCGCCAGGCGGCAGGCCGAGGCCGAGGCCGAGCCGGCCGACTGGCGGGTCTGGTTCCGGCTGGCCGTGGCGTACGCGGACGCCGGCGACACCCCGCGGGCACGCAAGACCATGCAGCATGCGATCAAGCTTCGAGGGTGACGCCGGGCGCACGCCCTAGGCTGTCGCCGACGACGGTGAGAAAGAGGAGTAACGCGTGACCGACAGTGCGGAGACCACCCCGCTGTTCCGCAGCGATGTCACGGTGGAGCTGGTCCGCAGCGCCGCCGCCGACTCGGACGTGATCTGGGCGGCCCGGGTCTCGACCGCGGGCGAGCAGTCCCTGGAGGCGCTCCAGCAGGACCCGGAGAAGTCCAAGGGCCTGATCAACTACCTGATGCGGGACCGGCACGGCACGCCGTTCGAGCACAACTCGCTGACCTTCTTCATCAGCGCGCCGATCTTCGTCTTCCGGGAGTTCCACCGGCACCGGGCGGGCTGGTCGTACAACGAGGAGAGCGGCCGCTACCGCGAGTTGGAGCCGGTCTTCTACGTGCCGGGCGAGGAGCGCCGGCTGGTCCAGCAGGGCCGGCCCGGCAAGTACGAGTTCCACGAGGGCACGCCGGAGCAGTACAAGACGGTCACCACCGCGATGGAGCGCTCCTACCAGCAGTCGTACGAGGCCTACCAGGAGATGCTGAGCGAGGGCGTGGCCCGCGAGGTGGCCCGCGCGGTGCTGCCGGTCGGTCTCTTCTCCTCGATGTACGCCACCTGCAACGCCCGGTCGCTGATGCACTTCCTGTCGCTGCGCACCAAGGACGAGCGCGGTATCGTGCCGACCTTCCCGCAGCGCGAGATCGAGATGGTGGCCGAAAAGATGGAGGCGGAATGGGCCAAGCTCATGCCGCTCACCCATGCGGCCTTCAACACCCATGGCCGGGTCGCACCCTGACCTGGGTGGATAGGCATATGGATGTATCGGTCCGGCATGTCCGGATTGCAGCGGTTCTGGGCCGTCCCTAGGCTCGGGGCACGGATTCCGGTGCTGCTTGAACCCCCGAGCGGGCAGCGCCGGAATCCTATGGTTTGCCCGGTTTATCCAGGGCGGACGTCCGAAGACTGGACCGGCCTGGCCGCCCCCTCACCGGCTACGAGTATTTTTGGACCCATGGCTCCGACCTCCACACCGCAGACCCCTTTCGGCCGGGTGCTGACCGCGATGGTGACCCCGTTCACCGCTGACGGCGGCCTCGACCTCGACGGCGCCCAGCGCCTGGCCGCCCACCTCGTCGACGAGGGCAACGACGGCCTGGTCCTCAACGGCACCACCGGCGAGTCGCCGACCACCACCGACGCCGAGAAGGCGCAGCTGGTCCGGGCCGTGGTGGCGGCGGTCGGCGACCGGGCGCACGTCATCGCGGGGGTCGGCACCAACGACACGGCGCACAGCGTCGAGCTGGCCCGGCAGGCCGAGGCCGCCGGCGCGCACGGGCTGCTGGTCGTCACGCCGTACTACAGCAAGCCGCCGCAGGAGGGCCTGTACCGGCACTCGGTCGCGATCGCGGACAGCACCGGGCTGCCGGTGATGCTCTACGACATCCCCGGGCGCAGCGGAGTCGCGCTGGAGCACGAGACCCTGGTCCGGCTCGGCGAGCACCCGCGGATCGTGGCCAACAAGGACGCCAAGGGCGACCTCGGCGCCGCCGCTTGGGCGATCGCCCGCTCCGACCTGGCCTGGTACTCCGGCGACGACATCCTGAACCTGCCGCTGCTCTCGGTCGGGGCCGTCGGCATCGTCAGTGTGGTCGCCCATGTCGCCGCCGGCCGGCTGCGCGGGATGATCGAGGACTTCACCGCCGGGAACGTCGCCGCGGCCACCGCCGCCCACCAGGCGCTGCTCCCGGTCTTCAGCGGGATGTTCCGCACCCAGGGCGCCATCCTCACCAAGGCCGCACTGAGCCTCCAGGGCCTGCCCGCCGGTCCGGTCCGGCTGCCCCTGGTGGACGCCACCGCCGAGGAGATCGCCCGCTTGAAGGAGGATCTCGCCGCAGGCGGGGTACACCTGTAACAGACAGAAACGTGCGCGCCCCCGGCTCGCCGGGCCCCTGCACCGAGGGGCCTGCCGCTGGACCGGATCACGGCGTGAGGGCACAGCAGAGCCAACCGCTCGGAGACGGGCGGACGACCCAGTAGGTAGCCAACGAAGCCGCACGCCATATGTCTCCAGGGGGAGGTCCCCGGGCATATGGCGTGCTGCGTGAGGAGAGTCTTTTGAGCCACCCCCATCCCGACCTCGGCGCGCCCCCGGCCCTCGCCCCGAACGCCATCCGGATCACTCCGCTCGGCGGCCTCGGTGAGATCGGCCGCAACATGACGGTGCTGGAGCACGCCGGCCGGCTGCTCATCATCGACTGCGGTGTCCTCTTCCCCGAGGACGAACAGCCCGGCATCGACCTGATCCTGCCGGACTTCTCGTCCATCCGGGACCGCCTGGACAAGATCGACGGCATCGTCCTCACCCACGGGCACGAGGACCACATCGGGGCCGTCCCGTACCTGCTCCGGGAGAACCCGGACATCCCGCTGATCGGTTCGAAGCTCACCCTGGCCCTGATCGAGGCCAAGCTCGCCGAGCACCGGATCCGCCCGTACGTGCTGGAGGTCGAGGAGGGGCAGCGCGAGCAGATCGGCCCCTTCAACTGCGAGTTCATCGCGGTCAACCACTCCATCCCGGACGCCCTCGCGGTCGCCGTGCGCACCGCCGCCGGCATGGTGGTCGCCACCGGTGACTTCAAGATGGACCAGCTGCCGCTGGACGGCCGGCTCACCGACCTGCCGGCCTTCGCCAAGCTGGCAGAGGAGGGCATGGACCTGCTGCTGGTGGACTCCACCAACGCCGAGGTCCCCGGCTTCATCCCGCACGAGCGGGACATCTCGGCCGCGCTGCGCAACGTCTTCGCCAACGCCGAGCGCCGGATCATCGTCGCCTCCTTCGCCAGCCACGTGCACCGGATCCAGCAGGTGCTGGACGCCGCGCACGAGTACAAGCGCAAGGTCGCCTTCGTCGGCCGCTCGATGGTCCGCAACATGGGCATCGCCCGTGACCTCGGGTACCTCAAGGTGCCGGGCAACCTGATCGTGGACGTGAAGACCCTGGACGACCTCCCGGACAAGGAGATCGTGCTGATCTGCACCGGCTCGCAGGGCGAGCCGATGGCGGCGCTGTCGCGGATGGCCAACCGTGACCACCAGATCCGGATCGTCGAGGGCGACACGGTGGTGCTCGCCTCGTCGCTCATCCCGGGCAACGAGACCGCGATCTACCGGGTGATCAACGGTCTGACCCGGTGGGGCGCGAACGTCGTGCACAAGGGCAACGCCAAGGTGCACGTCTCCGGGCACGCCTCGTCGGGCGAGCTGCTCTACTTCTTCAACATCTGCCGCCCGAAGAACCTGATGCCGGTGCACGGCGAGTGGCGCCACCTGCGGGCCTGCGCCGACCTGGGCATCAAGACCGGTGTTCCGAAGGAGCGCACGGTCATCGCCGAGGACGGCGTGGTGGTCGACCTGGTCGACGGCGTCGCGCGAATCGTCGGCAAGGTGCAGGCCGGGTACGTCTACGTGGACGGCAGCTCGGTCGGCGACATCACCGAGTCCTCGCTCAAGGACCGCCGGATCCTCGGCGAGGAGGGCTTCATCTCGGTCTTCGTGGTCGTCGACTCGACCAGCGGCAAGATCGTGAGCGGTCCGACCATCCAGGCCCGCGGTTCGGGTATCGAGGACAACGCCTTCGGCCCGGTGGTGCAGAAGCTGGAGGAGGCGCTGCGCAAGTCCGCCGACGTCGGCGTGCTGGAGCCGCGCCAGGTGCAGCAGCTGGTGCGCCGCACCATCGGCAAGTGGGTGGCCGACAACTACCGTCGCCGGCCGATGATCCTGCCGGTCGTGGTCGAGGTCTGACCCGTCGGGGCCTGACCTCGCTTGACCGCACGAACCGGCCCCGGGCGCTCGCCCGGGGCCGGTTTGACTTCGTCGGTGGGGGTGCGTAGTGTTCTCCGAGTTGCCCCGGCCGCCTGGTGGTGGTGGGAGAGCGACAAAACCCCATCCCGATTATGCGATGAGCATTCGGTGTCTGCATGTCCTTTTCGAAGGAAAGTGCGGTGCGGAAACTCTGGTAGAGTCGGGGTAGCGGAAAGCCGGAAGGCCGGAAGCGAAATTGCGGGAAGTGAGTCGGGAAAGATTCGCGGGAAACACTGCGGATCGGGTCTGATAAGCTGAATGC
>NZ_JBITZU010000037.1:0-43762 GCF_044547075.1 Kitasatospora sp. NPDC052896
CAACCCACCAACTCCACCAACAAATGGCGCGCCAACGCCTCGGGCGTCGGGTGATCGAACACCAGAGTCGCGGGCAACCGAGTCCCACAAGCCGCGTTCAACGCATTGCGCAACTCGACCGCGGTGAGCGAATCGAAACCCAGGTCCTTGAAGGCGCGCCCGGGATCGACCTGCTCCGGGGAGGCGTGACCGAGCACGGTGGCGGTCTGGAGTCGTACCAGGTCCAGCAGGACGCGGTCCCGCTCGGCCTCGGCCAGACCGGCCAGGCGCTGGGCCAGCGTGGCGGCCTCGCCGGTGGCCGTGCCGTCGCCGCCCTGGGCCCGGCGGGCGCCGGCCCTGACCAGCCCCCGCAGCAGCGTCGGGACCTCCCCGTCCGCGGCTCGGCCGCGCAGCCCGGCGGCATCCAGCCGCACCGGGAAGAGCACGTCGTCATCGCTCGCACAGGCGGCGTCGAACAGGGCGAGCGCGTCGGCCGAGTCCATGGCGGCCAGACCCATCCGCCGGATGCGGGCCAGGTCGGTCGAGTCGAGCTTGCCGGTCATGCCGCTGCCCTCGGCCCACAGGCCCCAGGCCAGCGACACCGCTGGCAGCCCCGCCGCCCGGCGCCGCTGCGCGAGCGCGTCCAGGAAGGCGTTCGCCGCCGCGTAGTTGCCCTGCCCCGCGCCCCCGAGCGTGGCGGAGACGGAGGAGAACAGCACGAACGCGGACAGGTCCAGGTCCTGGGTCAGCTCGTGGAGGTTGAGCGCGGCGTCCACCTTGGGGCGCAGCACCCGGTCCACCCGCTCGGGCGTGAGGGCGGAGACGATGCCGTCGTCCACCACGCCCGCCGCGTGCACCACCGCCGTCAGCGGGCGCTCGGCGGGGATCGTCGCCAGCAGCGCGGCGAGCGCGTCGCGGTCCGCCACGTCGCAGGCGGCGGTGACGGGCTCGGCGCCCAGGGCGGCCAGTTCGGCCTCGAACTCGGCCGCGCCCTCGGCCGCGAGCCCACGACGACCCACCAGCAGGAGGTGCCGGAGGCCGTGCTCGGTCACCAGGTGACGTGCCACCAGCCGGCCGAGGGTACCGGTCGCGCCGGTGATCAGCGCGGTGCCCTCGGCCGGGAACACCCGGTCGTCGTCCGACCCGCTCACGTCCGACCCGCTCACGTCCGGCCCGCTCCCGACGGCCTTCGCCAGGCGGGGCAGCAGCAGCTGGCCGGCCCGCACCGAGAGCTGCGGCTCGTCGGTGCTCAGCACCATGGGCAGCACCGCGGCCGCGTCGGTGTCCCGGTCGAGGTCGACCAGGACGAAACGGCCCGGGTGCTCCGACTGCGCGGACCGCACCAGGCCCCAGACGGCGGCCTGGGCCGGGTCGAGCGCCTCGCGTGCGCCGTCCGGGGCGGTGGCGTGACGGGTCACCAGCACCAGGCGCGAGGAGGCGAACCGGTCGTCGGCCAGCCAGCCCTGCACGAGTCGCAGCGCGTGGTGGCTCGTGCCGCGGACGACGTCGGCCAGGGGGGCCGGCGGCGCGTCCTCGGGTCCGTCGGGTGCCGCGGCTTCCACCGCCACGTAGGCGGGCACCGACGCACCCGCCTCGACGGCGTCGGCGAACGCGGCCAGGTCCAGGGGGGCCGCCGGGCCGCCCAGGGTCAGCACCGCCGACGCGGGCAGGGCCTCGCCCTGCGGGGCGCTCACCCAGTCGAGCCGGAACAGCGAGTCCTGGCGGGACTTGGCGGCGACGCGCAGCTGGTCCGCCGAGACCGGGCGCAGCACCAGCGTGCCGATCGACGCGATCGGCCGGCCCGAGCCGTCGGCGACGAGCAGCGACACCGTGTCCGGTCCGGCCGGGCTCAGCTTGACGCGGACGGCGGCAGCGCCGCCGGCCCGCAGGCTCACCTCGCCCCAGGAGAACGGCAGCAGGCCCTGGCCGGTCTCGGAGCCGGAGAGCAGGCCGAGCCAGGAGGCGTGCAGCGCGGCGTCGAACAGGGCGGGGTGCAGGCCGTAGGCACCCGCCTGCGTGGCGGCCACCGCGGGCAGGGCCGCCTCGGCGAACAGGTCCTCGCCCTGCCGCCAGGCCGCGCGCAGACCGCGGAACACCGGGCCGTAGCCGAAGCCCAGGTCGTCCAGCCGGTCGTAGATGTCGTCGGTGGCCACCGGGGTCGAGCCCGGGGGCGGCCAAGCGGTCAGGTCGAAGGGCTCGGTCCGTACGGGCTCCGGGGCGAGCGTCCCGCTGGCGTGGCGTGTCCACTCCTGCTGGGCGAGGTCGTCCTCCAGGCGGGAGTACAGGGCCAGCGCGCGCCGACCGGTGCGGTCCTCGGCGCCCACGGTGAGCCGGAGCTGGACGCCACCGTGTTCGGGCAGCACCAGCGGGGCCTCCAGAGTCAGCTCCTCGACCCGGTCGTGGCCCACCTCCTGGCCCGCACGGATCGCCAGCTCGACGAAGGCCGTGCCGGGTACCAGTACCACGCCGGACACCGCGTGGTCGGCCAGCCAGGGGTGTGTGGCGAGCGACAGCCGGCCGGTCAACACCGTCCCGCCGTCGGGCAGACCCACCACGGCGGCCAGCATGGGGTGTTCGGCGTCGACGAGGCCGATCGCGGCGGCGTCGGCGGCGGCCGGCGTCTGGAGCCAGTAGTGCTGACGCTGGAAGGCGTAGGTCGGCAGGTCGACGCGCCGGGCACCGCGGCCGTCGAGCACCGCACCCCAGTCGAGGGCGACACCGTGCGCGTGCAGCTGGGCCAGGGCGGTGGTGAAGGCCAACTCCTCGGCCCGGTCGGCGCGCAGGGCCGGGACAGTGACGGCACCGGAGTCGGCCAGCGTCTCCTGGGCCATCGCCGTCAACACCCCGCCGGGGCCGACCTCCAGGAAGGCCGTCACTCCCTGCGCCGCCAGCGTCCGGACCGCGTCGGCGAACCGGACGGCGTGGCGGACATGACGCACCCAGTATTCCGGATCCCCCAACTCCTCGGTCGTGACCGGCCGTCCGGTCAACGTGGAGACGATCGGAACGGATGGAGCAGCGAAGGCAACGCCCGACGCGACCGCGCGGAACTCCGCCAGCATCGGCTCCATCAACGGCGAATGGAACGCGTGCGACACCGCCAACCGCTTCGTACGACGACCCTCGCCCGCCAACACCTCCACGACCTCGGCCACCGCGTCCTCGGCACCCGAAACCACCACCGACGACGGCCCGTTGACCGCCGCAACCCCCACCCGGTCCGCACGCCCGGCCAGCAGCGGCAACACCTCGTCCTCCGAGGCCTGCACCGCCACCATCACCCCACCCGACGGCAACGCCTGCATCAACCGCCCACGAGCCACGACCAGTTCAGCGGCGTCCGCCAGCGAGAACACCCCCGCCACATGAGCGGCAGCCAACTCACCAACCGAGTGCCCAGCCAGGAAGTCCGCCCGCACACCCCACGACTCCACCAACCGGAACAGCGCCACCTCCACCGCGAACAACGCCGGCTGCGCGAACTCCGTCCGCTCCAACAGCCCGGCATCCGCACCGAACACCACCTCACGCAACGACCGTTCCAGATGAACGTCCACCGCAGCACACACCGCATCGAAGGCAGCCGCGAACACCGGGAACGAGGCATACAACTCACCCCCCATCCCCAACCGCTGACTCCCCTGCCCCGAGAAGAGGAACGCCGCCCGGGCCTCGTCGGGCCCGACCCCGCCGCGCACCAGCTGCGTCACCGACTCCCCGCGCCCCAACGCGGCCAGCCCGGCGAGCAGTTCGTCCCGGTCCACGCCCACGATCACCGCGCGGTGCTCCAGCGCCGCCCGCGAGGACAGCGAGAGCGCCAGGTCGGCGAGGTCCAGGTCCGGGTGCTCGTCGAGGTGGGCGGCGAGCCGCCGGGCCTGGGCCGGTAGCGCGGTGGCGTCCTTGCCCGACACCACCCACGGCAACGGCAGGGCCGCCGCCTCGGGCCGCGCCTCCGCAGCCGTGCCCTCGGTCGTGACCGGAGCCGCTTCCAGGATGACGTGGGCGTTGGTCCCGCTGACACCGAAGGCCGACACGCCGGCCCGGCGGGGGTGGTCGTGCTCCGCCCACACGACGGGCTCGGTCAGCAGCCGTACCGCGCCCGCCGACCAGTCCACGTGCGGGGTCGGCTCGTCCACGTGCAGCGTGCGCGGCAGAACCCCGTGCCGCATCGCCATCACCATCTTGATCACACCAGCCACACCGGCCGCCGCCTGCGTGTGACCGATGTTCGACTTCAACGAGCCCAGCCACAGCGGCCGCTCCTCCGACCGGCCCTGACCATAGGTCGCCAGCAACGCCTGCGCCTCGATCGGGTCACCCAACGTCGTACCCGTCCCGTGCGCCTCCACCACGTCCACCTCAGCGGCCGACAGCCCCGCGCCGGCCAGGGCCTGACGGATCACGCGCTGCTGGGAGGGGCCGTTGGGAGCAGTCAGGCCGTTGGAGGCGCCGTCCTGGTTCACGGCCGAGCCGCGCACCACGGCCAGCACCGGGTGCCCGTTGCGCCGCGCGTCGGACAGCCGCTCCAGGAGCAGCATGCCGACGCCCTCGCCCCAGCCGGTGCCGTCCGCCGCGGCGGCGAAGGCCTTGCAGCGACCGTCGGCGGCCAGCCCGCGCTGGCGGCTGAACTCGACGAAGATGCCGGGGCCGGCCATCACCGTGACGCCGCCGGCCAGCGCCAGCGAGCACTCGCCCTGCCGCAGCGCCTGCGCCGCCAGGTGCAGGGCCACCAGCGAGGAGGAGCACGCGGTGTCCACCGTCACCGCCGGCCCCTCCAGGCCGTAGACGTAGGCCAGGCGGCCGGAGACGACGCTGGCGGCGCGCCCGGTGAGCAGGTAGCCCTCGACCCCCTCGGGGGCCTGGCCTAGGCCGGCGGCGTACTCCTGGCCGTTGGAGCCGACGAAGACGGCGGACGGGGTCCCCTTCAGCGTGGCCGGGTCGATGCCGGCCCGCTCGAAGGCCTCCCAGGAGGTCTCCAGCAGCAGGCGCTGCTGCGGGTCCATCGCGAGTGCCTCGCGCGGCGAGATCCCGAAGAAGCCCGCGTCGAACTCGGCGGCGTCGTGCAGGAAGCCGCCCTCGCGCGAGTAGGTGGTGCCGAGGTGCTCGGGATCGGGGTGGTAGATGGTGTCCAGGTCCCAGCCGCGGTCCTCGGGGAAGCCGGTCAGCGCGTCGGTGCCGTCCACCAACAGCTGCCAGAGCTGCTCGGGCGAGTGGACCCCGCCGGGGAAGCGGCAGCTCATCGAGACGATGGCGATCGGCTCCTCCCCGCCGATGGGGGTCCCCCCGGCCGAAGGCCGAAGGAGGCCGGGAGCCGCCCCCGCGTCCACCGAGCCGGGCGCGGGCACGACCGGCTGACCGCCCAGCTGCCCGGAGACCTCGGCGTGCAGGTAGCCGGCCAGGGCCGTGGGGGTCGGGTAGTCGAACACGACGGTGGTCGGCAGCCGCATGCCGGTCACGGCGGCCAGCCGGTTGCGCAGTTCGATGGCGGTGAGCGAGTCGAAGCCGACCTCGCGGAAGGCGCGCCCCGACTGGACCGCTTCCGGACCGCCGTGGCCGAGCACCGTGGCGGCCTGGGTCCGCACCAACTCCAGGACCGCGCGGGCCCCTTCGGCTTCGGACAGGCCCACCAGGCGCTGGGCGAGCGCCGGGCCGGCCACGGTGGCGGGGCCGGCCGCGGCCTTGCCGCTGTCGAGGAGTCGGCGCGCCTCGGGGAGGTCGTGCAGCAGGGGGTAGTCGCCGGTGACGGCGAAGGCCGCCACGAAGCGGTCCCAGGCGATGTCGGCGAGGGTGACCGCGGTGTCGTCGTGCTCCATGGCCCGGCCCAGCGCGCGGATGCCGAGGTCCGCGCGCATCGGGACGATGCCGCGGCGGCTGAGGTGCTGCTCCGCGGCGCTGCCCATCATGCCGCCGGTGCCCCAGGAGCCCCAGGCGACCGCGGTGGCGGGCAGGCCCTGGGAGCGGCGCTGGTGGGCGAGCGCGTCCAGGAACGCGTTGGCCGCGGCGTAGCCGCCCTGGCCGCCGTTGCCGACGACGCCGGAGATGGAGGAGAACAGGACGAAGAAGTCCAGGTCGCGGTCGGCGGTGAGCTCGTGCAGGTTGACCGCGGCGTCCACCTTGGGGCGCAGTACCCGCTCCAGGCGCTCGACGGTCATGGCGTCCAGCACGCCGTCGTCCAGCACACCGGCGGCGTGCACGACGCCGGTGAGCGGCAGCGCCTCGGGCAACGAGTCCAGCAGCTCGCTCAGTTGGGCCCGGTCGGCCACGTCGCAGGCGGCGATCGTGGTGCGGGCGCCGATGGCCTCCAGTTCGGCCCGCAGCTCGGCGGCGCCCGGCGCTGCCTCGCCGCTGCGGCTGGTCAGCACCAGGTGCTCGGCGCCGCTGTGCGCCAGCCAGCGGGCCACGTGGGCGCCGAGCACGCCGGTGCCGCCGGTGAGCAGGACGGTGCCGCGCGGGTGCAGGCCGGCACGGACCGGGGTTGTGCTCACGGCGGCCCGCACCAGCCGTCGGCCGAGCGCGCCGCCGCCGCGGATCGCCAGCTCGTCCTCGCCCCGGGAGCCGGCCAGGGTGCCGGTCAGCAGCGCGAGCGCACGCTCGTCCGGTTGCTCGGGGAGGTCGATCAGACCGCCCCAGCGCTGCGGGTACTCCGCGCCCACGACCCTTCCGAGCCCCCACAGTTGGGACTGCGCCGGGCTGCGCAGCGGGTCGGCGGGACCGGTGGAGACCGCGCCCGAGGTGAGGCACCAGAGCGGGGCGTTGACGCCTCCGTCGCCCAGTGCCTGGACGAGGGCGACGGTCGCGGACAGGCCGGCCGCCACCCGGTGGTCGGGCAGCGCCTCCTCGTCGGCCGCCAGCAGGGAGAGCACGCCGGTGCAGGCGGTGGCGTCCAGCTCGCCCAGCCGGGCCGCCAGCTGCTGCCGCTCCTCGGCCGGCCCGACCTCCAACAGCTCGGTGCGCGCGCCGTGTTCGGTCAGCGCGTGGCGGATCGCGGCGACCTGCTCGCGCTCGGCGTGGGCCGCGGGGACGACGACCAGCCAGGTCCCGCTCACCGTCGCCGGGGTACGCGGCAACGGCTGCCAGCTGACCCGGTAGCGCCAGCCGTCGACCTCGGAGGTCTCGTCGGCCTGGCGGCGCCAGGCGGCCAGACCGCTCAGCACGCCGGCGAGCGAGGCGTCGGCGGCCAGGCCCAGCGTGCCGGCCAGGGCCTGGAGGTCCTCGCTCTCGACGGCCTCCCAGAAGCGCGTCTCGGCCGCGTCCCGGACCGCCGGCGCCCCGGTGGCGGGTGCCCCGGAGTCGAGCCACAGGCGCCGGCGCTGGAAGGGGTAGGTGGGCAGCGCGACGGTGCGGGCGCCGCGGCCGGAGAAGACCGCCGGCCAGTCGACGCGCACCCCGCGGACATGGGCCTCGCCCAGGGCGAGCAGGAAGCGGGCGGATCCGCCCTGTCCCCGGTTGAGCGAGCCCAGCACGTCGGCGGGCACCCCGGCGGCCTCCGCGCTCTCCTGCACCCCGATGGCGAGCACCGGGTGCGGGCTGACCTCGATGAAGACCTGGTGACCGTCGGCCAGCAGCCGCCGGGTGGCGGACTCGAACCGCACGGTCTGGCGCAGGTTGCGGTACCAGTAGGCGGCGTCCAGTGCGGCGCTGTCGACCACCTCGCCGGTGACCGTGGAGTAGAACGGCACCCGCGGGGCGCGCGGGGTGATCCCGGCCAGCGCCTGGGCGAGTTCGTCCTCGATGACCTCGACGTGGGCGCAGTGCGAGGCGTAGTCCACCGGCACCCGCTTGGCCCGCACGCCGTCGCCCTCGCACGCGGCCAGCAGTTCGTCCAGCGCGTCCGCGTCACCGGAGACCACGACCGAGCGGGGACCGTTGACGGCCGCGACGCCGATCCGCTCGCCCCAGCGGGCCAGCCGTTCGGTGACCTCGGGCAGCGGCCGCGGCACCGCCACCATGCCACCCAGTCCGGCGAGCCTGCCCAGCAGTTGGCTGCGGAGCGCGACGATGCGGGCCGCGTCCTCCAGCGAGAGGGCGCCCGCCACGCAGGCCGCGGCGATCTCGCCCTGGGAGTGGCCGACGACGGCCGACGGCTGCACGCCGTAGGAGCTCCACAGCTCCGCCAGCGACACCATGACGGCCCACAGTGCGGGTTGGACGACGGTGGCGGCCTCCAGCGTCGGTGCGCCCGCCGCGCCGCGCAGGACGTCCTCCAGCGACCAGTCCACGTACGGGGCCAGCGCCGCACCGCAGGCGCGCAGCCGCTCGCGGAAGACCGCCGAGGTGTCCAGCAGTTCGACCGCCATGCCGGCCCACTGCGAGCCCTGGCCGGGGAAGACGAACACCACGCGCCGCCCGTCGGCGGCGAGGCCCTGGGCCGTGCCCGGGGCCGCGCCGTCGTTCGTCAGCGCCCGCAGGGCACCGGTCAGCTCCTCGCGGTCCGCGCCGACCACCACCGCCCGGTGCTCGAAGTCGGTCCGGGTCCGCACCAGGGAGTGGCCGAGGTCGGCGGGGTGCAGCTCGGGGTGGGCCTCGGCGTGCGCCAGCAGGGCCCGGGCCTGGGCGGCGAGCGCCTCGGGGGTGCGGGCGGAGAGCAGCCACGGTACGGGCTCCGCCGCCGGGCTCGGGTCGGCCCCGGCCCGCGGGTCACCGGCCGCGTCCTGGTCGGCCGGCGGTGCCTGTTCGAGGATGGCGTGGGCGTTGGTGCCGCTGATGCCGAAGGAGGACACGCCGGCCCGGCGGGGGTGGTCGTGCTCCGCCCACGCGACGGGCTCGCTCAGCAGCCGCACCGCGCCCGCCGTCCAGTCCACCTGGGACGAGGGCTCGGCGGCGTGCAGGGTCTTCGGCAGGATCCCGTGCTGGAGCGCGAGGACCATCTTGATGACGCTGGCGACGCCCGCCGCGGCCTGGGTGTGGCCGATGTTCGACTTGAGCGAGCCCAGCCAGAGCGGCCGGTCCTCGGGCCGGTCCTGACCGTAGGTCGCCAGCAGCGCCCGCGCCTCGATCGGGTCGCCGAGCTTGGTGCCGGTGCCGTGGGCGTCCACCACGTCGACGTCGGCGGGCCTGAGGCCCGCGCCGGCCAGGGCCTGACGGATGACGCGCTGCTGCGCGGTGCCGCTGGGGGCGGTCAGCCCGTTGCTGGCGCCGTCCTGGTTGATCGCGCTGCCGCGTACCAGGGCCAGCACGGGGTGCCCGTTGCGGCGGGCGTCGCTCAGCCGCTCCAGCAGGAGCATGCCGGTGCCCTCGGCGAGGCCGAAGCCGTCCGCGTCGGCGGAGAAGGCCTTGCACCGGCCGTCGGGGGCCAGCGCCCGCTGCCGGCTGAACTCGATGAACATGCCCGCCGAGGGGATGACGGTGGCGCCGCCCGCCAGCGCCAGCGAGCACTCACCCGAGCGCAGCGCCTGTACGGCCAGGTGCAGGGCGACCAGCGAGGAGGAGCAGGCCGTGTCCACCGTCACCGCCGGCCCCTCCAGACCGAAGGAGTAGGCGAGGCGGCCGGAGGCGACGCTGGCGGTGTTGCCGGTCAGCAGGTAGCCGCTGAGTTCCTCGTCGGCCTGGTGGAGGCGCGGGCCGTAGTCCTGGGTCATGACGCCGACGAAGGTGCCGGTCCGGCTGCCGCGCAGGGTCCCGGGGACGATCCCGGCCCGCTCGAACACCTCCCAGGCGGTCTCCAGGAGCAGGCGCTGCTGCGGGTCCATGGCCAGCGCCTCGCGCGGCGAGATCCCGAAGAACTCGGGGTCGAAGTCGGCGGCGTCCGGCAGGAAGCCGGCCTCGCGCTGGTAGTACCGCCCGGCCCGGCCCGGCTCGGGGTCGTAGAGCGCCTCGACGTCCCAGCCGCGGTCACGCGGGATGGCCGACACGGCGTCCTCGCCCGCGCTCAGCAGCCGCCACAGCTCCTCGGGCGTGCGGATCCCGCCGGGCAGGCGGCAGCTCATCGCCACGATCGCGATCGGCTCGTCCCACTCGGCCACCGTGTCGTCCTCGGCCGCCTCCTCGCCCCGGCCGAGCGCCTCGGCCAGGATGCGGTGCGCCAGGGAGGCGGGCGTGGGGTGCTCGAAGACCACGGTGTGCGGCAGGACGAGTCCGGTGGCCTCGACCAACCGGTTGCGCAGTTCGACGGCGCCGACCGAGTCGAGCCCCAGGTCGCGGAAGGAGTGGTTCGAGGCCATCGCACCGGGGCCGCCCTGGTTGAGCAGTGCGGCGGTCGCGGCGTGGACCAACTCGCCCACCACCCGCTCGTGTTCGCTCTCGGGCAGGGCGAGCAGCCGACCGCGCAGGCCCGGCTCCGCGCCCGGCTGGGCAGCTCGGTCGCCCGGGCGCCGGAAGGCGTAGCCGGGCAGCGCCACGCGGCGCGGTGCCGAGCCCGCGAAGGCCGTCGCCCAGTCGACGTCGGCGCCCTGGACGTACGCCTCGGCGAGCGAGGTGCGCAGGCGGCGCACCCCGCCCTGGTCGCGGCGGAGCGAGCCGAGCGCGACGGCCGGCCGGCCCGCGGCAGCCGCGCTCTCCTGCATCGCCGCGGTCAGCGAGGGGTGCGGGCCGACCTCGATCAGCAGGGCGTGGCCGTCGGCCAGTAGCGCGCGGGTGGCCTGCTCGAAGCGGACGGGCCGGCGCAGCACCGCGTACCAGTGGGCGGCGTCCGCCTCCCGGCCGTCGATGCGGCCGCCGTGCAGCGAGGAGTACAGGGGGGTGTGGGCGGTCCGCGGGCGGACGGTGGCCAGCTCGCGCAGCAGCCGGTCGTGGATCTCCTCGATGTGCGGCGAGTGCGCGGCCACGTCCATCGCCACGCGCCGGGAGCGGATCCCGTCGAGGGTCAGCTCGGCCAGCAGCTCCTCGGCGGCGTCGGCGTCACCCGAGACCACCACGGCGGCCGGCCCGTTGTGCGCGCTGACGACCAGGCGGCCGTCCCAGCGCGCCAGGCGCGGCGCGACCTCCGCGGCGGGCAGCGACACCGCGACCATCGCGCCGCGACCGGACAGGGTCGCCTCCGCCCGGCTCCAGCCCGCGACCACCCGGGCCGCGTCGGGCAGGGTGAGCGCACCCGCGAGGTGGGCGGCGGCGATCTCGCCGACGCTGTGGCCCGCCAGGGCGCCCGGGTGCACCCCGGACGCGCGCCAGGTCTCGGCCAGCGCGACCTGGACGACGAACAGCGCGGGCTGGACGACGTCCACCCGCGTGAGGGCCCGCGCGCCGGGGGCGTCGCGCAGCACGTCCAGCACGTCGAAGTCCAGATGGGGGGCCAGGGCGGCCTGGCAGGTCTCGGCGGCCGCGCGGAACTCGGGGCAGGAGTCGAGGAGCTCCGCGCCCATGCCGACCCACTGTGAGCCGTGGCCGGACAGCACGAAGGCGGTGCCGGTCGCGGCGGCCGTGCCGCGCACCAGGTTGACGGCGAGGTCACCGCGCGCCGCGGCGTCCAGCCCGGCGAGCAGTTCCTCGCGGGTGTCGCCGAGGACGACGGCGCGGTGCGCGAACCGGTAGCGCCCGGTGGCCAACGTGTGTCCCACGTCGGCCGGTTGGAGTTCGGGCCGGGCGCTCAGGTGCTGGTGGAGGCGCTGCGCCTGGGCTCGCAGCGCCTCGGGGTCCGCCGCGGAGATGATCCAGGGCAGCGAGGCCGACCCGGTCCCGGCGGCGACGGCGGGGCTCTCGACCTCGGCCGGATGGTGGGCCTCGGCCGCCGCCAGGCCGCCGTCCCCGCGGAGCACGGCGTGGATCCGGTCACCGTCGGCGACCGCCTGGCGCAGCGGCTTGAGCAGCACGGCACCATGCCCACCCAGCTCCAACTCCCCTTCCCAGAACGGAAGTTGCAGGTCAGGCCCGGCGGCGAGCGCGAGGCCGCGCTCGCCGCGCCGCAGGCTCTCGCAGGCCGCGTGCACGGCCGCCGGCGAGGACCGCGTGAAGGCGACACCCGAGCCGCCGTCGGCCAGCCGCAGCGCGGTGCCCACCAGGGCGGCGAAGGCGTCGTCGGTGTCGGACGCGTCCGGTGCGGACGCGTCATCGACCGACGGCACGGCGAGGAAGACACCGATCCCGGGGTCCGCCGGCGTCGCGGGCACGACGCCGGCGTCCTCCAGGGCCTCCCAGAGCGGCTCCAGCAGCACGGCCCGACCCGGGCCCGGCACGACGGCCCCGGCCGACGGGAGCCCGAAGAACTCCGCGTCGATCTCGCTCGACGACCGCGGTGGACGCTGAGCCGCGCCGATGACCGCGATCGCGTTCTCGGTCATCACGTCGAACTCGGGCACAACCGACTCGAACTCGCTCATTACCATGCTCCATCGACCCGATGACTACAGCCGGAACCGTGCTCTTGCCGCGCGGGGCGGCACACCGCGCCCCGGGGAACCCGCGCGGCGTCGGACGACCGCCTAGGAGGCGGTGACGTCCTGCTGGATAACGCGCTCGATGTTGCGTTCCGCCAGTGCCGTGATGGTGACGAACGGATTGACCCCGATCGATCCCGGAATCAGCGAACCGTCGGTGACGTAGAGGTTCTTGTAACCGGCGACCCGGCCGTAGGTGTCGGTGGCCTTTCCGAGCACGCAGCCGCCGAGCGGGTGGTAACAGAAGTCGTCGGCGAAGTTCTTCAGCGTGCTGCCGAACAGGTCGTACCGGTACATCGTGGCGTTGGCCGAATTGATCCGGTCGAAAAGCGACTTGGCGGCGGCCACGGCGGGCGCGTTCTGGTCGCGGGTCCACTGGAGCTTGGCCCGGTCGGTGGCGGCGTCGTAGACGAAGGTGCCGCGCTGGGGGTTCTTGGTGATCGCCAGGTACAGACTGACCCAGGTCTCCAGGCCGGCCGGCAGCGGCGCGATCTCCGCGAAGACCGGGGCGCTGGCGTTGTCCCAGTCGTCGATGCCCAGCGCGGGGATCGAGGACTGGTGGGCGCCGGTGGGGTTCCAGAGGTGGTTGGCGCGCGCGGTCATGATGTTGCCGTTGGGGCCCCAGCCCGCCCCGATCTCACCGTTGAGGTTCGGCAGCGTGCCGGTGTCCCGGGCGCGCACCAGCAGTTCGGTGGAGCCGAGGCTGCCCGCGCCCAGGAACAGGTAGCGGCAGGAGATCTGCTTGGTCGCCAGGAGGTTGCCGCCGGCGTCGATCTGGTCGACGCTCAGCAGGTAGGTGCCGTCGGACTGCTGGCGGATCGTCTTGACCTGGTGCAGGGTCTGGATCACGACCTTGCCGGTGCCCAGCGCGGCGGCCAGGTAGGTCTTGTCCAGGCTCTGCTTGCCGTGGTTGTTGCCGTAGATGACCTCACCGGCCAGCGCGGACTTCGGCGCGGTGCCGGCCGCCTCCTGCTGCATGTAGCCGAAGTCGTAGACGTTGGGCACGAACACGGTGCCCAGGCCCGCCTTCGCCGCCGCGTCCCGCGAGACCCTGGCGAACTGGTACCACTCGGTCTGCTCGAACCAGCTCTGCGGGATGTTGTTCACCTTGAGCATGGTGTTGGCGCGCGGGAAGTACCGGTCGTACATCTCGCCGGAGTCGACCTGCGGGAGGACCTCCTCGAAGTACGTGCGCCGCGGCTGCACGGCCATGCCGCCGTTGACCAGCGAGCCGCCGCCGACACCGCGTCCCACGTAGACGGACATCTGGTCGTAGTTGACCCGGTCCAGCACACCGGCGTACCGGTCGATGTTGCGGTTGACCACGTCGAGCCAGAGGAACGTGCCCAGCGGGGCCTCGGTGCGGGTCTTGAACCAGCTGGAGCGCTTGTCGGGGTTGAGCATCCCGCAGAAGACGTTGCCGTCCGGACCGGGCTGGTTCCAGAGCTGCCCCATCTCCAGCATCAGCGTCGAGACCCCGGCCTCGCCCAGGCGCAGCGCGGAGACCGAGGCACCGTAGCCGGTGCCGATCACCACGGCCGGCACGAACGTGGCACCGTCGCCGGGATCGGCGGCGAACGCGCGCCGGGCGGTTGCGATCGTGGTCGTCCCGGTGAGGGCGGCCGCGCTCAGCGCGGCCATGCCGAGGAGACGACGACGCGACAGGTTCTGGTTTTCTGACACGCTGTTCGTACCTGACCTTCCGACCCGAGGGATGGGTCTTCATGTACTGAGGAGCACAGGGGGGTTGGGGGCGCGGGGGCTGGGGTCTCAGCCGCTCTCGTGCACCGTGATGGCCGTGCACGGGCAGCGGTGCGCGGCCTCGCGGACGGCGGGGTGGCAGCCGGCGGGCGGCTCGGCGTCGAGCAGGACGACGGTGCCGTGGTCGTCGTCCTGGTCGAACACCTCGGGTGCGGTGAGCGCGCACATGCCCGAGCCGCAGCACAGTTGCTCGGCGATCTCGATCCGCATCGGCCGGGGTTACCAGGCCACCGGGAGCTGGTAGACGCCGTAGACCTGCATGTCGTGGCGGAGCCTGACCTCCTCGGCCGGCACGTCCAGACGCAGGTTGGGGAAGCGCCGCAGCAGCGCGGTCAGGGCGGACCGCAGCTCGATCCGGGCCAGCTGCTGGCCCAGGCACTGGTGGATGCCGTGACCGAAGGCGAGGTGGGCGGCGACCTGCCGGGTGACCTCCAGGTTCTCGGGGTCGGCGTACCGCTCGGGGTCGCGGTTGGCGGCCGCCAGCGAGACCATGACGACCTCACCCGCCTTGATCAGCTGGCCGTCGATCTCGACGTCCTCCAGCGCGGCGCGCGTGGGCCCGTGGTGCACGATGCTCAGGTAGCGCAGCATTTCCTCCACCGCGCCCTCCATCAGCGAGGGGTCGGCCCGCAGCGCGGCCAGTTGCTCGGGGTTGTCGAGCAGGGCGAACGTGCTCAGACCGATCTGGTTGGCGGTGGTCTCGTGCCCGGCGACCAGCAGCAGGAACGCGATCGAGGTGAGCTCCTCGTCGGTGAGGTTGCCCTCCCCGGTGATCAGACCGCTGAGCAGGTCGTCCCCGGGCTCGGCCCGCTTCGCCAGCACCAGGCCGTGCAGGTAGGCGCCGAGGCTGGCGAAGGCCCCCATGACGTCCTCGGTGGAGGCGCCGAAGCTGCTCCAGACCGCGGTGTCGTGCTGGAACTTCTCGCGGTCCTTGTAGGGCACGCCGAGCAGTTCGCTGATCACCATGGAGGGGATCGGCAGCGCGAAGTGCTCGAAGAGGTCCGCCGGGGAGCCGATCCGCTCCATCTCGTCCAGCCGCTCCTCGGTGATCTTCTCGATCCACTCGGTGAGCAGCCGCATCCGGCGGACGGTGAACTGGCCGACGAGCAGCTTGCGGTAGCGCTGGTGCTCGGGGGCGTCGTGCTGGATGAACATTCCGGGCGGGGCCGCCGGAGATTCCTCCAGGACGGCCGCGCGGGGAACCGGCGGGTGCTTCAGTTCTCCCCGGGCGCTGAATCGGGAATCGGACAGTATCGCTCGCGCGGTGGAATATCCGGTCACCAGCCAGCCGAGGTGACCGTCCGCGAAGGTCATTCGGGAGATCGGTGCCTCTTCGCGCAACTTCCGGATCCCGGCCGGCGGATTGAAGAAGTCCTCGCGGACCGTGGAGAAAGTAGTGGGCTGTGCCGCGGTCATGTCCCGCCTTCCAGGAGTTCCCGAAACTCTGCACGCGCGCAGGGCCGTTCACCGCACGCTTCAAAGGGCCGTGCTGGCCGCGAACATGACGCTATGAAGGTGGCGTGAAGACTGTCAACGAAATCGAGTGCCCGGGGTGCTAACCCTGTGGAGACGGGACCAGGGTTCGGTTGCCGCAGGTTTCGCGGCGACTTCGGTTCGGTTCGGTTCGGTCCGCTTCGGTTCGGTCGGCTTCCGGTCGGTCGGCTTCGGTTCGGCCGGACCCGGTCCGGTCCGGCTCAGCCGGGCGTCCCCGTCTCGCTCGGCAACAGGTGGGCGACAGCGGCCAGTTCGGCCCGGCCGGCCACGTCCAGCTTCCGGTAGGCCTGGGTCAGGTGCTTCTCGACGGCCCGGGTGCTCACCTTCAGCTTGGTCGCGATCTCCTTGTTGGACACCCCGTGCGCGGCGAGCGCGGCGACCCGGCGCTCGGCTCGGGTCAGCGTGGCCGGCCCCAGGGACTGGGCCAGCTCCCGCAGTTCGCGCGCCGCCCGGTCCGCCAACCAGGGCGCGCCGCAGGCCAGCGCCTGCTCCCGGCCCCGGCGCAGGTGCTGCTCGGCCTCCGGCTGCCCGGCGGCCCGCAGCCGCCGGCCGAGCAGCACACAGGTCCTGGCCCGTTCCATCCCGTTGACCGCCCCCTCCAGGGTGACCAGCGAGGCGCGCAGCAGGGCGACGCCCCGCTCCCCCTCGGTGATCGCCCCCTTCATTCGCTGGGCGCGGCCGATCGGCCCGGGCGCCCCCCAGGCCAGCGCCCGCACCAACTCCTCGTCGATGAGGTCGCGGGCCTGCGCCGGCTGGCCCATCCGCAGCCGCAGACCCGCCGCCCAGGTCCGCCAGGGGACGACGGCGGGGTTGCGCCAGTCGGCCCGCTCCACCGAACGCCCCCAGTCCAGCACGTACTCCAGCGCGGTCGGCAGGTCGCCGCGCATCGCCGCGCTCGAACCGCGCACAAGTTGCAGCGTCGACGGGCTGTAGCCGTGGTCGGCGCGCTCGCCGTAGGCCTCCAGCAGGCGACGCGTCAGCTCGCTGTCCCGGGTCTCGATGGCGACCCGGACCACGGCGCTCATCGACTGGATCGGCGTCCAGGCCGCCGCCCCCAGCTCCAGCACCTCGTGCGCCTGCGTCCGCGCCTGCGCGAACAGGCCCCGGGCCAGCAGCAGGTGGGTGAGCTCGATGCCGATCAACGCCCGCGGGACGGGGGCCCGCTCGCGGCGGGCCGCCTCCCGCGCGGCCTCCAGCCAGGGTCCGACGGTCTCGACCGAATCCGCCGCGATCAGCGTGTCGGTCAACAGCGGCAGGGCGGTGTACACATGGCTCGGCGAGGCGGGCTCGTAGCGCAGGATCCGGTTGGCCAGCGGCGTGACCTCCGCCGCCGACAACCGCTGTGCCACGGTGGCGCCGTGCAGCAGGACGGTGACCAGCTCGCGCTCGGCCGCGGTCTGCAACGGGGGCGTGGGGCCCAGCGAGCGCAGCCGGTCGACCGACCCGGCGAGCAGCCCGGGCCCGGCCACCGCCGCGTGCCGCAGCCGCGCCTCGACCCGCAGTCCCGGCTCACGGTCGGCGCCGACCCGCGGCCGCGCCCCGGCCAGCTCCTCGGCCGCCTTCGCGACCAACTCGACGGAGGGCGGCGGGCAGCCGCCGAGCAGCGCGGGCGGGATCCGCCCCACCGCCAGGGCCCGCTGCTCGGGCGACGGGAGCAGCAGCAGCGCCTGCACGAGGTGCCGCATGGTGGCCGCCGGGTCGAAGGCGCGCTCGATGGCGGCCAGGTCGAGCAGCAGGGCGGCCCGCTCCGACCCGGTCGGCGAGCTGTCCAGCAGAGCCCGCCGCAGGTACCGCGCGGCCTCCTCGGGCGCCGCGCGACGCACCGCGGCCGTCGCGGCCGAGCGCAGGATCTCGATCGCCCAGCCGTCCCGGCACGAGGTCGCGGCCAGCAACTGCGCCGCCGCCTGCTCGGCCGGATAGCCGCCGTCGTGCAGCAGCACGGCGGCGGAGAGGCGGATGTCCTCCTGCTCCACCGGCGTCATCGACTCCTCGACCGCCTCCCGCACACACCGGTGGACGAAGCGCGGCACCGGGCCGCAGGCCAGCAGCCCGAGCCGGCGCAGCACCCTGACCGCCTCGGCCCAGCCCGTCTCGTCCAGCCCGGCGAGCCGTCCCACCAGATCCGGGTCGGCGTGGTCGTCGAGCACCGCGAGTGCCTTGGCCAGGTCCCGCACCGGCTGGGGCTGGGCGCGCAGCGCGGCGATCAGCCGCTCGCGCAGGGACCGCAACCGCAGCCCGGCCACCGCCTCGGCCGGGTCGGCGAACGCCTCGCCCGCCTTCACCAGTTCGGCCAGCGTCGCGGTCAGCAGCATCGGGTTGCCGGCGCCGGCCTCGTGACAGGCTGCCGCCAACGCGGGGTCCGCGAGCTGGCCGAACCGCTCGGCCACCAGCGCCGCCGTGCCCGCCGCGGACAGCGGGCCCAGCCGTAGCACGAGCGCCGCGCGGTCGGTGATCTCGTGGATCCGCGGCTCCTCCGCGCCGGGATCGCCCTCGCGAACGGCGACGACCAGCGCGACGCGCAGGTTCGCCAGCCGCTTCGCCAGGTAACCGAGCCAGCGCAGCGAGGCGGTGTCGGCCCACTGCAGGTCGTCCAGCAGCATCAGCAGCGGCCCACGAGCACCGAACTCGGTCACCAGTTCCAGGAGTTCGGCGAAGAGTCGGGTGTCGTGAGGTGGCTCGAGGGCCGTCTCGGACAGCAGCGGCTCCAGCAGCTGTCCCACCACCCCGAGGGCCAGGTCCTGCTCCAGCAGTGCTCCGCTCGCGCTGAGCACCTGGCCGCCCCGCTGCCGCGCGAGCGCGGGCAGCGCCCGCAGCAGGGCGGTCCGGCCGGTCCCGATCCCCCCGGTGACGACGAGCAGCGAGCCGCGGCCCCGCGCGGCCGCCTCCATCGCCGCCGTGAGTGCGGCCAGTTCACGCTGCCGGTCGAACAGGGGTGCCATCGTCGTTCCTTTCGTCGCGTCCCAGCGCCTGGGCCAGCTCCGGACGCCCGGAGATGCCCAACTTGCGGTACGCCTTGGTCAGATGCAGCTCGACGGTGCGCAGCGTCACCGAGAGGTCGGCCGCGATGGTGCGGTTGGCCAGGCCGTCGGCGGCCAGGGCGGCGACGCGCCACTCGGCGCCGGTCAGGCCGTGCGGCGCGGGCCCCTGCGCTGTCTCTGCCGCGGGCCCCGCCGCGGGCTTCCGGTCGGCACCCCGCGCCGTCCTCCGCGGTCCGGCGGCCGGGCCGGCCGACGCCACCGGTGCGGCCGGTGCGGCTGGTGCGGCACCACTTCTCAGCAGCCCGTCGATGGTCTCCTGGCCGGACACCGCCGCCGTTCCCATCACGACCAGCGCCTGCCGGTACTGCCAGCTCGCGGGTTCGACCGCGGCGAGGCACCCGAGTTCGGGCCCCGGCCCGAGCACCGATCCCGATGCCGCCCCTGTCCCGGTCCGACGTCCGGCCGGCGCCGGGTCCCGCTCCGCCACGCCCGCGGCGAGCAGCGCCCGGGAGACCGTGCGCGGCGCGCCCCAGACCAGCGCGAGGCGGCGCTCCTCGGCGATCAGGTCGGCGGCCTCGGCGTCGTCCGCCACCAGGCCGTGGGCCCGCGCGGCCATCGAACGCCAGGGCAGCAGAGCGGGGTTGGCCACCTGTTTGGCGAGCAGCAACCGGCCGCACTCGCGCAGGTCGGCCAGCGCCCCCGCGCCGTCGCCGCGGGCCAGCCGCACCCGGCCGCGGGCGTACATCAGGTAGGCCCGGGCCATGCTGCCCTCGGCCTCCTCCGGGCGCGCCGCCGCGGCCGACCGCTCGGCCCCGGCCAGGTCGCCCCGCGCCAAGCAGACCATGGTCTTCAGCGCGAGCAGGCCGGGCGCCATCAGCGGGTGCCAACACCGCGCCGGCAGCGCCTCCTCGGCCCGCTCCAGCACGGCGGACGCCTCCTCGGTCCGTCCCTCGCCCAACGTCGCCAAGGCCTTGACCAGCAGGGCCAGGGCGGCCACCGCGCGGGCGTCCGTCCGCTGCGCGCGCACCAGTACGGCGTCCAGCCCGGCGTGCGCCTCGGCCACCTCGTCGGCGAGCACCAGTGCGTAACAGGCCGCCACCTGGGCGGTCAGCGAGGTCCCGGCCAGGGCGGCGGGGGCCAGGGCGACACGGGCCAGTTCCCGGGTGCGGGCGATGTCCTGCCCGCGCAGGGCCGTCCGCCAGGCGGCGGCGCCGGCCTCGGCGGGCTCGACGGGCCGATCGGACAACGTTGTCATCGCGAGCCGGTTCAGCTCCTGCGCCGCCCCGTGCTGGCCGTGGTCGGCGAGCCAGTACAGCGCCCGCAGCGCGGCACGGTCGCGGTCGCCGACCCCCGGGTGGGCGCAGGCCCGGGCGATCAACGGCACCGCCGAGGCGAAGTCGCCCCGCGCCACCAGCAGGTCGGCGGCGCGCACCCAGGCGGGCCCGGCGCTCGCGTCGACCGGTACGAGCAGCGCCTGGCGCAGGTAGCGGTCGCTGCCCTCCGGCGAACGGGGCAGCACCAGGGCGCTCAGTTCGGTCAGGATCTCCACCCTCAGCCGCGGGCGCACCGGTTCGCGCAGCGCGCGCCGCAGCAGCCGGGCCGAGGCCTCCTGGTCGCCGACGACCCGGTGGCGCGCCGCCTCCCGGCGCAGCACCTCCACCGCCCAGGATCCGCCGATCCCCCGGGCGCCGAGCAGCAACCTGGCCTGTGCGCCGTCCGGGATCGCCGCCCGGTTCGCCAACTCGGCCGCGCGGGCGAACAGTTCCTCACGCCGCTGCGCGTCGAGCCCGGCCAGCACGGCTTCGGCGGCCCGCTCCGCCCGGAACACGGGCCGCTCCCCCTCGGTCAACAGGCCGGTGCCGGAGAGGAGTTCCAGTGCCCGTGCCACGCCGAAGCTCCGCGGCCGCGCCAGCGTGGCGATCAGGTTCGGAGTGCAGTGGGGTCCGCACATCGCGATCACCCGCAGCACGTCCAGCAGTTCCACCGGGAGAGCGGCGAAGGTGCGCACCGCCCGTTCCCGGACGGCCTCCGCCACGCTCTCGCGCAGCCGCGCCGCCTGGTCGGGCGTCGGCGACCGGCCGTGCCGGGCGAAGCGGTCGACCATCGAGCGCAACACCGCGGGGTTGCCGTCCACCGCACGCGCGACGGCCGCGACGAACTCCGGGTCGATCGGCTCCCCGAAGGCGTCGGCCAGCACCTCGCCCGTCCCGACCACCGACAGCGGGGCGAGGTCGAGGGTGTGGCCGGTGACGGCCCGCGGATCGGCCAGCGGACACAGCTCGACCCGGTCGTCCGGCCCGGCGGGCAGCGCGCTGCTGCGCGCGGTCAGCAGCAGCAGCGGCGCACCGGCCAGGCGGCGCGCCAGCATCTGGAGGAAGCGCACCGAGGCCGGGTCGGCCCACTGGACGTCGTCCACGACAACCAGCAGCGGCTGGGCGCGGGCCGCCGCGAGAAAGGCGCGGCAGAGCCGCCCGGACAGCGCGCCGCGCGCCGCGCCACCGGGGCGCAGCAGGTCCTCCGCCAGTGGCGAGGCGGGCGGCGCGATCGCCGCGTGCAGCTGGGCGGCCACGCCGTGGCACACCCCGGTCTCCGCCCAGGACGCCTCGGCGGCGGCGACCCGCACCCCGGCCAGGGTGGCGAGCTCCTCGGCCCGGCGCAGCAGCGCGCTGCGTCCGACGCCGGGCACGCCCCGCACCTCGACCACCGCCGAGCGCCCGGCCCGCAGCCCGGACAGCAGTTCGCGCAGCAACCGCTGTTCCCGGTCCCGCTCGACGAGGCGCACGGCCGGGCACCGGCCCGTGTCGACCGGTGCCCAGCGCGCCGCTTCTTCGGTTTTCCCCTTCGACACTGCCCGTCCCCTAGCAACTCGGTGCGTGGATGTTCGCCGCTGAGTTCCTCGGTCGGTGTCTTGAGGCGCCCAGGGATCCGAGCGCCGGGGCCAGGCCCGTGCGTCCCCGCACGTCGAGCTTCCGGTAGATGTTGGTCAAGTGCATCTCCACGGTCCGGGGAGTGATGAACAGCGCCTCGGCGATCTCCCGGTTGCTGACCCCGGTCCTGGCGAGCGTGGCGATCCGGCGCTCGCTGCGGGTGAGCGAGTCGAGCGGGGAGGCCGCGATCTGCGGCATCCGGCCGCCCGCGTCGGCCAGCAGCTGCCGGGCGATGCCGCTGAGCAGGTGGTAGCCGCAGAGGGTGGCGGTCTCGATCGCCTGCCGCAGGTGCCGACGCGCTCCTCGCAGGTCATCGCGCCGCAACAGCTCGCGGCCGAGCCGGTACTCCGCCTCGGCCTGCGCGAGGCGGGCCGGGGAGCCCGCGAGCACCTCCACCGCCTCGGCGAGCAGGTCGGTCCGGGCGCGCCCCTCGGCGACCGTCCCGGCGGCGACCAGGCCGAGCCCACGGGCGCGCGGGGTCCCCCAGCCCGTCACCGCCTCCTCGACCTGGGCCACGATGTCGGCCGCCGCCGCGGCGCGGCCCTGGCCGGCCAGCGTCGTGGTGGCGGCCAGCCACCACGGCGTCAGCACCGGATTGGTCACGCCGGCCTCCGCCAGGCTCCGGCCGCACCGCCGCCACAGCTCCACCGCGCCGTCGAGGTCGCCCATCGCGCGCCGGAGCCTGCCCTTGGTGTACAGGTAGTGGTGCCACTCCCAGATCTGCCGGTCCAGGCTCGCCGGGCGGATCCGGTCGAGCACGGCGCCGGCCTGCTCCGCCTCGCCCTGCGAGAGCAGCACGGTGCTCAGCGCGATGGCGGGCAGTGGCCGTGCCGAGGCCAGCTCGCCCTGCGCCGCGAAGGCGACGGCGGCGCGGGCGTCGGTGGCCGCCCCGGTGAGGTCGCCCACACCGTGCAGCGTGAGGGAGCGCCCGGACAGTGCCGACAGGTGCAGCCACGGCTCGTAGTGCGCGAGGCCGTTGGACAGCGCCCGGGTCAGTCCCGCGACGGACTCCTCGACCTCGTCGGCCAGGCCGAGGACCAGCGAGGAGGCGAGCACCTCCCACCCGGCGGGCGTGGTCTCCTCGACCCGCATCGCCCGCCGGGCCAGCGCCACGGCCTGCCCGGCCGGCCTGCCGTCCAGCGCGGCGAAGGCGCTCATGACGGAGAGCAGTTGGCGCTCCGCCGGACTGTCCCCCCGGGGCACCGGCCAGGACCTGGCGAGCTCACCGGCCGGCGCCATGGTGGACTTCTCGTTCACGGCGGTGACCAGCAGGGCGGACTCGATCGTGGTGCACAGCTCCCGGTCGGCCGGGGTGGGGTCGGCGCCCAGCTCGTGCCGCAGTTCGGTGAGCGCCGCGTCGAGCACCCGGACCGCCTCGGGGACGTAGCGCGAGCCGAGGGCGGTCTGCCCGTACTCCACGGCGAGCGAGGCCCGCTCCCGGACTCCGGTGCTCTCCTGCAGGGCCTGCCGCAGCTGCCGCAGCGCGGTGGCCGGGGCCACCTGGGCCGAGGCCCTGGCCAGTTCGATCCGCACGTCCCTGCGCTCGGTCCCGGTGAGCTCGGCGGCCAGCGCCCGGCGCAGGTACCGCACCGCCGCCCGCGCGGTCGCCCGGCCCGGCGCCTCGGCGGCCGCCTCGCGCAGCACGGTGAGCATCCACGGCTCCGTCAGCTCGGAGAGCAGGGCCAGTTGGTCCGCCACCTCGGCCGCCGGGCGCCCGGCGTCGTTGAGCACCCGGGCCGCACGGGCGCGCAGCCGCTCCAGCTCCGCCGCCGGCAGGTCGGCCAGCACCGCGGCCCGCACCGCCCCGCCCATCGGGCGCTCGGCGGGGGAGCCGATGACCTCGGCGCCCCGCAGGGTCTCCAGCGCGAGGGCCAGTCGGGTGCCGCCGACCGCGCAGACCGCCCCGAGCAGGTCGGGATCGGCGTGGCCGAGGACGGCCAACGCCCGGGCCACCTGGCGCACCTGGCGCGACTGGCCGGCCAGCACCGTGCGGACCGACTCGGCGACGACCGCCTCGCCCCGCACCCGCAGGCGGTGCAGCCCCTCGACGTCGGGGCGCACCCGGGCCGCGCGCAGCCCGGTGAGCAGCCGCTCCAGCAGCAGCGGGTTGCCGCCGGACAGTGCCGAGCAGCGCCGCACGAACCGCTCGTCCGCCGGGCCGCCCAGGGCGCGGTCCACCGCCTGGCCGGTCTCGGCCTCACTCAGCGGACCGAGTTCCAGGACGGTGCAGCAGTCCAGCGCCAGGATCTCGCCGAGCATCGCCGTGCCGGGGCCCCCGCACGCGGTGCGCTGGGACAGCAGCACCAGCAGCGGGCGCGGGGCCGCGCGGCGCAGCAGGAAGTGCACGCACCGCAGGGACTCCTCGTCGCACCAGTGGGCGTCGTCCAGGACGAGCGCCAGGGGTCCGGCGGCCAGCAGCTCCACCGCGCGCCGGTGGACCCCGCGCTGGGCCACGAAGGTGACGGCCTCCGCCCCGCTCCCGGTGGTGGCCGGGTCCAGCCCGAACAGTTCACGAACGGACCGGTATCCGAGTCCGCCGCCCTCGCCCACTCCCCCCGGCGCCCGGCCGGTGGCCCGGCGCACCGTCACCCCGTCGCCCGACAGGTGCCCGACGAGCACGTTCAGCAGGCTGGTCCGTCCGATCCCGGCGGGACCACGCACCAGAACCGCCTGCACGGCGCCCCCGCGCGCCTGTTTCGCCAGTCTCAGCAGGTCCGCCAGCTCACCGGCCCGCCCGGCTCTGCGCCCAGCGGCCCCCCGACCCATGGCGCTGTTGACACCCACAACGTCTCCCATCCCCGAAACCCGACATCCCCCGCCCCCGAGTGATTGACGCGACAGTGCTCGGCTCACGTCGCGGAGCCGACCAAGCATGATCAGGATCGACGGTAACATCACCGCTGGTGATCGCCCATCAGCTTTGAGCTAATGTCAGAGGGCTCGCGAGTGTCGAATGGGTCACGTTTGGCGCGACGGCGCGAGGCGGCGATCACGACGACACGCTGGGCCCCGACTCCGACCAGGCGTAGCCGACGGGCCGTCGACAGGCAAGTGGAGTGCCCGATTCCCACCGCTGCCACCGTGATTGAGGCCGAAAACCAGTGTGTCGGGAACGCGGGACACACTCCCGTCACATGGCTCAGGTACTTTGCGCGGGGTGCTGGCGCGTCGGCCGCCGGGGGCCGCCCCCGTCACACCCGACACACCGTCAGACGGCCGCGCGGCGATCATGTGACGACGCCCCCGGTCCGGCGGGTCGTTCCGCCACTCCGGGCGAGGACCGGCGGGGCGGCACGGCTACTGGACGGCCCTGCGGGGGACCGGCAGGTGGACGGTGAGGGCGCTGCCCTGGGCGACCGGGGTGCCGGCGGCCGGCTGTTGCTCGCAGACCGTTCCGGCCAGCGCCGGGACCGGGCAGCCGCCGTAGGCGACGTCGCCGATCCGCAGGCCGGCGTCGCGGGCGCTCCTGCGGGCCTGGAGGACGGTCACGCCGGTCAGGTCGGGAGCCTTGATCGAGGTCGGCGCGCTGTTCTGGTGCTGGACGGTGTAGCCGACGGCCAGCGCCGCCAGCGCGGTGCCGCCCGCCAGCACCGCGGTCAGCCGGCCGGCCCGGCGGCGCGGACGACGCGGCGGGGCCGGGTCCCCGGCCGGCTCCGGCGGGGTCACCGCCTCCTCCACGGCGGGGCCGGCGGCGGTCAGCGGGCCGGTGGGCCGGGGCAGTGCCGCTTCGAGGGCGACGCGCATCCCGGCCGCGTCGTGGAAGCGCTGGTCGCGGTCCTTGGCGAGCGCGGTGAGCACGACGTCGTCGAGCGCGGGCGGCAGGTCCGGCCGGTGCCGGGACGGCGGGACGGGCTCCTCCTCCAGGTGGCGCCAGGCGGTGGCGAGCGGGGTCTCCGCGCTGAACGGCGGCTGACCGGTGAGCAGTTCGTAGAGCAGGCAGCCGGTGGAGTAGAGGTCGGTGCGGGCGTCCACCGGCTCGCCGCGGGCCTGCTCGGGCGAGAGGTACTCGGCGGTGCCGATGACCATCCCGGCCTGGGTCAGCGCGGTGCCCGCGGCGGGCGCGAGGGCGTGTGCGATGCCGAAGTCCATCACCTTGACGTTGCCGTCCGGGGCGACCATGACGTTCGCCGGCTTGACGTCGCGATGCACGATGCCGTGCTCGTGCGCGTGTCCCAGGGCGTCCAGGATGTCGGCGGTGAGCCGCACCGCCCTTGCCGGGCTGGGCAGTTCACCCTGGGCGAGCAGCTCCGACAGCGTCGCGCCGCGGACGTGCTCCATCACGATGTACGGCAGCGGGACACCACCGACGGCGTCCTCGCCGGTGTCGAAGACGGCCACGATGCCGGGATGGTTCAGCGCCGCCGCCGACTGCGCCTCCCGGCCGAAGCGCACCCGCCAGGACGGGTCGGCGGTGAGGTCCGCCCGCAGCACCTTGACCGCGACGGTCCGGTTCAGCCGGAGGTCCCGCGCCTGGCGGACCTCGGCCATGCCACCGCGCCCCAGCACCTCGCCCAGGGCGTAGCGGCCGCCCAACGGCTGCTGCTGCTCCATGCCACGCCTTCCCTTCTCCGGCCGGGCCCCGGCTGCCGGGCCCGTCTCCGATGGACCCACCGGAAACGCTGGACCGTAGCGCGCAATCATGTGAAAACCCTGTGGAAGGCGGAGCGGGTCGACGGGGGCGGGGACCAGGAGAGCCTTTCTGGCCAAGATCGCGTCACCCCCGACGGCCGGCCCCCGCGCGGGGGCCGGCCGGCTCCCGAGGGCCGCACCCGCGACACCACCGAGGCCCCGATCCGGAGCCGGAACCCGCGCCGCACGCCCACGTCCATTGCTCAAGGCGGGTGACTCACTCCGTCGCGATCGCCGCGACGGGCGCGGGTGGATGCTTTGCTGTCGCCATGCCCAACCGTTCCAGGCTCCGCGCCCGCGCGGGCGCCAACGCCTTCGCCCGCTGCCGGATCCCGCGGACCGACCGTGGCTGACGGCCCGCACCGCGCCACGGCCGCCGCCGTCCTCACTCTGGTCGGCGGCCCCGACAACGTCACCTCTCTCGCCCACTGCCTGACCCGACTACGCCTCGGGGTGCGCGACCGCGAGTTGGTCCGCGAAGCCGAACTCGCCGCACTGCCAGCCGTGTTGGGCGTGATCCCGGACGACACGTACCAGATCGTACTCGGCCCGGGCGTGGTCGACCGGGTCAGCGCGGAGTTCGCACAGCTCCTCACCGACCGGCCACGGCCGGTCGACGCCGACGAACTGGCCCACCGTGGTGCCGCGTTACGCACCGAGCAGCGGGCGCGCAACGCCACCCCGGGACGGCTGCTGTTGCACCGGATCGCCGACGTCTTCGTCCCGCTGATCCCGGCGCTGATCGGCTGCGGTGTGGTCTCCGGCCTCAACGGGCTGCTGGTGAACCTGGGTTGGCTGCCTTCCCTGGTCCCGGCGCTCGGTGCGATCGGTGCCGCGTTCCTGTCGCTGATCGTGGTGTTCGTCGGCTACCAGACGGCCCAGGTGTTCGGCGGGACTCCGGTCATCGGGGGCGCGGTCGCGGCGGTGATCGTCTACCCGGGAGTGGCCGGCGTCTCGGTCCTCGGCACGCGACTCTCGCCCGGCCAGGGCGGCGTGCTCGGCGCGCTGGGCGCGGCACTGCTGGCGGTCTGGCTGGAGAAGCGGTTCCGACGCCTGCTGCCCGGGGCGCTGGAGGCGCTGCTCACCCCCACCCTGACCGTACTGATCACCGGGCTGGTCACGCTCTTCGGCCTGATGTACGCCGCCGGCCGGGTCTCCGCCGCGGTCGGCACCGGCGTCGGCCAACTGCTGTCACACGGTGGGCTGTTCACCGGGCTGCTGCTGGGCGGTCTCTTCCTGCCGCTGGTGACGCTGGGCCTGCACCAGGCGCTGATCCCGATCCACACCACCCTGATCGCGCAGCAGGGCGCCACCCCGCTGCTGCCGATCCTGGCGATGGCCGGCGCGGGCCAGGTCGGCGCGGCGATCGCGATCTACCTCCGGCTGCCGCGCAACCCCTCGCTCCGCGCCACCATCCGATCCGCCCTCCCGGCCGGCCTGCTGGGCGTCGGCGAGCCGCTGATCTACGGCGTCTCGCTGCCGCTGGGCCGCCCCTTCGTGACGGCCTGTCTCGGTGGCGCGGCAGGCGGCGCCCTGGTCGGCCTCTTCGACCAGCTCGGCAGCGGCGTCGGCGCCACCGCGATCGGCCCCTCCGGCTGGGCCCTGTTCCCCCTCCTCAAGGGTGGCCACGGCCCGGCCGCCACCGCCGCCGTCTACGCGGCCGGCCTGGCCGCCGGCTACCTGACGGGCTTCCTGGCCACCTACTGCTTCGGCTTCACGCCCGCCATGCTCACCACCCTGAACGCCACCCCGGCCGGCGAGCCGACCGACGTCCACTGACCGTTCCGAGCGGCGCACCCGCCCAGCCACCCGACGGACCGGCCGCCACCGGCACACCGCGCGTGCCAACGGCCCCACCGGCCGGCAACGACTACGGCAACACCTGGTACTACGACCGCGCCGGAGGCACCAACACCACGGGCTGGATGTCCGGCGGCAACCCACCCAACTGGGCGGCGGCTTCGGGCACGAGGGCCGCTGGTCGCGCGTCACACCGTCCGGCGCCGACGGACGGCTCCGACGGACACCAGGGCCCCAGCCGCCGGCTGGGGCCCGCTCACCGGCCGTGCAGCCAGACCCGCAGCGGACCGACCGGCTCGAAGCCGTGGCGGACGGCGGCCGCCAGGTCATCGCCGTGCTCGTAGCCGACCACCGGCAAGGTGGGGAACAGGTGGCGCACCGCGTCCAGTACGACCGGCCAGGCCGCGTCGGGGCCGCCGTCCCGAGCGAAGACGTTGGACACTCCGACCACGTGGTCACCGCGGCTCGCCACCGCTCCGGCCACCACCCGACCGTCGGCGGACCGCCCGGCGAGCAGATAGGTGTCAGGGTCGTCGAGCAGCTCGGGCCGGAAGAGATCCGCGCTGCCGTCCCCGCCGTCCCAGGCGAGCGCCCAGGCGAGCAGCGCGTCCGGGTCGCCCGCCACGTCCCAGCCGAGATCCGACGCGACGGCGGGCGCACCCGCCGGGCGGTGGATCCACTGCGCCTCGAACAGCACCTGGAAGCCGGCCCCCGTCAGGTCGAGGTCGGCGAAGCTGTCCTTGACGGAGGCGCCGGGCGCGGCGGTGTCGATCCGGGCCACCAGGGCGGCCGGGTCGGCGCCCGGCAGCAGCGTCACCGCGTCCGGGTAGTACCGCGGCGTCCGGACCGGGGCGGCCCAGGCCTGCGCCCCGAACTCACCGGCCAGGCCGTGCGATCGGCTCATCGCTGCGCACCACGCGGCGTTGTTGTGGGCACCGGCGCGGACCAGGGACTGCTTCGACGTCGTCACGAGTGCGCATCATGGCCGGCCCCGGCCTGGCCCGTCGAACGGTTTTCCGCCACCCGCGGCACGAAGGCCCCACACGCGTGCCCACCCACCAGCCACTTTCGGCCGACCGCCGCGCGAGGCCCCGGGTGTGCCGACCGCGGAGGTTGGCGACAGGGCCGGACCGGGTCGTCCGGCGTCACGGGGACGAGGGCGGCCATGACCGTCGACCGCAGGTTCGAATCCTCCCAACTCCCCCCAGCCAGGCGCGATCCGGACATTGTGCCACCACTTCGAGCCAGGGATGGTAAAGAGATTGCCATGCACGGCTTTTGTGCTGGATCTTCGTTTGTGCAAGCACGAGACGCGGTGACGTGATTCCCGCACCGCGGGCCATCGAGATGCTTGTCCGGTGCGACGCCGTCCACGGTGGTCGCGAATTCACCTCCCGGTTCGGTATTCGAATTTAGGAGAAATTTTGATCTCAAAGAAGAAGGTCGTGCGTTCCGTGGCCGTGGCGCTCGCCGCGGCCGCCGCGTTCACCCTCGGCGTGCCGAGCGGCACCGCCTTCGCCATCGACCACGTGCAGTGCGTCGGTGGCGAGAACTTCCTGAAGATCTGGTCGCACCTCGACGACCGCCAGAGCGTCGACTGCTACGCGAACGGCGGGAAGACGGACTTCGGCGGGTGGTGGGTCGACCGGATCTCCACCGGGAACAACGACCTGATCTACTACGACGCCAACGGTGACTCGGTGAAGATCGAGCGCTGGCACGACATCACCTTCCCGAACCGTCCGCCGAAGGTCGTCGCCATCCAGATCCTGTGAGGATTTGACGGGCCGGCATCGCGGAACGGCCGTTTCCCCTGCCCGTCCATTCCGCGGTGCCACCGCGTCCCGGGCGAACATCGGATTCTCCGCGGCGCACATCCGCTCGCGCCCGGCCTGCTGATGCCGGTCACGCCGTTCCGGGCGTGGCCGGCATCGCTCGTCCCGCCCCCGTTCCCACCGCGCTGGAACTGTCCGTGCTCCGCGGTCGGACCGTGCCCGGCCGGCTCCGCCCGGCGCCTCGGGGATCCGAACCGGGAGCGGACCCTAGGCACGGCCGTAGACACGGCTGACCGCGATACGGATCACGACCCGGCGTTCGGCGACCATCGCGGCGCGGAACTCCGCCCAGTCCGGGTGCTCACCGGCGTTGGCGCGGTAGACGGCGACGAGCTCGTCGACGGTCGGGTCGTCGGGGGCCGCCGCCACCGGCGAGAGGTCGGCGTCGCCCTCGGCCACCGCGTAGGCGCCCATGGTTCCGGTGCTGACGTGGAAGCTCGCGCGCGGGTCGCGGCGCAGGTTGCGGACCTTGGCCCGGTCGTCGGTGGAGGAGATCCGCAACAGCCCGGTCCCCGGGTCGAAGACGTGGTTGACGTTGGAGAGTTGCGGTCGGCCGTCGCGCTTCAGGGTGACCAGCACACCACCACGCGCCGCGCTCAGCAGCTCTTCGAGTCGCACCTGCTCGGTCTCTCCGGACATACCGCTCCCTCCACCGTTCGGGGACGCTCCGGATCCTACGTCCCGGGCAGCGGCCCGTGCCCCGCCCATCCGACCCGCCGTCCGGGCGAGCTTGCTGCACGCTGGACGTGTGGGCGCCACCTCCCGGCACCGGAACGACGGCGAAAGGCGAGGCCGGATGGACGACCGTGACCAGGGCCGGTCCAGGCCCGGACGGGAACGGGCGCGGCAGCCGACGGTGCTCGGCAGCCGCCCGCCGCGGACGCGGACCACCGCCACCGCCCACCCGTCCCGGGGCCCGGCCCGCGCGGCGCCGTCGACGGTCGGACCGGCGCTGCGCCGGACGGCCGGGTACGCCTGGCGGCTGCTGGTCGTCGGGGTGGCCGGATACGCCGCCTACCTGGTGGTGCAGCGGCTGGAGCTGCTCGCGATCGCGCTCTTCCTGGCGCTGGTGGTGACCTCGGTGCTGCGCCCGGCCGCCGACCTGCTGGGCCGGGCGCTGCCCCGCCCGCTCGCGGTGCTCTTCGCGCTGCTCGGCGCCCTGGTGTTGCTGGGCGGCCTGTTCGCGCTGGTGGGCGAGGTGGTGGCGAGTGAGTCGGGCCGGCTGGGTCGGGAGTTCGGCGGCGGGCTGGGGCGGATCGAGCAGTGGCTGGAGGGGCCGCCGTTCCGGGTCCGGGCGGGGGCCCTGACCGGACTGCAGGGGAAGATCGCGTCCTACCTGTCCGCGCACCGCTCGACGCTGATCAGCACCGCGGTGAGCGGGGCCAGCCGGGTGGTGGAGTTCGCCACCGTGGGGGCGCTGGCGCTGTTCTGCTCGATCTTCTTCATCCACTCCGGGGACCGGATGTGGCGCTGGGCCGAGGACCAGCTGCCGACCGCTGCCCGGTCCACCTGGGACCGGGTCGGACGGGTGGCCTGGCGGACCTTCGCGGGTTACACCCGGGGGATCGTCATCGTCGCCGCCAGCAACGCCGCGCTGGTCGGCGTCGCGCTGGCGCTGCTGCGGGTCCCGCTGGCACTGCCGTTGACCCTGCTGGAGTTCTTCGCCACCCTGGTCCCGCTGGTCGGCTCGCCGATCGCGCTGGCCGTGGCGGCGGTGGTCGCACTGGCCACCCGGGGGCCGGTGGTGGCGCTGATCGTGCTGGCGCTGATCGTGGTCATCGGCCAGATCGAGGGGCACGTGCTGCACCCGCTGGTGATGGGCTGGGCGGTGCGGATCCACCCGGTCGCGGTCGCTCTGTCGGTCGCCGGCGGCGCGGTGCTGGAGGGGGTGCTCGGAGCGGTGGTCGCGGTGCCCGTGGTCTCGGTGGCCTGGGCCGTGGTCTGCGAGCTGCGCGGGCCTCCGGGCCGCCGCCACCGCGGCCCGCCAGCAGGCCGCTGACCGCCTCCGCCAGGTGGCCGGACTCCGTTGGCCTCCGGCGGGCAACCAGTGTAGACATGGCGTATGGCCCGGTTTTGGGGCCGGTCCTGGGCCCTGTCGGCCCCCCGTACCTCAGGTCGGCACCCACGGAGTCGGCCTGACCTGCGTCGGAACCCGTCGCAGGAGCAGCACCAGCACCAGGACCCGCAGCGGCCGGCGCAGCGGCGCCCGTGGTCGGTGCTGAACGTGCGCAGTGTCGCGGGGCAGGTGTTCATCCTGCAGGTCGTCATCGTGCTGCTGCTGATCGTGTTCGCGGTGCTGGAACTCCTCGTGCAGGCCCAGCGCGACAGCACGGCCGAGGCCCGCAACCGCTCCCTCGCGGTGGCCCAGACCTTCGCCAACTCCCCCGGGATCGCGGCCGCGCTGGCCTCCCCCGACCCGACCGCGATCCTGCAACCACGGGCCGAGGCGGCCCGGGTCACCTCCGGGGTCGACTTCATCGTGGTCACCAACACCCAGGGAATCCGCTACACCCACCCCAACCCGGCCCGGATCGGCCACAAGTTCGTCGGCACGATCGGACCACCGCTGGCCGGGCACCCGATCACCGAGACGATCAACGGGACCATCGGCCGGCTGGTGCAGGCGGTGGTGCCGGTGGACGACCCGAGCAACGGCAAGGTGGTCGGGCTGGTCTCGGCCGGTATCACGATCAAGAAGGTCAGCGGGGTGGCCGACCGCGAGCTGCCACTGCTGCTGGGCGGGGCGGCCGTCGCGCTGGGCCTGTCCACCGCCGGTACCGCGCTGGTCAGCCGGCGGCTGCGGCGTCAGACGCTCGGCCTCGGGCCGGCCGAGATGACCCGGATGTACCAGCACCACGACGCGGTGCTGCACTCCGTCCGCGAGGGCGTGCTGATCGTCGACGACCGGAACCGGGTGCTGCTGGTCAACGACGAGGCGAGCCGGCTGCTGGACCTGCCGGAGGACGCCGAGGGCCGCCTGCTCGGCGAGCTGGGCCTGAACGAGCGGCTGGCCGAGCTGCTGAGCCATGGCTCGCCGGTCACCGACCACGTGGTCGGCGCGGGCGCACGGCTGCTGGCGGTGAACGTCCGGCCGACCGACCGCAACGGCGGGCCGCCGGGCAGCGTGGCCACCCTGCGCGACTCCACCGAGCTGCTCGCGCTGACCGGGCGGGCCGACCTGGCCCGCGGCCGGCTGCGGCTGCTGCACGAGGCCAGCATGGCGATCGGCACCACCCTGGACGTCACCCGGACGGCCGAGGAGCTGGCCCAGGTGGCCGTGCCGCGGTTCGCCGACTTCGTCACCATCGACCTGGCCGAGGCCGTGCTGATCGGCGACGAGGCCCCGACCATCCACGGCATGCCGATGCGACGGGTGGCCGTCGGCGGCATCCGGGCGGACGTCCCGCTCTACCCGGTGGGCCGGAGCATCGTCTTCGCCCCGACCGCCCCGCAGGCCTGGACCCTGGACACCGGACGGGCCAAGCTCGCGCCGGTGCTCGCCGACGCCACCGACTGGCGGGCCCAGAAGCCCGCGCACACCACCCGGATCATCGAGTACGGCCTGCACTCGCTGATCACCGTCCCGCTGCGGGCCCGCGGCGCGATGCTGGGCGTGGCCAACTTCTTCCGGATGGAGCAGCCGGAACCGTTCGACGAGGACGACCAGTCGCTGGCCGAGGAACTGGTCGCGCACGCCGCGCTCTGCATCGACAACGCCCGCCGCTACACCCGCGAGCACGCACTGGCGGTTACCCTGCAGCACAGCCTGCTGCCACGCGGCCTGCCGGAGCAGACCGCGCTGGAGGTCGCCTACCGCTACCTGCCCGCCCAGGCGGGGGTGGGCGGCGACTGGTTCGACGTGATCCCGCTGACCAGCACCCGGGTGGCGCTGGTGGTGGGCGACGTGGTCGGGCACGGTCTGCACGCCGCCGCGACCATGGGCCGGCTGCGGACCGCCGTGCACAACTTCTCCACCCTCGACCTGCCGCCCGACGAACTCCTCGGCCACCTGGACGAGCTGGTGAGCCGGATCGACCTGGAGCAGAGCACCACCGGTGGGCGCGAGGCCGCGGTCAGCGGGGCCAGCTGCCTCTACGCGGTGTACGACCCGGTGGACCGGACCTGCACGCTGGCCCGGGCCGGCCACCCGCCACCCGCCGTGATCCACCCGGACGGCACGGTGGAGTTCGCCGAGGTGCCGGCCGGACCGCCGCTCGGCACCGCGCTGCTGCCGTTCGAGACCGCCGAGCTGCGGCTCCCCGAGGGCAGCCGGCTGGTGCTGTACACCGACGGCCTGGTCGAGGACCGCGATCGCGACCTCGACGTCGGGCTGAACCTGCTGCGGGACACCCTGCACCACGCGTACGACCGGACTCCGGAAGAGATCTGCCAGGCCGTCCTCGACGTGCTGCTGCCCGCCCGGCCGAGCGACGACATCGCGCTGCTGGTGGCCGGTACCCGGGTGCTGGCCCGCGACCGGATCGCCGAGTGGGACGTGCCGTCCGACCCGGCGGCGGTCAGCGGCGTACGGGCCGCGGTGAGCCGACAGCTGGCGGCCTGGGGACTCGACGAGGCGTCCTTCGTCACCGAACTGATCCTCAGCGAGCTGCTCACCAACGCCATCCGCTACGGCGCCGAGCCGATCCGGGTCCGGCTGCTCTACGACCGGACCCTGATCTGCGAGGTCTCCGACGCCAGCAGCACCGCGCCGCACCTGCGGTACGCGGCGACCCTGGACGAGGGCGGGCGCGGGCTGTTCCTGGTGGCGCAGTTCGCCGAGCGCTGGGGCACCCGGTACATCCCCAGCGGCAAGGTGATCTGGAGCGAGCAACTGCTGGACGGCGCGGCGGCGCTGCGGGCCGAGTTCCTCGCCGACCTGCCGGTGGAGTGACCGCTCGGGCCCGCCCTCAGGAGGCCGGGGCGTTCTCGATGGTGGCGTTGGCGGACTCGGACTGGCTGGTGACGGTGATCTTCGACTGGCCCTGCGCGCTGCTGAAGGTCACCACCAGGGTGTTGCGGTCGACCTGCCGCGCCGCGGCGGTGAAGCCGGTGGCCGGGACCACGGTGACCAGGCAGACGCCGGCCGCACCGAAGGCCACCGTGGCGGTGCCGCCGCTGGACTGGAAGGTGTGCACGGCGGCGTCCGGCCCGCAGCTGGGGCTGGCCGCGGGCGTGGGGGCCGGCGCGGGCGGGGCCGAACTCGGCGGTGGTGGCGGCGGGGCGCTGGTCGGCGCCGGCGGCGGGGTGGGGCTGGGCGAAGGCGTCGGGGAGGCGGTGGGCGGCACGCTGGCCGCCCCGCTGACGGCGTCGCCGATCTGCCCGCTGGGTGACGGGCTCGGGGTGTCCTCGATCGGGACAGCCACCGCGGTGGCGATCACCGTACGGGAGACGGGCAGGCCGGCCGCGCCGGTGCCGGCCACGTAGACCACCGTGAACATCACGGCGCCGACGCTGACGGCCGTGCAGCCCAACCAGATGAGCGGGTACCGCAGAACAGGTCGCACCGGGCCATCCTGCCTCATCGGCTACGGTGTGCTGCATGACGTCCGTCCTCGTCGTGGAAGACGACCCGGTCATCCGCACCTCGCTGATAGAACTGCTCAGTGCCCAGGGCCATCTGGTGCGCAGTTCGCCCGACGGCTTCGGCGCCCTGCGGGAGATCACCCAGTGGCAGCCCGACGCGGTGGTGCTCGACCTCGGCCTGCCCGACCTCGACGGCGCCGACGCGCTGCGGATGATCCGCGGCCTGTCACAGGTGCCGGTCCTGGTCGCCACCGCCCGTGACGACGACCTGGAGGTCATCAAACTGCTCAACGCGGGGGCCGACGACTATCTCGTCAAGCCCTTCTCCGGTGGCCAGTTGATCGCCCGGCTGAGCGCGGTGCTGCGGCGCTACGAGCGCGGGCCGGGGGCGGTCGGAGCGACGGCGCGCGGTCTGCCCAGTGCCGGCTATCCGGACCGGCAGCCCGCCGAGCGGTTGACCGTGGGCGAGCTGCGGATCGACCCGCTGGCCCGCACCGCGCATCTCTCGGAGCGTGAACTCGGCCTGACCCGGCGCGAGTTCGACCTGCTGGAGTTCCTGGCCCGGAACGCCGGTCGGGTGGTGTCGCGCCGGCAGATCCTCGCCGAGGTGTGGCGCCAGCCGTACGTGGACGAGCAGACCGTCGACGTGCACCTCTCCTGCCTGCGCCGCAAGCTCGGCGAACGGGCCGTGCGGCCACGCTACCTGCACACCGTGCGCGGGGTGGGCGTGAAGCTGGTGTCGCCTCAGTGAGACGGACGCTGGCCATGGTGGCGCTGGCCGTGACCGCCATGGTGGCGCTCTCCTTCCTGATCCCGCTGGCGGTGTTGCTGCGCACCCAGGTGCGTACCCAGGCGACCCAGTCGGCCGAGCAACGGACCGCCGCGGTGGCACCGGTACTGGCGCTGTCCACCCAACCGGCCGATCTGCGCGGGGTGGTGAGCGGAGTCGACCCGACCGGCCGGCTCTGCGTGCACCTGCCCGGCGGCGTGCTGATCGGCACCTCGCACGCGCCCGGCGCGCTGCTGGCGCAGGCCACCGGGCAGCGTGAGTCGATCGCCCGGGACGTCCCGGGCGGTTGGGACTACCTGCAACCGGTGCTGCTGGCGCAGGACCGGGTCGCGGTGGTCGAGGAGTTCGTCCCGCAGGCCGCGTTGACCCAGGGCGTGGCGACCGGCTGGACGGTGATGTCGCTGCTGGCGCTCGGCCTGGTGACCGGGTCGGTGCTGGTCGCGGACCGGCTCGCGGCCCAACTGGTGCGCTCCGCCCGGAGCCTGTCCCGGGCCTCGAACACGCTAGGCGGCGGCGACCTGGACGTCCGGGTGGCGCCCGGCGGGCCGCCCGAACTCCACGAGGCCGGGCTGGCGTTCAACGCGATGGCCGACCGGATCACCCAACTACTGGCCACCGAGCGAGAGTTGGTGGCCGACTTGTCGCACCGGCTGCGGACTCCGCTGATGGCGCTGCACCTGGCGGCCGAGCAGATCGGCCCGGTGGCCGGGGCCCAGCGGATCACCTCGGCGGTGCACCACCTGGAGGGCGAGCTGGACTCGATCATCCTGGCCGCCCGCACCCCGCTGGCCGTCCGGCCGCCGCAGCGCGGGGACGGCCAGGGCCGCGGCGCCGGCCGTCGGGCCAGGCCGGTCGGCGGGTTCACCGAGGCCACCGAGGTGGCCGCGCACCGGGTCGGCTTCTGGTCCGTGCTGGCCGAGCAGCAGGACCGCGGCTGCGGCTTCACGGCGACCGACGAGCCGACCCCGGTCCGGGTACCGGAGGACGACCTGGCGGCCGTGGTGGACGCGCTGGTCGGCAACGTCTTCCGACACACGCCGCAGGGCACCGCGTTCGCGGTGACGGTCGAGCGGACCGCGCAGAGCGTGCTGCTACTGGTGGACGACGCCGGCCCCGGGATCGCCGACCCGCGCAGCGCACTCTCCCGCGGGGTGAGCGTCGGCGGCTCCACCGGACTGGGGCTGGACATCGCCCGGCAGGCGGCCGCGGCCACCGGCGGGCAGCTGCGGATCCTGCGCGGCCCGCTCGGCGGCGCCCGGGTGGAGGTGACGCTCGGACTGGCCGCCGAGTCGGGCGGCGGCGGGCGGCGGCGCTGGCGGCACCGGCGCGGCCGGGACGGGCGGGCCCGCCGGCGCGGGCTGCCCAGGTGGCTCGGCCGGCGCACCGCGCGCTGAGCACACTGAGCACGCTGGTCAGGGCGTTCCCCGGATCCGAGCAGGGATCCGGGGAACGCCCTTTTGGTACGTACCAGTTGAGGTTGCCAAGCATCACCTGAGGGGAACATTAGGGCTTTCTTAGCGACCCACGCTCCCGGACCTCGGCCGGGTCGCGCGCCCCTACGCTCGGCGATGCCGGAGACGGTGATCCCCCGAAGGGCTCTGTTGCCCACTCGATCGGGCGGCCAATCCCCCCTGTCCGGCGATGAGATGCGGGCGCCCGGGGCGTCGGACTCGGTCCGCCGACCGGCCCGCAGCGGACACGAAGCAAGGAAGTCACGACACATGGTTGCTGACGCAGCGTCCCCCAGCGGCCGGCCGGGCACGGGGCGACGCGGTCCCGACAGCCGGCTCCGCGCCGCCGCCCTTCCCGCGCTGGCGACGGCCCTGACGCTCGTCCTGGTGGTCCTGCTGCTGCTCGGCCCGCCGGTCTGGCCGGCCCACGCCGCCGACCTGACCACGGTCTCGGCGCACCTGCCCCCGGACCAGGCGGTGATCCCCGGCTCGCCACTGGACGCCTACCGCAAGCAGATCCCCTACGACATGGGATCGCACAAGATCGCCCGGCTGGCCGCACTGATCGCCTACGCGCTGATGACGGCCACCGTGGTGCTCGGTGTGGTGTTGCGAATGCGGTACTTCCAGCGGGTGGTCAACCGCGCCACGGTCTACGGCGCCCACATGACGCTGGCGCTCTCCGCGCTGATCTTCGGCTGCCTGCACGGCGTGACCTTCCTCTACCAGCCGGTGTGGCAGATCAGCACCCGCGAGCTGGTGATCCCGTTCCTGGGCGGGCTCCAGCGGGTCCCGGTGGGCTTCGGGATCCTCGGCACCGAGCTGGCCATCGCAGCCGCCTGTTCGGTCTGGCTGCAGCAGGCGGTGGGCTACCGGCGCTGGTTGAAGTTTCACCAACTCGCCTACCTGTCATTCGGGTTGATCTGGCTGCACATCTTCACCGTGCACCCCGAGCCGCGCCACCTGGACCTGGTGGCGATCGGCGTCGGGGCCGGCGCGGGAGCCTGCCTGCTGGCCTTCCTGATCCGGCTGATCCCCTCGCGCTCCCGGCTCCGGCAGCGCGCGTTCCGGATGGAGACCGCCGCTTGAGCACCGTACCGAGCCCCTGGCCGCAGGAGTGGCCGGCCCAGGCCGTGCCCACGACGTATCCCACGCCGTACGTGCCGGTCGGTTACCCGGTCTACCCACAGCCGCCCGCGCCAGCGGGTCCGGCGCCCGGCCTGCTGGTCCCGGTGTCGCCACCGGGGTACCCCGTTCCGGCTCCGATGCCTCAACCCGTCTTCCCCGCAAGCCCGTTGCCAACCGCCGACGAGCCGGAGCCGATCCCCGCCGAGTCCTTCTCCCCGGCGCGCCCACAGCTCGTCCCGGAGGCCGGGCCGGTCAAGGTGAGCGTGGACAACAACCGCTGCCACATCTACGGCATCTGCCAGCAGGAGGCCCCCGAGATCTTCCGGATCGCCGAGAGCGGATCGCTGCACTACACCGCCAACGTGCCCGCCCACTCCGCCGCCAAGGCCCGCCAGGCGGCCCGCTGCTGCCCGATGCAGGCCGTCTCGGTGCGCACCGCCGCCCCGCCCGCGCCGGCCCGCAGGTCCGGACGCAGCGGCACGGCCACCCGTCCCAGCCTGCGCCGGATCGTGGTGGCCGGCGGCGGCCTGGCCGGTCTCAGCGCCGCGACCCGGCTGCGCGAACGCGGCTTCGACGGCGAACTGGTGGTGGTCGGCGAGGAGTCCCGGCTCGCCTACAGCCGTCCGCCGCTCTCCAAGCAGTACCTGGCCGGTGAACTGACCGCCGAGGAGCTGGAGTTCCGGGTGGACGGCCCGATCGACGCGCACTGGCTGCTGGACACCCGGATGGTCGGGCTGGACGCGGCGGCCCGCACCATCGAACTGCGCGGCGGGGAGCAACTCCCGTACGACGGGCTGGTGATCGCCACCGGGGTGGACGCCCGACGACTGCCCGAGGCTCCGGTCTTCAGCGAACGGGTGCGCACGGTACGGACCCTGGAGGACGCCGCGGCGATCCGCCGGGCCCTGCACACCGCCCGGGCGCACCACGTGGTGATCCTCGGCGGCGGCTTCGTCGGCTGCGAACTCGCCTGCACCGCCCGGGACCACGGCATGGACGTGACCCTGGTGGTGCACAGTGCTCCGCTGCTGCGCCGGGTGCTCGGCCGCCGGCTGGGCGAGGTGGTCGGCCGGATCCAGGCCCGGGCCGGGGTGGACGTCCGGCTGAGCACCCGGATCACCGAGTGGGTGGACACCGGCGACGGCCTGCGGCTGCGGCTGGACGACGGAGAGGTCGTCAACGCCGACTTCGTGGTGCTGGGCCTGGGCAGCGTGCCGCGCACCGAGTGGCTGCGCGGCAGCGGGCTGGACGCCGCCGACGGCGTGCTCTGCGACGCCACCTGCCACGTGCTGGACCTGGGCGGCCGACCGGTGCCGGGGGTGGTGGCGGCCGGCGACGTGGCCCGCTGGCCCAACGCGCGCTTCGACGCCACGCCACGCCGGATCGAACACCTCATCCACGCGGTCGAGATGGGCCAGCACGCGGCCGACTCACTGCTCCGCGGGCCGGGCCGGGCGGCCCGGTTCACACCGGTGCCGCGGTTCTGGTCCGAGCAGCACGGCAGGCGGCTGCAGGCGGTCGGCATCCCGGCGCTCGGCGAGCGGGTGGAGATCGTCGAGGGCTCGCTGCGCTCGGAGAGCTTCGTCGCCACCTACACCCGTGACACCCCGCAGGGTCCGCAGCTGGTGGCCGCGGTCGCCTTCGACATGCCACGCCAGTTGCTCGCCTACCGCGACCTCATCGGCCGGACCGACCGCCCCCGGGCGGCGCTGCCCAGCCCGCTCGCTCCCCACCCGGTCCCCCGACAGGGCCGGGCCGGCAACCGAAGGAGGCGCCGTTGAGCCGCCGCAGGAGCCGCCCGACGCGGCGCTCCCCCCGTCCCCCGTACGCCGGGATGCTGCCCTGGCTGCTCGGCCTGCCCGCCCGGCTGCACGTGCGCTGGCTGCTGATCGCCACCGTGATGACCCTCGCGATGGGCGCCTACCTGCACGTCCTGCTGACCGCGCCGCCGATGCCGCCCGAGCAGGCCCCGAACTCCGGCCCGGGCGTCGCCCAGGCGGCCCCCGCCCCGCACTGATCCCCCTCCCCCGTAAAGGACTGTCAGATGGCCTCCCACCAGCGACCGGATCCTCGCCCCGGCCGCCACCGCACCCGCTTCCGGGGTCGCCGGGCCGCCGCCCTCGCGCTGGCCCTCGGCGGCACGCTGGCCGCCGCCGCCTCGGTGCTCGGCGTCTCCTTCGCCGCCACCACGCCGGCCGCCCGAGCCGGCGGCCCCAGTCCGGCGCCGACCGCGCAGCCCAACCCCAACTGCACCCTCACCGTGCCGGCCGCGCCGCTCACCGCGGCCGGCCTGGCCACCCCGTACACCCTCACCGCCACCGACCCGCGGCAGGGCCCGTGCCACGAGGCCGACGCCAACCAGTCGGCGTTCGTCCAGGCCACCATCGTCGACCGGGACACCGGCGCGGTCTCGGTCTACGACCCGCTGGTCACCGACGCGGGCCGGCAGCCCGCGGTCGCCCCGGTACGGCCGACCCTGCCGGCGCACGCCGTGGTCGGGATCTGGTTCGGTTTCAACGGCACCGTGCTCACCCTGAACGGCCAACTCGCCGCCGGCTCCTGCGTCAACGGCACCGCGGGCCAGCCGTTCGGCCAGTTCGCCTACTGCAACGCCCCGGCCTTCTTCGCCACCGCGAACGCCGCCGAGCGGGCCGGAAAGCTCCCGGTACCGCCGATCGGCACCGGCAGGGACGGTCAACCCTGCCTGACCACCAGGGACTTCGGCCTGGTCGACCAGGACCAGAGCGACAACGTCACCACCGAGTACCTGGTCGACCGGCGCGGCCGGACCGCGCAGAAGACCGCAGCCAACTCGGGCGTGCGGAACAGCACTTCACTGGTCAACGGGAGCGACAACCTGCTGCTGACCAACTTCGAGGACCCGGCTCTGGGGTGCACCCCGTGGACCGCGCCCGATCTGGCCGACCCCGGCGCCCGGACCACCTCGCTCGGACTCGACGAGCTCCAGGCCGCCGCCGACCAGACGGCCCCGGTCGCGCTGGTCCCGCTCAACGACCCGATGGTGCTGGTGGACAACCAGCTGAGCCGGACCAAGACCAATCTCTACCGGGCCGGGGTGGACCAGCCGCCGCTGAACAACGCGGACAACGGCGACCCGCGGACGTACTGCTCGCGGATCGCCTCGATCGGCGCCCGTCGGATCCGGCTCGACCGCCGCTTCACCGCCCAGGCGCCCTCCCCGCAGGCCGGCCAGAGCCTCTTCACCTTCCTCAGCCAGCGGCTCACCGCCTCGCTCACCAACCTGGGCTGCCCGACCGGCGTCCCGCCCGCACCGGGCCAGGGCGACGACGCGCAGGTGCACACCTGAGCGCCCCGGGCGGGTGCGGCGGGCGCGGACCCCGCCGCACCCGGCCGGGCGGGCCGCCCGGCCACCCGGGTGGTGACCGTCCCGATCGGCCCCCGGGCGCCGCGGCACGCTCCGGCAGCCGTCCTGGTCGGCCGCACCGGACGCGGTGCGGCCGACCCCGGCCCGCCGATCATCCACAGGTGGTCCCCGGCCGCCGATGGGGTAGGAATGATCGTGGCCGGTGCGTCGCCGGCTGGCTGCCGGCGCGGACGTACGGGGCGGGCGGCCGTGTTGCCGGTGACCGGACGGAGGCCCAGCCCATGCAGCAGGTCATGCTGCCGATCGGACTCGCGCTCTGCGCGGCCCTCAGCAACGCCGTGGCCACGGTGCTGCAACGGCTCGCGACGCTGTCCGTACCGCAGTCGGCCGGGCTGCGGGCGAGCCTGCTGCTGGACCTGCTGCACCGGCCGGTCTGGCTGGTCGGCATGGTGGCGGTGATCGGTGCGGCGATCTTCCAGGCGGCGGCGCTGGCCAGTGGCGAGATGACGGTGGTCCAGCCGCTCTTCGTGATCGAGCTGCCGCTGGCCCTGGTGATCGGCTCCCGGGTGCTGCGCCGCCGGCTGCCGCCGCGCGGCTGGCTGGCGGTGGCCTGCGTGGTGGTCGGCCTGGGGACGGCGATGGCGGCCGCCGCGCCCTCCGGCGGGGCCACCAGCGCGCCGCTGGTGCGCTGGATCCCGGTGCTGATCGGCTGCGGCGGGGCGGTGGTGCTGCTCACCGGCGCGGGGATCAAGCGCCCGCCGGGCCGGTTCCGGGCCGGCAGCCTGGCCGCCGCCGCGGCGATCTGCTACGCGCTGACCGCCGCGCTGATGAAGTCCGCGACCCACACCCTGGCCGATCACGGGGTGGCCTCGTTCTTCCTGGTCTGGCAGACCTACGCCTTCGCGATGGCCGGGGCGGGCGCGCTGTTCCTGCTGGAGAACGCGCTGCAGTCCGGCCCGCTGGTCGCCTCGCAGCCCGCGCTCACCCTGGGTGACGCGCTGGTCAGCCTGACCCTCGGGATGACCCTGTACGACGAACGGGTGCGCGGCGGCTGGTGGATCCTCCCGGAGCTGCTGGGTGCCGCGATGGTCGCGGTCGGCGCGGTCGCGCTGGCCCGCACTCCGCTGGCCCGGATGGTGGCCCAGTCGGCCGACGAGGGCCCCGCTCCGCGCGTGCACCGGCCCACGGCTCGCTAGCTTGTCCTCGAGCGGCCTTGTCCCCGAGCGGGCGGCTGCGCCGATCGGGGCGCGACCGGGCCGAGAGCGCGAGGAGCAGGCCGTGAAGTACATGCTGCTGATGCAGTTCAGCGCCCGGAGCACCGACTTCCCGGCGATCACCGAGTGGCCCGAGCAGGACGTCCGGGCGCACGTCGCGTTCATGCAGGCCACCAACCGCGAGCTGACCGCCTCCGGTGAGCTGCTGCACGCGCAGGGCCTGGCCATGCCGGACACCACCCGGATCGTCCGCGCCGGGGCCGACGGCAGGCCGCGGATCACCGAGGGCCCGTTCCCCGAGACCAAGGAGTTCCTGGCCGGCTACTGGATCACGGACTGCGCGGGCCCCGAACGGGCGGCCGAGATCGCCGCCCGGATCTCGGCGGCGCCCGGCCCCGGCGGACGGCCGCTGAACATGCCGATCGAGGTGCGCGAGGTGTTCGCCGTGCCGCCCGCCGAGCAGGGCCACTAGGGCCAATGCTGGTGACTTTGGCTCGCTTGTCTCGTTGGTTGTGGTGTGGCGAGGGTGGGGCAGGTCAAGAAGTCACCTGCGGGTGAGCGGTTGTCGGATCGGATCGCGATCGGGGTGTTGACCCGGG
>NZ_JBITZU010000038.1:0-40829 GCF_044547075.1 Kitasatospora sp. NPDC052896
GGCAGGGTGAGCGCCAGGTGGTGCCCGGCCGCGTCGGTGAAGCCGGCCAGCGGGCCGCTGCCGCCGCCGGAGAGGGTCACGCCCGAGGGGGTCGCGGCCGGGGAGAACGTGCCGTCACCGTTCTTGTCCAGTGTCGCGTTGACGGGGGTCCAGGAGCCGTTCTTCTGGACCCGGATCGGCTGTTCGTTGCGGGTGACGGTCAGTGAGCCGTCGGGGTTGGCGACCGTCATGCTGGTCTCGGTGGTCAGCGCGTCGACCGTGACCTGCTTGCCGGTGGCCCTGGCCCGCGCCTGCGCCTGCTGCACCGGGCCGTTCGGGGCACCCGCCGCGCCCGGCGCGGTGGGGCTGACCGCGGACTGCGACACCGAGGGTGTCGTCAGCGTCGGAGTAGCGGCCAGGGCCGGACCTGCGGCGGTCGCGACCACCGTGGAGAGCGCTGCTACGAGCGTGAACTGATGGCGCAGTCTGCGCCGTGACGATGGCCTGAGGCCGGGTCGCTGCACTTAAGACGTCCTTAAAGCGATAAAAGACTTGGCAAAATTTAGGAGGAATTTATTGGGCAACTCTTTACCCGGTCCGCCTGGATTGATGTCCGATTCGCGCGATCATGAGGGGCTTCGCCCCCCTCGTGCACGACCCCCACCAGCCGTGCGGGTCCCGTGAAGGATCGCGTGCCGCCGAAAGGCTATTGCGGCACCTGTTCGAATGGCAATACGGTTCCCGGCGATCAAGCCGTCTGTTCGGCTACGTGTTTGACGGTCCTTCGAGGCCGATATTGTGGTGGGGGTTGCGCGTGCGTACGCGTCTTCATTGGTTCCCAGGATCTCGGGGGAGGGAGTGGGGACGCCGGGGCACCGTCGTCGGTGCCGCATTGGCGGCGCTGACGCTGGTCGTTCCGGTCGCCGCTGCCGACACCGTGGTCGGTGGGTACCAGTACAAGGGCAAGCTGTGGGCGGCGGATCCGCTCCCGGCCCAGCCATCGGTCAAGGGCCATGCGGTTTCTGGCAAGTCGGGTTCGACCAAGGTGCCGGAGCCGAAGGGCTCACGGGCGCTGGAGACGCACAAGGACGCGTCCCCGTCCTGGCCCGCCGCGTCGAGCAGCACAGTGACGCTGGCGGCCGGCTCCCCGGCCGCTTCCTCTTCTCCGTCCCCGGCCGCGACGCCGGTGGCGAACTCCCCGGTGTCGGTGGCGCCGGTCACCTCGCAGTCGGCACCTGCGCCGACATCGGTGCAGGTCAAGACGGCCGATCACGGTACGGCGCAGGCTGCCGACGTGAACGGTCTGCTGGTCGGCCTGTCGCGCGCCGACGGCCAGTCGGCCACCGGCGACGTGAAGGTCTCGGTCGACTACAACTCCATCGCCCAGGCGTACGGCGGTGGCTGGGCCTCGCGCCTGCACCTGGTCTCGATGCCGGCCTGTGCGCTGACCACGCCGGACGTTCCGGCCTGCCGCACGCAGCAGCCGCTAGCGACGACCAACGACCCGGTCTCGCACAAGCTGACCGCGACCGTCGCCGTCCCGGGCACCCCGGCGCGGGCCGCGCGAGCCGCGGGAACGGCCGTGCAGGCGGACGCGACCACCCAGAACTCCGGCACCGCGGTCGCCGCGGTCGCCAGCACGGGCGGTTCGCAGGGCGACTACTCCGCGACGCCGCTCTCGGCTTCGGGAGCATGGTCGGAGTCGTCGTCCGGTGCGTTCGAGTACAACTACCCGATTCCGGTGCCGCCGGCGCTGGGTGGCGGTGGCCCTTCCGTGTCCCTGTCATATAACTCGCAGTCGGTCGACGGCGAGACCTCGGCGCGCAATTCGCAGTCCTCGTGGATCGGTGACGGCTGGGACTACAGCCCGGGCTTTATCGAGCGTTCGTACAAGTCCTGTGCCAGTGATGGGATCACGGGCTCGTCGGACGAGTGCTGGGCCGGTTACAACGCCACGCTCTCGCTCGGCTCGCACACGGGTCAGCTGATTCGCGACAGCAACGGTGTGTACCACCTGCAGGCAGATGACGGCACCAAGGTCGAGGATCTGTCGGGTGCGTCGAACGGTATGTGGAACGGCGAGTACTTCAAGGTCACCACGACCGACGGCACCCAGTACTACCTGGGTCTGAACCACGCCCCGGGGACGACGTCGGACCCGGCGACGAACAGTGCGTGGGGTGTGCCGGTGTACAACCCCAAGCCGGGCGACCCCTGCTACAACGCCTCACAGGGCAACAACTCGCAGTGCTCGGCGGAGATGGGCTGGCGGTTCAACCTCGACTTCGTGGTGGACCCGAACGGCAACGTGCAGCGCTACGACTGGGCGAACGAGGCCAACTACTACAACATGGGCTACGGCCAGGTGGTCCAGTCCGGTGGCGGCGGCAAGATGACCGCCTACACCCGTGGCGGCTACCTGACCCAGATCTCCTACGGCTACAAGCTCGCAGACGAGCAGGCAGGCCACGACCCGGCTGCCAAGGTGGTCTTCAACACCGCCCAGCGCTGCACCACCTCGAGCAGCGTCTGCCAGTACTCCAACCTCAACGGCACCACGGCCACCAACTGGCCGGACACCCCGTACGACCTGAACTGCCCCGCCAACGCGGCTACCTCGGGCACCGGCAGCAACGTCTGCCAGCTCGCGGCGCCGACCTTCTGGTCGACCTACCGGCTGCAGTCGATCAACACGCTGGTGAAGAACGGCTCCTCCTGGCAGCCCGTCGACTCCTATGCCCTGAGCCAGGTGTTCTCCGACGCCGGCGGGACGATGGACCCGGTCACCGGCAGCACCGTCGACCCCAAGGACGCCGGCCAGCTGCAGTCGGTGATGTGGCTCTCCTCGATCCAGCACACCGGCCAGGACACCTCCGCCGGTGGCAGCGGTCCGATCACCCTCGACCCGGTCACCTTCACCGGTGTCGAGACGGACAACCGGGTCGACGGCCTCACCCCAGCCGCCCCGCCGCTGTTCCACCCGCGGATCTCCAGCATCCAGACCGAGTCGGGCGAGTCCATCGCGGTGACCTACCGCGCTCCGGAGTGTTCGCGGCTCAACAGCCACATGCCCGCCTCGCCGGACAGCGACACGATGGCCTGCTACCAGGTCTACTGGAACACCCCGGGCGGCGTGACCCCGATCGCGGACTGGTTCAACAAGACCCTGGTCTCGCAGATCACCGACAACGACCTGACCAAGGCCGGCTCCCCGGCCAGGGTGACCAACTACACCTACAGCGGTGGTGCGGCCTGGCACCGGGACGACTCCGACCTGACCGACGACCAGTACCGCACCTGGAACGACTTCCGCGGCTTCCGCACCGTCACCACCACCAGCGGCGCCGCACCGGATCCGATCAGCCAGACCGTCACCTCGTACTTCCAGGGCATGGACGGCGACTACAAGGCCGACGGCACCCAGCGCAGCGTCACGCTGACCAACTCCCTGGGTGAAGCCACTACCGACAGCCCGTGGCTGGCCGGCACCGTGCAGGAGTCCGACACCTACACCCAGGCCGGCGGCACCGTCGTCGCCAAGGAGCTGAACAGCGCCCCAACCCTCACCACGACGGTGAGTGCGCCGCGTACCGCCTGGACATCCAAGACCCCGGCACCGGCCACGCTCTCCACGTTGCCGCCGCTGGTCGGGCGCCGGGTCCAGTCCAGCTCAACCCGTTCGCTGAGCCTGCTCGCCAACGGGACCTGGCGCACCACCCAGACCAACACCGGCTACGACAGCCTCGGTCGCCAGTCGCAGCTCGACGAGAAGGGTGATCTCTCGGTCCCCTCCCAGGAGACCTGCACGACCACGACGTACGCGACGCCGCCGGCGAGCAACCCGATGATGCTGATGGACCCGAGCGAGAGCATCACGGTCTCGGGTGGCTGTGGCACCACGCCCGGCAGCTCGACCACCATCAGCGACAAGCGGTTCTTCTACGACGGCGACGGCAGCATCAGCAACCCGGGCACGCTCGGCCAGCTCGGCGCCAACGGCACCACGCTGGGTCTGATCACCGCCACCCAGTCGGTGCAGTCCTACGACGGCTCAGGCAAGCCGGTCTTCCAGACCACGGACTCGGCCAGCTACGACCAGTACGGTCGCCAGACCCGCACACTGGACAGCGCCGGTTCGGCGACGACCGTCAGCTACACCCCGGCCACGGGCACGCTGCCGACCTCGATGTCGACCACCAACCCGCTCGGTTGGACGGCGACCAGCACGCTGGATCCGGCGCGCGGCCTGACCACCCATGCGGTGGACGTCAACGGTAGGGTCACCGACACCCAGTACGACGCGCTCGGTCGTACCGCCCAGACCTGGCTTCCGGGCCGGACCAGGGGCACACAGAGCGCGGACAAGGTGTTCAGCTACTCCGTGCACGGCGCAGGGACCAACCCGGACCCGTCGACGGTCACCACGCAGTCGCTGCGCGAGGACGGCTCCTACAGCACCGCCGTGCAGTTCTACGACGGTTTCCTGCAGGAGCGGCAGACCCAGACCACCACCGCGGACAACTCCGCGGGCCGCCTGATCTCCTCCACGCACTACGACAGCCACGGCCTCACGCACTCCGCGGTGGCGCCGTACGTGGACACCACGACCGGGCCGAGCACGACGATGTTCGCCGAGGTGGAGAACACGCTGCCGTCGGAGACCGTCACCGGCTACGACGGCATGGGTCGGCCGATCAGCAGCACGCTGTACTCCAAGGCCTCACCGTTGTGGACCTCGACCACCGCCTACCCGGGCGCGGACGAGACCGACACCACCCCGCCGCCCGGCGGCACCCCGACCAGCACGTTCACCGACGCCCTCGGCCAGACCACTTCGACGGTGGCGCACGGCGGCAACGGCATCGGTGACGTCACGACCAAGTACACCTATACCCCCGGTGGTCAGACCGCCACGGTCGCCGACAACGCCGGGAACACCTGGAGCTACACCTATGACCTGACGGGTCGCAAGGTGTCGCAGACCGACCCGGACACCGGTACGTCCACCACGACGTACGACCAGTTCGGCAACGTCGCCACGACCACCGACGGCCGCGGCCAGACCCTCTCCTACACCTACGACCTGCTCGGCCGTCGGACCGGCGAGTACACCGGTACCAACACGACCGACCAGACCCAGCAGCTGACCTCCACGGTCTACGACACGCTGGCCAAGGGCTACCCGACCTCCTCCACTCGCTATGTGGGCGGTTCGGGCGCGGGTGGCAGCGCGTACGTGCAGCAGGTGACCGGCTACAACACGGCCTACCAGCCGACCGGGACCTCGATCACGATCCCGGCGGCAGAGGGTGCGCTCGCCGGTACCTACACCACCAGCGCCACCTACACCCCGAACGTCGGTCTGCTGTCCGGCACCGCCTTCGGTGCGGACGGCAACCTGCCCGCCGAGACCGTGGGCTACGGCTACAACCTCCAAGGCGGACTGGTCTCCACCGGCGCCGGCCGCTTCACGCACTACCTGGACCTCGCCAACTACAGCCCGCTGGGCCAGATCGAGCAGTCCACCTACGGCAACTCCGGCGTCCAACTGCGTACCGCGCAGACCTACGACGACGCGACCGGCCGGCAGACCACCAACACGGTCAGCCTGCAGACCGCGACGACCAGCCCGATCGACAACACGACGACGGGTTACGACCCGGCCGGCAACATCACCACCATCTCCGACGTCCAGTCGAGTGGTGGAACCACGCAGGCCACCGACACCCAGTGCTTCAGCTACGACGGCCTGGACCGGTTGACCACCGCATGGTCGGACACCGCGGGCATCAGCAGCCCGACGGCGGGTCAGTTGTCGCACTGCAACACCACGACGCCCTCCGCGTCCACCATCGGTGGCCCGGCGGCGTACTGGCAGAGCTACAGCTACAACCTGCTCGGTGACCGCACCCAGCTGGTCAATCACGATGTCACCGGCAACACCGCCAACGACACGACGCAGAGCAGCACCTACCCCGGCAACGGCACCGCTCCGGCCAACCAGCCGAACACCGCCACCACCATCACCACCAGCAAGCCCTCGACGGGCACCAGCACCCTCACCCCCCAGTACGACAAGGAGGGCAACACCACCAGTCGCACCACCACCGGTGCGACCGCCACCAACCAGACCTTCAGCTACGACGCCGAGGGCCGCACGGCCGGCGTCACCACCACGACCGGGACCAGCAGCCCGCAGACCACCGGCTACCTCTACGACGCCGACGGCAACCTGCTGATGCAGCGCGAGCCGACCAGCACCACCCTCTACCTGTTCGGTGGCGCCGAGCAGCTCACGCTCACCGGCAGTACCGTCTCCGGTCAGCGGTTCTACGACAACCCCGACGGCACGGTGATCGTCCGCTCCAGCAGCGGCACCGTCACCTACGAGCCCAGCAATCCCCAGGGAACCGCGCAGCTCGAGGTCGACGCCTCCAGCCTGGCCGTCACCCGTCGTGCCTACGACCCGTACGGCAACGCACGCGGTGCCACCCCGAGTACCTGGGCCGACAACCACGGGTACCTCGGTAAGCCGACCGATCCCACCACCGGCCTCGACCTCCTGGGAGCCCGCAACTACGACCCCACCATCGGCCGCTTCCTCACCGCCGACCCCGTGTTCGAGGCCGGCGACCCCAACCAGATGGGCGGCTACACCTACGCCGGCGACAACCCCACCACCAGCAGCGACCCCACGGGCTTGTGGTCCCTGCGCGGCGCAGTTCATTGGGCGCACAAGAAAGCCAACAGCGTCGGGAGCTACTTCGCCGGCGTGGGCGACGCCGTGGTCGGCGACCCGTGGGCATTCACCGTCAACAGTGCTCAGAAGATCGGGCAGGGCTTCGAGAATCTCCCCTGCCTGGGCGACTTCTACTGCACCCCGAGCTACAGCAAGCCGATCGCGGACAACCACCCGCTCGCCGACCTCTTCCACGTCAACACCCACTCCACCGCCTACCAGGCCGGTCAGTGGAGCGGCATCATCGGCGGCGCAGTGCTCGACGGAATATCCGCCGTCAAGTGGATCAGCGAGGGCGTCAGGGCGGTCAGGGCGGCCGAGGGCGGTGAGGGCGCGTGGAACCTCGCGAAGAGGTTCTTCAGCCACAAATCACCGCACCTCACGTCAGCCGAACCTCACCCCACTACCTCCAAGCGTGTCCATAAGCCGACCGACCCCGGAGCTGGTACGGCCCGAGGTGGCAGCGGAGGTAGCAAGGCAAGCAAGAGCCTCCAGCCGGATCGAGACAAGTATGAGGCTGCGGAGAAGAAGGCTCGCGCGCTCGGGCAAGACGAGTACCATAACTTCATCTCTGGCTCGTCCCAGGGGCAGCAGCTGGCATCTCAATTTAGGATCGAGTCCGCCAGTTCCCCGTTCACTGAGGATGGGCGCCTGACCCAGGAGGCGCTCGACGCATCCGAGCCGGCCATTCCGGGGAGCAAGCTGGGAAACCCTGTGCTGCAGCAGAGGTTCGCCGCGCGAGGTGGTGCTGCCCAGTGGGCCAAGTACGCTTCTCCCACGTACGCCAGCCCATTCGGTGACTACCAGCTGCACTTCTACTACAACAACACCAGCGGTGAAGTGATGTATGACCTGGATTACAAGGCCGTCATGAATCGAAGGATCAATGGCTGATGAAGGTTAGATTCAAAGGGGTCGAGGGGGTTGAGCGGAGAGTCCGCCAAGGATCGGCCACGCTGCGCGAAGGCATCGACTACTCGGTGCTGGAGATCTTCTGCCAGTCGGACGGCGTGAACTTCTTCAGGATCGAATGTCGAGACGGTGATATTCCTGGGCTTTTTGACTCCAGGATATTCGAGCTGAGAGAGGCAGGATTCCAATCCTCCTGGACATTCACCTTGGAGGCCGATGGTTCGATGACCATCGGTCCGGCCTCCTGGGCTGAGCCAGGATTCTGGGAGGACTATATGGACGGTAAGGTGCAGGCGTACGAGGCCTACCGTTATGAGCGGGATCGAATTATGGGTTCCTAGTTCGACAGTGGGATGAGGGCAGGCTTCGGATGACTTCCGAAGCCTGCCCGTTATTTTGGCTTTCCTTCGAGTGGCTGCCGTCGAGATTTTGCATGAGGATCGCGATCCGGAATTGTGGCGGTACAGGGTCCAGGCGGGGCTGATCGGACCCGCCTGATCTGTCGTGGCTCGGCTCGTGCTGGTCTGTAGCGGGTGTGTCCCGGGCTGGGTGAAGATACCTTCGGGCGAGGACGAGTCTGGTTCGGTGACCGTCGATTGACCTAAATAGTGCGTCGCTGGGTGGCGGCGTCTTGCTGGCCAGTAAATGCTGTGGGCCCCCTCGCCGAAGCGAAGGGGCCCACAGTCTCACAGGTGCGCCGCCAGGGACTCGAACCCCGGACCCGCTGATTAAGAGTCAGCTGCTCTAACCAACTGAGCTAGCGGCGCCTGCTGACAGGGAAGACTGTAGCAGCGGGGGAGGGGCGGGCCAAAATCGAATACCGCTGGACGGGAGTGGACGGGGTCACGCGGTGGGGAGGGGGTGCAGGTGGACCGGGCGGGGGGTGAGCGGGGTGCGGGCGACGGCGGGCTCGGGGCGTGCGGGGGCGTGCGGGGTGTCCTCGCCGCGGGCGGCGCGGACGCAGGCCCAGAGCAGGACGGCCGCGCCCGGGAGCCAGGGCTCGCGGCTGTCCGGCGCGATTAGCCAGCGGCCGGGGCCGGCACCGGGGGAGTCGGGCTGGTCGACCATGCGCTGCACGGGCGGGACGGTGACCGCGTCACCCTGGCCGTGGCAGAGCAGTGGCGGGACGTCCCGAGCCCACTCCTCCCAGGCGAGCAGGGTGCGCAGCCGGGGGGCGGCGCCCGGCTGGACGAAGATCAGCAATCGCCCACGGTAGCTGGCCACCGGGCCGCAGCCCGGGCCGGAGGCCCAGAGCTCGTCCAGGGCCCGGCGGCCGAACAGGGCCGGCATGCTCACCACGTCGAAGGCCCGGCCGCACGGGAGCACGGTCGGGGCCCAGGGACGTGATTCCCACAGTGCCCGCATGCTGCGCGGGTACTCGCTGGCGGAGGCCAGCCAGGCCTCGCCGGCCACCGTGAGGTACTCGACTGATTGATACGTCCAGATGTCCACGCGCAGCAGAGTGCTCCGGTGGCCGGCCGGGAGGCAATGAAAGCCGGGTTCGCCGGACAGGACGGCGCCCAGCGGCGTACGCTTTCCGGCCGCATATGCCAAGGACACCGGACGGCGGGCTCAGTGGCCTTCCGCGCGCTGCTGTCGTTGCAGGCCACGACCGTAGTCGATCATTCGCGCCGCGTAGTCGGGCGTCCAGTCGACCCGGGCGCCGATCTCGGCGGGGGTGAGCGCGTCGAACCGTCGCGGGTCGGCCAGTTGGGCCGCCGCGAGGGCCTGGAAGTCGGTGGCCCGCTCCGCGGCGATCCGGAAGGCCAGCGCCAACTCGGTCGACCTGCGCAGCAGTTCCGCCGGGTCCTCGATGCTCTCCAGCTGGAAGAACCGCTCGGGTTCGGCGACCAGCGCGTCGGGTTCGAAGAGCAGTGGAGCCGGGCGCAGGCGGCGCGGCGGGTCTTGGCGATCTGGCATGCGGGGACACCTTCGGTACGAGGAACGGATCTCGGCCGCCGTCCATTGTCGCGCGCGGCACCCGGTCGGGGGAACGGTGCACGGGCCCGCAGTCGCGCCTGGGGCGTACTTCGGCAGGTCGGGACAGGTCGAAAGCAGGTCGAGAGCAGCTGGGAAGGGGCCGGGAAGGGGGCGGGAGGGCAGGTCGAAGCAGGTGGGGAAGGGCAGATCGAGTGGATCAGCGCAGCCGGACCCGGTGTTCGGCGAGGTGGGCCAGCACCGCGTGGTTGGCCTCCCAGCCGTCCGGGAACTTGACCGTCACGCCCAGTTGCACCGGTTCGGTGGCCGGGTGTTCGTCGAGCAGCTCGGGGATGCCGGCCCGGGCCACCACGATGCAGGCGTGCCGGTGTCGGGAGGCGAGCACGCACAGCCGCCCGGTCTCCAGGTGGAAGGCGGTGGCGTCGGGCCGGCCGGAGAGCGGGTGCAGGACGACCGTGACGTCGTACTCGCGCCCCTGCAGCCGGTTCGCGGTGTCCACCGTGACGGCCGGGCCGGCGGTCGGATCCACCGGCACGCCCAGCGCGGTGAGCGTGGCCCGGACGGCGGCCGCCTGGTCGCGGTGCGCGGTGCCGACGGCGATCCGGCCGGCGGTGAGCGGGGTGCGGCCCTGCTCGGAGTGCGCGCTCAGGCCGCGGTCGAGCAGCCGCCGGACGGTCGAGGCGACCGCGGCCACCGCCTTCGGGTCGGTCCGCACGGTGTGCCGGGCGGGCAGCTCCAGCAGCGCCCAGCCGTGCTCGGCGGCCTCGTCGATCGCCGCGTCGACCGCCGTACCGTCCGGCCGCACGGTGGGGACCAGCAGCCGGTCGCCCGGGCCGGTGCCGGAGCGGAACGGCGTGTAGGGGTAGAAGGCGGCGGAGATCAGCGGCGCGGCCGAGGCGGGCAGCCGCCAGGAGACCGGCAGCCGGTGCGGCACGATGGTCGGATTGTGTGCCAGCAGGGTGACCACCGCGCTGCTCGACGGGTCGTACGAGAGCCCGGCCCACTGCTCGGTGCCGACCACCGTGAACGGGTCCAGCTGGCCCGGGTCGCCGACGAACAGCGCCCGCTCGAAGAGCCGGGCGACGGCCAGCAGTGCGTCCGAGCGCATCTGGTAGGCCTCGTCCACGATCGCGTGCCGCCAGGGCCCGACCTCCTTCACCCACTGCCACTTGGCCGCGGTGGAGATCACCACGTCCTGCTCCAGCAGGTCGGCCGGCCTGGTCGAGGCGGTGACGTTGGCATGCCGCAGTGCCTCGGCGGCCGGTCGGGCGTCGCTGCTGTGCAGGCGGCCGACGGTCAGCCCGGGCGTCTTGCCGGCCAGCCGGTCGACCAGGTCGTCCACCTGGCTGTTGGTCTGCGCGACGATCATCAACCGCTCGCCCGCGCCGACCAGTTCGCGCGCCGCCCGGACCACCAGGGTGGACTTGCCGGCCCCGGGCGGGGAGTCCACCACCACGCCGCGCGCGGCGTCGGCGGTCGGGTGGACGGTGGCGTCCAGGATCGCGGTGACGGCGGCGTCGGCCGCCGCGGCCGGGTCGGCGGCGGGCGAGGGCTGCAGAGGGCTCACGCGGTGGATCATTCCCACTCTTCGGCGGTGCCAGGCGAATCCTGGGCGGCGGACGGGGGACCACCGTGCGTCCACGGGGTGTCCTCCGGGTCGGGCAGTGGCGCGGACTGACGGGCGGTCAACTCGAAGAGCGTGAAGGTGACCCGCTCGCCGACCTCGGGCAGGCTGCCGGGCTCGGGCTCCTTGCGGCGGCCCATCCCGTTCAGCACCCGGACGGTGATCAGCCCGTCCGCCGGGTCGGCCGCGATGATCTCGGCCTTCTGGGCCGCCGGGCCGCCCGCCCGGTGCACCTCGCGGCCCGGGTCGGCGTGCGGCCGGTCGGTGGTGCGCACGGTCAGCAGCGGGCGCGGCCTGGGCGAGCGCCCGGAGGTGTCCCAGTCCGGCACCAGCTCCACCACCACGCCGCTGAACGCCTCGCCGGCCAGCCGCCGTTCGGCCATCGCCAGCGGATCGTCCAGCGCCTCCTGGACCTCCACCCGAACCTGCTCGCGCTCGCGCTGGGCGAGCTTGCGGGCGGCGGTGACGGCGTCGTCCCGGCGCGGCTGCGGTGGCTCGCCGGCGGCCAGCCGGTCGCGGTGGCCGGTGTACGACCAGCGGTCGCTCTCCCAGCGCTCGGGCAGGTGCGCGGCCGGCGGCAGGGCACGCAGCAGCTCCAAGCCGTGCCAGACGTCGTGCCAGGTGGGCAGCAGGACGGCGGTGAGCAGCTCGCGCAGCCGGTCCACCGCGTGCTGGACGGCCTGCCGGGCCTCCCGGGCGGCCGGGCTCCGCTCGCCGTGGGCGTCGGTCGCGTGGCGCAGCGTGGTGGCCGCGGTGTCGTAGCGGGCGATCGCGGGGGCGAGCAGCTTCTCGTCGAAGCGCGGGTCGGTGGCCGGGCCGGCCGGCGGGTGGCGCAGCTGGCCGTGCTCGTCCCGCTCGGTCTCGGCCAGTTGGGCGGCCTCGGCGCCGGTCAGGCCCGGCGGCGGGGCGTGCCAGGCGAGTTGGGCGGCCAGGTGCTGGTCCTCCAGGTGGCTCTGGCCGGTCGCCCAGTGCCGGGCGAGCAGGCCGGTCATCGGCAGCAGCAGGCTCGAACCGGGCACCTGGGCACGGTCGGTGAGGTGGGTCAGCCAGCGGCCGAGCAGCGGCACCCGGGCCGGCGCGGGGTACGGGCCCGGGTCCGGGTCCTCGGCGGTGCGGCGGAACCGGGTGGCCCGGCCGAGCAGCGCCAGGTGCCGCACCGATCCGCTGTTCGGGACGATCAACTGCGGTGCGTCGGAACAGAGTTCGCGGACCACCGGGGTCTGCTCGCCGGTCTCCGGGTCCCGCTCGGTGGCCTCCAGGTGCTCGACCTCGGCGCCGTAGGACTCCAGGTACGGCAGCAGGTCGTCGGCGAGCGCGGCCAGGAACTCGTAGCGGCGGGTCCGGTTGAGCGGCTGCGGCACCAGGTGCAGCCGGGGCTCGGCGCGATCGGTGCCGAGCAGCACGGCGAGCGGCGCGCCGTCCTCCACCGCGGCGGCGAGCGGGACCAGGACCAGCGGGCGCTCGGCGAGGTGCCGGTGACGGACGGTGGCCAGCGGCTCGGCGCGGCCACTGCGCACCGCCTCCAGCCGGGCCAGCGTGCTCAGCAGGCTCATCCGGCCACCTCGGCGAGGGGCGCGGTCTCCGCCGGGCGGCCCAGCGCCTCGGCCCGCAGCGCACCGGCCCGGGCCAGCCGGGCGGCCGCCTCGTCGTCCTCGCCGCAGCCCGTCACCTCCCCGGGGTAGGCCGCCGCCAGCGCCTCGCGGACCGTGCGGATCCGGCCCAGGTCGGCCCGCACGCCGCTGCCCAGTTGCTCGACCGCGTCCGTGCCGCGGGCCTGCGCCCGGCAGTGGAAGCCGAGTTCGCAACCGGAGAGGCAGTCCGGGCGGTACGCGGCCGGCACCCCGTCCACCGCCGCCGCCAACTCCGCCGCCGGCCGGGTCGGTTGACCGGCGTCGTCGGGCGCGAGGTCGAAGCTGGTGCCGGCCGGCAGGGTGTCCAGCAACTGGTCGATCCGGGTCATCCGGGCGAACTGGCGCCGGGTTGAGGCCAGTTCGCGACGGACGTCGATCACGGCGGCGGTCGGCCGCTGGCCGAAGTCGCGCGGGCAGACCAGCAGCACGTCCAACTCCGGGCTCCCGGGCACGACTTCCTCGTCGTAGGGGCCGCTCTTCGGACTCCGCCCGGCCGCCTCCTGGAGCGCCAGCACGTAGACCGCGGCCTGCCGGGCGGCCGCACCGACCTTCGCCGGATCGGCCGAACCGTCCAGCACCGGAAAGGACTTGATCTCCACGACGGTACACCGGCCGGCGTGCACCACCACCGCGTCCGGCTCCAGGAAGGCGGCCGAGCCGGCGACGGTCAGCCGCAGCATCGGGTGGTCAAGCAGCGTCCAGGCGCTCTCGTCCGCCACCGCCTCGGCCAGCGCCCGCGCCGTCCGCTCGGCGCGCACCGCCGGACCGGAGCCGGTCAGCAGGTCGGGCACCAGCACCCGGCCGGCCTCGCCCGGCGGCAGACCGAGCCGTGCGCGCAGCGGGTCGAGCAGCGCCGCACAGCCGTCGGCCTTCAGCCGGGCCTCGAAGACCGTGCCGCGGGCGATCGCGAAGGGGGAGCGGCCGAACGGCGCGGGCCGGCCCAGCCGCCCGGCGACCGCGGCCTTGTCCACCCCGGCCGCGTCGAGCACCGCGCGGCGTCGGCAGCCGGGATTGGCGGCCAGGGCGGCCAGCGCCCGGGCGTCGAGCCGGCGCTGCTCCGCGCCGCCGCGCAGGACCGCGAGCCGCTCGGCGATCGTCCGCTCGGCGGTCGCGGGCAGCCCGCGGGTGTCCGTGGGAGAGACGTTCATGGTGCTCGCCAGTGTCGCACCAGGGTCGGACAATCCGCGGCACCGCATGCCGGTCGGCCGGCACCGGACGGCGTCCCCGCAGGTAGCGGCCAGGGTGCTTCCCGCCCGGAGCGAGGGGTAGGCAATCATGGAGGGGCACGGTTCACGGCGCCCGGCGCCGCGCCCCCAGGTACTCAGGAGCTCCTTCGATGCCCGCTCGTCTGATCCTCGTCCGCCACGGCGAGACCGCGTGGTCCGAGAGCGGCCAGCACACCGGCCGCACCGACATCCCGCTCACCGACGCCGGCCGGGCGATGGCCCGGGCACTCGGCAAGCGGCTCCAGAAGGCGCCGTGGCGTGGCCTGCCCGACGCCCAGGTGTTCACCAGCCCGCTCTCCCGGGCCCGGGAGACCGCCGAGCTGGCGGGCTTCGGCGCGCGGGCGGTGGACCGCCCCGAGCTGATGGAGTGGGACTACGGCCGCTACGAGGGCCGCACCGGCGCCGACATCCGGCGCACCGACCACCCCGGCTGGCTGATCTGGCGCGACGGGGTGCCCGGCGGCGAGAAGCTCTCCGAGGTGGCGGCCCGCTGCGACGCCTTCCTGGCCGGCCTCAAGGACGACCACGGCACCCCGCACCCGGAGACCACCACCATGCACTGCGCGGACCGTGACGTGGTGCTGTTCGCGCACGGTCACCTGCTGCGGATCCTGGCCGCGCGCTGGCTGGGGCAGGCGCCGGAGTACGCGCAGCGGCTGAAGCTCGGCACCGCGGCGCTCTCGGTGCTGTCCTGGGAGTACGGCCTGCCCGCGATCGAGATCTGGAACGACCACAGCCACCTGGACACCATCACCGGCTGAGGTGGGCGTCGGCCGTCAGGCGGCCAGCGAGCGGTCGTACCCGGTGAGGAAGACCCGCACCTCGCGGACCGACTCGTGCCCGCGCAGGCGCGCCGCGGTGTCCGCGAGCATCGCCCGGATCCGGGCCGAGCGCACCTCGCCGAGCAGGGCCACCGCGGCCGAGCCGTACTCGGCGGCGCCGGCCAGGTCGCCCCGGCCCAGCCGGTCGTGCGCCAGCTCGGCGGTGTACAGCATCCGGTTGCGGACGAAGTGCGGCTGCTGCAGCGCGATCGCCCGGCCGGCCCGGTCGCCGGCCAGGTCCCACTCGCCCAGCGCCGACCAGCACTGCGACTCCAGGCCGGCGAGCTCGGCCTCGCCGAAGAAGGACATCCACTCCGGGTCGGCCTCGCTCTCGCCCCGGTCGAAGAGCGTGTGGGCGCGGCTCAGCGCCCGCTCACAGGCCGCCCGGTCCCGCAGCACCGCCCAGGCGCCGGCCTCGCGCAGCGCCAGCAGCGCCAGCAGCCGGTCGGAGTCGAGCTGGCGGGCGGCGCTCTGGCCGGCCTGGGCGGCCCGCAGTGCCTCCCGCGGGCGGCCGGCGTCGCGGGCCAGGAAGGCGCTGTTGCAGAAGACGTGCGCCTCCAGCGCGGTGTCGTTGGCCATCCGGGAGGTGGCCAGGGCCTCGGCGTAGAACGAGCGCGCGTCGGCCAGCCGGTTGGAGTCGTGCGCCAGCCAGCCGACCGAGATGGCCAGCTCCCCGGCGGTGGCCTGGAGTCGGCGCTCGGTGGCGAGTGAGTACTCGCCCTCGTTCAGCAGGGTGTAGGCGCCGCGCAGCGACTGGCCGGCGAGGTCGAAGAGGTTGTCGGCGCCGTGCGCGTCGTCGGCCTCCCGGATGTCCCGGACCGCCTGTTCGACGGCCTGGACGTCGGCCGCGCCGACTCTGCGCGGGGCGGGGACACGGGCGGGCGGCAGCGCGCTGCCGGGGACCGCCGCCCGGGCGGGGTCGTCAAGGCCGAGCACGGCGGCCAGGGCGGTCGGGCCGCCGCCCAGGAACGTACGGCGACGCACGTCGTCGTTCTCCTCGTCGGGATGGCGCGGGGTGGGCGGCGTGACGCGCCGGGCCGGGAGCAGGCCGCGGAACGCCGTCCGGGGGGTGAAGCCGAGGTCCGTCAGCGACCGGTCCGGCCAGAGGTGGCGGAAGACGCGCTCGTAGGCGTAGTTGGGACAGCGGATCTCGCCGGCCTCGACCCGGCCGATGTACCGGGCGTCGCAGGAGACGTGCTCACCGATCTCCCGGGCCGCCCGGCGGATCACGACGGCGAACTCGGCCGGCGAGCGGTCACCGCGCAGCTCGCGCATCGCGGTGTTGGGGGTGGGCGCGGCGGGTGCGGCGGCTGCCATGGTGCGCTCCGGGGTGGTGCGGGGCGGTGCCGATGGTGCGGGGCGGTGCCGGTGGTGCGGCGCGGGCCCGGGTACGGCTGGGTACGGAGGTGCGCGGTGGTGCGGAGGCGCCCCGGCGGGACCGGAAGGGGCGACCGGGGCAAGTGGCTCGACAGTACCGGCTGTGTCCGGGGGCGCAGGGCGTAAGTGCGGGAAAATGCCGACTATTTGATGTCAAATCAGACATATCTCTGGGCTTCTGCCATGAAATGCCATGGCTTGCTGTGAGTCGCCCCGTGGCCATCTGGGCGATCGGCCCGTTGTGTTGATAACTGGAGGCCGAGTAGCACGGGACCCCTCGGTCACATTCATACCATCAGTTCACTTGTCTCACTGGCGTTACCTCAACTCGCTTTGCCAGCGGTGAGGTTGCGCAGCTGGGGTGCGAACGCGAGGGAAGCAGGAGGCCCGCATGATGTCCACCGGGACGCCGTCCACCGGAACCCCACAGTTCCGCGGCCTGGTCGCCGGGGGCACCCCGGCCCGGGGGGCGGGCGCCGGGGCGGGGCGGCCGGCGCCGGTCACCGCGGTGGCACCGCCGCCGTCCGCGGCGGCCGAAGCGCCGGACCGCCGGTGCGGCAGTGAGACCGTGACGGTGTCACTGCGCCACGGGCTGGAGACCCTGGACATCCTGCGGCTCCGCCGGGCCTGCGGCTCGGCCCTGCAGAGCCCCGCCGGGGCCACCATCTCCTTCGTGGTCCCGGCCGGCACCGCCGAGCGCTGGCACCTGCCCGGCACCTTGTGTACGGCCGGCACCCTGCCCGCCAGCTCGACCGACCCCCGCTGGCTGGTCCCACCGGCCGCCGACGGGACCCCGGCCGCGACCGACCCCTGGGTCCTCCGCTCCGCCCTCTGCGAGGCCGCCTGCACGCTGACCGCCGGCGGCCTCGGTCCGTTCTGAGCCCGGTCGCGTCCCAGTTCGGTCCCGTCCCCGCCCGGTCCCGAGGCCCACCTGCGCTTTCGTCCGGGAGATACTCGCTCCATGGGACGAGACCAACGAGCCTCCCGCGGCCGCCGCGGCGCCCCCGCCATCCCGGGCGAGCCGGCCGCCGCGAACACCCCCCGCGCCCGGCGCACCGACACCGGCCTCGCCGAACTCGTCCCGGACCGCGACCGCCCGCAGGCCTGGTCGCTGCTCCTCGACGGTGCGCCGCAGTCCCACGTGGACCTCGCCGACCCCACCCGGCTCGGCTTCGAGTACCAGCGCCGGCTCGGACACGTGGCCGACCTCGTCGCGCCGCAGGGCCGGCCGATCCAGGCCCTCCACCTCGGCGGGGGCGCGCTCACCCTGCCCCGCTACGTCGCCGCGACCCGACCGCGCTCCCGGCAGCAGGTCGCCGAACTCGACGCCGCGCTGACCGAGTGGGTCCGTGCCGAACTCCCGTTGCAGCCCGGCTGGCAGATCAAGGTGCGCGGCGCGGACGCCCGGACGGTGCTCGAACGCGCCCCCGAGGGCGGCGCGGACCTGGTGATCGCCGACGTCTTCTCGGGGGCCCGGGTCCCCGCCCACTGCGCCACCGTCGAGTTCGCCGCCCTGGCCGCCCGGGCCCTCGCGCCGGGTGGCCTGTACACGGCCAACATCACCGACGGCTCGACGCTGGCCTTCGCCCGTGCCCAGGTGGCCACCCTGCTCGCGGTCTTCCCCGAGGTGGCGCTGATCGCCGACCCGGCCGTGCTGCGCGGCAAGCGCTTCGGCAACCTGATCCTGGTGGCCGGCCACACCGCACTCCCGATCGCCGAACTGACCCGCCGCACCGCCTCCGACGCGGCCCTCGGCCGCGTGGAGCACGGCCGGGACCTGGCCGCCTTCACCGGCGGCGCGGCGATCGCCACCGACACCGCCGCGGCCCCCTCCCCGGCACCGCCCCCCGGAACCTTCCACCCCGCACCCCGCTGACCCCCGCCGTCCCACCCTCCTCGGGCGCGCCGCCGCTCCCGGGGTTGCGGCACCCGGCCCAGCGCGTCAGTGCCCGCGCGGCAGGCCCCGGTGCTTGTACATCGCCGCGCCGGTGAGCAGCAGACCGGCCGCGATCGGGATGAAGACGGCGTCCTGCGAACCCGTGGCGGCCAGCGGCCCGATGTTCACCGGGCGGTGCGCGGCCGCGGCCGGGGTGCTCTCCTCGGCCAGGCCGATCGCCGGGACGGTCGCGGGGACCCCGGGCTGGGCGTCGACCGCGAGCCGGTCGTTGTCCCAGGAGGCGGCGACTTCGACGCTCCGGGCCGCGAGGACGGTGCCCGAGCCGTCGGTGGCGGCGGGGGCGCTCGGGCGTTCGACGGATCCGCCCGGCCGTCCGAGGCCGCTTCCCGGCTCGGCCCACGCCTGGTCCGCCGGGCCGGTCCCCGAAGCGTCCTCGCCGTTCGACGCGCCGTCCGGGACGGCCGCCCCGCCGTGGCTCGCCACCCCGCCCGCGCCGGGGTGCGCCGGGCGCGCACTGGCTCCGCCCGTCCCGGACGGCTGCCCGTGCGGCCGCGCCTGGCCCGGCACCGTGGGCAGCAGCACCGAGGCGATGGTGAAGGCGTCCGGCACTGCCGCGACCTGCCCCGGCAACGGCAGGTCGCCTGCCTTGATCCGGCTGTGCAGCAGCTGGTCGACGGTCCCGGTCGGTCGGCCGGCGGCTGCCGGACCCGCCGTCCCCACCACCCCGTTGACCGCGCCCATCGCCGCGCCGGCCGGGTCCCCGGCGTGCCCGGCACCGCCGGGGACGAGTGCCCCGCCCAGATCCGTGGCCCGGACGGTGTCGGTGAGCGGCCTGGCGGTCACCGCGGCAGCGCTCTGCACGCCGAGGCCGAGTCCCCAGACCTGGGCCAGCACCACCGCACCGGCCGCCAGGGTACGGGGGCGCGGCCGGGGTACCCGCCAGCCGCCCGCGCCGCTCCGTTCATACGCGCCGCTCCGTCCGCCCGCAACGGTCCGGCCGGTCGTCGGGGTGGCGGGCTGTGGTTCGGACGCGCGATTGACTCCCACGCAAGGGGGAACGAGTCGCCCGCCCGGGAGGTCACGCCGACTGCCGTCCCCGCCGATGCGGTACGAACGGTGGTGGTTTTCGGCCGATCTGACGTCGGTCCGTCGCCCACCGGTCGGCGCGCCCCCGACGCTCCGTCAGAGCCGCCCTCGGGCCGACCCGCTCCGAGCGAGACTCAGGAGTTGGGACGCAGGGTCCAGAGCACCGTCATCTCACCGGTCACCGCGCCGTCCTCGCGGGTGATCTCCACCGCCACCGGGAACTCCGGCCGCTGCCCCGCGTCGAGCTCCGCGACGATCTCCGCCACCGGGCGCCCGAGCGTCGCGGTGGCCGTGACCGGGCCCATCGCCAGCTTGCGGTAGGCGATCTCCGCGCTGACGGCCAGCGGCACGGCCCGGGAGAGCTGGTCCCCGAAGGCGGCCAGCACGATGCAGCCGCTCGCCGACTCGCCGAGGGTGAACATCGCGCCGGCGTGCGGCCCGCCCACGTGGTTGTGGAACTCGGCCTGGTCCGGCAGCTGCAGCACCGCCCGCTCCGGGCTCGTCTCCAGGTAGACGAGGTTCAGGGTGCGAGCCATCGGGACGGTGGAGGCGAGCAGCTCGCCGATCGTGGGTGTGGTCATGCCGTCATGTTACTTGCCGGTAGCTTCATTGGGCAGGGGGATCCGTCGTCGGATTTCCGCGCCCCGCCAGGCGATGCCGGGGAATGCCCGGAAATGCCATGAGGGCCTGATCTCCAGGAGATCAGGCCCTCATGTGCTGGGGTGAGTGACGGGACTCGAACCCGCGGCCACCTGGACCACAACCAGGTGCTCTACCAACTGAGCTACACCCACCATCTGTCCGGCGCGTTCCCGCTCCGACAGGAAGAACTCTACAGGATCGGAGCGGGTGCTCGCGCCAGGGTTCGCTCCCTCGGCGGGCCGAGTGACCGAGGCCACTCGCGCGTGCCGCGACACCGGGCCCGGAACCGCCGAAGGGCGGCGACCGGGTCTCCGGTCGCCGCCCCGAGCTGGGCCGATGCCCTCGGTCAGGCGGAGGGGAGTTGGTGCTTGGCGGCCACCGCGCGGGCCGTGTCGCCGTCCGGGCCGGGCGGTGGCACGAACACCGCCTCGCGGTAGTACCGGAGTTCGGCGATGCTCTCCCGGATGTCCGCCAACGCCCGGTGGCTGCCGCCCTTCTGCGGGCTGTTGTAGTACGCCTTCGGGTACCAGCGCCGGGCCAGCTCCTTGATCGACGAGACGTCCACGATCCGGTAGTGGAGGTGGTTCTCCAGGCTCGGCATGTCCCGGGCGAGGAACCCGCGGTCGGTGGCGACCGAGTTCCCGCAGAGCGGGGCCTTGCCCGCTTCCGGCACATGTGCCCGGATGTAATCGAGCACCAGCTTCTCGGCCTCGGCCAGGGTGACCCCGTCGGCGAGCTCGGTGAGCAGACCGGAGGCGGTGTGCATCTCGCGTACCACCTCCGGCATGGTCGCCAGAGCCTCGTCCGGCGGGCGGATCACGATGTCCACGCCCTCGCCGAGGATGTTGAGCTCGGAGTCGGTGACCAGCGCCGCGACCTCGATCAGGGCATCCCGATCGAGGTCCAGGCCGGTCATTTCACAGTCGATCCACACCAAACGGTCGTTCACACCCCTCACCCTACGGCGCGATCTCGGGAGGCGGGCAGCGGGAGACCGCCGACGGGCCCCGGGGGGTCGTCGGGGTGGCCGGGCCGGCGGGCGTCTGGCGCGGTGTCAGCCGCCCGCCGGGCGTCCGGACCGGCCACCGGCCCGGGAACGCCCGGCAGGCCGCCGCGACCGGCGGCCGGGTCCGGTGCGGCGCCGTCCCGTGACGGGGCCGCGGGGGGCTCCCCGTCGGTCCGGCCCTCGGCCCGTCCGACCTCCCGTCGCGCGGGGTCCGGACGGTGCCCGGAGCCCTTGCCGCGGGCGCTCGGCTGGGGGTGGCCGTCCTCGGCGACGGCGTGCTCCACCGGCCGGGCCGGGCCGCGCCGCGGGGCGGGGCCGCTCTGCGGCGGGACGAGCGGTCGCAGCCGCCCGGACTGCGGGACGCCGGGAGCCTTCGCCGCCCGTCCCGCGCCGCCGCCCGGACCGCCCGGCAGCACCGGTCCGAACGAGGCCGCCGCACCGAACTGGCCGCTCGTCCCCGGACCGGTCACCGCGCCGGGCATGGACCCCGCGCCGAGCCCCGGCACCGGACCGCAGGCCGGACCCGTCGTGCCCGGATGGCCGGTCCCCGCCACCGGTCCGGGCGGCGGCACCGACGCGGCGTACGGCCCGACCGGCGCCCCCGCGGGCACCCCGGCCGGCCGCTCCGCGCCGCCACCCTGGGCGGGCACGCCGACGGCCGGGCCGGGTCCGGGCCGACGGGCCCGGTAGCTGGTCCGGTACGCGGCGGGGGAGACCCCGAGCTGGCGCCGGAAGTGACCGCGCAGCGCCACCGGCGAGCGGAAGCCGCAGCGCCGCGCCACGTCGTCTACCGACAGCTCGGACGTCTCCAGCAGCCGCTGGGCCTGCAGCACCCGCTGGGTGATCAGCCACTGCAGCGGCGCGCTGCCGGTGAGCGTGCGGAACCGCCGGTCGAAGGTGCGCCGGCTCATGTAGGCGCGGGCCGCCAGCACCTCGACGTCGAACTGCTGGTTCAGGTTCTCCAGGGCCCAGGTCACGACCTCGGCGAGCGGGTCGTTACCGATCTCTTCTGGTAAAGACTGATCGATGTACTGGGCCTGCCCGCCGCCGCTGCGGCGGTTGGGTACCACCAGGCGCCGGGCCAGCGCGTTGGCCGCCTCGGCGCCGTGGTCGCTGCGCACCACGTGCAGGCAGAGGTCGATGCCGGCCGCGGTGCCGGCGGAGGTGAGCACGTCGCCGTCGTCCACGAAGAGCTCGCGCGGGTCGACGTGCACCCGCGGGTAGCGCTTGGCCAGGGTCGGCGCGTACATCCAGTGGGTGGTGGCGGGCCGGCCGTCCAGCAGGCCGGCGGCGGCCAGCACGAAGGCGCCGGTACAGAGGCCGATGATCCGCGCGCCCTCGTGGTGCGCCTTGCGCAGCGCGGCGATCGCCTCGACCGGCGGTGGCTGGGAGATCGATCGCCAGGCCGGGACCACGATGGTGCCGGCCCGGGCGAGCGCCTCCAGTCCGAACGGCGCGGTGAGCGTGACGCCGCCGGTGGTCGTGAGCGGGCCGTCCTCGCCCGCGCAGACCAGCAGGCGGTAGCGCGGGACGCCCGCGTCCTGGCGGTCCACCCCGAAGACGGAGAGCGGGATCGAGCTCTCGAAGATCGGCGCGCCGCCGAAGATCAGCACGGCCACCGTCTCGCGCCGGCGCCGGCCGGAGAGCTTGCGCGGCAGCACGCCGGCCAGCGGTCCGGCCAGCGGTCCGGCGGCCGACCCGGAACCGCCCGGGCCGCCGCTCACGTTGGCGGTCACCGGCCCGGCGACCGGGCCGTGCTGGGCGACACCGGCGTACTCCTGGGGGATCGTCCGGCCGAACGCGGCGCGCAGCGCGGAGCCGTTCACGGCGGACGCGCCGTCCGGCGCGGGCGCGGAGCCGCCGTACGGCGCGGTGGCGCCGCCGTACGGCCCCAGGGCGCCGGGGCCGGTGGCCGCGGGATCGGCGGTGAGGTAGGGGCGGGCGTGCGGTGCGAGGGGGGCGGTACTTCGCGGGGCGCGGCCGACATGACCGGCCGGGGACTGGCCGCCGTCAGGACCCGTCTCGCTCCTGCTCACCCTGTTCAAGGCGCCCAAGCCCCCCTCGGTGGTGTCGTGTGGTGATGCGGCACTGCTCAACAAGATCGAATCTACTGGCTGGACCGTCGCCGTTGTGACAAGTTCACCATCCGACGCTATGTCGACATGGCAATTTGGCGTGATGCATTCGATCACGAAGCGTGGCACCCGTCGACCCCTCTGGGAAGGGGGCCACCGCAACCGTGGCTGGTTGCGGTACGACAGAACCCCGTTGACGACGGAGCGCTGTCCTCGTGTGACGTTCTGGAGTGCAGGTATGTCCAACGATGCGCATGTGGCGCGAATTTGACTGAAAATCGGTGTTGCGGAGAAGGGGCGCGCGGTGTCCGCGCGCGCCCGAACGTGCTTCGGCCGGGCGCCGGGTCTGACGCTCCGCCGGATCTTTTACCCTGCGCCGGGGTGGTCCTGACGCCGGGTGGGGGACGGTTCCTGCCGCGGCCGGCCCGAACAGGCCAGTCGTCGTGCGGGTCCGGGGCCACCCGGTGCGGGTCAGCCGGTGGCCGTGGCGGCGGCAGCGGCGGCAGCGGCGGTGGAGGCTCGTCCGGCGGGGCCGCGGTAGGGGCGGGCGCCCGCCCGGAGCGGGGTGCGCGCCGACAGCACCAGGCCGACCGCCTCCGGTAGCCCGGGGGCGCTCAGGGTCGGCCGGTAGCCGGGCTCGGACCACGGGCGGCCGTGGTGCAACCAGACGCTGCGGATGCCCGCCAACTCGGCGCCCGCGATGTCGGCCGGCCCGTGGTCGCCGATCATCCAGGTGTCGGCGGCCCAGTCGCCCGAGCCCGCGACCCCGCAGCGCCGGGCGGCTATCTCGAAGATCAGCGGATCCGGTTTGGCACAGCCGGCCTCCTCGGAGACCACCCAGGCGTCGACCAGCGGCGCGAGCCCGGTCCGCCGGATCTTCTCCAGCTGCGGGCGGGTCTCGCCGTTGCTCACGATGCCCACCGTCCAGCCCGCGGCCCGCGCGGAACTGACCGCCTGGAGGTGGGAACGCGGACAGCGGATAAGGGAGTTGATGCCTCGTCGGTAGTGCGCGAGCAGCGCGTCCAGGGGGCGGTCCAGGCCGTAACGGCGCCTCGCCGCACCGAGCACGGTGCCGCGTGGGACGTAGCCACCGCCGTCGAGGGTCACGAGCCAGTCCAGCTCGGCCGAGGGGAGCCCGAATTCGCGGAGGAACTCCTCCGCCCACGCCCGGAAGGCGGCGTCACGTGGAACCAGGGTGTTGTCGAGGTCGAACAGGAGCAGCGGCATGCCGAGCATGTTGCCAGCGGCATAGTCCATGGGGGAACGGTCCGAGCCACGGCCGGATCGCCTCAGCTCTGCTCTTCCGTACCACCCGTACCTGGAGTGTGGCCGACCTGTTGCGTCGGCCGAATCTGTCGGGCAAGCTCCTGGGAACCTCACAAGTGGGGGCGCGCGGCTCCGATCACGCGGGGGCGCACGCCGGTGCCTTCACGCCGCGGCCATTCGGCGGATCGTTGCCCTACCAGGCCTTCAAGGCTGGGCGGCCAGGCCGGGGCGTCGTACTCTGAAAGGAACAGGTCACCCACGGTGCCGATCGGCCTCCACCGAGCACGTGCCCATGACTGGCCTGCCGCCTGGGCAGCGCTGTCCTCCCTGTCGGCCCCTCTCACTCGAAGAGTCTCGATTCATGGCCGGTTCTGAGCCTCCCCGACCTTCTGGACCGTTCCGCTCCCTCGGGGCGGCAGACTCCCGCTCGCTGCCCTCCGCAGACCCTCAGGACGTGCCGTCGCGCCCGGCGCCCTCGGTTGCCCGCCGCGCGGTCGGCTGGGCCCGCAGAGGCTGGCCCAGGCCCCGGCAGCGCGGCGGGACGCCGGTCGCCGCCTCGGCCGGCCCCGGCGCGCCGGGCGGGGACTCCGTGGCGTCCCCGCCCTCGCGGCGCACCGAGTGGTACGAGGGGAAGCTCCCGCAGCAGCGGCCCGAGGCGCCCGGACCGTGCGATCCGGCCTTCCAGCACGGCGTGGTGGTGGGCTTCGACGGGTCGCTCTCCAGCGAGCGGGCACTCGCCTACGCGGTGGGGATGGCTCGGCGCTCCCGGTGCGGCCTGGTCATCGTCCACGTGGCCAACCGTCTGCCGGCCACGGTCTGGGCCGGGTGCGAGCCCCCGGTCTTCGTGGATCTGCCGGACCACCGGACCGAGTTGCTCGGCCTGGAGTTGGCCTGCGCCGACTTCCTGGTCGGCGTGCCCTGGATCCTGGTCGAGCGCGGTGGTGACATCTGCCATGAGATCGAGGAGGTCGGCAAGGAGTACGCCGCCGACGCGATCGTGGTGGGCACCACCCACGGGCTGCTGGGGCGGCTGTTCGGTTCGGTCTCCGGCCGGCTGGCCCGGCGCGCCAACCGTCCGGTGATCGTGATCCCCTGAGCGGGCCTCCCCTTCTGTCGGTACTGGACGTTCTGTCGGTGCCGGACGGGCGATGGGTGCCGGACGGGCGATGGGTGGTGGACGGGCCCGCAGTCGGTCGACTGCGGGCCCGCCGGGTGCGACTGATGGCCGATCAGCCGCTGGTGCGTCAGGGTTGGCGCGTCAGGACGTGACACCCAACTCGCGGGCGATGAGCATCCGCTGGACCTCGGAGGTGCCCTCCCCGATCTCCAGGATCTTGCTGTCCCGCCAGAAGCGGGCGACGGGGTACTCGTTCATGAAGCCGTAGCCGCCGTGGATCTGGGTCGCCTCGCGGGCGTTGTCGACGGCTGCCTCGGAGGAGTAGAGCTTCGCGATGGCCGCCTCCTTCTTGAAGGGCTCGCCGAGCAGCAGCCGGGAGGCCGCGTCCCGCCAGGCGAGGCGCGCGACATGGGCGCGCGTCTCCATGTCGGCGATCTTGAACTGGATGGCTTGGTTGGCCCCGATCGGCCGCCCGAAGGCGTGCCGGGTCGCGGCGTAGCTGATGGACTGGTCGACGCAGCCCTGGGCCAGGCCGGTGGACAGCGCTGCGATGGCGATGCGGCCCTCGTCGAGGATCCGCAGGAACTGGGCGTACCCCCGGCCCTGTTGGCCGAGGAGGTTGGCTTCGGGGACTCGGCAATCGGTGAAGGACAGCTCTCGGGTGTCGGAGGCGTTCCACCCGACCTTCGAATACTTCTTCGACACCTGGAACCCGGGGGTGCCGGCAGGAACGATGATGGACGAGATCTCCCGGCGCGCCGAGGGCTTCCCGTCCTCTTCACTCGAACGAGCGAGCGGTTCGGTGAGCGCAGTGACGGTCACCAGGCCGGTGATGTCGGTACCCGAGTTGGTGATGAAGCACTTGGTCCCGTTGATCACCCACTCCCGGGTGGCCTCGTCGAAGCGGGCGGTGGTCCGGGTGGCACCGGCGTCCGAGCCGCCCTCCGGCTCGGTCAGTCCGAACGCGCCGAGCAGCTCGCCGGAGGTCAGCCTGGGCAGCCACTCCCGCTTCTGCTCCTCGGTGCCGAAGCGGTAGATCGGCATCGCGCCCAGCGACACCCCCGCCTCCAGGGTGATGGCCACCGAGGAGTCCACCCGGGCGAGCTCCTCCAGGGCGAGGCAGAGGGCGAAGTAGTCGCCGCCCATCCCGCCGTACTCCTCGGGGAAGGGCAGGCCGAACAGGCCCATCCGCCCCATCTCCTTGATGATCTCGTACGGGAACTCCTCGCGCTCGTAGTAGTCGCCGATCGCCGGCGCCACCACGTCGTTGGCGAACTCGGCGACCGTGCGGCGCAGTTCCTCGTACTCGGAGTCCAGTCGGTGGTCGAGCATCGGGTTCCTCCCAAGGTGTGGCCGGGGCTTCGGCCGGAGCGGGGGCGGCGCGGGCCGCGTGCGGGGTGTGCCGGACCGGGCCGTGGGCGGGCCGGGCCGACGGCCGGTCGGGGGGCGGCGGGTCGCGCCGCGGTGGCTACGGCGTGCCGGAGCCGTCGGACGGGTCGTCGGGGCCGGCGCCGGCCGGTGCGCCGGCCGAGCCGGCCAGCGCCTGGACCGCGCGGGACGGGCTCGGTCGGCCCAGCCGTCCGGCCAGCCAGCCGCTGGTGGCGGCCAACGCGGCCAGGTCGACGCCGGTCTCGATGCCGAGGCCGTGCAGCATCCACACCAGGTCCTCGGTGGCGAGGTTGCCGGTGGCGCTCTTCGCGTACGGGCAGCCGCCCAGGCCGCCGGCCGAGGAGTCGACCACGGTGACCCCGCAGCGCAGCGCGGCCAGCGTGTTGGCCAGCGCCTGGCCGTACGTGTCGTGGAAGTGCACGGCGAGTCGGCCGACCGGCACGCCGGCCTCGCCGAACGCCGCCAGCAGCGCGGCGACCTGGCCCGGGGTGGCAACCCCGATGGTGTCGCCGAGGCTCAGCTCGGTGCAGCCGAGTTCGAGCAGCCGCAGTCCGACCGCGACCACCTGGGTCGGCGCGACCGGACCCTCCCAGGGGTCGCCGAAGCACATCGAGAGGTAACCGCGGACCGGCAGGCCCTGACCGGCGGCCCGCTGGACCACCGGCCGGAACATCTCCAGCACCTCATCCACCGAACGGTTGAGGTTGCGCCGGGCGAAGGCCTCGGTGGCGCTGGCGAAGACCGCGATCTCGCCGGCGCCGTGCGCCAGTGCCCGGTCCAGGCCGCGCTCGTTGGGGACCAGCACGGGCAGCCGCAGGCCGGGGTGGCGCGCGGGCAGTCCGGCCAGCCGGGGCAGCAGCTCCTCGGCGTCGGCCAACTGCGGCACCCACTTGGGGTGCACGAAGCTGGTCGCCTCCACGGTGCGCAGCCCGGCGGCGGCCAGCCGGGTGATGAACTCGGCCTTCACCTCCACCGGCACCAGCGCGCTCTCGTTCTGCAGGCCGTCGCGCGCGCCGACCTCGTGGATCCGCACCCGGGCGGGCAGCGCCGGGTCGCGCACCACGCTGGGCAGGCCGAGGTCGAGCGGGCCGGGCTCGGGGGACGTCGTCATCAGGCCACCGCCTCGGATTCGTCGGCCGGCTCGTCCGGGAGCACGACGGCGAGCAGCTGCTCCATCGCGACCGTGGCTCCCGCGGTGACCGGCAGTTCGCTGACCGTGCCGTCGTGCGGCGCGGCGATCACGTGTTCCATCTTCATGGCCTCCAGGACCAGGAGCGGCTGGCCGCGCCGGACCCGGTCGCCGGCCGCGGCCTTGACCACGGTGACGGTGCCGGGCATCGGTGCGGTCAGCGCTCCGTGATGGGCGTCGGCGGCGACCGTGCGGTCGGCCACCGGGTCGTGGGGGTGCACCGCCCAGCTGTCGCCGCCGAGTCCCAGCCAGATCACCGGGCCCGTGGCGGTCGCCGTGGGGGCGTTGTCAGTGGCGAGTGCGAAGGTGGTTCGCAGGCCGTCCAGAGTGAGGGACAGATCCGTGGCGCCGAGCGTGGCGCGGGCCCGGCGGATCGGTCCGTCGTCGAGCTGGATCTCCAGGTCGGAGAGGAGTGCTGACGGATTGTCCGATGAATGGGTTGTCGTCTCGGTGCTGCCGGGGCGGACCCGCACCGAGACCGGATCGTGCCCGGCGATCCGGAGGCGGTGCGTCGTCCACGCTGGTTCGCCGGCCAGGCGCCAGCCGGAGGGGAGAGCGAACGGGTCGGTCCAGCCGTCGGAGGCGGCGGTCGGGGCGAGCCGCAGGTGCCGCGCGAGTGCCGCGGCGAGGTAGACGGTGTCCGGTGCGCCGGGTGCGGTGCCGGCGTGGTCCGGCTGGTCGGCCAGCAGTTCGGGGGTCTGCTGGGCGGCCCGCTCGACCAGGCCGGTGTCGAGCCGACCGGCGACCACCTCGGGGTGGGCGAGCAGGCGGCGCAGGAAGCCCGCGTTGGTGGTCACGCCCAGGATCCGGGTGTCCGCGAGCGCGGCGCGCAGCCGGTGCAGGGCGGTCGCGCGGTCCGGGCCGTAGGCGATCACCTTGGCCAGCATCGGGTCGTAGGAGCTGGTGACGGCGGTGCCCGCGCTGAGACCGGAGTCGACCCGGACGCCGTCGCCGGTCGGCTCGTCGAGCAGCAGGATCCGGCCACCGGTCGGCAGGAAGTCCCGCGCCGGGTCCTCGGCGCAGATCCGGGCCTCGACGGCGTGTCCGAGGAAGGAGAGATCGGTCTGGGCGAACGACAACGACTCACCGGCGGCGATCCGCAGTTGCCACTCGACCAGATCGAGCCGCTCCGGGCCGAGTGCCCCGGGACCGGAGGGCGCGACGGCGAGGGCGAGTTCGGTCACGGGGTGTTCCACCTGGAGGCGGGTGTTCATCTCCATGAAGAAGAACTCGCGGACGGCGCCGTCCGCGCCCGGCTGGTCGGGGCGCGGGGCACGCGGGTCGTCACCGGGCACGATGAACTCCACCGTGCCGGCACCGGTGTAGCCGCAGGCCTCGGCCGCCCGGACGGCGGCGGCGCCCATCGCGGCCCGGGTCCGCGGGTCGAGCAGGACGGAGGGCGCCTCCTCGATCAGCTTCTGGTGCCGGCGCTGGAGGCTGCACTCGCGCTCGCCGAGGTGCACGGTGGTGCCGTGGGCGTCCGCGAGGACCTGCACCTCGATGTGCCGGGGGTGGTCGACCCAGCGCTCGAGCAGCAGGGTGTCGTCGCCGAAGGCGGTCCGGGCCACCCGGCGGGCGGCGGCCAGCTCGGCCGGTAGCTCGGCCGGGTCGCGGACCAGCCGCATGCCCTTGCCGCCGCCGCCGGCCGACGGCTTGATCAGCACCGGGTAGCCGATCTCGTCGGCCGCCAGGGCGAGTTCCCCGTCGCTGGTCGCGCCCGCCCGGCTGCCCGGGACGACCGGGACGCCGACCGCGCGGACCGCCTCCTTGGCGTTGATCTTGTCGCCCATCAGCTCGACCGCCTCGGCGGGCGGGCCGATGAAGACCAGTCCGGCTTCGGCGCAGGCCCGGGCGAAGCCGGGGTTCTCGGCCAGGAACCCGTAGCCGGGGTGGACGGCCTGGGCACCGGTGCGCCGGGCCGCGGCGATGATCTGGTCGCCGCGCAGGTAGGTCTCGGCGGCGCTGCTGTCGCTGCGGTCGGCGGGTCCGAGCCGGACGGCGAGGTCGGCTTCGTGGACGTGCCGGGCGTCCGCGTCGGCGTCGCTGTACACGGCGACCGACCGCACGCCGAGCCGTCGGAGGGTGCGGATGACCCGGACGGCGATCTCGCCGCGGTTGGCGACCAGGACGGTGTCGAACATGGGAGGCGTTCCTCCGAACGAGGCGGGGAGAGTGGTGCGGCGCGGGGGGAGCGGTTCGGCTGCGGGGACGGCGCGGCGGTGCCGGGCGGGCCACTACATGCGGAACACGCCGTACGGTGCGGGGGCGGCCAGCGGGGCGTTGGCACAGGCGGTCAGGGCCAGCCCGACCACCGTCCGGGTGTCCATCGGGTCGATCACCCCGTCGTCCCAGAGCCGGGCCGAGGCGTAGTAGGCGTTGCCCTGGCGCTCGTACTGCTCGCGGACCGGGCGCTTGAACTCCTCCTCGTCCGCGGCGGGCCACTCCTCGCCGCGTGCCTCGAACTGGTCGCGGCGGACGGTGGCGAGCACCGAGGCGGCCTGCTCGCCGCCCATCACCGAGATCTTGGCGTTCGGCCACATCCAGAGGAAGCGGGGCGAGTAGGCCCGGCCGCACATCGAGTAGTTGCCCGCGCCGTAGGAGCCGCCGATCACCACGGTGAGCTTCGGCACCCGGGTGCAGGCGACCGCCGTGACCATCTTGGCGCCGTGCTTGGCGATGCCGCCCGCCTCGTACTGCCGGCCGACCATGAAGCCGGTGATGTTCTGCAGGAAGAGCAGCGGGATGCCGCGCTGGTCGCAGAGCTCGATGAAGTGGGCGCCCTTGAGCGCGGACTCGGCGAAGAGCACGCCGTTGTTGGCGACGATCCCGACCGGGTGGCCGTGGATCCGGGCGAAGCCGGTCACCAGGGTGGCGCCGTACTCCGCCTTGAACTCGGCGAACCGGCTGCCGTCCACCAGTCGGGCGATCACCTCGCGGACGTCGTACGGCGTGCGCGGGTCGACCGGGACCGCGCCGTACAGCTCGGCCGGGTCGACGGCCGGCGGCTCGACCGGGACCACCGGCCAGGGCCGGGCGGCGCGCGGGCCGAGGCCGTCGACGATGGTGCGGACGATGGAGAGCGCGTGCGCGTCGTCCTCGGCCAGGTGGTCGGTCACCCCGGAGGTGCGCGAGTGCAGCTCGCCGCCGCCCAGCTCCTCGGCGGTGACCACCTCGCCGGTGGCGGCCTTCACCAGCGGCGGCCCGCCCAGGAAGATGGTGCCCTGGTTGCGGACGATCACCGCCTGGTCGCTCATCGCCGGCACGTAGGCGCCGCCCGCGGTGCAGGAACCGAGCACGGCGGCGATCTGCGGGATCCCCGCCGCCGAGAGCCGGGCCTGGTTGTAGAAGATCCGGCCGAAGTGGTCGCGGTCCGGGAACACCTCGTCCTGCATCGGCAGGAAGGCGCCGCCGGAGTCCACCAGGTAGACACAGGGCAGCCGGTTCTCCAGCGCCACCTCCTGCGCCCGCAGGTGCTTCTTGACCGTCATCGGGTAGTAGGTGCCGCCCTTGACCGTCGCGTCGTTGGCGACCACCAGCACCTCGCGCCCGGCCACCCGGCCGATGCCCGCGATCACGCCGGCCGCCGGGGCGGCGCCGTCGTACAGGCCGTCGGCGGCGAGCGGGCAGAGCTCCAGGAACGGGGAGGCGGGGTCGAGCAGCGCGTCCACCCGGTCACGGGGGAGCAGCTTGCCGCGCGCGGTGTGCCGCTCGCGGGCCTTGGCGCCGCCGCCGAGGGCGGCGGCGGAGAGCTTGGCGCGCAGCTCGGCGACCAGCTCCCGGTGCGCCTCGGTGTTCGTCCGGTAGCCGGCCGAGCCGGGCTCGACGGTGGAGCGCAGCCGTGGCGCGGGGGCGGCCGCGGCCGGGTGCGCGCCCGGGGCGGACGCCGTCTGCGCGGTGCCGCCACCGAGGCCGGCCGCGTCCAGCGGGTGGGGCGCGGTGAGGCCGGGCGTCGACAGGACCATCGCAAGAGCTCCCTTGCTCCCGGAAACCCGGTGGCGGGGCCGTGGTTGGGCCTCGGCCACCAAAGTTAATGGTGGTTAACTCCTGCGGCCAGGTTAACCATCGATAACTCCGCTGTCTACGATGGTCCCCATGTCGAACGTCCCCGCCACCTCCGCGACCCCGCGCCGTGACCAGATCCGCCGTGAGGCGGCCCGCCTGTTCGCCGCCCGGGGGTTCCTCGGGGTGGGGGTCGACGAGATCGGAAAGGCGGTCGGGATCAGCGGCCCCGGCCTCTACCGGCACTTCTCGGGCAAGGACGCGATGCTGGCCGACCTGCTGGTCGGGATCAGCGAGCGGCTGCTGGAGGAGGGCCGCCGGCGGGCCGGGGCGGCGGACGGTCCGCAGGCCGCGCTGGAGGCGCTGATCAGTGGACACGTCGACTTCGCGCTGGACGACTCCGACCTGATCACGCTGCACGACCGCGAGCTGCTGCACCTGCGGGAGGAGGACCGCCGGCGGGTCCGACGGCTGCAGCGCGGCTACGTCGAACTCTGGGTGCAGGTGGTCCGGGAGGCCTTCCCGCGACTGGCCGACCCCACCAGCGAGCCGCTGGCCCGGGCGGCCGTGCACGCGGTCTTCGGCCTGCTCAACTCCACCCCGCACAGCATCGGGGTGAAGCTCGCGCAGGGTGACCGGGCCGGGTTGCCCCGGGCCGAGATGGCGCAGCTGCTGCACCGGCTCGCCCAGGGCGCCTTCGCGGCGGCCTCCGACGGCGTGGCCGAGGGCGTGGCCTGAGGGGCGATCGAGTACGGCGGGCCGGTCGGGCGACGTAGGTCGATCGACCGGCCCGGACCGGTCCCGCCGCCCGGTGTCCCGGCCGGGTCGCCGGGCGCAGCCTGGGGGGAAGGAAAATCGGCCGGCCGCCGTTGCACCGGCCGGGTCCCCGCGGCGCCCCCCGCCTTCGTCATGGACGGCCGCCTCACGAAATGGTTAGTATCCCTAAATATGCCTGAGACTCACGGCTCCATCAGGGAGATACCCTCCGCCGGCGAACCGGCCGCGAGCCCCGCGGCGGTGATCGAGCGGCCCCGGGCCGGCGCACCCGCGCCCGCCGACCGTCCGGCCGACTCCCGCCGGCCCAACGACCCGGGCCCCGGGACGGGCTGGCTGCGTCGGCTGGCCGCCTACAGCTGGGTCTACCGCCGCAACGTGCTGCTCTCCTTCGGCGCCTCGCTGGCCGGTATGGCGGTCACCGCGATCGTGCCGCTGATCGTCCGGTTGATCATCGACGACGTCATCACCACCCACACCCGCGCCCTCGCCCCCTGGGCCACCGCCCTGGTGGTGGCCGCCCTGCTGGTCTTCGGCTGCACCATGGTCCGCCGCTACTACGGTGGCCAGCTCGCCGTGGACGTCCAGCACGACCTGCGCACCGCCCTGTTCCGCTCGCTCACCCGGCTGGACGGCGTCCGGCAGGACCAGTTGGACACCGGCCAGGTGGTCGGCCGCGCCACCTCCGACCTGCAGCTGATCAACGGTCTGCTGTCGATGCTGCCGATGATGACCGGCAACCTGCTGCTCTTCGTGATGTCCATCCTGGTGATGCTCTGGCTCTCGCCGGTGCTCACCCTGGTCGCCCTGGTGATGGGCCCGGCGCTGTACGTCATCGCGATCCGCAGCCGTCGCCGGCTCTTCCCCGCGACCTGGGCCGCCCAACAGGAGACCGCGGCGGTGGCCGGCGTGGTGGACGCCGCGGTCGGCGGCGTCCGGGTGGTCAAGGGCTTCGGCCAGGAGGAGCAGGAACTCGACAAGCTGGAGGGCGCCTCCCGGACGCTCTACGCCGCCCGGCTCCGGGCGATCCGGCTGAACAGCCGCTACTCCCCGGCGATGCAGGCGATCCCGGCGCTCGGCCAGGTCGCAGTGCTCGCCCTCGGCGGCTGGCTGGCGGTGGACGGCGAGGTCACCCTCGGCACCTTCGTCGCCTTCTCCAGCTACGTCAGCCAGATGACCGGTCCGGTCCGGATGCTCACCATGCTGCTGACCGTCGGCCAGCAGGCCCGGGCCGGCGTGGAGCGGGTCTTCGACCTGATCGACGAGCGGCCGCTGGTCCAGGAGCGGCCGGACGCCCACCCGCTGCGACCGGTCCCCGGCGCCCCCGCGCTGGAACTCGACCAGGTCGACTTCCAGCACCACACGGCCGACGGCAGCGCCCGCCCGGTGCTGAACCGACTCAGCCTGACCATCGAGCCCGGCGAGACGCTGGCCCTGGTCGGTGCCTCGGGTTCGGGCAAGTCCACCGTCGCCCAACTGGTGCCGCGGTTCTACGACCCGAGCGCCGGCACGGTCCGGCTGTACGGGCAGGACCTGCGCGAGCTCACCCTGGAGTCGGTGCGCGGCGTGGTCGGCGTGGTGCCGGAGGACAGCTTCCTCTTCTCCGACACCGTCCGCAGCAACATCGCCTACGGCCGCCCCGACGCCACCGACGAGGAGATCGAGGCCGCCGCCCGGGCCGCCCAGGCCGACGGCTTCATCCGTGAACTGCCGGACGGCTACCTGACCGAGGTCGGCGAGCAGGGCCTGACCCTCTCCGGCGGCCAGCGCCAGCGGATCGCGCTGGCCCGGGCGATCCTCGCCGACCCACGGGTGCTGCTGCTCGACGACGCGACCTCGGCGGTCGACCCGCAGATCGAGGCGGAGATCCACGAGGCGCTGCGCAGCGTGATGACCGGCCGCACCACGCTGCTGATCGCCCACCGCCGCTCCACGCTGCAGCTGGCCGACCGGATCGCGGTGCTCGACCGCGGCCGGCTGGTCGACCTCGGCACGCACGAGGAGCTGACCGACCGGTGTCCGCTCTACCGGTCCCTGATCACCGACCCCGAGGCCGGCGCCGGACACCCGGTCGAGCCGGCCGAGCCGGAGCCCGCCCCGGCGGCCCCCGAGCCGGCCGTCGGTCCGGGTCGCGGCCTGCACGGCGTGCTCGCCGCCCGGGCCGCCGACCCCGAGCTGCTGGCCAAGGTCGCCGCGCTGCCACCGGCCGTCGACACCCCGGCCGTCCCGCGCGCGGCGGCCGCCGCCGGGGACCCGCACTTCAGCCTCGGCCGGCTGCTCCGCCCCTTCCGCGGCATGCTGGCGCTGGACCTGGTGCTGCTCGCCCTGGACGCGGTGGCCGGCCTGGTGCTGCCGGTGCTGATCCGGCACGGCATCGACGACGGCGTCTCCAAGGCGGCGATGAGCGGGGTGGCCGTCGCCTCGCTGGCCGCGCTGGTGGTCGTGCTGCTCGACTGGGTGGTGCAGGTCGCCGAGACCCGGGTCAGCGGCCGGACCGGCGAGCGGGTCCTCTACACCCTGCGACTGAAGATCTTCGCGCACCTCAACCGGCTCGGCCTGGACTACTACGAGCGCGAGCTGGCCGGCCGGATCATGACCCGGATGACCACCGACGTCGACGCGCTGTCCAGCTTCCTGCAGACCGGCGTGGTCACCGCCGTGGTCAGCCTGCTGACCTTCTTCGGGATCTTCTTCGCGCTGCTGATCATCGACGTCGGTCTGGCGCTGACCGTCTTCACGGTGCTGCCGCTGCTGGTGGTGGCGACGGTGGTCTTCCGGCGGAAGTCGCTGGCGCAGTACCAGATCTCCCGCGAGCTGATCAGCACGGTCAACGCGGACCTGCAGGAGAACGTGGCCGGGATGCGGATCGTCCAGGCGTTCCGGCGGGAGGCCGGCAACACCGAGCGGTTCGCCGCCACCGGCCTCGCCTACCGGCACGCCCGGGTCAAGGCCCAGCTGTACATCTCGCTGTACTTCCCGTTCGTGCAGTTCCTGTCCAGCGTCTCGGCGGCCCTGGTGCTGATCGCCGGCACCTCCCGGGTCGACGCGGGTACCCTCACGGTCGGTGCCCTGGTCGCCTACCTGCTCTACATCGACCTCTTCTTCGCGCCGGTCAACCAGCTCTCGCAGATCTTCGACGGCTACCAGCAGGCGGCCGTGGGCCTGGGCCGGATCCGCGAGCTGCTGCGCACCCCGACCACCACTCCGAACGCCGTCGACCCGGTCCCGGTCGGGCGGCTGCGCGGCGAGATCCACTTCGACGGCGTGGACTTCGCCTACAACGGTGGCGGCGAGGGCAACCCCCAGGTGCTCTCCGGCATCGACCTGCGGATACCCGCGGGCCAGACGGTGGCGCTGGTCGGCGAGACCGGCGCGGGCAAGTCCACGCTGGTCAAACTGGTCGCCCGGTTCTACGACGCGACCAGCGGCACGGTCCGGATCGACGACACCGACATCACCCGCTACGACCTGACCGACTACCGGCACCGGCTCGGGGTGGTCCCGCAGGAGGCCTACCTCTTCGCGGGCACGGTCCGCGACACCATCGCCTACGGCAGGCCGGAGGCGAGCGACGCCGAGGTGGAGGCCGCCGCCCGGGCGGTCGGTGCACACGAAATGATCAGCGGACTGCCCGGTGGCTACCAGCACGAGGTGGCCGGCCGCGGCCGCAACCTCTCGGCCGGCCAGCGCCAGCTGATCGCGCTGGCCCGGGCCGAGCTGGTGGACCCGGACGTCCTGCTGCTCGACGAGGCCACCGCCGCGCTCGACCTGGCCAGCGAGGCGCTGGTCAACCAGGCCGCCGACCGGCTGCGGGACGGCCGGTCGGACCGGCCCGGTGGCCGCACCACGCTGGTGATCGCGCACCGGCTGACCACCGCGGCCCGGGCCGACCGGGTGGTGGTGCTGCACCAGGGCCGGGTGGTCGAGGACGGCACGCACGCCGAACTGCTGGCCGTCGAGGGGTACTACGCCCGGCTCTGGCGGGCCTTCGTCGCGGACGGGCACCCGGCGCCGGTGGTCGGCTGACCGGTCCGGGGAGCGGTCAGGCGGCGAGCAGCGCGGTCAGCAGGGCGGAGACGTCGGTGCCCCGCGGCAGGTCGCTGACCTGGCCGTCGCCGACCTCGACCACCATCCACTCGCCGCTGTCCGCGCGCAGCGCCAGGTCGGTGGTGACGAACCGGCAGCCGAGTGCTCGGACCAGCGGCCGGACCCGGGTCAGGTCCGGGTCCGGCCGCTCGCCCGGGGTGTCGGGGTGCGGGCCGACCAGCGCCGGCTCGCCGTCCAGCCACCAGACCCGGGCTTCGGACGCCCGTCCGCCGGCCCGGTCGGCCGCCACGAACGGGTGGAAGCGGCGCAGCACCACCCCACCGCTCAGGAACTCGCCCTGCAGCTCGACGAAGCGGGCCACCACCCGGCGGACCGCGGCCGGGTCGGCGAGGTCGGGGATGTAGCAGGCCTCGTGCCACTCCTGCTTGCGGGACTTGACGTAGTCCTTGACCACGGCCGGGCCGTGGCTGCCCAGCCGGCCGGCCGCCGCCGCCAGCTCACCCGGCCCGGCGTCCGCGGGCAGCCACACGCTGACCGGCGTCGCCCCCTCGAACGTGCCGTACCAGCCGGGGAGTTCGTGTGCGGCGGCGTAGCCGGCGGCACTGGTGAGCAGGCGGCAGCCGCGGTCGGCCAGGGCCCGCTCGAAGGCCGCGTATGCGGCCACCGGGAGCATCCAGCCTCGGTACCAGGCCGGCCCGGTGTCGGCCGGCACCCGCCGGACCGCCTCGGCGGCCCGGCCGGCCAGCAGCGCGTCGTGGTCCACCAGCGCCGTCCCACCGCCCAGGCCGCGGATCAGCTGGGCCTCCGCGGAGTAGTGCGGATCGACCCGGCGCTCGGCGAGCGGGTCGTGCGGCAGCAGGAGAGTCGGCGGGGGCATGCGGACCAAGTTAGCGGGGTGCGGCGGCGGAGCCGGTGATCCCGGTCAGGGGCGGCGCCGCCGGGGGTGCTCGGTGGCCGGACCGACCTGCCAGTCGTGGGCACGCAGTTCGCGGTCGTGCAGCGCGTCCGGGTTGACCACCACGGTCAGCTCGGCCTCCGCCAGCTCCTCGAAACTCAGCCCGGTGACGTCGAGCAGCAGTTCGGTCGGCACCGAGATGGCGATCGACGAGCGCCAGGCCGGCAGCACCGCGAGCGTGGTACCCCGGCCGACCCGGATCAGCTGGGCCGCGACCCGCCGGAAGCGGGGGTCGGAGGGGCGCGACGGCGGCTCGACCGCGCGCTGGGCGCCGCCGATCAGGATGCCGAGCGCCGGCTCCTCGGGTCCCTCCCGGCGCACGTCGCCCTGGCCGGGAGCCGGGGCACGCTCCGGCAGCGCCCGGCCGTCCGAGTGATCGGTCTGGGCCGGCTCTTCCGGCTGCGCGGGGACGGCCGGCGACCCGGGTACCGCGGGTGGTTCCGGCTCGGTGCGGCTCAGCCGGCGGGCGGGTGCGGGCCGCCGGATCCGCGGGCGGGGCCGGGCGGCCGGGTCACCGCGGTCGGCCGGCTCCTCGAAGGCTCCGGGTGCCGCCTCCAGGATGGTGCGCGGCGACGGCAGCACCGTCTCCGGGGCGGGGACGGGCGGCTCGGCCACCGGATCGACCCCGGCCAGCTGCAGCAACTCCCGGACCTCGGAGACCGACTGGTGGCTCGCGGCGGCCAGCCGGTCGATTCCAGCACCCCGTTCGTATGCCGAACGCAGCCGCGAGGCCAGCCCGGCGCGCAATTTCGCCGTGGTGGCGGCGCCGGGGTCCGGCTTGCCGTCGACACGGCCGTTCGCGCCGGTGGGCGGGCCGACCTGGGCCGGACCGGGGGCTGCGGGATCGGCCTGCGGCTGGTCCGGTGTGTCCATCGGTATGAACGACGAGCTCATCGGTGAGGGTCCTCCGGGGTACAGTCCGCCCGATCCTGCCGTACCGGGGGGTGCACGTCCATGGGGAGCTGCGGTACTTGACACACGGTGAGGCCCTGTCCACCGGGCGGAACCCCGATGGTGTCCTGGTCAGCGGAGAACATACCCCGGCTCCCTGAGAGTTGATGATCAATTGGCTGAGCGTCCGCTCGAACCGGGGTGCCCGGCGGGTGGGCGGCCGGCCGGGGATGGGAAGAATGGTGCCGGGCGGGCCCGGTCCGCCCGGTCTCCCACCCCATCCGGCTGTCCTGGAAGGACGAACCACGCATGGCCACGCCGCCGCTCGCCCACCCAGCCGTCGATGGCGGGCTGATCCGGTCCCGCCGCCTGGAGCCGGGTGACCGGGTGGCCCTGGTCGCTCCCAGCGGCCCGATCGACGCGGAGCGGCTCCGGGCCGGCTGCGCGATCCTGCGCTCCTGGGGCCTGGAGCCGGTGGTCGGCGCGCACGTGCTGGACGCCGATCCGCGGCTCGGCTACCTGGCGGGCACCGACAAGGACCGGGCCGCCGACTTCCAGCGTGCCTGGCTCGACCCGTCGATCGCGGCGGTGCTCTGCGCCCGTGGTGGGTACGGCGCCCAGCGGGTCGCCGACCTGCTGGACTGGGCGGCGCTGCGGGCCGCGCCACCGAAGGTGCTGATCGGTTTCAGCGACGTCACCGCACTGCACGAGCTGGTCGCCCAGCGACTCGGCCTGGTCAGCCTGTACGGGCCGATGGGCGCTGCCACCTCGTTCGTCGAGGACGGCCCGACCGCCGAGCACCTGCGCCGCACCCTCTTCGAGCCGGCCACCGTACTGACCCTCACCGGCCCCGAGGCCGGTCCGCTGATCTCCGGCCGGGCGCGCGGGGTCACGGCGGGCGGCTGCGCCTCGGTGTTGGCGGCGGAGTGTGGCACGCCCGGGGCTCGTCGCTCCTTCGCGGGCACCCTCCTGTTGCTGGAGGACGTCAACGAACACCCCTACCAGCTGGACCGGATCCTCAGCCAGTTGATCCGGTCCGGGGCACTGGCGGGGGTGCGCGGGGTGGTCCTGGGCTCCTGGTACGGCTGCGGGAGGCCGGAGCGGATCCGGGACGTGATGGCCGCCCGGCTGGCTCCGCTCGGTGTGCCGGTGCTCTGGGAGCTCGGCTTCGGGCACTGCCCGTCCACCCTGACCGTCCCGCTCGGCGTGCCCGCACTGCTCGACGCGGACGCCGGCACGCTCACCCTGGACCGGCCCGCGCTGGCGGACGGGACCGGAGCGGCCGAGCCGGCGCCGGAAGCGTTGGCCACCGAGCCCTCCCCGGTGGATTCCTTCCCGGTGGACTAGGGTGCGCGCGTGACCTCGGACCTCGACGACCTTCCCGAGTGCCGGCCGGCCGATCTGGTGGCCGACTTGCTGGCCACCCTGCGGACCGCCGCCCAGCGGCGCGGCCGGATGATGCTGGGACTCACCGGCGCGCCCGGCGCGGGCAAGTCCTGGCTGGCGCGCCATCTGGTCCGGGAGGTGGAACGGGCCGAGGGCGCCGGCAGCGCCGCCTACGTGCCGATGGACGGCTTCCACCTCTCCAACCCGCAGCTCGACCGGCTGGGCCTGCGGGCTCGCAAGGGCTCGCCGCCCAGCTTCGACGCGCTGGGCTACGCGGCGCTGCTCCACCGGCTCGCCGGTGACCGGTTCCACGACATCTACGTCCCCGACTTCGACCGGGACCTCGACGAGCCGGTGGCCGCCCGCCACCTGGTCACGCCCGCCGCCCGGCTCATCGTCACCGAGGGCAACTACCTCGCCGCCGACGGGCCGGGCTGGTCGCAGGCCCGCGCGCTGCTCCAGGAGGTCTGGTACCTGGAGGTGCCCGACGAGGTACGGGCGGACCGTCTGATCAGGCGGCACTTGGCCGGCGGGCGCGATGGCGGGGCGGCGCGGGCCTGGGTGGACTCCAACGACCAGCCGAACGGCGAGTACGTGAAGCTCAGCCGTGCCCGCTGCACCCGGGTCATCCGGATGGCCGCCGAGTTGCCCCCGGCAAGCACAGGGAGTAGTGTTCCCTAGTCGCTCGGCAGGGAGCACCGGACACGCGTCTGCGCGGACGGTCCCGGGGCGGCCACTCTCTCGAAACACCATTCGCAGCAAGAAGCCCGGCTTTTCGCGCGCTGTCGCGGGTCGGCCTTGTTTTGCTGTGTTCGTATTTCTGGGAGTGGGTCCGGATTCGCTTTTCGGAGCGGGACTGGGCT
>NZ_JBITZU010000039.1:0-30623 GCF_044547075.1 Kitasatospora sp. NPDC052896
TACCGTATCGCGGGGAGGAGCCGAGCAACCTCACGGCCGACTGACGAAACAAGCATCACCCAGACCGGCCCATCCACACATATTGACAATTACTCGCGCGACGACGGCACCGACCAGACCATGCACGACCTGCTGCGCTGGCAGGCGCGGGAGAAGAGGGGCCGCGATGCTGGTCCGCCTGCTCAGCTGTCGGAGTAAGACCGGGCGTTGCCGCGTAAGCGGGTGGCGGCCGGGGTGTTGTTCGTCGATGCCGAGGGCCGGGTGCTGCTGGTCGGTCCGGTGTACAAGGAGCCGTGGGAGATCCCGGGCGGTGGGGTCGAGTGGGACGAGTCGCCGAGGACCGGTGCCACCCGCGAGGTCAAGGAAGGGCGTTGTCACGTTGGCGGGGGCGTGATCCCCTGAGGCTGTGTCAGGGCGTGCTGGGGCCGGGGGCGGGTCTGGTTCAGGCCGCAGCGGGCAGGTCGGCGGTGCCGGTGATCCGGTCCCAGATCGCGAAGCGGATGATCATTTCGGTGCGGTGGCGGCCGGCTGTAAGGAGGTGGCGGCGGGGGCGGAAGTGGGGTGAGATGCCACTGAAGGCGGCGAGGAACCGTCGTGCTCCGCGGACACCGCAGAAGCCTTTCATGGCGCATTCTCGTTGCTGGGTGGGCTGGTGGCTGTTCTCGGCGCGGTTGTTCAGGCCCTTATGGGAGCGGTGTTCGACGGAGGGCATGACCTCGCGGTGGGCGGCGCCGTAGGAGCGGAGCTTGTCGGTGACGATCACCCGCGGCACGGTGGTCGTCTTCTTGAGGAGTTTGCGGAAGAAGCGCCTGGCGGCGGCCTTGTCCCGCCTGTTCTGGACCAGGATGTCGAGCACGCTGCCGTCCTGGTCGACGGCGCGCCACAGGTACTTCTGCTCGCCGTCGACCTTGATGAAGACCTCGTCGAGGTGCCACTTGTCGCCGGGGCGCGAACGTCGTCGCCGCAGTGCGTTGGCGTAGGCCTGGCCGAACTTCAGGCACCAGCGCCGGATCGTCTCGTAGGAGACGATGACGCCGCGCTGGAGCATCATCTCCTCGACCTCCCGGTAGGAGAGGGGTAAGCGAAAGTACAGCCATACGCAGTGCGAGATGACCTCGACCGGGTACCGGTGGCCCTTGTACGACGGCGACGTGCTCGGCACGAACGGTCCCCCTCCAACACGGTCAACCCAAAGATCATCCCACCCCGTCAGCCAACGTGGCAGTCCCCTTCGGAGACCTTGCCCTCGCGCACCAGCACCTTGGTGGCCTTCTCTGCGGCGGCCAGGGCCTTCCTGTCCAGCGGCGGCATCGGGTCCGGGGCGGCGGGCAGGTCCAGCAGCATCATGCCGTCCTCAGGCGCGCCGTCCAGGCCGCGGCCGTCGGTCTGGTTGCGCTCGTAGAAGGTGACCATGTGTGCCAGCAGCGGCAGCTCCCGGCGCAGGCGCTCGGCCACCGAGGGGGTCAGCCGCTCGCCGTTGCCCAGCACCTGCCCGCTCTTGCCGACCGCGACGGAGAGCACCTCGCCATCCGGGGCAAAGTGGTACTTCGTCTCGGCGCCGTCGTCCATCAGCCCGGTGGCGACGGCCCGGTTCCACGCCGTGAGGACCCGCCGCATGGCGGCCTCAGGGAACGGGGGAATCCCGTCCATGCCGCCGCCGGTCGTTCGCCGGCGCTTGTCCCGCCGAGCCTCCTTGGCGCGCTTCGCGTCCCGTGCCACCGCTGTTCCTCCTCGTCCGCTGGCCCCCGCACCGTCAACGACGGGGCCGATGGGGGGTGCGCGGTGCTCGCCCGGTCGGCCGGGGCGCGTGCCAGCCGGTCAGCGCCAGTCACCGGAGGCGGAGAGGGGTGCGGGAGCCGTCACACCGGGCGGGTCCGTGAGGCACATGCGGTAGGGGTTCAGCCGAGATACGCGTCAAAGGGGCAATCAGTGGATCTTGATGACGGAAGCGCCTCGCCGGCCCATAGGCTGACGAGGGGCTTCGTCGTGCCGCTACAGGCTCAGCCGGTGCACGCCATGGTGGCGTCCTGGGAATCCGGGTCGTTCCGGGTACAGGTGTGCTGGGGGGCTGACAGGTCGCTGACGTGGGTCTGCCAGACGGCGCCCTGCCATTTGGCCTGCGGGGCGCTGGCGTTGTCGAGGAGACTGGGGTAGCGCAGGACTTCCCACGACGGGAACTTGTCCTTCGTCGTCGTGATGTCGAAGCCGGTGAAGGACTTGTTCTTGTCGTCGTACCCGTGCGGCGTCAGGTACCAAGTCGCGTTGATCCGGCCGAGGTCTCCGAACTGGTAGCCCGGGACGTCAACGAACGAGTTGACCGCCGAGATCGATACCTTGATGCCCCCGCCGGTGGTGGGCTCGACCCAGTATTCATTCTGGGGGATCGGGTCGTCCTGGACGACTTCGGCGTGCGGGGTGCGGACGAGAGGCTTGGCGTCGCGGCATCCGTTCAGCGTGGAGCTGGGGTCGTGGACGCAGGAGTGTTCGACGTAGACGCCGACGCGGCCCGTTTCGGTGTCCCACGCGACGGTCACCTTGGATTCGGCGGCCGGGTCGGTGCTCCACTGGCGGTGGTTGCCGATGATGTCGTTCACCGGATTGTTGTCGGTGGCGATGTAGCCGCGTACGACGACGATCCCCCGGTCTCCCCCCAGGGGCAGCAGGTTCGCGGCCTCCTGCAGGCCCCCGTCACGCGTACTGCTGTTGGGGGTGAGGTACAGGTCGCGTGCCTGTGCGTACTGCGGGTTGGGAGTCTCCTCGGGAGACCATGCGATGGGGCCGTGCTCGAACATCTGGCTGACGCCCTTGACGCCTGGAACCTGGACTTCGTCGCTGATGGGGTAGCCGTAACGGCCAGTCTCCCACTGGGCCTGTCCCCAGCGTTCGCCGATGCGACCCCAGACAGGGTGCGCACCGGTGTCGGGGGACCAGTAGACCGAGCCGCCCTGGAAGACCTGGCGTACGCCCTTGCCGTCGGGGAGCCGGATTTCGTCGCTGGTGGGATAGCCGAGACTGCCGCCTTCCCAGCCGAGCTGCCCCCACTTGTCGCCGATGAGGCCCCAGATCGCGTGGGCACCACTGTTGGGACTCCAGTAGATCGAGCCATGCTCGAAGACCTGGCGGGCACCCCCGCCCTTGGGGGCCGGGATTTCGTCGGACTTCGGACAGCCCAGGGAGGCCTGTACGCCCGGCGTCTGCGTGTATTCGGTCCAGATGGCCCCATCGACCGAGTGGCCCTCGCTGCAGAAGACCTGAGCCGATGCGGGAGCAACCTGAACGCCCAGCAGGAGCAGGGCACTTGAGGCTGTGATGGCGAGGAGTTGGGATGCTCTTGCTCTGATCATGTCGAACAGTCTCTACGCCTGTAGGTGGTCCGGACAATGAGACAAAGAAACGAAGCACTCGAATGGGTGACGAGCCGGGCACCCAGGGCTTCAAGATCATCTCATTGCCCCTTTGGTGCGCATCTCGGTCACACTCCCGGTGCGGATCATGCTCAGCCTTTTCGACCGAAAAGGCTGGAGCGCCAGTACGAAGAGTTTCGACCGTGTGCATTCAAACTATTCGACCGAACAGTTTGCCGCCCGCACGCGCCGTGCCTCCACCGTACGCCCGGCCCGCCAAGCTGCCCCGCGTCCTGGGCGCCTGCGCGGGCTACTCGGCGTCGAAGGTGTGAATCCCGGTGGCGGCCCACTCCAGCATCCGGCCCTGCTCGACGTTGTGCGGGCCCAAATTCCCGTCCGTGCTGGTCAGGCCGCATGTTGGTACTCATGGATCACGCAGCCGAGGCGGTCACGGCGGCGTATGTCGAGTCGGGTGATCCGCTCTGGTTCGGTGATCGGCGCGGGCAGAGCGCGCAGCGGGGCCGCGCTTTGGAGCGAGCGGTGGGTGCGGTGCTCGTTGTAGTGCCGCTCGTATGCGAGTAGGGCCCGGCGCAGGTGTCGTTCGTTCCAGATCATGGTCCGGTCCAGGAGTTCCCGGCGCAGGATGCCTGCCCATCGCTCCATGACCGCGTTCATGCGGGGAATCCGGACGCCGGTCAGGACGGTCTGGATGCCAGCGTCGGCGAGGTTCTCGTCGATGAGGGCGGGGTACTTCGCGTCGCGGTCCCGGATGAGGAACCTGGCTCTGAAGCCTGTGTCCTCCAGCTCCATGACGGGATTTCTGATCGCCTGGGTGACCCAGAGATGAGTGGGGCGGGCGGTGGTTCCCAGGATCCGGACGCGGCGTGTGGTGTGCTCGATGACAGCGAGAATGTACTGGCGCTGCCCGACCAGAGTGACGGTTTCGATGAAGTCCATGGCCAGCAGGGCGTCGGCCTGGGAACGGAGGAAGTCGGCCCAGGTCGTCGAGGCGCGGTCGGGAGCGGGGTCGATGCCCTCCGTCTTGAGGATCTCCCACACGGTCGACGCGGCCACACCGATGCCCAGCAACGCGAGCTCACCATGGACTCTGCGATAGCCCCAGGACGGATTCTCCCTGGCCAGGCGCAGGACGAGCCGGCGGATCGAGGCGCAGGTGCGCGGACGCCCCACGCGCCGGCGGCCGCTGGCCGCGGCGTGACGCTGCCGCATCAGATCGCGATGCCATCGCAACACCGTATCCGGCCGCACCACCAGACGAAGCCGCCGCAGCACCCCGCGCGGCAACCGCATCAGCAGCGCCGCCAGGAACGCCCGGTCCTCCGGGGCGAACCGCACCCTCGCCGAGCCGAGTTGCCGCCGCAGCACCGCGATCTGGTGACGCAGAGCCAGGCTCTCGACCTCCTTGTCACGATCACTCAGCGACAGCAGACGCAGCACGGCGAACACGTTCGAGACGGCCAGATACGCCAGACGAAGCAGCACAAGCGATCATCATGTCCTGACGCCCACGCTCCACCCAAGCGCCCGACCTGCACGGACGACTTTTCCGGCACGCACACGTCCGAACTGCTTCTGGTCGAGGAGCATCGGCCCGCGAGTAGCGGCATATAGAAGCCCGCAAGCCTCAGTGCCGCACATCAAGGGCGCGACCGCGAGACCGACAGCCCCCTCGCCCAGCACGGGCTCGTCGTAGTCGTGCGTGATGTCTGCATCACCCTCATAGCGCTGAACGGACAACGGGACGTGTTCAATGAGCGCCCTGCCGCCCAGTCCCCGCCCAGGCCTGATAATCATGGACGTCAAGGCTGAGGTGGCATTGCCCACGCACACTGACACCGGCACACAACCATCACCAAAACCGCCGAAGACCAGCGGCGTCGCATCATTACGACGCGACGCCGCCATGCGAACGAGCAAGTCTCTATCAGCAGCCCTGGGCATCAACGGCTCGGCTCTCCGGCACGTACGTCGATGTCGGTGCTCGGTGTCAGAGGCAGCCACTTCAACAGCGGCGCTGCGTGAGAGTGCCGGTGTCGCGGGCGATCGCGAGGCCCGGTCACGCGACCAGGCTCAGCCAGGCTGCCGCGAGTGCGGCGTGACCGGCCGGCGTCGGGTGCAAGCCGTCCGCTGCCCAGTACTCCGGTCCAGTCGTCCCGGCGAGTTCGGCGAACATGTGGTCGGCGTCGAGCAGATGCGCGCCGTACTTGCGGGCGAGCCTGCGCACGGCCTGGATCTTCGGGTCCAGATCGGTGCGCCATTCCTTTCGCTTTTCGTCGTCGATGAGTGCGTATCCGGCCCCAGCCTCGATGACGTCATGAATCGGCAGAAGGAACGGTTCGATGAGGATCAGCCGCGTACCCGCCTCGGCGAGGGGAGCGAGCAGGCGGTCATAACCCGCCTCGAACTCCTCCACGGGGATCACATAGCCCTTCGGATCCAAGGTGTGCCAGCCCATGTCATTGACCCCGACGAGGATCGACACCACGTCCGGGCGTGCGTCGAGCACGTCTGTCTGCCAGCGGGCTGCGAGGTCCATCACCTTGTGGCCGCCTATGCCGGTGTTCAGCCAGGTCACAGGGCGGTCCGGGTGCCGGAGTCCCCACTCGCCCGCGACGCGCAGCGGGTAGCCGAACCCGAGGCCGTCTTCGCTCTCAAGCCGTTGGCAGTCGGTGATCGAATCGCCGGTGAACATCACGGTGCTTCCCGGACGAAGGGTGATTGTCATTTATTTTCCTATCATTCTTCGATGAACTCGCGGCCTGTATGCCACTCCGCAGGCGTGCTTCTGTTTCGCCGCCCGTGGATTGGTTGAATGGTTGAGCCGCATTTATCCCGGCACATCGGGCGGGATCACCAGCCAGAAATCGCACCATACTGCGCAGTCCCTGGAGTGTGTTTGAATTTCAGGGTGTGGTGGCAGGTTCCGGGTCAGAGTCGACTGGCAGCGGGAGGGGGCCGCTGGGGAAGAGAACCGCGGCCACGACGGCGCTGCCCAGGAAGACCGCTGCCGCAATCCAGAACACGAGGTGGTAGCTGGCGAGGGTCGCCTCGGTGACAGTCACTGACTGTGTCTGGGGTGTGGTGTGGGTCGAGAGGTACTTCGCGGTCGTCGTCGTGGCGAGTGAACTGAACACCGCCGTCCCGATGGACCCGCCGATCTGCTGGGCAGTGGTCACCAGGGCGGAGGCCACTCCGGCATCGTGCGACCGGACTCCGCTGGTCGCGGCGTTCTGCACCGGACCGAAGATCAGTCCGAATCCGATGCCCGTGACGAGCAGGGCCGGCAGGACGGCGCCGGCGTAGCTGGAGTCAGCCTGGATGCCGGTGAGTATCGCCATGCCGATCGCGGACAAGACGCATCCGATCGGGACGAGGGGCCGCGGTCCGGTGCGCGGCAGGAGCACTGCCCCGGAGAAGACCGCTCCCGCCATCACCAGACCGATCATCGGGAGGAACGTCACACCGGTTTGCAGCGGGGTGAAGCCCAACGTGTTCTCGAGGTAGTACGTGAGGAACAGGAAGACTGCGAACATCCCGATCCCGGAAATCCCGAGTGACAAGTACGCCGTCCCTCGGACACGGTCCAGGACCACTCGCAACGGCAGCAACGGATGTTTGGCACGGCGTTCGATCAGCACGAAGAGGGCTACGAGTGCACCCCCTGCGATCACCGAGCCGAGCGTCCGGACGTCGTTCCAGCCGTGCGTCTCGGCGGTGCCCAGGCCGTAGACGATTGCGACCAGGCCGAGCACTACCGCGACTGAGCCGGCGACGTCGGGCCGGACCCGCTCTGGCCGTTCGCCGTCGCGCAGGAAGGCCATCCCGCCGATGAAGGCGACCGCTGCGATGGGCAGGTTCACGTAGAGACACCACCGCCACGAAAGACTTTGCGTGAGGACGCCGCCCAGCAGCAGCCCCACTGCCCCGCCGGCGCCCGAGACTGCGCCGAAGATCCCGAACGCGCGACCGCGTTCCTTCGCGTCGTCCGCGAACGTGACCGACAGCAGTGACAATGCCGCTGGTGCAAGCATCGCGGCGAACGCACCCTGGGCGATACGGGCGACCAGCAGCATCGCGAAGGTCTCGGCGGCACCGCCGAGCGCCGACGCGAGAGCGAATCCGCCGATGCCGATGAGGAACAGTCGCTTGCGGCCGAAGAAATCTGACAGTCGGCCGCCGAGCAGCAGGAGGCTCCCGAAGGCGAGTGCGTACCCGGTCAGCACCCACTGCCTATAGTCAGAGGGAAATCCCAGGTCGCGCTGGGCGGACGGCAGCGCGATGCTCACGATGGTCGAGTCCAGGATGTCCATCAGTTGAGCGAGACTGAGGACAACAAGGGCCATCCACCGGTTCGGCCCGTGGCGTCCTCCGTCTGGGACATCACTGCTTTTCAGGGGGGCGTTCCGAGGAGCCGATGGGGCGCCCTCGGTCGATGGGATATCAGAATTCACAGTGCTCTCTCACAGAGATTGGTGATTGTGGGCGCGACGAGCGGGGTCCACAAGACGGTCTTCCGCGGTCCGGGGTCTCCACGCTGACAGCGGAGTTGACTCAGTCGACCAGCAGCACGAGTTTTCCGCGCACGCGACCCGCTTCGCCGACGCGATGTGCCTCCGCCACTTCGGTCACGGGGAACGTCCGCCCGACGGGAAGTGAGAACCGGCCGGACTCGATCAGCTCGCCGAGTTGTGCGATCACGTAGAGCGCACGACCCGCGTCGCCTCTGCTGAACCGCACACCATGCCGCTGCGCACCGGCGAAGTCAGCGACGGTGAACACCCGTTCCGAACCACCGGCGAGTTCGACGAGCTCCGGCAAGATGCCGCTCCCGGCCACGTCGAGCGCGAGAGCGACCCCGTCGGAAGCGAGCCGACGGACCACCTCCGCCATGCCGGCACCGTAGGCGACGGGTTCGGCACCGAGCGAGCGCAGGAAATCACGGGTGGCCGGGCTGCCGGTCCCGATCACGCCTGCGCCCCGGACCGCGGCGAGCTGGACGGCGGCACTGCCGACGCTTCCGGAGGCGCCATTGATGAGTACCGTGCCGCCGCTTTCGACGCCCAGCTGGTCGAGGGCGCGTGCTGCCGTCTCGCTCGCGGCCGGTACTGCGGCGGCCTCGGCGAAGCCGAGCGACGGTGGGATGGGGGCGTAGCAGGACAGCACTGACAGTTCCGCCTGAGCGCCGCTGACGGCGGAGAACCCGAACACGCGGTCACCGACCACGACACCTGTGACACCCGCACCGAGCTCGTCGACGATCCCCGCTGCCTCGTGGCCCAGGGTCTGTGGGAGCTCTTGACCCATGAGTCCTTGACGCTTCTTCCAGTCGCTCGCGTTGACCCCGGCGGCGCGCACAGCGATCCGGACCTGACCGGGCCCCCAAGTCCTCCGGGCTGTCGCCTCCGAATCCGCAGTGTGGCATCGCCTCGAACACGTGCGGTTCGGCCTCCACACTGGCGCGCCGCAGGTTGCGGTGCATCCGGACGGTGTTTGAGAGGAACAGATCGCGGGTGCCACTGAGAAGGAACGTGGGTGGGAAGCCGGACAGGTCGCCCAGGAGCGGGGAGAGATACGGATGCCGCAGGTCAGCCCCTGTCGCGTAGAGGGCGTTCGGCGCTCGCAAGCTGCGGAGAATGTTGTCCACCCCGGTCAGGGTCTGGAAGGTGTCTCCCTCCTCCTCGGCGAGGTCGACCTGCGGGGTGTTGAGCACCAGGGCTGCGGGCATCGGCAGCCCTGCGTCTTTGGCGCGCAGCAGCAGGGCCGCGGCGATGTTTCCTCCCGCGGAGTCGCCTCCGACGAATACCCGCGATGGATCGTGGTCACGTACCGCGCGGCGGTATACGGCGATCGCGTCGTCGAGCGCGGCAGGGTAGGGATGCAGCGGCGGCAGCCGGTAGTCCACACCCCACACGAGCATGTCCATGGACGACGCGGTCCTGGCTGTCATCGCGCGGCAGGCGTCCCCGCCGCCGACCAGGAGACCTCCGGGGCGCATCCAGAGGAAGACCGGCTCGTCCGCTTCCTCCTCGACTCTGTGGGGCCTCGCGGTGTAGACGGTTGCGCCATCCACGTCGAAGTCCTCGACCGTGACCGGCAGTTCAGAGATCGGGAACCGCCGGGCCGTCGATCGATTCGCCTGCTCGGCCATCGCGGGCCATGCCTCGGTGTCCTCGGCGGCCGGTAAGGAAAGCTCGCCGCCGTCGACTGCGAGCCATGCCCGCGCCTGCTCACTGACCGTCGACGGAGCGGGGAACCTCCGCTCGCTCATGGCGTTGGCCCCTGTCGATGCCGCCTCGTCGCCCGTGCCCGGCGGCACGACCTTCTGTCGCTGCACAGGACCATCTCCCCTCGGCCGACACAGCTCACTGGGCGGCATCGGCAATCATGTTCGTTGCAGGATGGCGGACTGAGCACTAAGTTAACTGACTAACTTTAGTGACACAAGGGAATGAGGAGTATGCCCAGAACCAGCAAGCGCGGCGGCCCGCAGACGCGCGCGCGAATCCTGGAGGTCGCGAACCGGTTGTTCCACGAGCGCGGGTACGAAGCCGTCACCGTCGCCGAGATCGCGCGCGAAGCCGGAGTCTCGAGCGTGACGGTCTTCAAGCACTTCCCCCGCAAGGAAGACCTCTTCATGGACCGTGCGGCCGACGCGGCCGACCTGCTGCGCTCAGGCGTCCGCGACCGCGCACCGGACGTCGACGCGCTGACATCCTTGCGGGATATGAGCTTCCGCCTCCTCGACACCCGGCACCCGCTCTCCGGTGTCTCCGACCTTTCCGTGCCCTTCTTCCGGACGGTCGCGGAGTCACCCGCGCTCGTCGCCCGGGCGCGGGGCATCGCATCCGAACTGCAGACGGCGCTGACCGATGAACTCGATCGCGACCCGGCCTTCGAGGGCAACGCGACTTTTCTCGCCGCGTTCTTCATCGCCGGCTACGGCACGGTGCTGGTGGAGACCGTACGCCGCCGCATCGCGGGCGAGCCGACGAGTGCCGTAGTGAAGGACCACCACGTACACCTTGAGCAGCTGTTCACGACGCTGCGTGATGGAGTTGGCTCCGAACGACAGTCGCTCGGACCTGCGGCAACGTGACCGCCGCTCAGCCGTGCGTCCCGTTGCCGCAGAACTCCGCCTCGAGCTCGGCCGTGAAGACCGAGATCGGGCCCAGCTGGGCGCCGTTGGCCCAGTCGCCGTTGACCTCGGTGGAGAGCGTGTGGCGGCCGTCGCGGGTGCCGAAGGTGTAGGACCAGGAGCCGTCGATCGCGCCGCCCATGCCCCAGACCTTGCCGCAGGAGAGGTCGACGGAGGCGATGCCCAGGCCGTAGTGGGTGGCCGGGATCCACTTGGTGCCCGGGTCCTGCATCACGAACATCTCATCCATTTGGGCGGGCGGCAGCAGCAGGCCCTTCAGCAGGGCCTGGAAGAAGGTGTTCAGGTCGCCAACGGTGGAGATCATGTCACCGGAACCGTAGCCCCAGGACGGGTTGAGCTCGGTGACGTCGTAGAACGGGGCGGTGGCGTCGTCGAGGATGCCCAGCTTGGAGTAGAAGCGGCCGTGTGGGCCGTGGATGCGGGTGTCGTCACCGGTCGGCTCGTAGGTGTTCCTGAGGTGCAGCGGCTTCACGAATCGGTCGGTGATCTCCTGCGAGAGGCTGCGCCCGGTGACCCGCTCCACGATCATCCCGGCCAACACGTAGTTGGTGTCGGAGTACTCCCAGCCGGTACCGGGGGCGAACGACGGCTTCACGCTGATGGCCAGCTCGACCAGCTGTCGCGGCGTGAAGCTGTCGAACCGATGCTGCAGGAAGGCCGGTCCGTTGAAGTCGTGCTCGACCGAGTCGGACGTGGCGAAGTTGGCGATCCCACTGGTGTGGTCGAGCAGCTGCCGGATGGTGATCTTCGAGCCGTCGTAGCCGTTGCCGTCCACCAGCCCCGGCAGCCACTGCTCGACGCTGTCGTCCAGGTTCAGCTTGTGCTCGGCCTCCAGCTGGAGCAGCACGGTGGCCACGAAGGTCTTGGTGGTGCTACCGATCCGAAAACGGTCCTGCGGGTCAAGCTTCTGACTGCTTGCCAGGTCAGCCGTGCCGGCCTGACCGAACCAGGTCGAGCCGCCGTTCTTCACCTCGGCCATCGCCCCCGGCAGACCGGCCCCGGAGATCGCCTGGTCGAGCGCCGACTGCAGGCCCTGGTAGCCGCCGCGGTCGTGGTCCGCGGCGAACGCCGCCGGGGTGACGGCCAGTAGGGCGCCGGTCAGTACGGCGGCGAGGGCGGCGCGGGCGGTGGTCTTCATGGTGGTTCCCCCTGTGATCGGTCGTTGCTCTCGTCGTAGGTGAAGACGGTACGGCGGAATTCAACGATCAATCAACGTAAAATCAAGAAAAGGACCTTAAATACGCAGGTAGATGATGGTAAATCGTCGCAATGAGCCTGTCGGCTAATGCAATCGCCGTTGCAACAACCGCGCCCGCTCGCATACTCACCTGCGAGGAGAGGAGCCGCTCATGCCAGGTGCCCGGCTGACCCAGGAAGACCGCCGCACGATCGCCGCCGGGCTCGTCGCCGGGCTCGACTACGCCGAGATCGCCCGCCGACTCGCTCGCCCCACCTCCACGGTGGCCCGGGAGATCGCCCGCAACGGCGGCCCCTCCGGCTACCGCGCGGCCAGCGCCCAACGCGCCACCGCCCAACGCTCCCGCCGCCGGGCGAGCCCCGCCCGGCGCCCCGAGGACACCGCGACTGTGACCGACGGACGCGATCCGGCCGCCATCGCCGAGTTCGCCGGCAAGTTCGCCGACCTACTGGCGTCCCTCGGCCTACCCCCTATGGCGGCCCGGGTGCTCAGTTGCCTCTACGTCACCGACGCTGGCAGCCTGAGCGCCGCCGAACTGGTGCGGCGGCTCGGCGTGAGCGCGGCCTCGGTCTCCAAGGCCATCGCCTACCTGGAGAGCCAGGAACTGATCCGTCGCGAACGCGACGAGCACAGCCGCCGCGAGAGCTACGTGATCGACGACGACGTCTGGTACCGCTCGATGCTGGCAAGCGCCCAACGCAACGCCCTACTGGCCGAGTTCACTCACAACGGCGCCAGCCTGCTCGGCGCGGCCACCCCCGCCGGAATGCGGCTCGGCACGGCGGCGGTCTTCCTGAAGCACATCGGCACCGACCTCGTCCGCTCGGTGGAGCAGCGATGCGCCGAGGACGGACTGCTCCAGTATCTTTCCGACGGTGCCGTAGCGTTCCACACCACCCGGGGCCCGCTCATGGGGGGCCGCGCCGGCCGTTGGGTCGGCCGGCGCGGGGAAACGGCGCAGTAACATGCGGTAACGGGCCTGGTCAGCGTGACGGCGGGCCCACGTCGGTACCTGGGGGGGACCACGGATGCGTTTCAGCTTGCTCGGACCGCTGACCGTTCATGACGGCACGTCGGCCCGTACGCTCGACGGGCCGAAGGCGCGGGTGCTGTTGGGGGTTCTCCTGCTGAACCCCAATCAACCGGTGTCCACCGACTGCTTGCAGGAAGCCCTGTGGGGAGAGCATCCGCCGGCCACGGCGAGTGCCTCGCTGAAGAACCACATCGCCCGCCTGCGCCGGGCCCTGACCGAGGACAGCGACGACGAGCCCCGGATCAGGGCCGTCCGAGGGGGCTACACCCTGCGCGTGGGGCCGGGCGAACTCGACACCGACGACTTCACCAGCGCACTCGCGACGGCCCGCACCGCCTACCACCGAAAGGACTGGCCGACCGTCAACCGAGAGACGAAGCGGGCCGCCGCACTGTGGCGGAGCACGCCGATGCCAGAACTCGCGGATCTGACCGCGGCGCAGCCGCACGTCGAGCGGTACACGCAGGCCCGCTGGCAGGCCTTGGAATGGCGCATCGACGCGGAACTGGCACTGGGCCGCCACCAGGGTCTGGCCCCCGAACTCACCGGACTGATCGCCGAACAGCCCCTACGCGAGGCCTTCCACCGACAGCTGATGCTGGTACTGCACCGCACCGGACAGCAGGCCGAAGCCCTCGCGGTCTTCGGCCGGCTGCGCCGCACGCTCATCGACGAGCTCGGCGTCGAACCAGGCGCCAGCGTGCTGGCCGCCCACCAGGAGATCCTGCGGCCCACCACCACACCGACCCCCACCTCCCCACCCCACGCACCCGGGGATGAACCGGACCGGGACGGAGCGGGCGACGCCGCACCCGATGCCTCCGGCCCTGCCCCTATCGGAGGCGTCTCGAAGTCGCCCGCTCCCCCAGCCGGGCCGGTGCCCGCTCCGGCCGGTTCCGGCGTGCTGCCATCCCGGGGCGACCTGGCGGAGGTCGCCGAGTCGCTGGCACGCAACGTGCACAGTCGCTGGCTGCGCGAGGAGGAGCAGCGCCGGATCCATGATCCGTTCCCACTGCCCGTCCGGTGGCGGTCGGCGCCCGCGGGACTCTTGGACCACTGGGACAACATCAGCGGGGCGGCCCCGGGGGCTACTGCGGGGGCGCTGTCCCTGGACGGCGGGCTGGCCCAGATCACGGACGTCTACCGGCGCGTCGGGTCCGGGCGGCTGGTGGTGCTCGGCCGGGCCGGTTCCGGCAAGACCGTCCTGATGATGCGGTTCGTTCTCGACTATCTGGAGACCCGTGGGGGCGGTGAGCCGGTGCCGGTCGTCTTCAGCATCGGATCGTGGGACCCGACCGTCACCGCGTTGCGCGACTGGCTCGTCGACCGGCTGCTGCGCGACCACCCGAACCTCGCCGCGCCCGCCTCCAGCCGCTCGACGCAGGCTGCCGCGCTGGTTGACGCCGGCTGGATCCTGCCGGTCCTCGAGGGCTTCGACGAGATCGCCACCGGGCTCCAGGCGGCCGCCCTGCGCGAGCTCAACTCCGTGTCCCTGCCGCTGCTACTGACCAGCCGCACCGAGCAGTTCGCCGACGCGGCCGCGACCGGCGTGCTCGGGAAGGCCGCCGGCATCGAACTGACCGACCTGACCACGGACGACCTCATCCACTACCTACCGCGCACCGCGCGCCCGACCGCACCGGGCAAGCGAACTGGACGAGCCGCGACTGTATGGTGCCCCGTACTGGATGAGCTTCGCAACCGGCCGGACCACCAGGCCGGCGCCAACCTCGCGGCGGTGCTGAGCACCCCGCTGATGGTCCTGCTCGCCCGGACCCTCTACAGCGACACCCCCGGACAGGACCCGGCCGACCTCCTCGACACCACCCGCTTCCCCACCCCACAGGCCCTCGAAGAGCACCTGCTGGCCGGCTTCGTCCCCACCGTCTACCGCCAGCGCCCCCCGGCCGGGCTCAGCACCGCCGCTTCCCGCCCTCACCGCGTCTGGGACCCTCACCACGCCCGGCACTACCTCGGCCACCTCGCCGCCCACCTCGACCGGCCCGAACAGCGCCACCGCCAGGACCTCGCCTGGTGGCACCTGTCCGGCGCCCTGAGCCTGCCCTCGCGCATCCTCGCCATCGTCCTCGCCTCCACCGCGGCCACGACCCTGTCCTTGCTCGTGTCAGCGACCATGGGCCTGGTCATGCCCAGTAGGTGGACGACATTCGGGTTGACCATTCTTCCGGCCGGCCTCACGGTCGGCCCGGTCGTCGGTCTGGCCTTCGGACTTGTCCACGCGGTCGCCGTCACATTCGACAAAGAAGCGTTCGAACCGTCCCGCGTTCGGTTGCAACTACCCGGCCGTGGCCGACGGATGGGTGACGTACCCGCCCGCAGACTCAACACCGCTTGGGGCGCCGGATTACTGGTCGGCCTCATCGTGGGGTTGGCGTACGGCCCCACGCAGCTGGTCCTGGGGATGAGCCGCAAGTCACGGCTCGCCAACGCACCGCTGGTCGAAGCGGTGCTGGCTCACTCACTCCTGTACGCGGTCATCTTCGGAATGGCCGGAGGCCTGGCCCTCGGGCTCATGGCCACTCTGGAGACACCACTCGATGTCGGTTCCGCCGCTACACCCATGGACCTGCTGGCCATCAACCGCAGCACCGTCATCCGCCAGGCCCTGCTCGTCGCTCCGGTGATCACCGTCGCCATCGCCATCTTCTGCCGAGTACTGGGAGCCACAGACCTCTTCCAGGGCTGGTTTGGCCCATCACCCTCACTCTGGACATGGCTCGGACTCGGAACCGACTGCGGGCTCATCGGCACCCTCTGCTACGTCCTCTCGTTCACCGCCTGGGGTCAGTGGGTGCTCTTCACTCGCATCTGGCTCCCCCTGACCGGACGACTTCCCTGGTCACCCATGGCCTTCCTCGACGACGCCTACCACCGGGGAGTCCTCCGCCAGGCCGGAGCCGTCTACCAGTTCCGCCACGCCCGGCTCCAAAGCCACCTCAGCCCCACGCCTTACGAGCCGAAGCACGGTTGACGCCAGGATGCGGCGGCGAGCACTGGAGCCTCAGCCAGTGCGGGATGATCCGCCGCTCGGCGACCACCGTGTCGCCCTGGCCGGCCGGGGCCAGGGACTTGTCCAGGATGACGTGCACGTATTGGAGCAGGCCGACCTCTTCCACGTCGTGGCCACCACCAGCCACGACACCGTCGTCACCTGGCAGGCCATGGACCACCGGCTGCACGACCTGGTCGCCGATCTGCCCCGCCAGAAGTGGAAGCGCCGCTCCTGCGGCGAGGGCGCTCACGGCCTGCGGATCTACGACTGGGCCCGTGTGGAGGTCCGGCCCTGGCATCGCCCCGATCGCAAGCACTGGGTCCTGGCCCGCCGCAGCATCACCGATCCCACGAAGATCGCCTACTACATCGCCTACGCGCCCGCGGAGGCCACACTCAACGAGCTGATCGCCGTCGCCGGCGCGCGATGGGCGATCGAGGAATGCTTCCAGAGCGCGAAAGGTCAGTGCGGCCTGGACGACTACCAGGTCCGCCGGCACCCGGGCTGGTACCGGCACATCACTCTCGCCATGGCCGCCCACGCCTACCTCACTGTCATGCGGGCCCAGCAGCCCGAAAAGGGGCCGGACCTGCTCGAACGCCAGACCTGATACCCCTCACCGTCCCCGAGATCCGCCAGCTGATCACGCATCTCACCCGGCCTGCCCGCCGCAGCATCGACCACGTCCTGCACTGGTCCCGATGGCGGCGCAGACGCCAACAACAGGCCCGGACCAGCCACTACAAGAGACGAGGCCACAGCCCAAGAGCTGAAGCCTCGTCACGGTAAGCACCGTTGCAGTACTAGGGCCTGTGTGATGTCGTGATCAGCTGGTGGTCGGTAGGAGATCATCGATCCAGATCATCGAGGCGCGGAGGTGGAGGCCGGCGAGGTAGCTCTCGGGGGTCTTGTCGAACCGGGTGGCGATGCCTCGCCCGGCCTTCAGCTTGTTGATCAGGCGCTCGACGGTGTTCCGTTCCTTGTAGAGGTCGACGTCGTGGCTGACGGGCCTACCGCCCTTGCCGCCATTCTTCTTCCGGTTGGCGGCTTGGTCCTTCTTCTCCGGGATGACCGCCTTGATGCGCCGTTCGCGAAGGTAGAAACGATTGCCTCGGGACGAGTAGACCTTGTCTCCGGCGACCGCGTCGGGCCTGGGGGGCCTTCCCCCGCCGCTACCTGCCCGAGGGCAGCATGGACATCTACCCCGCCGAGCTCCCCGAAAGCGCCCCCGCGCTACTCAACACCACCACCACGACCATGGGTTGATCGGCTACACCACGAGCGGGGACACGATCGCCGAGACCCACCACAGGGACGAAGCCGCATAGAGACGACTCTACGTTTCCAGGGGATTGACAAGCAGCGTGCGCATCACGGAGTCCTTGTGCTGGGTGGCGTTGTCCCAGATCAGGACGATCTTCTTGCCGAGCTGCTGGTGGGCGGCGTCCAGGAGCGTGGCGTAGTCCTTCTCGCGGAAGCCCTTCTTCTCGCCCTTGCGGCCGGTGTGGACCAGTATTCGGTAGATCAGCCGGGCCCGCGGGTCGCCGGGTCTGGTGCACACGAGGGCGGCGAGCGAGACCCGGCCGGAGCCGCTGCCGGTGACCTTCACGACCGGAGTGTGCCCGCGACATGCCCAGCCTCATGAATTCACCGTGGGGGCCGGTGCTGGTGACCGAGTGTGAGAACAGCGAGGAAGGGTGCCTCGACCTGTGATGATTCAGTTTCTCTAGGACTGGATCATGGCGGGGAGGAGGCACCCTTCGGGTGTCGGAGCTTACCGAGTGGGCGGAGGGCCTGTCGCTGTCGGCGGGCGGGCGGAAGCTGGTGGGCAAGGCCGGGATCGTGCCGGTGCGGCGGCTGGCGGACAAGGTCGGCCTGACCGACGCGTTGAGCGGCGCGCTGGTGCGACGGGACTTCCGCCCGGTCCATGACCGGGGCCAGGTGCTGGTGTCGGCGGCGTGTGCGGTGCTGCTGGGGGCGCGTTCGATCGCCGGGATCGCGGTGATGCGGCAGGCGGCGCTGGTGCTCGGCCGGCCAGCCTCGGCCTCGACGCTGTACCGGACGCTCGACGGGATCGGCCCGGTCCAGCTCGCGAAGGTGACCTCGGCACGGGCGAAGGTCCGCTCCCGGGTCCACGACCTTCTGGACCTGCGCCCGGGCGGTTTCCCGTGGATACGCGTGGACGGCAGGCCGCTGACCGGCTGGAGCGTGCTGGACATCGATGCCTCCTTCGTCCCCGCCCACTTCGAGAAGGAAGGCGCCGAACCGCACCGCAAGGGCTTCGGACTGCACCCGCTACTGGTGTTCCTCGACAACACCGACGAGCACCTGGTGTGCCGGCTGCGGCCCGGCTCGGCAGGCGCGAACACCACCCAGGACCACATCGAGGTGTCCACCGAGGCGGTCCGGCAGTTGCCCACCCGGCGCCGCGCGAAAGTCCTGTTCCGGGCCGACGGCGCGGGAGCGACCAAGGAGTGGCTGGCCTGGATCGCCTCCGGTGGCGGTAACAAGGCCCACACCTGGGAGTTCTCGGTCGGCTGGAGCCGGGACGAGGACTTCTGGGCCGGCCTGGCCAAGGTCCCCAACAAGGCGTGGACGCCCGCGCTCGACGCGAAAGGCAATCCACGCGAGGACGCCGCCCTGGTGGAGATCACCGACCTGCTCGACCTGGCCGAGTGGCCGCCCGGGCTGCGGATCGTCGTCCGGCGCGAGCCAGTCCACCCGAAGTACATCAAGGACCTCAAGCCCTACGAGCAGGCGACCGGGTTCCGGTACACGGTGATCGCCACGAACACCCGCGGCCGGCAGCTGCAGTGGCTCGACGCGCGTCACCGGGCCCACGCGCACGTCGAGTCCGGGATCCGCAGGTCGAAGGCCCTGACCCTGCTGCGACTGCCGTTGTTCAAATTCGCCCTCAACCAGGCCTGGTGCACCCTGCTCGCCCTGGCCATGGACCTACTCGCCTGGCTGCAACTGCTCGCCCTCGACCGCCCCCTGGCCCAGGCCGAGCCCGCCACCATCCGCACCGACCTGCTCGACGTCCCAGCCAAGCCCACCGAGCACGCCCGCCGCCGCGAACTCAAACTCGACCCCACCTGGCCCGCGTCCCAGCCCGTCGTCACCGCCTGGGAACGGGTCCAGGCCCTGCCCGACCCCGGCTGACCAGCACACCGCCGCCCCCACACACACCGGAAGGAGGCACCCGGCAGCACCCTCGGCGAGTGGACACCGACGGCACCCGCGACGACACGCGGCCCACCGGCCTGACCCCCGACGATCAACCCTCAGAGCAAACCGCCAGTAACCGGACACCCCAGCCGAACCCCTCACGCCGGCGCGCGCACGTGAACGATCGAGGCCTGGCCGAACGCGGCGAACGTCGCCGCCGGGCTATGGGAGGATTTCACTTAAGAGGCGCCTTGCTGGACGGGCCGATGGAAGCTTAGAGAACTCCCATCTTCCCAGCTCAGCGGGCACTTCTCTGTGTCAGCCCCTCCCACAGCCCATCACCGCTCGATGGATCCAGATTGAAGCTAGTGGATCTCTCTGTTGCTCATGCGGCGAATCGGTCTACCGCTGCTTTCCGCATTCCCATGGATCCTGATCGTTCACGCGAGTTGAAAGGTTCGAGGTGCCGGAGTTGCTGTGGACTCGCAGTTGCCACCCGGGAGGTTCTTGAAGCTGTAGGTCGAATTGTAGTTCGTCGCATAGACATTCGCCGCGATGTCCATCTCATTTACCTGGGCGGTGAAGTGCTGGCCGTCAAAGGAAAACCCTGCGGGCAACTTGAGTCCGTTGGCCTGTGCCTTTTGTGCGAGATCAACCAAGTCGAAGGTCTCGGAGAGAGTACCCGTGCTCGGCCCACTTGCACTCCAGGTGAAGGTTCCACGTAGATCACCGGAGGCCTTCAGCTTTCCGCTGATCTTCTCCTGGGCGAGACCAGAGTCGACAATCGCCTGGCAGTGCGGGGGAACGCTGACTACCTGGGAGACCGTGGAGACAGTCGTGGTGTTGCTATCCGTCTTGGTCGTGGTGCTACTCCAGCTGTGGTCGTACTTAAACTTGACACTGCTTTCCCAGATCTCCCACAGCTTCACGCTCGACGAGAGTTCGACGGAGATTCCGTTCGTCTGCTGATTTGCGACGGCGATGCTGGATGTCGCCTGAAGGCTAGTGCTCTGGGTCCTCATTTCCTGCTCGATGTTGCCGGTGTTGTTGAGCGTTGAATGCTCCATGACGAGTGAATCGCCCGGCGTCCTGGTCACATCCCCATCAGGGGAGATGTTGGCGTTGTAGAGCGAGAAATTGAGATTGGAGGAGGAATGGACGGGGAAGGGGCTCGCGTCCGCCCAAAGCCTCGGGTCGCCGTACTGCACGAGGCTATCGAGCAGATCCTGGCTGAGCCTGACGTTCGTCGCCGTGTCACCGGCAGCATAGGCGTTGGTGGTCGTGGCCGTGTTCGCCATGGTCGCAATGGCGGCGGTGACGACGAAGGGCACCACTACACGTGCGACACCGTTCCTGCGCGCGAATGCACTCACGCTACATCTCCTTTGGAGGATCACTGGGGAACCGAGGCATTGCAGCCCCGATGATTTGAGAGCCAAGCATGCCAAAGAGAATGAGAGCAATATTCTGACATTAAGTTAGCTTCACCCTCACGAGGGCGCGCCTAGCGAGAAGCACAACATCCAATCAGGATCTGTTCGTTGCCGATTGGATGCATTCACAGCTAAGCACAGAGTCAAGCTCGAAGCAAAGTCGCCTTGTTGGCGCTTTAATACTCGCCAATCAAGCATCGATTTCCGGCGCAATAAGGTGTGCAATGTGTCTAAAAAAGAGTCAGAAAAGGTACCTGTCGTGGCGTGGTGACAGGACACCATGCCGGGACTACGGGGGTGCGTGCACACGCTGGGTACCCCGACGGTTGGAGAGCTTGCCGGGATGGCCGTGGGTAGTGGTAATCGATCGCTGATGGGATGTGGTCGCTACCATGTCGGGTAGGGCCTTGTGGACCTGGGGATGGGTGCAGAACGAAGCATGGTCTCGGGTCCTGACGTCACCCGGTGTCGGGACGCTGGGCTCCCTCGATCTCGTGGAGGCCGGCGTCCCCGGCACGATACGCACCCCTGTTTTAGGCTGAAGGGGCCGGCCTGTACTCCTGGTGGGCTTTCTGGCTCTTCGGCAAGTCGAATACGGGGTCAGGCACACATGCACTTCACGCCCACCTAATCGTCTTGACTCAACCAGGTCGAGCGGTGGTTCGGCCTGCTGACGGACAAGCGGATACGACGCGGAGTCCACAAGAACCTCCAAGCACCGGAACGCAACATCCGCGCCTGGATCGCCCAGTGGAACGACAATCCGAAGCCCTTCGCCTGGACGAAGGACGCCGACGAGATCCTCCAGCGCCTCGCCGCATATCTTGATCGAATTCCCGGCACAGGAAACTAGTTGGTGCCTGAGGAGCTTGGTCATGTCGTCGTGGTGTTGCGGTGGTCGGTTGACAGGTTGCGGTGGACAGTGGCGATGGTGCGGGCCGCGTGTTCGCCGTGGCGGTGCCATAGGGGCCCGCCGGTGCGGTCGTTGGTGATGACCATGCTGTCGAAGACCGCCACCCAGCGGTCCGGATCGCTCTGCGCGCGTTCCACCCAGCCTATGTAGCGGCCTTGGTAGACGACCAGGTGCACGCCGATGACCCCGCGCCAGCTAAGCAACTCCCAGCCCGGGCCAACGGTCTCCAGCAGGTGGCGCACAACCGGCAGTCCCAAGCCACGTCGCAGTGGCGGCACCAGTTCGTCCAACATCAGCCCCCCACCATGCGACGCCTGCTCCCTCGCCTCACGGGCCGGGAGGAGGTCCGGTACGGCAAGCCGGGCCAGGCCCGACCCCCGGACGGGTATCCGGTCTGTAGCGAGAGGCGAGGCCGAGCCCGAGGACGAGACAGAGCCCGAGGCAGGACCAGGTACGGTCCCAGCAGAAGCATTGACAGCCTGGCCCCGTGACGCACCCGCATCGCCCAGCGTCGGCTTCTCCGGTCCCGCCCCAGGCCCTCTAGTCGGCGCCGACGGCATCGGCCCCACCTCCACAGCACCCATGGATGCTGACGACACCCGGTCCTCGTCGGGCACCACAAGCAAGGGATCACCAGAGACCTCGGGGACCACCGACAGCCCCCGTCTCCCGGGCAACCCCGAACCCGGTGAACCACCAGGAGCCTTGGGAACTGCCAGCGACCCCTGCCCCTCGCAATCCGTGAGGTCCCCGCGCGCCCGCTCCGTCAGCCTGGCCGGCTTCACCTGCCCAGCCTGCTTGGCTCGCTCAGTTTGGTCTGCCCGCTCACCCTGAACGGCCTGTGCCTCCTGCACGGCTCGCTCGGCTCTGTCTGACCGTTTGGCTCGCTCGGCCTGGTCCAGGAGGCGCTCGGTGAGCAGGCTTACCAGGTGGCGCAGTTGCTTCAGGGCTTGCTTTGCGTCTTCGCCCTGCTGGACGGTGTTGACGTAGTGGTGGGCGGCGCCGTTGAGGGCTTCTCCCGTGGCGAGGACACCTTGAAGCGGTCCTGGTGGCAGCCTGTCGGCCATGCCGGGTGGTGCCGGTTCCAGCTCGAGCACGGCAACATTGACCAGGGCGTCCAGGAGTTTCGCGTGGGCTTTTCGAGCGCGGGTGGCCTTGGATCTGCACGCGTTTGTCGTCGTGCAGTACCGCGGCGGCCGGCCCCGCCCCTTCCACATCAACGGAGCACCACACACGCCACACACGAACCCGTCCAACTCGGTCCAACCGTCCAACACTTCTCTCCACTTCAAAAGACGTCACGTACATGGAAGGGGGCTGTAAGTGACCTGCGCGGTCGTTCCCGAGATCTGCTACCGCCACTGGCTTCAAGCACCGAAGTCAGTGAGCCTTTTCAGAGCGGCCACCGTTCGGGTGACCGGGCTGCGGCTGTGGTCGGCGCACCGAGCACGGTCAGGCTGGTCAGTGCAGGTGTCAGCGGTGGACACGGTCTCACCCTGTCGAGTAGCAGCTAAAAGGGCTCAGTGAGCAGTGCCCCCGGTGTGGCTCAGCTCTGCGTCTTCGTCAGCGTGTCACCACCACATCGGTTGGTGAGACACGTCCCCTCTTTGATTCTGTTTCGGTTGGGGTGAGGGGGGTTAGTTGTTGAGTGCTACTTGTGTGATCTTGATGATGACCATGGCCATGGCGATCAGCAGGTAGGTGCGCAGTGCGGCCATGCCGATTTTGCGGGTGGTGGACATTGCTGGCTTGGTCAGTTCGTGGAGTGGGGGCATGCGCCAGGTGTCGCGGTCGGTGTGGTTGGTGTGGTCGGTTGGGTCTCCCTTGGTGTTGGTGTGTCGCTTGGTGAAGGCGTATCCGGCGGCGAGTACACCGGCGGTGGCGCAGGTGGCCATGATGTCGATGATCGTGTCGGAGGTGATGTCGGGGAAGAGGACGGAGGCGGTCAGGATGATCGAGAGGGTGACCAGGACTGCGACCACGACGGCGGTGAAGGCGTTGGTCTTGGGTCCGTTGGTCCAGGGGCCGAGGACTTGCTTGTCGTTGCAGAGCAGCAGGAGGAACACGGAGGCTGATGGCAGGAGTACTCCGGCCAGGGTCTGTACGCCTTCGGTGAGCAGGCCCAGGGGGGATCCCGGGATCAGGACGATGGTCGCGGCGGCGGCGACCAGGCCGGCGTAGACGGCGTAGAAGCCCTTGGCGCCCTTGAGGTCGCGGTGTAGTGAGTGCTTGATGCCGAAGACGTCGCCGATGGCGTAGGCGGTGGAGAGCGTGACGGCGAAGGCGCCGATGATCGAGGCGTCCAGTAGGGCGATCGCGAACAGCACTGCGGCCAGGTGGCCGGAGGTCTGGGCCAGGCCGGTGGCGATGCCGGCGGTGTCGGTGAACTGTCCGAAGCCGTCGGTGCCGGCGAACGCGGCGGCTGCGAAGCCCATCATCGCGGCGGCGCCGATGATCACCACGCCCAGGCCGATCACCAGGTCGATGCGCTCGTACTTCATGAAGCGCGGGGTGATGCGCTTGTCGATGACGTAGGACTGCTGGAAGAAGAGCTGCCAGGGGGCGACGGTGGTGCCGACGATGCCGATGATCAGCAGCATGACGGTGGACAGCTGGCCGCTGCCGCCGGGCATGTTCGGGACCACGAAGTCGTGGGCCATCTGTGAGGCCTTCGGGTGAACCAGGAAGTAGACCGGTACCAGCAGCAGGGATGCGGCGCACAGGGTGACGGCGATGCGCTCGAAGCGGCGGAAGGAGCCGGTGAAGGCGGAGGCGATGATGATGGCGGCGGCCAGCACGACGGAGGCGGCCTTGGGTAGACCGAGGTAGCCGGTGGCCAGGGTGATCCCGATGAACTCGGTGACCAGGGTGAGGGCGTTGAGCAGGAAGAGGTCGATGACGCTGAAGGCGCCCCAGAACTTGCCGAAACGTTCCAGGATGAGGCGGGCGTGACCGACTCCGGTGACGGCGCCCAGACGCAGGACCATCTCCTGGTTGACGTACAGCACCGGTATCAGCAGGAAGAGTGTCCACAGCAGGTGGGTGCCGTAGTTCTGGCCGGCCTGGCCGTAGGTGGCGAAGGCACCGGCGTCGTTGTCGCCGACCATGACGATCAGACCGGGGCCGACGATCGCCAGCAGGGTCTTGAGCTTGGCGGACAGGCCCTGGCGCGGGGCGTCGTCGTCCACTCGGATGGTGCCCAGGGCACCCTTGATGTCGCCCACGTGGGCGTCGTCCAGCACCGCGGTGCGCGGCGCTCGGATCGTGGTGTCGGTCATGACAGCCTTCCGATACCCCGGTCAGGGGCGATTCGGGGCAGGCGGTAGCAGCCCACGCCACAACCAGGCACGGCCGGCGCCTGGTTGGTTACACGTCAGTGGTGCTCGTGGTGGGGTGTCTACCGCGTGCTATGGGAGAGCGAGAGCAGGCGGGGGTAGGGGCTACTGTGGCCCGGACTACTGCAGTCCATGTCCATCGCCTCCTTCCGGCCGGGCCCGTCACGGGCCATGCGTGTCGTCGATGTGTTCAGGGAACGTTCCAGCGCACGGCTCCACGGCCGGCACACCCCAACTCGTCAGAGCTTTGGCACTCCACGGCGTGATCCCGCGACACTCTGCGCGGGAAGCCACTTGGGATCAACCCTTAGGTCGGGAGGATCTGTCCTGACCCTGGGCGTCTCTCGACGTCGTCGGGTCAGTGGCCTGTGTCCGTGAAGACGCCTCACCGAACGAGGTGTCTCTCTAAAACCTCTATCACCCTAGACCCACCAAATAGACGGATTCGCACATATACGCAGTCTTGACCCTACATTGACGTGTGCCATGCATCACACTGGCGGTGATCGAGGCTCCCTCGGCGGGTGGGGGTGCTGATCAGCAGGTCAAGGTGGGTTGATTGGTGTTCAGGTTCGTTCGTTGGGTCGATGCCTGTTCGGCGTAGTACTCCTCCTCGTACTCGATGGGGCTGAGCCCAGGGGGCTGCCGACCAGTAGGGCTTTGTTAGGTCCTGTGGTGGGGTTCGGGGGTTGGTGTGGGTTGGCCGCACATGGAGCAGGTGCCGGTCCAGGTGGCCAGGAGGGCCTGGAGTTCCCGGAGGACCGCGTGGAGGGTCAGGCCGGCGCAGGGACTTTTGGGTCGAGCCTGAGCATGGTGCAGAAGGCCTGGGCGAGGGCGGCGAGGGTGACATGGCGGTGCCAGCCGGAGTAGTTGCGGCCTTCGAAGTGGTCGAGGCCGAGGCCGTCCTTGAGTTCGCGGTAGTCGTGTTCAACTCGCCATCTAATCTTGGCGATTCGTACCAGCTCGCGTAGCGGGGTGTCGGTGGGCAGTGTCGAAAGCCAGTAGTCGGTGGGCTCGGCGGAGTCGGGAGGCCACTCGACGAGGAGCCAGCAGTCGGGCAGGGATCCGTCGGCGGCCCGGCGGATGGTGCGGTTGACCGGGCGGACCCGCAGAGACAGGAACGGCGAGCGCATTTCGGCGTTCGGGTTGTGCTTTGTGGCCTTGCTGGACTCTGTTGCTCTATTCGGGCCGCAGGTCGGGTGACTGCGGCTTGATCGCTTCTGTGGTCGTCTCGTGGACAGGCGATCGCGGGGGTGGTGGGTGTCGATGAGGGCGGTGGGGCTGCCGGAGGTCCCGGAGCAGACGGCGCTGGTCGCGGCGGTGGCTTTCCCGAAGGGGACGCTGGCGATGCGGGCGCGGGAGAAGCTGGCGGAGGTCTTCGCGGACGAGCCGTTCGCGTCCGCGTTCGGGGTGCGCGGGGCGCCGGGCCTGTCACCGGGGATGCTGGCGCTGGTCACGGTGCTGCAGTTCGCGGAGAACCTGACCGACCGCCAGGCAGCCGGGATGGCGGTCCGGGCGACCGACTGGAAGTACGCGATCGGCCTGGAGCTGACCGATCCGGGGTTCGACTTCACGGTGCTGGCGAAGTTCCGGGCCCGGCTGGTCGAGCACGGCATGGAGCGCCTGGTCTTCGACCGGCTGGTGGAACACTGCCCCCAGGAGGGGCTGATCGAGGCCGGGGGCAAGCAGCGCACCGACTCCACCCATGTCATCAGCGCGGTGCGGGACTTGAACCGGTTGGAGCTTGCCGGTGAGAGCGTGCGGGCGGTGCTGGAGGCGCTGGCCGCGGCCGCTCCGACCTGGCTCGCACAAGCGGTACCGGTGGCGGAGTGGGAACTGCGTTACGCGGCCAGGGTCGATTCATGGCGGCTGCCCTCGTCGAAGACGAAGCGGGACCGGCTGGCCGAGGTCTACGGCCAGGACGCCCTCGCGCTGCTGCACGTGATTCACGCACCCGGCGCCCCGGTGTGGCTGCGGGAGATCGAGGCGGTCCAGCTGCTGCGGCGGATCTTCATGCAGACGTACTACGTGCACACCGACGCCCGGGGACGGGAGGTGGTCAGGAAGCGGGAGGCCGAGGTGGACGGCGTCCCGCCCGGCCATCTGCGGCTCGCCCCCCTACGACAGCGACGCCCGCTGGTCCGCCAAGGGAGACGAGCTGTTCTGGTGCGGCTACAAGGTCCACCTCACCGAGACCTGCGACGACAACTCCGGCGGCGCCCCGATGGGGGCCGGGATCCGGACTCCGAACCTGATCACGGACGTGGTCACCACCGCCTCGACCGCACCGGACGTGACCGCCACCGCCGGCATCCAGCAGCGACTGACCGAGCGGCAGGTCAAGCCGGGCAAGCACTACCTGGACTCCGGCTACCCCTCCGCCGACCTGGTCACCGCCGCCGCAGTCGAGGGCATCGTCATGATCACACCGCTGCTGGCGGACCACTCCCGACAGGCCCGGGCCGCCGAAGGCTTCGACAAGAGCGCCTTCCATATCGACTGGACAGCACGTCAGGTCCACTGCCCCGAAGGCCGCACCAGCACCGGCTGGTATCCCGTCCAGCAGCACGGCCACGACGCCATCGTGATCGAGTTCGCCCGCTCCGACTGCGGCACCTGCCCCTCCCGCGACAAGTGCACCACCGCCGCGCGCGGCAACCGCATGCTCACCCTGCGGCCCCGCGAGCTGCACGAGACCGTCGCCGCCGCGCGCGCCGAGCAGAAGACCGACAGCTGGCAGACCAAGTACGCCCTCCGGGCCGGTGTCGAGGGCACCATCAACCAGGCGATCGACGTCACCGGCCTACGCCGGGCCCGCTACCGCGGCCTGCCCAGGACCAGCCTCCAGCTCGCCTACTCCGCCGCCGCGATCAACGTCATCCGGCTCGACGCCCACTGGGCCGAAGACCCCCAACGTCCCCGGACCAGCCGACTCTCCCAACTCGCCCACCAACTCGCGGCCTGATCGACGAACCCGAATAGAGCAACAGAGTCACGGTGTCCGTCAAAGCGGAGCAGACGCGCTCCGCGACGTCGCCGATGTCGGAGTCCAGGAAGGAGTCGATCTCGGCAGCGGTACCGGCTTGGCGTGGATGCAGCACGGTGGTGTGCCCCGGCCCTTGCCGATCAGCTCGTTCTCGGTGACGCGGCCGCGCCGCACCCGACAGCATCGTGACCGTGCCCAGCGTTGGGCCTGAACGGAACACCTGCGGCGTAGTGCCCGCCCGGAGGTCGGCCAGGTCCTTCTCCGTGCTCAACCACCGGGCGCCGAAACAGCACGCCACCAGGTGTTTTCCGGCCGAAGGCGTCCTGTTCTTCGACACGGTCGGGGGCCTGCGCGCTCGTTCCGGGTTCATGCCTGTCGCCGTGGTACTCCTGGCACTGGCCATCGGCAATCCCATGGCATCGGAATTTCTGAGTATGTCGGAGGAGGTCTCCATGACGAGTGTTACTCCAGGTCGGGATGTTCCGGAAGGTCGGTGGCCGCGGCGGCGTTGGGCGGCGTGGCGTGCGCGGGTGTGTTCCCGGCTGGCCGTGGTGGTGGCTGTTCTGGCGGGTGTCGTTGTTCCACTCGCCTGTGGTGCCACGCCCGCCGAGGCGGCGGGTGGCTCCTTCGCCTACGTCAACAACTTCGTTGCGAACACGGTGACGGTTATTGATACGACGTCGAATACCGTTACCACCACGATCAGTGGCTTCAGCAGTCCCGCCGGTCTGGCGGTGACACCGTCCGGTGCCTTCGTCTACGTCGCCAACTTCGGTTCGGCCAGCGTGTCGGTGATCAGCACCGCCACGAACACCGTCACCGCCTCGATCCCCGTCGGCAACGGCCCCTTCCGTGTGGCGGTGAGTCCGTCCGGCGCATTCGTCTATGTCACCAACGAGAACGCGGGGACCGTGTCGGTGATCAGCACCGCCACGAACACCGTCACCGCCACGATCACCGTCGGCACGACCCCCAGTGGTGTGGCGATTACTCCGTCCGGTGCTCTCGTCTACGTCGCCAACGTGGGTTCGGGGACCGTGTCGGTGATCAACACCGCCACGAACACCGTCACCGCCACGATCACCGTCGGCAGCGCGCCTTCCGGTGTGGCGGTGAGTCCGTCCGGCGCCTACACCTACGTCACCAACCGCAGTTCGGGGACCGTGTCGGTGATCAACACCGCCACGAACACCGTCACCGCCACGATCACCGTCGGCAGCGGCCCATGGGGTGTGGTGGTGGGATCGTCAGGTTCCTTCGTCTACGCCGCCAACAGCACTTCGGGAACCGTGTCGGTGATCAACGCGGCGTCGAACACCGTAACGGCCACGATCACCGTCGGCAGCGGCCCTGACAACCTGGCGGTGAGCCCCTCCGGTGCCTTCGTCTACGTCGCCAACTACAGTGCGGGCAGCGTGTCAGTGATCGACACGGCGTCGAACACCGTGGTCACGACCATTCCCATCGGGACGCAAGCGGGCAATCTGGCGATTGAGGTGGTTCCGGCGACGACGACGGCACCCTGCCCCGCCGGCACTGTCCTCACTGGCGGCGGCGCGCAGTTCGCCGGGCCGCCCCCGAGCAACGTCGGCGGCCAGCCGATCAACAACGGCTGGCAGGTCTCCTACACCAACCCCTCCACCCAACCCGTCACCGCCACCCCCTACGCCGTCTGCACGATCTGACGCCCCCGGTCACCAAGCATGGCCACGTCGGGCCAGGACCCGCGAGCCGGGGCCCGGCGTGGCCTGGAACAGTGGGTGATCGTGAGCAAGGGTGTTGTCACGTTCTCAGGTGCGTGGCCAGTGCCGGAGACCTTGCAAAGTTGTTCCACCAGCAGATGATGCCTGCGGCGCCGACTCGGTCGCAGGACGGCCGTCGGCACCGGTACGAGTTCGTGAGGTACTGGCCGTGATCGTGTTCGTGGCGACGTCCCGCCGCGTAGGACTCGTCGCTCCGCTCGGGCCACGTTCCGCGCTCCCGTTCGTGTCCCTTCGCTGCTCCAAGTCCGCAGCCCGACCCAGGACACCCGGCCCCACACCCTGACACACCATCAGACTTCCGCTGGACGGGCGTCACACCGACGGCCTACGTGCCCAGATGAGGTGACTTCTTGACGGGTATGAGGTGTCTGCTGTCCGGCCTGTTCCTGTAGTCCTGTTCTGTTCCCATGTCTGAAAGGTCTTTCGGTGAACCATAGATCGCTTCGGAAGTCGAACGTGAGAGCCGCTGCGATGGTCTCTGCCGCCACTCTCGCGGCGGTGGTCAACCTCCTGCCGTCCACGGTCGCTCTTGCGGACGGGACCCATTCGCAGGGGCTCGATCGTAGTCAGAATGGCCCGCTGCTGAACGGGTGGCGCGGCGCGCCAACGGGAGACGACTGGCAGGGGGACGGCTGTGGCGGGGACGGACACGGTCGCGGACCAGCGAACAACGCGCACGAAGGCGGAGACGGACGCTGTCCCGGCCCCCAAGGCCCCCAAGGCGTGCAGGGTAGCCAGGGGTTCCAGGGGTTCCAGGGGTTCCAGGGGTTCCAGGGGAACGACGGCGCGCAAGGGGCTACCGGCACCCAGGGCAGTCAAGGAGCCACGGGGACGCAGGGTACCCAAGGCTTCCAGGGACTCCAGGGGAATGCTGGTGTGCAGGGTGCCACCGGCACCCAGGGCAGTCAGGGGCCCACCGGCGCACAGGGCGCCCAGGGCTTCCAGGGACTCCAGGGGAATGCTGGTGTGCTGGGTGCCACCGGCACCCAGGGCAGTCAGGGAGCCACGGGTACACAAGGCGCCCAAGGCATCCAAGGTGCCACAGGCCCCCAAGGAAACGACGGCACCCAAGGCAGCCAGGGCTTCCAAGGCGTCCAAGGCTTCCAAGGAAACGACGGCGCACAAGGTGCCACCGGCACCCAAGGCACTCAGGGAACCACAGGCACACAAGGCGCCCAAGGCATCCAAGGTGCCACAGGCCCCCAAGGAAACGACGGCACCCAAGGCAGCCAGGGCTTCCAAGGCGTCCAAGGCTTCCAA
>NZ_JBITZU010000039.1:30722-39622 GCF_044547075.1 Kitasatospora sp. NPDC052896
CAGGGAACCACAGGCACACAAGGCGCCCAAGGCATCCAAGGTGCCACAGGCCCCCAAGGAAACGACGGCACCCAAGGCAGCCAGGGCTTCCAAGGAAACGACGGCGCGCAAGGTGCCACCGGTGCCCAAGGCTTTCAGGGCGTCACCGGTGCCCAGGGCGTCCAGGGCGTCCAGGGCGTCCAGGGGGCCACGGGTGCCCAAGGCGTCCAGGGTGGGTTTCAGGGGTCGCAGGGCGTTCAAGGTCCGACTGTCACCAATCCCTGAGAAGGGTCGCCTCTTCCGAAGGGGCGGTCGACGGTTCCGTGGCGTGGCCAGCACGTTCTGGTGATCGAGTGCGAGAAGGGCACGAGGGCGCCTCTTCCAGGATCTGGTGCAACCCGTGCGGCCGGGGTAGCGGTCGGCGGCGGTCCGGGTGGTCTCCGCGTCTCCGGTTGGTGGGCCTGGGTTTCCGGAGCCGCCAACCGGAATACGTGGCCCCTCTCCATGGTGGACGGCTAACGGTCACCCCCCTCTCGACGGGGTGGGGTGATGCCGTCGAGAGCGGTGTTGGCGACGAGGTAGGCGCAGAGGTGGCCGATTCCGAGGCAGTGCTCGCCTGACTTGATGTGGCACTTCGTCAGGTCGGCGGCGTCCACGGCCTGGTCGCGGGCGAAGGTGACTCGGTCGGTGGGAACGGGCGACCACGGACTGAGCGACCGGTTGGTCGGGAGCACGAACATCGAGATCCGGTTGGTCACTGGCATGGCCTTCGACTTCAAGAACACCACAGCCCTGGTCGCGCTCGCCATGCCCAGCCTTGGTGGCCACCGCCCCACCTACCAGGCCGTCACCCCAGAGATTCCCACCCCCGGATGCAACCGCTGCGGAGTTTCTGGCGGAAGGTGCCCCGTCCTTCGACACGGCCTGGCTGCGCGCTCGTTCCGGGCTCACGCCTATTGCCGTGGTAGTTCTGGCATTGACCATCGGAATTTCCGTGACATCGCATGTATCGAAGGAGGTTCTTGTGATGAGTGTTGCTCCGGACTGGGAAGTTCCGGACGGCTGGTGGCCGTGGCGGCCTGGGCATGCGGTCGCGTGGAGGGCGCGGGTGCGTTCCCGGCTGGCCGTGGTGTTGGCTGTCTTGGCCGGTTTGGTTGTTCCCCTTGCCTGTGGTGCCACGCCCGCCGCCGCAGCGGGCGGGACCTTCGCCTACGTTGCCAATCGCAGTTCGAACAGCGTTTCGGTGATCGATACGTCATCGAACACTGTCGCCGCCACCGTTCCCGTCGGCAGCGTTCCCGAGGGCGTGGCAGTGAGCCCGTCCGGCGCCTACGCCTACGTCACCAACAACGGCTCGAACACGGTATCGGTGATCAACACCGCCACGAACACCGTCACCGCCACCATCCCCGTCGGAAGCTTTCCCTTCGGGATGGCGGTGAGTCCATCCAGTGCCTTCGTCTACGTCGCCAACACTGGTTCGAACACGGTGTCCGTGATCAACACCGCCACGAACACCGTCACCGCCACCATCCCCGTCGGAAGCCTCCCCGTCTATGCGGCGATGAGTCCATCCGGCGCCTTCGTCTACGTCACCAACGAGATTTCGAATACCGTTTCGGTGATCAGCACGGCCACGAACACCGTCACCGCCACGGTTACCGTCGGCAGCAGCCCCCAGGGCGTGGCGGTGAGCCCGTCCGGTGCCGTCGTCTATGTCGCCAACAATGGTTCAAGCAGCGTGTCGGTGATCAACACGTCGTCGAACACCGTCACCGCGACGACTACCGTCGGTAGCTTCCCCTACGGTGTGGGGGTGAGCCTGTCCGGTGCCTCCGTCTATGTCGCCAACTACGGCTCGAACAGCGTGTCGGTGATCAACGCGTCGTCGAACACCGTCACCGCGACGATTGCCGTCGGCACCAACCCTCAGGGCTTGGCGGTGAGCCCGTCCGGTGCCTCCGTCTATACCGCCAATCAGGGCTCGAACAACGTATCGGTGATCGACACGGCGACGAACACCGTGGCCACGACCGTCTCGGTCGGGACCGGGCCGATTGCCGTGGCGGTCGGGGCACTGCCGGCAACCGCGACGGCTTCCTGCCCCACTGGCAGCACGCTCACCGGCGGCGGCGCGCAATTCACCGGACCACCCCCGAGCAACGTCAGCAGCCAGGCCGTCAACAACACCTGGCAGGTCTCCTACACCAACCCCTCCACCCAACCCATCAGCGCCGTCCCCTACGCCGTCTGCTCGAGCTGACATCCCCCTGAATTCGCCGTGTCCAGGTCGAGTCCGGACACGGCGAATGCGACTTCGAGGGTCTGACGACCCCACCTACGGAGGCGCCGCGGCCCCGGTGAGACCGAAGCTTGCCGGGGCCCTCTGCTGCCTCACCGGGGACGGCGACCAGGTCGCTGCCGGCGCCGACGAGGCGGCGACGCCGTCGCGGGTGGGTCGGCCGGTTCCGCGCCCGGAACGCGCGGGTCGGAGCCTCGTCCCCGGCTCAGCGGCCCGGGCGCCGCCGGGCGACGAGGGCCGCGATGTCGTCGTCGAGCTCGCCACCGCTGTAGGCGATCAGGTCGCGGTGGAGGTGGTCGAGGAGCTGGTGCGGCGCCTCCTCGCTCCACGAGCGGACGCGGTCGGCGAGGGGGTAGAACGCGCCGGAGCGGTCGCGGGTCTCCGTGACCCCGTCGGTGTACAGGAGGAGCTGGTCCCCGGGGTGGAAGGGGGCGAGGTCGACGTGGTACCCGTCACTCACCAGCATGCCCAGGTTGAGCGGCGGCGAGGGAGCGGCGGAATCCAGCTTCCGGACCCCGCCGCGGTGCAGCAGCAGCGGGGGCGGGTGGCCGCAGGTGACGGTCCGGACGACCGGTTCGTCGTCAGGGATCTCGGCGAGGAGCGCGGTGATGAAACGTTCGGCGATCTCCGAACCCGGGACCCCCGGGTACTGGGAGGCGTGGCGGCTGATGCTCGTCTCCAGCCGGCGCGCGAGGTGGGGCAGGTCGGGCGCGTCGTGGGCGGCCTCTCGGAAGGCGCTGAGCAGCGCCGCGGCCGTCTGTACCGCGAGCAGGCCCTTGCCGCGTACGTCGCCGATGAGCAGCCGTACGCCGTGCGGGGTGCGTATCGCCTCGTACAGGTCGCCGCCGATCCGGGCCTCCGCCGCGGCGGCCAGGTAGAGGCTCTCGAGCGTGACGTGCCCGAGGTGGCGCGGTAGCGGGTGCAGCACCGCCAGCTGGGCGGCCTCGGCCACCGAGCGGACCTGGACCAGCTGATGGGCGCGCCGGCTCAGCAGGCGGTTGAGGAAGACGGCAAATGCCGCGACCGCCACGAGGGAGGTCAGCTCCGAGTAGGCGGTCGTGTCCCGCAGCGCGTGGAAGTCCACCATCAGGCCGACGTAGATGGCGCACGCGCCCACTGCGGTGAGCACGGTCCCCCGCAGGGACAGCAGTGCGGCGGCGGCAACCATGGCCGTGGCGAAGACGGCATCGGGCCTGATGTCGCGGGGCGTGAAGAGGCCGATGAGCAGGCCCACGAAGAGCAGCAGGGCAGGCAACGCGAGCAGCAACTTGGCCCTCGCACCAGCGCTGTACGGGACTCCGCGTTCCTCAGGAGACCTCGCCACCGTGCCGCTCCCCTGGATCACACACGTCGAGCGGCAGCCCGGGCCCGGAAGCCAGGCCGCCGATTTGGGCCATTTTATCGCCGTTCGCCCGTAGCCAACGGTCAGCCCGGTGAGCGGTGGTGACGCGCGGCCGTCACCGGGTCGCGGTCCGGGCAGTGCCGCGTCCCGGTCGATCCGGTCCAGGTCCCGCACGAGCTGGTCGCCGCGGCGGCACCTCCGGTCCGCACTACCTCGCCAAGATCGTCAACGGCGGTCAGGTCTACGCCACGTCGGAGACGGACCAGCACGACGTCGGGCTCGACGCCAACGGCGTGTACATCGTGCTCGGCATGGGCGGCGAGATAGCGCCCCCTGTGAACGCCCGCCCGGGTGACTACTGCAGCATCGCCTCGAACCCGTACTCGGGCGCGGTCAGCGGTTGCTCGGACCAGATGACCTTGCCTCGGGCCGTGTACCTGGTCCCCCACCGCTCGGCCAGCTGGGCCACCAGGAACAGGCCCCGTCCGCCCTCGTCCGTGCTGGCGGCGTAACGCAGGTGCGGGGCGGTGCTGCTGCCGTCGGAGACCTCGAAGACCAGGCTGCGGTCGCGCAGCATGCGCACCCGGATCGGCTCGGCACCGTAGCGGACGGCGTTGGTGATCAGCTCGCTGAGGATCAGCTCGGCAGTGAAGCTCAGCTCCTCCAACCCCCAGGCCACCAGCTGGTCGGCGCATTCGTTCCGGATGCGCGGGACGGCGGCGAAGTCGTACGGCACGTCCCAGCTGGCCACCTGGTCGGGGTCGAGCAGCTGCGTGCGCGCGACGAGGAGCGCGACGTCGTCACTCGGACGCGACGGCGCCAGCGCGCCGAACACGGCCCGGCAGGTGTCGTCCGGGGACGCGTCGGCGTGGGTGCCCGCCAGGGAACGGCGCAGCGCGGCGAGTCCGTTCTCCAGGTCGCGGTCGCGGCTCGTGATGAGCCCGTCCGTGTAGAGCACCAGTGCGGTGCCGGGCGTCAGCCGCAGCTCGGTGGTTTCGAAGGGCAGGCCGCCCACCCCGAGCGGCGGCCCGGCGGGCAGGTCGACGAACTCCACGCTGCCGTCGGTGTGCACCAACGCGGGCGGTGGATGGCCCGCCCGTGTCATCGTGCAGCGGCCGGAGACCGGATCGTAGATCGCGTACAGGCAGGTGGCGCCCGTGACGGCCGCTCGCTCGCCCTCGCCCTCGCCCTGGCGCTTGCCCCCGCCCTCGGCGTCACCCTCTCCCGCAGCCGCCTCGCCCTGGTCGAGCCGGGCGACCAGTTCGTCGAGGCGGGCGATGAGTTCGTCCGGGGGGAGGTCGAGGGCCGAGAAGTTGAGCACGGCCGTGCGCAGTCGGCCCATCGTGGCGGCGGCGTGCAGGCCGTGGCCGACGACGTCGCCGACCACCAGTGCCACCCGGAAGCCGGGCAGCGGGATGACGTCGAACCAGTCCCCGCCGACCCCTCGCCGCGCCGGCAGGTAGCGGTAGGCCACCTCCAGGGCGCTCTGCTCGGGCAGCCCCCGGGGCAGCAGGCTGCGCTGCAGCGTCTCGGCCATCCGGTGCTCGCGGGTGTAGCGGCGGGCGTTGTCGACGGTGATCGCCGCGCGGGCGACCAGTTCCTCGGCGAAGGAGACGTCCTCCTCCCCGAACGGCTCGGACTCCCCCGCGCGCCAGAAGTTGACCATGCCCAGGGTCAGACCGCGCGCCCGCAGCGGTGCGGAGATCAGCGAGTGGATCCCGTACCCGGTGATGCGGTCGGCGGTCTCCGGGTCGCGCGCCCGCCAGGCGTGGGCCTGGCGCAGGTCGGCGACGAGCGCGGCGTTCCCGGTCTCCAGGGCGGCCCCCTCCGGTGTGCCGGGCAGCGGGCTGATCTGCGAGCCCACCGGGTAGAACGGCCGGTCGTCGCTGATGCCGCTGGCAGCCGTGCGGCGGATCCGCGGGCCCAGCGCGGTGACCGGGTCCGCGAGCGGCTCGTCGCCGTGCAGCACCGGGTCGGCCAGCTCGACCGTGGCGAAGTCCGCGAAGCGCGGAACCGCCACGTCGGCCAGCTCCTGGGCGGTCCGCACCACGTCCAGGGTGGTGCCGACCCGCAGCCCCGCCTCGTAGAGCAGCTGCAGCCGGGCCCGGGCCGCCTCGGCCTGCCCGGCCAGCGCCCGCAGCTCGGTGGTGTCCCGGATGGTCGCGACGCTGCCGGGCCCACCACCGAACGGCGCGGTCGGGCGGTTGTTGACGGCGAGCAGCCGGTCTTCGGCCAGGTGCACCTCGTCGGTGGCGGCCCGCCCGGACGCCAGCAGCTCGGCCAGAGCGGGATCGAGCCCGAGCCCGGCGACCGGCCGCCCCTCCACCTCGGGCGGCAGCTCGAGCAACCGCCGGGCCTCGTCGTTCGCCAGCAGTACCCGCCCGTCCCCGCCGACGATCAGCACGCCCTCGCGGACCGCGTGCAGCACCGCGTGATGGTGCTCGTACATCCGGGTCATCTCGGCCGGACCCAGGCCTCGCGTCTGGCGGCGCAGCCGCCGCCGCACCAGCACCGCCCCGCCCGTGCCCACGGCGAGCGCGGCCGCCGCGCCGCCGAGCAGGACCGGCAGCTGCCGGCCCACCGCGCTGCCCGTGTGCGCGACCGTGTAGCCGACCTCGACCAGCCCGGCGACCGAACCGTCCGGCCTGGTGACCGGCACGTCGGTTTCCACGACCCGTCCGATCGGCGCGAGCAGGCTGGTGGTGGTCGGCCCCTTGAGGGCTTCCTGGTACGGCCCGATGACGTGCTTCCCGATCAGCGCGGGATTGTCGGAGGTGTAGCGGATCCCCTCGGGGCTGGCGATCACGACGTAGTCGAAACCGCCCTTCTTCATGATGTCCGTGGCCATCGGCTGCAGCACCGCGGTCGGATCGGGGCTGTCCAGGGCGTTCACCACCGTGGGGACCTGCGCCAGGGTGATGGCCGCGGCACGCGTGCGGTGCTCGGCGTCACTCGTGGCGTAGCTGCGGGCCTGCAGGAGGAGCGCCGCCAGCGCGGCGCCGACCAGCAGCACCACCGCGGCCAGCAGCCACAGGAACACCTGCCCGGCGACACTGCGCACCCCCAGCCGTGAGCGCAGCCGACCCCGGGGGGACCGGTGTTCCCCCGGTCCCCCCTGTGCCTTGCCCCCACGGGCATGACTCACTGCGTGCATCCGGGCCGTCCCCGTGCATCCGGGTGTTCCTCTTCCACGCTGCCACCCCGTCCGCGGACGCGCATGCCCGAAGCCGCCGAGGGGCCGAACGGACCGCCCGGCGGGTCGGCGGCGCGGAGTTCCTCCTCACCGCGCGGGGTCGGTGTCCGGTCGTGCGGTGCGTGCGGTGTTGGCGCGGCGGGCGGCGAGGTCCGCGAACGCGGTTGCCAGTCGGGGTGGGCCGATGACCTCAATGTCGGTGTCGAAGCGGCCGATGGTGGCGGCGAGTCCGGTCCACGACCAGGAGCCGAGGGTGAGCCGGCAGCGGTCGGTGCCGACCGGTCGGACGGCGGTGAGCTGCAGCAGGTCGATGCGTTGGCGCGGGCGAGGTGGCATGACCTGGCGAACGGTCCGGGCCGCCCCCCTCACGGTCTCACGACGTCTTCCGGTCGAGGGAGGTCGGGGTGCCGCAGTGCTCGTCACCGTCGGTCAGGTCGTCGCGCACCAGGACGAGGAGCTGTGTCAGCTGCGAGCGCTGAGCGCCGGTCAGCGAGCGGAAGAGGTCGTCCTCCACCTCCTGCTGCGCGTCGGCAGCGGCCCGCAGCCGCTGCTGCCCCGCCTCGGTCAGGACGACCAGGTGGCGGCGCCGATCGCGAGGGTCCCGGGTGCGCGTCACCAGTCCCTCGGCCTCCAGGGGGTTGAGCTGCGTGACGAGCACGCTGGCCGCGGTGTCCGTCTCGACGGCCAGGTCGGTCTGCGCCAACGGGCCGCGATCGTGGAGCAGTCCGAGGATGTGGAACTGCCGCGGCGTGAGGCCGTGGCCGGTGTGCGCGTCCCTCAGGCGGCGCATGGCCTCGTGCCCCAGCAGGGCGAGCATGAGGCCGGGGCTGTTGCGGTGCTCGTCGAGCAGCGCCGGGCCGGAGGTGGTGGAGGTAGCCGAGGTCACCCGTTCACTTTATCCCATGGGATCGTGTAGCTTGCTCAATGAATTGCGAGTATGAATGATTCAGGGACAGCAAGCACTCCCGCCTCCACACCCCACCCTTCACCAGAGGAGCGCCATGTCACCCACCCCTCCGCACCCGCTCCCCGATCCGAGTGCGGATCTGGGCCTGCGCGGGGCACGCGCCGTCGTCACCGGGGGGACCCGCGGCATCGGCGCCGCCACGGTGCGCCGTCTGGCCGCGGCCGGGGCGCACGTGGTGGCCGTCGCCCGCAACCGAGCCGAGGTGCCCACCGGGGTGCACCTGGTGACCGCCGATCTGGACACCCCCGGCGGGGTCGAGCGGGCGGCGGCCACCGCGCTCGACCTCCTGGGCGGCATCGACGTGCTCGTCGACAACACCGGGCGCAACACCCAGGTACCCGACGGCGTCCTCGCCGCGACCGACGAGGACTGGCTGGCCAACCTCGAGGCCAACCTGCTGTCCGCCGTCCGCCTCGACCGCCTCCTCGTCCCGCACATGACCGCACAGGGCCACGGAGCGGTCGTCCACGTGTCGTCGAACGCCGCCCGCTACCCCCAGCCCAACGGCGCCCCGTACGCCGCCGCCAAGGCCGCCCTCAACGCCTACAGCAAGAGCCTCGCGCTCGCCTGCGGCCCGCACGGCGTGCGCGTCACCGCGGTCATGCCCGGCGTCATCGGGACCGACGCCGTCGAAGCCAGCCTGCGGCGGGCGGCGGAACGCACCGGCCGCGACCTGGACGCCGTCCGTGAGGAGTTCCACCAGCGCCTCGCCGCCCCGCTCGGCCGTCCCGGACGGCCCGAAGAAGCCGCGGAGCTGATCGCCTTCCTGGCCTCCCCGCGCGCCTCCTACCTCACCGGCATCACCGTCTCGGTCGACGGCGGCCTCCTCCCCACGCTCTGACCATCCGTCGAGGACCTCCTCGGACACCGGCGGGCCCCGCGCCGTGCCCCGACGCTCGTGCGGGCGAACGGCCCGGCGCCCTCTCGCGGGAGGCCGGCCGCGATCGGGCGCCGTCGGGGGCCGCACAGGTGTCGGCTACTCGGTGGGCGGATCCTCGAAGGACGGGGGGAGTTCCGGTGTCGGGCCCTGACCCCGGATGTTGGACACCAGAGACACTTGGATCTTGATGGTCCAGGTGGACAGGAGTCCCGCTCAGATGGTGATGAAGCACTACCC
>NZ_JBITZU010000040.1:0-32264 GCF_044547075.1 Kitasatospora sp. NPDC052896
GGGTGAGGTGATCAAGACCGTGCCGGAGTCGAGGATCGTGGAGACCCTGATCGAGGAGGCCCTCAAGCTCGCCGAGGAGATGCAGGCCGAGGGCGGCCCGACAGGCACGCCCGCCGTGATCACGGCAGGCTGAGCAGAGACGTACCGCGCGGAGGCGTTCCGTCAGTCAGTGCGGCACCGAGTCGAGAGGTGGAGCAATGTCACTGCTGTCGTCCGTTCGGGGACCCGCCGACCTCAAGCAGCTGCCGGCCAACAGGCTGCCGGAGCTCGCCGAGGAGATCCGGGACTTCCTGATCGAGGCGGTCACCCGGACCGGCGGCCACCTCGGCCCCAACCTCGGGGTGGTCGAGCTGACCATCGCGCTGCACCGGGTCTTCGACTCGCCGCGCGACCGGATCCTCTGGGACACCGGCCACCAGACCTACGTGCACAAGCTGCTCACCGGACGTCAGGACTTCGGCCGGCTGCGCTCCCGGGGCGGCCTCTCCGGCTACCCGTCCCGGGCCGAGTCCGAGCACGACTTCATCGAGAACTCGCACGCCTCCACCGTGCTCGGCTACGCCGACGGGATCGCCAAGGCCCAGCAGATCCAGGGCAGCACCGACCGGCAGACCGTCGCGGTGATCGGCGACGGCGCGCTCACCGGCGGCCTCGCCTGGGAGGCGCTCAACAACATCGCCGAGGCCCAGGACCGGCCGCTGGTCATCGTGGTCAACGACAACGAGCGCTCCTACGCCAAGACCATCGGCGGCCTCGCCAACCACCTGGCCACGCTGCGCACCACCCAGGGCTACGAGCGCTTCCTGGCCTGGGGCAAGGAGGCGCTGCAGCGCACCCCGGTGGTCGGCCAGCCGATCTTCGAGGCGCTGCACGGCGCCAAGAAGGGGTTCAAGGACTCCTTCGCGCCGCAGGGCATGTTCGAGGACCTCGGCCTGAAGTACCTCGGCCCGATCGACGGCCACGACATCGCCGCCGTGGAGTCCGCGCTGCGCCGGGCCCGCGGCTTCGGCGGGCCGGTGATCGTGCACTGCCTCACCGTCAAGGGCCGGGGCTACCGGCCGGCCGAGCAGGACGAGGCGGACCGGTTCCACGCGGTCAACGCGATGGACCCGTACACCTGCCTGCCGATCTCGCCCTCCGGTGGCACCTCCTGGACCTCGGTCTTCGGCGCGGAGATCCTCGACCTCGGCGCCCGGCGCCCCGACCTGGTGGCGATCACCGCCGCGATGCTGCAGCCGGTCGGCCTGGCACCGTTCGCCAAGGCCTTCCCGGACCGGATCTTCGACGTCGGGATCGCCGAGCAGCACGCGGCCGTCTCGGCGGCCGGCCTGGCCACCGCCGGCCTGCACCCGGTGGTGGCGGTCTACGCGACCTTCCTCAACCGGGCCTTCGACCAGGTGCTGATGGACGTCGCGCTGCACAGGCTCGGCGTGACCTTCGTGCTGGACCGGGCCGGCGTCACCGGCAACGACGGTGCCTCGCACAACGGCCAGTGGGACCTCTCCCTCCTGCAGGTCGTGCCGGGCCTGCGGCTGGCCGCCCCGCGCGACGCCGAGCAGCTCCGTGTCCAGCTGCGCGAGGCGGTCGAGGTGAGCGACGCCCCGACCGTGGTCCGTTACCCCAAGGGCGAGATCGGTCCCGCCGTCCCCGCCGTCGACCGGATCGGCGGCGTGGACGTGCTGCTGCGCACCGAACTGCCCGCCCACCCCGGCCAGGACATCCTGCTGGTCTCGGTGGGCACCATGGCGCCCGCCTGCCTGGACGCCGCCGCGTTGCTCACCGCCGACGGCTTCGCCACCACCGTGGTGGACCCGCGCTGGGTCAAGCCGGTGGACCCGGAGCTGGTCCGGCTCGCGGCCGGCCACCGGCTGGTGGTCACCGTCGAGGACGGCGGCCGCACCGGTGGCGTCGGCAGCGCACTGGCCCAGGCGCTGCGCGACGCCGACGTCGACACCCCACTGCGCGACCTGGGCCTGCCGCAGGAGTTCCTGAGCCACGCCGCCCGCGGCGAGATCCTGGAGGAGGCCGGGCTGACCGGCACCGGCATCGCCGCCCAGACCGCCGCCTTCGCCAAGCGACTGTTGCCGATCCGAGGAGTGAACGAGCACCGTGCCAGCTGACCGACCGTCCCCCTCGCCCTCGGCCGGGGGGACCCCCAACGCCCTCGACCTGTCCGCCCTGCTCGCCGAGCGCGGCGCCGAGCGGTACGAGCTGCACAGCCGTCATCTCAACCCGCAGCTGCCGCGGATGCTGCACACCATCGGCTTCGACAGGACCTACCAGCGGGCCCAGGGGGCGTACTTCTACGACGACGAGGGCAACGAGTACCTCGACATGCTGGCCGGGTTCGGGATCTTCGCGCTCGGCCGGCACCACCCGGTGGTCCGCGACGCGCTCCGCCAGGTGATGGAGCTCGACCTGCCCGACCTCACCCGCTTCGACTGCCCACCGCTGCCCGGCCTGCTCGCCGAGCAGCTGCTGGCCGAGACCCCCGGGCTGGACCGGGTCTTCTTCGGCAACAGCGGCACCGAGGCGGTGGAGACCGCGCTGAAGTTCGCCCGGTACGCCACCGGCCGGGGCCGGGTGCTCTACTGCGAGCACGCCTTCCACGGCCTGACCACCGGCTCGCTCTCGGTCAACGGGGAGAGCGGTTTCCGCAAGGGCTTCGACCCGCTGCTGCCGGACACCGCGATCCCGCTGGGTGACCTCGCGGCGCTCGCCCGTGAGCTGCGCCGCGGCGACGTCGCCGCGCTGATCGTCGAGCCGATCCAGGGCAAGGGCGTGCACGCCGCCCCGCCCGGCTGGCTGCGCGCCGCGCAGGAGCTGCTGCACGAGCACAAGGCGCTGCTGATCTGCGACGAGGTGCAGACCGGGATCGGGCGGACCGGGGCGTTCTTCGCCTACCAGGACGAGGAGGGGGTGCAGCCGGATCTGGTCTGCGCGGCCAAGGCGCTCTCCGGCGGCTACGTGCCGATCGGCGCCACCCTGGGCAAGGGCTGGATCTTCGAGAAGGTCTACTCCTCGATGGACCGGGTGCTGGTGCACTCGGCGAGCTTCGGCTCCAACGCGCAGGCGATGGCGGCCGGGCTGGCCACCCTGCACGTGATGCGCGACGAACGGGTGGTGGAGAACGCCCGCCGGGTCGGCGACCTGTTCCGCTCCCGCCTGGCCGCGCTGACCGAGAAGTACGAGCTGCTGGCCGACGTGCGCGGGCGCGGGCTGATGATCGGCATCGAGTTCGGCCGGCCCAGGTCGCTCAAGCTGCGGACCGGCTGGACCGCGCTGCAGGCCGCCCGGAAGGGACTTTTCGCGCAGATGGTGGTGGTTCCGTTGCTGCAGAAGCACCGGATCCTCACCCAGGTCTCCGGGGACCACCTGGAGGTGATCAAGCTGATCCCGCCACTGATCATCACCGAACGCGAGGTGGACCGGTTCGTCGATGCCTTCAGCGAGGTGATGGACGACGCGCACCGGGGCAGCGGGCTGATGTGGGACTTCGGGCGGACCCTGGTCAAGCAGGCGGTGGCCGGCCGCTGAGCGGCCCGGCGGCGGTCAGAGCTCGACGCGGCGGCGCCGGATCACCACGTACAGGTCGATCGCGGCGAAGAGCGTCAGCACGGCGCAGGCGATGGCGAAGCCGACCAGGGTGCCGCGGCTCGGCACGCCGTTCGGCTGGGCCATCGCGGCGCCGACCGCGAAGGCGGCGGTCATCAGCGCGAAGACGGGGGTGAAGATCATCGAGAGCAGGAAGCGCAGCTTGAGGTCGCTGCGCGCGGTGGCCGGCTCCGTCCCGCTCCTCCACCGCTTGGGCGTGGTCGCGTACCGCATGCCGGCCCACCTCCGTCCGCCTCGTCGGACCGGACAGTTCCAGGCTACGACTGGCAGTAGGCTCATGGAGTGGATCGGCCCCGCCCAGGGGCGCGCGGCAGGGAGGACCGGCGTGAGCATCGCGGTGTGCACCATCTGCACCGGTACCGGACGGTTGGCCGGGCTGCAGTGCCGGACCTGCAAGGGGACCGGCACCACCGAGCGGGACGGCGGTGGCAACTGCTTCCTGTGCACCGGGACCGGCACCTACACCCGTTACCGGGTCTCCGCGGACGGCAGCAAGCAGGCCTACCGCGAGGAGCCGTGCCGCACCTGCGACGGGACGGGCTCGATCGCCGCGCACCCCGCGGACGTCTGAAGAGTTCACCGCGCCGCCCTGTCCGAGCAGGGGTCAGGACGCTACCGTGGTCGCACTCTTCGTGCTCGATGCGAGGTCGCCATGGTCGCCACCGTCACCTACTCCCGGTACTGCGCGCACTGCGGGACCCCGGTCTCCGAGGGCCCCGAGGGCGGCTATGTCTGCGGTGCCTGTTTCCACGTGGTCGAACCGCTCGGGGCGGACGAGGCGCGCAAGGCCCGGCGGGCCGAGCGGGCCGCCATGGTCGCCGAGGCGGCCCGGCTGCGGGCAGAGGGCCAGCAGTGACCGGGCCGCTCGTGATGGTGCCCAGCTTCGCGGGGTCGCTCAGGCGAGCAGGTCGAGCACGGCGCTGAGCGCGTCCGGCCGCTGGTCGGCCGGGCGGTGCTCGACCAGGTGGACCGGGCAGCCCAGGGCGGCGGCGCCGGCGTCCGCGACCCGGTCGTCACCGACCATCAGCACATCGGCCGGGGCCAGACCGAGTCGCTCGCAGGCCGCCCGGAAGATCGCCGGGGAGGGTTTCTGCGCGCCGTACTCGAAGGAGAGCAGGTAGGCGTCGACCAGGTGCTCGACGCCGTGGTGGCGGAAGACCGGACGCAGGTCCCAGCCGATGTTGCTGACCACCGCGACCGGGACGCCCCGGCGCCGCAGCTCCTCCAGGGTGCGGACGGTGTCGGGGTAGGGCCGCCAGGCGGCGGGCCGCATGTGCCGCTGGTAGAGCGGGTCGGCCAGCTCCGCGAACGGCAGCCCGGCCTCCCGGGCCAGCGCGGTGTAGGCGGCGCGGTGCTGCTCGGCGGTCAGGTCGCGCCGCTGCCAGAGGTCTTCCAGGTGGGCGGGCAGCTGCCGCGGGGAGGCGCCGCCGGGCAGCGCGCCGGCCGACTCCAGCCGCTCGGCACAGCGGAGGAGCTCCTCCTCCGACAGCTGGTGGCCGGTCTCGGCGAGGACCGCGCGCAGCCACCGCTCGGTGGACTCGACGCGGAAGAGGGTTCCTGAGAAATCGAACATGACGCCTTTGCTCATACCGGTGATCCTCGCCGCCGGGGCCGTGCCGGCGCCAGGGGCCCGGTCGTGTCCGGCTGGATCCACCCGGACGCGACCGTGCCCCCGGGTGGTGGCACGCGGGGGCACGGTGATCGGCGTGGACGAGATCCACTACGGCGTACGTACTAGTCGAGCGGACCGCCCGCGACGTAGATGACCTGGCCGGACACGAAACCGGCGGCCTCGCCGGCCAGGAAGGAGATGGTGTTGGCGATGTCCTCCGGCACGCCGACCCGCTGGACGGGGATCTGCGAGGCCGCCGCCTGCTTGAACGCCTCGAACTCCATGCCCACCCGGGCCGCCGTCGCGGCGGTCATGTCGGTGGCGATGAAGCCGGGGGCGACCGCGTTCGCCGTGATGCCGAACTTGCCCAGCTCGATGGCCAGGGTCTTGGTGAAGCCCTGCAGACCGGCCTTGGCGGCGGAGTAGTTGGCCTGGCCGCGGTTGCCCTGGGCCGAGGAGGAGGAGAGGTTGACGATCCGGCCGAAGCCCGCGTCCACCATGTGCTTCTGCACCGCACGGGTCATCAGGAAGGCACCCCGCAGGTGCACGTTCATGACGGTGTCCCAGTCGGCCACCGACATCTTGAACAGCAGGTTGTCGCGGAGCACCCCGGCGTTGTTCACCAGGACCACCGGGGCGCCGAGTTCGGCCGCGATCCGGTCCACGGCGGCCTGCACCTGGGCCTCGTCGGAGACGTCCGCGCCGACCGCGAGCGCCCGGCCGCCGGCCGCCACGATCCGGTCCACGGTGTCCTTGCCGGCCGACTCCTCCAGGTCGACCACCGCGACGGCGTAGCCGTCGGCGGCCAGGCGCTGGGCGGTCGCGGCGCCGATGCCGCGGGCGGCCCCGGTGACGATGGCGACCCGGGGGATGCTGCTCTGCTCGGTCATGGAATCCTCGTCTCGCTGAGTGTGAGCTGAGTGGGAGCTGAGTGGATGTCGGGTCCCGGCGGCCGTCCTCACGGAGCGTTAGGGCCGGGAGGACGGCGCCGGGAGCGCCGTCCGGCCACCCTACCGGCGAGTAAGGTAGGGGAGAAGGAGACCACCCGGGCGAGTGGCGGGCCCCTCGGCACGGGACGAAATACCACAAGTGCCCCGAACATCCGTCTACTATGCGCCCCTGCCTGCCACTCGCAGGAATGCGTTTGTATAGTGTGCGCCAGCAGCCGTCGGCTGCACGGCGGAGCTCCCCTCGATCCGGGTCGAAATCACTGCGGTCAATCTCGATCCGTCACCGGGGGAGGCCAGCACGCCGCTACTGCCCCGCCCGGGTGTCCCACAGCACGCCGGGTGTGACATCAGGACGGATTCATGGTGCTGGGGGAGATCCCGACGACCCGTGTACCCGGACGACTGCAGCAGTCGCCCGGGCACCTCATCCGCGTGGCCCAGCAGGTGCACACCCGGCTGTGGTCAGAGCACGTCGGAGCCGAGTTGACGGCTCCTCAGTTCGCGGTCCTGCTCGCGCTCGCCCTCGAACCCGGCGCTGACCAGCGCACGGTCGGGGAGCGGGCGTCGCTGGACAAGGCGACGATGGCCGAGATGGTCGCTCGGCTGGTACGGCGTGGCCTGGTGCTGCGCCGCCGCGATCCGGCGGACGGCCGGCGCAAACTGCTCGCGCTCTCGCAGAGCGGGGCCCAGGCGGTCCGGGAGGCCACCGGCGGGGTGGTCCGGGTGCAGCGCACGCTGTTCGAACCGCTCTCGCCCCAGGAGCAGCTCGAGCTCGTCCGGGTGCTGGCGCGGATAGCCAGACTGGAGCCCGCCGCGGTGGCCGCGCTCACCGACCTGCGGCCGCTGCTGGACGCCCAGCGGGCGGTGGGCTACCTGATCCGGGTCGGACAGCAGGTCCATACCAAGCTCTGGTCCGAGCACGTCGGCAGCGAGCTGACGGCACCCCAGTACGCGGTGCTGGACGCGCTGGAGACCGAGCCGGGGGCCGACCAGCGGACGGTCGGCGAGCTGGCCTCGCTGGACAAGGCGACCATGGCCGAGATGGTCAGTCGCCTGGTGCGGCGCGGTCTGGTGCTGCGCCGGCGGGACCCCTCGGACGGGCGGCGCAACCTGCTCTCGCTCTCGCCGACCGGCCAGGAGCTGCTGCACAGCGCGGCGGCCGGGGTGGCCGAGGTGGAGCGGCAGCTGCTCGCGCCGCTGGAGGAGAGCGAGCACGCCCAGGCCGTCGTCCTGCTGGCGAAGGCGGCCCGGCTCGCACCCGCGGCGTAACGATTCGCTCGCACGAGTGGCGTAACGATTCACCACTCGCGCACCTCGGCAACACACATCAGCCGGAGGGCCCAGTACCGTTGGGGCCCTCCGGCTGATGTGTGGAGCGTCGGTTTCAGACCGGGGTCAGTTCCAGTCGAAGGTCTGCGGGTCCGGGCCGAGTCGGACGCCGGTCGCCGCGCCGTCGATGACCGCGAGGTCGTCCGCGTCCAGCTCGAAGCCGGTGACGTCCAGGTTCTCCCGGATCCGGGACGGGGTCACCGACTTGGGGATCGCGATGACGCCGCTCTGCAGGTGCCAGCGGAGCACGACCTGGGCGACCGTGCGTCCGTACTTCTCGGCGACCTTGACCAGCGCCGGGTCGGTCAGCAGGTCGCGGCCCTGGCCCAGCGGGCTCCAGGCCTCGGTGGCGATGCCGTGCTCGGCGTGGAAGGCGCGCAGCTCGTGCTGCGGGAAGTGCGGGTGCAGCTCGACCTGGTTGAGCGCCGGCACCAGCGAGCTGGTCTCGAACAGCCGGTTCAGCTGCTCGGGGCCGAAGTTGGAGACGCCCACGGCCTTCACCCGCCCGTCGGCCAGCAGCTGCTCGAAGGCCTTCCAGACGTTGTCGTAGCTGCCGTGCATCGGCCGCGGCCAGTGGATCAGGTAGAGGTCGAGGTACTCCAGGCCGAGCTTGGCGAGGGACTCGTCGAAGGCGCGCAGCACCGCGTCCCGCCCGGCGGGGCCGGACCAGTCACGGGTGCCGCTGTTCCACAGCTTGGTGGTGATGAAGAGCTCCTCGCGGGCCACCTCGGCCTGCTGGAGTGCCCGACCGGTGCCGGTCTCGTTCTCGTAGATCGCGGCGGTGTCGATGCTGCGGTAGCCGGCCTCGATGGCCGTCCGCACGGCGGCGGTCGCCTCGGCGTCCGGGACCTGCCAGACGCCGAAGCCCAGCTGCGGGATCTGCACGCCGTTGTTCAGGGTGAGGTTGGGGATGGTGCTCACGCGAAGGAACGCCCTTCTCGATGTCGTCCAGTGGTACCGCTGGGGTCAACCGGCCGGCGGCCGACTCTGTTCCCGTTCGTGCGAATTTGTTCGGGCTTCAGCGGAAAAACCGGGGAGAATCGGTGGCGGGGCCGGGCGGAAGGGGTCGTGGGTGACCGGTTTCGAGCCGCTGATCCAGCTCAGCGGGGTCGAGAAGTCCTTCGGGGCGCTGCGGGTGCTCCGGGACATCGATCTGACGGTGGGCCGGGGCGAGGTCGTGGTGGTGATCGGCCCGTCCGGCTCGGGCAAGTCCACGCTCTGCCGGGTCATCAACCGGCTGGAGTCGATCGACCGCGGCAGCGTGACCATCGACGGCGAGCCGCTGCCGGAGAGCGGGCCGGAGCTGGCCCGGCTGCGGGCCGAGGTCGGGATGGTCTTCCAGTCCTTCAACCTGTTCTCCCACCTGACCGCGTTGCGCAACGTCTCGCTGGCGCAGCAGAGGGTGCGCGGCCGTGACCGGGAGACCGCCGAGGCCCGGTCCCGCGAGCTGCTGGCGCGGGTCGGCCTGCCCGACCGGGCGGACGCCTACCCGGCCCAGCTCTCCGGCGGTCAGCAACAGCGGGTGGCGATCGCCCGGGCGCTCGCGATGGACCCCAAGGCGCTGCTCTTCGACGAGCCCACCTCGGCCCTCGACCCGGAGATGGTCACCGAGGTGCTGGACGTGATGCGCGCGCTGGCCGCCGGGGGGATGACCATGCTGGTGGTCACCCACGAGATGGGTTTCGCCCGGTCGGCGGCCGACCGGGTGGTCTTCATGGCCGACGGCCGGATCATCGAGGACCGGCCGCCGGAGGAGTTCTTCCGCGACCCGCGGAGCGAGCGGGCCCGGGACTTCCTGGCCAAGGTCCTCAAGCACTGACCCGCTACGGCTGTGACAGGTGGGGTTGCTGGGCCGACAATGGGTGAACCCCAGGCAGTGTCCACTTTGCCAAACTTCTGCTTATGATTCTGTGATGTTCGACTCCCGGCACATCAGGACCTTCCACGAGGTGGTGGCCACCGGCTCGTACACCGCCGCCGCCCGGTCGCTCGGCTACACCCAGCCCGCCGTCACCCAGCAGATCCGGGCGCTGGAACGGGAGGCCGGGATCCAGCTGTTCACCCGGGACGGCCGGCGGATGCGGCTGACCGAGGCCGGCGAGACGCTGGCCCGGCACGCCGAGGTGATCCTCGGCAACCTGGGCGCCGCCCAGCGGCAGGTGCAGGCGATGGCCCGGTTGCGCGCCGGGCGGGTCCGGCTCTGCGCCTTCCCCAGCGCCAATGCCACGCTGGTTCCGGAGGCGATGGCCCGGCTGCTGGCCGACCACCCCGGGGTCCGGGTCGAGCTGCTGGAGGCCGAGCCGCCGGAGTCGCTGCAGCGGCTCCTGGCGGGGGAGTGCGACATCGCGCTCGCCTTCAGCTATCCGGGAATGCGGGCCGAGGTGCCGCCCGAGCTGGTGGAGATCCGGCTGATGGAGGACCTGCTGACGGTGCTGCTTCCGGTCGGGCACCCGCTGGCCCGCCGGCACGCGGTGCGGCTGAGCGAGCTGGAGCAGGCCCGGTGGATCGCCGGCTGCGCCCGCTGCCGGGCCAACTTCCTGCACGTCTGCGCGGACGAGGGCTTCGAACCGGACATCGTGTTCACCACCGACGACAACCTCGCGCTGCAGAGCCTGGTGGCGGCCGGGGTGGGCCTGGCGGTGGCACCCTCGCTGGTGCTCTCCTTCCTCAACCACCGCAAGGTGACCGGCCGGACACTGGAGCCGCACGTCCGCCGGCAGGTCTCGGCGTACGTGCTGCGCGAGCACCTGGCGCTGCCCGCGACCGGGCTGGTGCTGGACGGGCTGCGCTCGGCAGCGGCCACCCGGGTCGGCTGCTGAAGGTAGCCAGCCGAATACGGGGAGTGATTTCCCGAAGTCGGCACATAAGCAGGAGTTGGCGAACGCGAAGAATCCCTCGTTGGACCTGATGGGTGATGCGGTCGCAGGCTGGTGCTCATGACCCTGACCACAGCCATCACCCGCAGCCTGACGCCGGCCGATGCGCTCATCGCCGAGATCCGGGAGGTGGTCGCGCTCGGCCTGCCCCCCGAGCCGACCGCGCACCTGGTCGGGGAGCGGCTGCGACCGTACCTGGGCAACCCCGCGCTGCTCACCGAGGAGCAGTGCGAGGGCGACCCGGAGCGTTACCGGCAGCACGTGCTGCACGCCGAGGAGGACGGCAGCTTCTCGGTGGTCGCCCTGGTCTGGCTGCCCGGCCAGCGGACCTGCGTCCACGACCACGTCTCCTGGTGCGTCACCGGGGTGCACCGGGGCGAGGAGAGCGAGCGCCGGTTCCGGCTGGTCCCGGGCGGGCCGGTGGCCCGACTGGCGTTCACCGAGGACGTGGTCAACCCGCTCGGCTCGGTCTGCGGCTTCGCGCCGCCCGGCGACATCCACCGGGTGCGGAACTCGGGTGCCGGGAAGGCGATCTCGATCCACGTGTACGGCGCGGACGTGGCCCGGTTGGGCAGCAGCATCCGCCGGGTGTACCAGGTGCCGACCGACGAGCCGTCGTCGTGACGCTGACCAACGCCGCGCACGGCGGTGTCCAGCTGACGCCCGACGAGGCCACGGCCGCCGAGCCCGCCGCGCCGGCGCCGCCCGGGGCGTCCGGTGCGCTGCCCGGCCTGCTGATGGCGGTCGGCGGCGTGCTGCTGGCGCTGGCCGTCCACTGGGCGGTGCCGGCCGTGCCGATGCTGACCGCCTCGGTGGTGCTCGGGATCGCCGCGGCCCACCTGCCCGGGGCCCGCGCACTGGTCCGGACCCGGGCCAAGAAGGGCCTCGGGGTCGCGGCCAAGCGACTGATGCGGGCCGGCATCGTGCTGCTCGGGCTCAAGCTCAGCCTGACGGACGTGGCCGGACTCGGCTGGGCCACCGTGGCGATGGTGCTGACGGTGGTGGTGGCGACCTTCGCGGGCACCTACTGGCTCGGCCGGCGGCTCGGGCTGCCCGGCGATCAGCCGCTGCTGGTGGCCACCGGCTACTCGATCTGCGGCGCCTCGGCGATCGGCGCGGTGAGCGAGGTGACCGGCAGCGAGGAGGAGGACATCGCCACCTCGGTCGCGCTGGTGACCCTCTGCGGCACCCTGGCGATCGCCGTCCTCCCGCTGTTGCAGCACCCGCTCGGGCTGGACGGGCCGGAGTTCGGCCGCTGGGTCGGCGCGAGCGTGCACGACGTCGGGCAGGTGGTGGCCACCGCGCAGACCGCCGGGCCGGCCGCGCTGCGCGAGGCCGTGCTGGTCAAGCTGATGCGGGTGGTGCTGCTGGCACCGCTGGTCGCGGGCGTGGCGGTGGCCGTGCGGCGCGGCCGGCTCGGCGCGCGAGGCGCCGACGGTACCGGCGCGCAGGGCAAGCGGCCGCCGGTGCTGCCGCTCTTCGTGGCACTCTTCCTGGCGGCGATCCTGCTGCGCAGCACCGGACTGCTCGGGGCCGGCGCGTTGAACGCGGCCGACCAGGTGCAGCAACTGCTGCTGGCCGCAGCGCTGTTCGGGCTCGGCTCGGCGGTGAACCTGCCGGTGATGGCCCGCACCGGCGGCCGGGTGGCCGCGCTGGGGCTGGCCTCCTGGGTGGTGGTGGCCGGAGTGTCGTACGCCGGCGTGCTGCTCACCACCTGAGCACGGCGCGGGAGTTGTCGCGCGCCCGGGTGGTGTTGCTCGGACCGTCCTGACCAACCCGGCCGGCGCGGTGGGTGGTTCGGCGCCGGCGGGTCGGGCGGCCGGTGGCCGGTGTCCCGGCCGGCCCCGACGCCACGCGGCAACTCGGCGAGCCGGCCCGGGGCGGGCCCACCACGCCGGAGGAGCGTTCCATCAGCCCTGTTCGGACGGCTCCTCCGCGGCCAGCGGGCCGAGCACGGCGGCCAGGCCCGGCCCGGCCAGCAGCCCGGCCAGGTCGCGGACCAGCGCGCCGGTCGGGCCGTCCGGCCGCTCGTCGGCCAGGTAGCCGGCCAGCGCCAGGGCCAGCTCGGGCCGCCGGTCGCGCTCCCGGGCGGCGGTCAGCACCAGCGCGGCCACGAAGTCCTGCACCAGCCGCAGTTGCAGCTCCTCGCGCGGCTCGCGCTGGCCGTCGGCCAGCCACTCCAGCGAGCTGATCTCGGCGTTGGCGATCCAGGTCCGGACCGTCAGCCGCAGCCCGGGCGTCGGGTGTTCGAGCGCCAGATGGGCCAGGATCCGGTCGTGCGCGGCCCGCCGCACGTCGTCGATCACCGCGTCGGCGCCGGGGCTGGCGGCCACCGAACCGCCGCGCAGCAGGGCCGCGAAGCCGGGCCCGTGCTCGGCCACGAAGTCCAGGTAGCGGCCCATCACCCGGTACAGCCGGACCGAGAGCGGTCCGGTCGCCGGCTCCTCGAAGCGGCCGGCCAGCTCCTGCCCGGCCCGGCGCAGCGACTCCTCGTAGATCGCCTGCTTGCCCGCGAAGTAGTGGTACACCAGCGGCCGGGAGGCGCCCGCGGCCGCCGCGATGTCGTCGATCGACACCTCCTCCGGCGGGCGGGCGCTGAACAGCTCCAGGGCGACGGCGATCAGCTGCTCGCGCCGCTCGTCGACGCTCAGCCGGCGCCGCGGCGGGGTCCGGGGCGCCGCTGCGGGCGTACGGGAGGCCATGCCGGTCAGCCTATCCGCAGGATCCTTTCGAAAGTCTGACGTTCCCGGCCCGAGGCTGTCCGGTCCTCATCTTGACTGACCACAATGGATCCGTGAACGACAATGCACCGACCAGCGGGACGCCGGTCGGCCGACGTGTGGTGCTCGGCATGATCGGCCTCGGTGTGGCCGGAGTGGCCGCGGCGCCGGTCCTCTCCCGCGCCGTGAGTTCGGTGCTCACCGGGCTCTCCAAGGACGACCCGACCGGGCTGACCGGCCTGCTGCCGGACTCCGGCAGCTTCCAGTACTACTCGGTGACCGGGGCGGTCCAGACCAGGACGGCCGCGAACTACACCCTCACCGTGGACGGCCTGGTCGACCACCCGACCAGCTACACGCTGGCCGATCTGCAGGCGCTGCCACAGCACCGGATCGTGCACGACGTGCAGTGCGTGACCGGCTGGCGGGTGCCCGGCACGCCCTTCGAGGGGGTGAAACTGGCCGACCTGCTGGACGCCGCCGGGGTGCGCTCCGGCGCCACCGCGGTGAAGTTCAGCTGCTTCGACGGCGAGTACACCGAGAGCCTCACCCTGGACCAGGCCCGCCGGGACGACGTGCTGGTCGCGTTGAAGATGCAGGACAAGCCGGTCACCCACGACCACGGCGGGCCGGTGCGGCTCTACGTCGCCCCGATGTACTTCTACAAGTCGGCGAAGTGGCTGTCGGGCATCACCGTCACGCCCGACGTCGAACCCGGCTACTGGGAGCACTACGGCTATGACGTGGACGCCTGGGTCGGCAAGTCGAACGGGCGCGACGATGCCCCGACCAGCTGAGCCCGACGCCGTGGTGGGCCGGCTGCCGCGCTTCACCCGGGCCGAACGCTGGGTGCACCGGACCACCGCGACCCTGATGCTGGTCTGCGTCGTCACCGCCGCCTGCCTCTACCTCCCGCCGCTCGCCGAGCTGGTCGGGCGGCGCCGGCTGGTCACCGTCGTGCACGAGTGGGCCGGGGTGCTGCTGCCGGTGCCGCTGCTGCTCGGGCTCGGCTCCCGGGCGTTGCGGCGCGACCTGGGCCGGCTCAACCGCTTCGCGCCGTACGACCGGGAGTGGCTGAAGGCGGCCTTCTGGCGCTCGTACCGGCGCCGGGCGGGCAAGTTCAACGCCGGGCAGAAGCTCTGGGCGGCCTGGATCGCCGGCTCGGTGGTGGTGATGCTCGGGACCGGGCTGCTGATGTGGTTCACCCACCTGGCGCCGCTGGTCTGGCGGACCGGGGCGACCTTCGTGCACGAGTGGCTGGCGCTGGCGATCGGGGCGGTGGTGGCCGGGCACATCTACCTGGCGCTGCGCGACCCGCAGGCCCGTGAGGGCATGCGGACCGGCAGCGTGGACCCGCTCTGGGCGGCCCGTGAGCACCCCGAGTGGGACCCCTACGAGGACTCCGGCGCCGACGAGGAGGCCCGCAGCTCCAGGTAGCGCTGGTAGGCGGCGCGGCCGTCCGGGACGAACTCCCAGCGCGTCAGCCGGTCGGCGACCTCGTCCTCGGTGAGCCAGTCGTGCCAGTCGATCTCCTCGACCTGCGGGGTGACCGGGCCGGTCCACTCGGCCTGGTGGACGTCGCAGAACCAGGAGTGGTCGGCCGTCTCGAAGAGGAACCGGAAGAGCGGCTCGGGGCGGACCCCGGTCACCCCCAGCTCCTCCTCGGCCTCCCGGACGGCCGCCTCGCGGTAGCTCTCGCCGCTGCCGACCACGCCGCCGACGAAGACGTCGTACGCCCCCGGCGCGAAGCTCTTCCCGGCCGAGCGCCGGTGCACGAAGATCCGGCCCGCCGCGTCCCGGACCAGCACCATGACGCACCGGTGGGTCAGCCGGCGCCGGTAGACCTCGCCCCGGGAGGCCGTGCCGACGACCCGGTCCTGGTGATCGACCACGTCCAGCAGTTCGTCCAGAGGATTGCTCATGGCGATCAGACTAAGAGCTTGCGCAGATAGGCGGGTGGGGCACTCGGGCAGTGAGGTGAGCACAGGTCTCCGTGATCATGGAGTTGCGACGCTCTGTGATCACTGGGGAGACCTGTGGGGCGATCGCCGACACCACCTGCTCGGCGACTACTATCCGCAACCGCCGCGACGAGTGGATCTGCCTCGGCGTCTTCCTGCGGCTCAAGCAGATTGCGCGGGAGTCCTACGACCGGATCGTCGGGCTGGAGCTTGACCGGATCGCCGTCGACGGCTCGATCACCAAGGCCCCCGGCGGCGGCGAGGTCGCTGGACGCTCACCGGTCGACCGCGGCAAGCAGGGGCTCAAGCGCTCGGGCATGACGGATGGTTACGGAATTCCGCTCGGCAGGGTCCTCGCCGGAGCGAACCGCCACGACTCCCCGCTGCTCGCCGCGACTCTGGACCTGCTGGAGGATCTGGGACCGCTGCCAGACGACATCACCGTGCACCTGGATGCCGGCTACGACTCGGACAAGACCCGAACCGAACCGGCCGCCCGCAACCTGCACGGCCGCATCGCGCACAAGGGTGAGAGGGCGCCGACTACGCGCAGACTGTTCCCGCTGGTCAGCAACCCTGTTGTGGTTCAGCCGACGCGGGTGTCGAAGGTCTGGCGGTTGGCGAGCACATCGTCCATGTGCACCTCGGCCCAGGCCTTGAGGCCCCGCATCATCTCGTACAGCGACAGGCCCAGATCGGTCAGCTCGTAGGAGACCGTGACCGGCACGGTCGGCACTGCGGTGCGGGACACCAGGCCGTCGCGCTCCAGGGAGCGCAGCGTCTGGGTGAGCATCTTCTGGCTGACGCCGGCCAGCAGGCGCTGCAGCTGCGAGTAGCGCATCACCCGGGGCTGGCCGGCGCAGTCGGCGCCGGGCTCATGCGCGCTGTCGCTGCCGAGCGCGGCCAGGATCAGTGTGACCCACTTGTCGGAGATCCGGTCGAGCAGCTTGCGGCTGGGACAGGCCGCCACGAAGGCGTCGTACTCCACCTTGGCCTGTGCCCTTTGCTGGGCCGCCGTCATCGTCGCCATGGACCGTTCCTCTCGCCTGTGGGTGCCTAACGAACTCGGAAGTGCCTACTTCCCGATATGAAGCTACACACCAATAGTGGTGCAAGGAGCCAATCAGGCACCAGCCCCTGGCTCGACAAGAAAGTAGGGCACACCATGAGCACTCCCTGCGCCTCGCTGCCCGGCGGCACCTGGCCGCTGGGCGACCTGACCGTCACCCGGTTCGGCTACGGCGCCATGCAGCTGGCCGGCCCCTGGGTCATGGGCCCGCCCGCCGACCGCGACGGCGCACTCGCCGTCCTGAGCGAGGCCGTCAGCCTTGGCATCACCCACATCGACACCGCCGACGCCTACGGGCCGCACATCACCAACCAGCTGATCCGCGAAGCCCTGCACCCGTACTCCGACGCGCTGCACATCGTGACCAAGGTCGGGGCGATCCGCGACCAGGAGGGCGGCTGGCCCCCGGCGCGCGAGCCCGACGAACTGCGCAGGGCGGTCACCGGGAACCTGGAGAACCTCGGCCTCGACACGCTGGATGTGGTCAACCTCCGGCTCGGCGACGCCCAGGGCCCCGTGACCGGTTCGCTCGCCGAGGCGTTCGAAACACTCGTCGAACTCCAGCAGCAGGGACTGATCCGGCATCTCGGCGTGAGCAACGCGACGGCGGCACAGGTCGCAGAGGCACGCTCGATCGCGCCGATCGTGTGCGTGCAGAACATGTACAACCTCGCCCACCGCCAAGACGACGAGCTGATCGACGAGCTCGCCGAGCAGGGCATCGCCTATGTGCCCTTCTTCTCCCTCGGCGGCTTCAGCCCGCTGCAGTCCTCCGCGCTCACGGCCGTGGCCACCCGGCTGGACGCGACGCCGATGTCGGTCGCCCTCGCCTGGCTGTTGCAGCGGTCGCCGAACATCCTGCTGATCCCCGGCACCTCGTCGGTGGCACACCTGCGAGAGAACGTCGCAGGCGCGGAACTCCAGCTCTCCGACGACGATCTCGCCGAGCTGGACAAGATCGGCCGCTAACCCCACGGCAGGCGGCAGTGCCGCGAATTGGTCCCACAACGGGTCGGTCAGCCATGCTGGACGAACGGGCACGGGTCTCCCCAGTCACAGAGCGTCGCAACTCCATGATCACGGAGACCTGTGCTCACCTCACTGCCCGGGTGCCCCACCCGCCTATCTGCGCGGGCTCTAAGGTGCCAAGAGCAGACAGGATGATGATCGGCACGGACGGGTGGCGGGCGATGGTGGAGATCTGGGGCGAGACGGCGGAGGGGTTCGAACCGGTCCGCGAGGCCTTCGCACGCAACTTCCGGGACCACGGCGAGCTGGGCGCGGCGTTCGCGCTGTACCTGCGCGGCCACAAGGTGGTCGACCTGTGGGGCGGCGACGCCCGGCCGGAGGTCGGCGGCCGGCCCGCACCGGCGGTGGCCTGGACCGCGGACACCGCGCAGGTGCTGCGCTCGGTCACCAAGGGCCTCACCGCCACCACCGCCCTGCTGCTGCACCAGCGCGGCCTGCTCGACCTGGACGCGCCGGTGGCCGGTTACTGGCCGGAGTTCAAGGCGGCCGGCAAGGAGCACGTCCCGGTGCGCTGGCTGCTCTCGCACCGCGCCGGGCTGCCCGCGCTGGACGTCCCGCTGCGGGTCGAGGACGTGCTCGCCTGGGAGCCGGCCGCGGCCGCGGTGGCCGCGCAGGCGCCGGCCTGGGAGCCGGGGGCCTGGCACGGCTACCACCCGTACACCTTCGGCTGGCTGGTCGGCGAGGTGGTCCGCCGGGTCAGCGGGCGCTCGGTCGGGCACTACTTCGCCGAGGAGGTCGCCGCCCCGCTCGGCCTGGACCTGTGGATCGGGCTGCCCGCGGGGGCGGCGCCGCGGGTCGGCCACCTGGTGGACCTGCCGGCGCCGGAGGCCGCCCAGACCGGGCCGAACGGGCTGCGGCTGCGGCCCAAGCAGGCCGTGGTGGACGCCTACCAGGACAAGACCTCGCTCACCGCGCGGGCCTTCGCCTCGGTGCGGCCCACCGTCGACCTGAACGATCCGGCGGTGCAGGCCGCGGAGATCCCCGGCGCCAACGGGATCGGGACGGCCCGCTCGCTGGCCCGGTTCTACGCGGCGCTGATCGGCGCGGCCGACCGACACGGCGGACGGCCCGGGGAACTGCTGCCCGCGCTGCTCGAACCGGCCGTGCTGGCCGAGGCGATGGGGCCGGCCTCGGTCGGACCGGACCGGGTGCTGATCGTCAACTCCAGCTTCGGGCACGGCTTCTTCCGGCACGGGCCGACCTCGCCGATGTCCTCGCCGGCCGCCTTCGGCCACCCCGGCCGGGGCGGCGCGCTGGGCTTCGCCGATCCGGAGCTGGGGATCGGCTTCGGCTACGTGACCAACGGGATGATGCCGGGGGTGACCGGGGACATCCGCTCCCGCACCCTGATCCGGGCGGTGCGTTCCTGCCTGGACCAGGGCGCGGCGTAGACCGGGGCTACCGCTCGTCCTGCTCGGTGAGCAACCGGGAGCGGGTCAGGAAGCGCAGGCCGGTCGGGGCCTCCAGCGAGAAGCCGGCGCCCCGGCCGGGGACGACGTCGATGGTCAGGTGGGTGTGCGACCAGTAGGCGTACTGGTCGCGGCCCATCCAGACCGGGACCGGCAACGGCAGCCCCGGCACGGCGAGTTCGCCGAGCAGCACGTCCGCGTCCGAGGTGCGGAACTCGCCGGCCGGGTAGCACATCGGCGCCGAGCCGTCACAGCAGCCGCCCGACTGGTGGAACATCAGCGGGCCGTGCTCATCGGCCAGTTGACGCAGCAGGGCGGCCGCCGCCTCGGTCAGCGCGACCCTGGCCATCAGAAGAGGCCCAGTGCCTGCGGGGAGTAGCTCACCAGCAGGTTCTTGGTCTGCTGGTACTGGGCCAGCGCCATCTGGTGGGTCTCCCGGCCGATCCCGGAGTTCTTGTAGCCGCCGAAGGCCGCGTGCGCGGGGTAGAGGTGGTAGGCGTTGGTCCAGACCCGGCCGGCCTGGATCGCCCGGCCGGCCCGGTAGGCGGTGCCGCCGTCCCGGCTCCAGACGCCCGCGCCCAGCCCGTACAGGGTGTCGTTGGCGATGCCGATGCCGTCCTCGAAGCCCTCGAAGCGGGTCACCGCGAGCACTGGCCCGAAGATCTCCTCCTGGAAGATCCGCATCCGGTTGTCGCCCTCGAAGACCGTCGGTGCCACGTAGTAGCCGCCCGACAACTCGCCGCCGAGGTCGACCCGTTCGCCACCGGTCAGCACCTTGGCGCCCTCGGCCTGGCCGATCTCGATGTACGAGAGGATCTTCTCCAGCTGGTCGTTGCTGGCCTGCGCGCCGACCATGGTCTCGGTGTCCAGCGGGTTGCCCTGCCTGATCGCCCGCACCCGTTCCAGGCCGTCGCCGAGGAAGCTGTCGTAGATCGACGCCTGGATCAGTGCCCGGCTGGGACAGGTGCAGACCTCGCCCTGGTTCAGGGCGAACATCGCGAAACCCTCCAGCGCCTTGTCGTAGAAGGCGTCCTGCCGCGCCGCGACGTCGGCGAAGAACAGGTTGGGGCTCTTGCCGCCGAGTTCCAGGGTGACCGGGATCAGGTTGGCGCTCGCGTACTGCATGATGAGGCGGCCGGTGGTGGTCTCACCGGTGAACGAGACCTTCCGGATCCGGTTGCTGGCGGCCAGCGGCTTGCCGGCCTCGACGCCGAAGCCGTTGACCACGTTGACCACGCCGGGTGGCAGCAGGTCGGCGATCAGCTCCATCAGCAGCAGGACCGAGGCGGGGGTCTGCTCGGCCGGCTTGAGCACCACCGCGTTGCCCGCGGCCAGCGCCGGGGCGAGCTTCCAGACCGCCATCAGCAGCGGGAAGTTCCACGGGATGATCTGGCCGACCACTCCCAGCGGCTCGTGGAAGTGGTAGGCGACCGTGTCCTCGTCGATCTGGGACAGGCCGCCCTCCTGGGCCCGGATGGCGCCGGCGAAGTAGCGCAGGTGGTCGACGGCCAGCGGCAGGTCGGCCGCCAGCGTCTCGCGCACCGGCTTGCCGTTCTCCCAGCTCTCGGCGACCGCCAGGGTCTCCAGGTTGGCCTCGATCCGGTCGGCCATCCGGGACAGCACCAGCGCGCGCTCGGCCGGCGGGGTGCGGCCCCAGGCGGGGGCGGCGGCGTGCGCGGCGTCCAGTGCCAGCTCGATGTCCTCGGCGGTGCCGCGGGCCACCTCGCAGAAGACCTGACCGGTGACCGGGGTGGGGTTCTCGAAGTAGCGGCCGCGTACCGGCGGCACCCAGGCACCGCCGATCCAGTGCTCGTATCGGGGGCGGAAGGAGGTCGGGGGCTGGAAGACCGTCAAGGTGTGACTCTCCTCGGGCTGCGGAAGGGTGCCGGTACGGAGCGTGCTCCCGGCACCCTAGCCGCAGAAGCCCGGATCGACTACCGTGCGTACCAGGGAAGTCACCCGGTCCGGTAACGACCGGTGTTGACTTCCCAGTCGAGGTATCCGGTGAGCCAGCCGGTGAGCCCGTCGGCGTACCGCCGCGCCACGGTGACCTGTTCCGGGTCGAGTTCGAGGTCCTCCAGGGTTCTCGGCAGTTCGTCGAGCAACTGGGAGTAGCGCGCGGCCATCTGGCGGGCCTCGGCGAGCACCAGCGCACCCGCCTCCGCCAGCGAGCAGCCGCGCTCGCGTTGCACGATCATCACTAGGTTGTTGACATCGCCCCTCGGGGCCTCCACCTCGTAGGAGCGCACATCGTTGCTCAACGAGGGGATGTCGGCGGCCAGTTGGCGAAGCTGGCGGAGCTGCGGGCAGTGGAACGCGGCGGGCGCCACCTCGAAGCGGCCCAGCCGTTCGATCATGTCCAGCACGCTCTCCATCGCGGCGGTTCCCCGGCGCAGCGTCAGGTAGCCCTCGCGGTCGGGCGGCAGGCCACCGCGCCGGCCGGCCGCCTCGGCCGGGTGACTGGCCAGGTACCACTCCCAGTTGTAGGCGGCGCGGGCCCGCCAGCGGCCGGACATCCCGTCGGTGATCCGGGCCCAGAGGTCGGCGAAGGCCCGGGTGCACGCCGATCGGCCGGCCACCGGCCGGCCCTGCAGCACGCCGCCGAGTTCCTCGCAGATCGCGGCCACCTGGGCGGGCCGGCGCCCGAGCGGTCCGTCGAACTGGTCGTCAAACAGGAAGTAGAACGCCATCAGATCGGTGGCCAGCGCCAACTCTGGTGCGGCACAATCGGGATAGCTGAGCGCGGCGAGCGTCGGGACGTCCCAGCGGGCGTACCCGGCCGGACCGATCCGGCTGCCGAGCATGTCGAACTCCTCGAGCCAGAGCAGGTGTTGGGCCTGCGCGACGGCGAGGTGGGGGTTGCGACGGCGAGGAAAGGGAAGTTCGAGCGCGGTCGGGTCGAACATCGGACTCCCGGGAAGACGTGAGGGGGCTGGTGGGGCCGGTCCTGCCACAGGTTGTGCCAAGATCCGCCAGGTCCCCCCGGGGGCGCAGCGTATCTGATCACACCATCACATGGCAGGGATGTCGCAGCAATGCCCGCAGCCCCCGGAGTTGAATCGTCGTCATAGTTCGCCGGCTGCGCAAACCGGATTCACGCCGGTCCGGGTGACGCTAACCTCGCAGCAGGATCGCGTAGCGGCAGGGTGGAGGGACCGACAGTGACCGAACAGGCGGGCGAGCGGGTGGGACAGGGCGGGCAGCCGAACGAAACGGGGACGGATTCGACCCGGCCGCCGCTGCACGAGCGCGACACGGCGATCCAGGTGGCCGGCCAGGCGGTCGACACCCTGTGCCGGGAGTTCGCGGCCGGCGGCGTCGAACTCGGCTCGCTGCTCCTCTACAGCGGCAAGCCCGGCTACGGCAAGACCAGCATGCTCCAGGAGGTGCGCAGGCTGGCCAGGAACGCCGGCTGCACCGTGCTCTCGGCCCGCGGTGGCGAGCAGCGCCGGGCCGAGCCCTTCCACGTGCTGCGGCAGCTGCTCCAGCCCGAACTGCTCAGGCTCACCGAGCAGGAACGGTGCGAGGCGTTCGGTCCGTGGACCGAGATCGCGGGCCCGGCGGTCGGCCTGGTCCGGCCGTCCGCCGACGAACTCGATCCGCAGAGCGTCAAGGCCGGCCTGGACTACGTGGTCACCCAACTCGCCCGACTGAAGGCGCCGCTGGTGATGCTGGTGGACGACTTCCAGTGGGCCGACCTGGAGTCGCTGGGCTGGCTGGAGGCCTTCTCGGTGCGCTGCCCCGAGCTGCCGGTGCTGTTGGCGATCGCCTGGCGCTCGGACGAACTGCCCGAGGAGGCACAGACCTTCCGCAAGCTGGTGGCCGCCAACTCGCACCGGCACCTGGAGTTCCAGGGCCTGCAGCCCAAGTCGATCGAGAAGCTGGTCCGCGCCGCCTTCCCGGACACCGCGGACGACGCGTTCTGCCGGCAGGTCTGGGCGGTCACCGCGGGCAGCCCGTACCTGACCAACGCACTGCTGGTGAAGGTCCGCGAGAGCCGGATCGAGCCGATCGACGAGAACGTCCCGCTGTTGCACAACCTGGCCGCCGAGGCCCAGGGCATGACCCGCGAGCTGTGGCTGGCCAAACTCGGCGTCAACACCCTCACCTTCGCCCAGGCCGCCGCGTTGCTCGGCACCCAGATCGACATCCGGCTGGCGGCTCGGATCGCCGGCCAGCCCCCGTCCACCGCCGCGGACGCGATCGCGGAGCTGCGCCGCCAGGGGGTGCTCGACGGCCCGGCCGACGGCCCGCTGGAGTTCGTCCACCCGCTGATCGCCACCTCGGTCTACCAGTCGATCCGGCCCGGCGTGCGCACCGCGATGCACGGCAAGGCCGCGGTGGAGGTGGAGAACGCCGGGCGTCCGCTGGTGGAGGCCTCCCGCCACCTGCTGGAGACCCACCCGGAGGGCGATCCCGAGGTGGTCGGCAAGTTGCGCCGGGCCGCCCAGGAACACCTCGCGGTCGGCGCGCCGACCGCCGCCCAACGCTGCCTGGAGCGGGCCCTGGCGGAGCCGCCGGAGGACGAGGACCGGGCCGAGGTGATCTACGAGCTGGGCTGCTCCGCGCTGCTCACCGACCCGGCCACCACGGTCCACCAGCTGCGCCTCGCGCTGGACACCGAGGAACTGCGCGAGGACCTGCGGGTGGACGCCACCTTCCGGCTCTCTGAGGTGCTCGCGCACAGCGGCCAACTGCTGGAGGCGGCCGAGGTCACCCTGAACGAGGCCGAGCGGACCGCGCCCGGTCCCGGTCGGATGCGGCTGCAGGTGGCGCACTTCATGTGGGCGGCCTTCCAGCGCGAGGAGGCGGACGGACCGGGCCGCTCGGCCCGGCTGGCCCGGCTCAACGCCGAGCTGACCGGTGACGACGTCAACGCGCGGGCCACTCGGGCGCTGCGCGCCTGGGACCTGACGCTGCGCGGCGAGTCCGCCGCCGAGGCGCTGGCCCTGGTCGACTCGGCGCTGATCGACGGCCAGCTGCCGCCCGGCCTGGAGTGGACCGGCACCACCTGGGGCCTGGAGATGCCCGGGATCGTCGCGCTGACCTACATCTACACCGACCAGCTGGACCGCGCCGAGAAGCTGCTGGAGGAGGCCATCCGGGCCTTCGAGGTGGCCGGTTGGGGCGGCGGGCACGTCGGCTTCGCGTACTTCCTGATGGGCCTGGTGCGGTTCCGCCGCGGCGCGCTCGCCGAGGCCGAGGAGTTCCTGCGCGGCGCGCTGCGGATCGCCCGCCGGCTGGGCGACGGCCTGCCGTTGCAGTGGAACACGGTGGGCGTGCTGGCCGACACCCTGCTGGCCCGCGGCCGGGTCGAGGAGGCCTGGAAGCTGGCCGCCGACCACGGCTTCGCGCCGCCCTACCACCCGACCGCGATGGTGCTGCCGAACGCGCCGACCCTGTACGGCAAGCTGCTGCTGGCCCAGGGCGACCGGGAGGCGGCGGTCGGCGTGCTGCGCACGGTCGGCGGCCAACTGGCCGACCGCGGTTGGCACAACACCATCTGGGCGCCGTGGGTCGGCCACCTGGCGCAGGCCGTCCAGCCGGACGACCCGGAGGAGGCGGGCAAGCTGGCCGAGGAGGGGGTGCGCCGGGCCCGGGCGTTCGGCGTCGGCTCGGCGGTCGGCAGCGCGCTGCGGATCGCGGCCGGGCTGGCCGAGGGCCAGCGCGCGGTCGAGCTGCTCACCGAGTCCGTGGTGGAACTCGGTCGCTCCCCGGTCGGGTACGAACACGCCCGCGCACTGGTCGACCTGGGCGCCGCGCTGCGCCGGGTGGGCCGGCTGGCGGAGGCCACCGAGCAGCTGCACCAGGGCATGGAGCTGGCCGTCGAGTGCAACGCGGACGGCCTGGTGGAGCGGGCCCGCGAGGAGCTGGGCGCCTCCGGGCTGAGGCCCAACCGGCTGCGCAGCACCGGCAGGGAGGCGCTCAGCCAGCCCGAGTGGGAGGTCGCCAAACTGGCCGTCGAGGGGCTCAGCGCGGTGGAGATCGCCGAGCGCCTGGACATCCTGCTCAGCCTGGTCAACCGCCGGCTGTCCGCGGTGCACCGCAAGACCGGGACCACCCAGGGCGGCCTGGCCGCCGCGCTCGGGCTGAAGAAGCCCCGTCCTGGCCAGACCGAAGGTTAGGCTGCCTCACGACCGCACCGCATATGCCGGGCACACCGTCCGCCCCCGCCCGGCGGCAGAGCAGAGGAGTCAGGACATGGCGCTCGACCCGCAGCAGGCGACCGGCCGGAGCCCGGCGCAGCCGCCCCAGGTCTCGCACGCCCCGCTGGCCGGGAGCGGGGCCGGCGCGGCGATCGAGCGGTGGACCCTGCGGGCCGGGGCCGTCGAGGCCACCGTGCTCACCCTGGGCGCCACCCTGCACACCGTGCGGACCCCGGACCGCTCCGGACGGGTGGCCCAGGTGCTGGTCAGCAGCGAGAAGCTGGCGGACATCCTGGGACCGGCCCGGCACTACGGCGCGACCGTCGGCCGGTACGCCAACCGGATCGCCGGCAGCCGGATCACCCTGGACGGCGTGGACCACCCGCTCGCCCCCACCGGCAACGGGGTCACCCTGCACGGTGGACCGGACGGCTTCGCCAACCGGATGTGGGCCGCCGAGGAGTTGCGCGACGGCGGGCGCGCGGGCGTCCGGCTGCACCTGCGCAGCCGCGACGGCGATCAGGGGTTCCCCGGCGCGCTCGACGTCTGGGTGAGCTACCTGCTGGACGCCGACGGCACGCTCGCCATCGAGTACCGGGCCGTCACCACCCGGCCCACCGTGCTCAACCTGACCAACCACGCCTACGTCAACCTGGCCGGCGAGGGCAGCGGCGACGTGCTCGGCCACCTGCTCACCCTGGACGCCGACCACTACACCCCGGTCGACGAGCGGCAGATCCCGTACGGCCCGTCCGAGCCGGTGGCCGGCACGCCGTTCGACTTCACCACCGCGCGGCCGATCGGCAAGGGCATCTCGGAGAGTCACCCGCAGCTGGCGGCGGCCGGTGGCTACGACCACAACTTCGTGCTCCGGCCCCGCCCGGCGGACGGCACCCCGACCCGGGCGGCGCTGCTGGAGGACCCGGTCTCCGGACGCACCCTGGAGGTGCTGACCACCGAGCCGGGCGTCCAGCTCTACACCGCCAACTCGTTCAGCGGCGCGGTGACGGGGGAGAGCGGGCAGCCGTTCGGGCCGTACGCGGGCGTGGCGCTGGAGACCCAGCACTTCCCCGACTCCCCGCACCACCCGGAGTACCCCTCGACCGAGCTGCGGCCGGGCGAGGAGTTCCGCTCGGTGACGCTCCTGCGCTTCAACTGAGGTTCTTCCGCCGGACATATCGGTATGACTAGTATCGCCCGTCATCGGTCGTACCACAGGCGGCGGGTCCTGCCCGGCTGCCGCCACCGGCGAGGAGTCTGCCCTGCGCACGCGGAGAGCCTTCAGTAGCGGGCGCTCGCGCCTCACCCTGCGTCGAGCACTGCTCGCGCTGGCCGTGGTCCCCGCCGTCGCGCTCGCCGCGCTCTGGACGGTGACGACCGGCCAGACCTTCGCCGACTACCAGCAGCAGGCCGCCCAGGAGCTGCTGGCCCAGAAGGCCGGCCAACCGGCCAACCTGGTCTACTACAGCCTCCAGGAGGAGCGCCGGCTCAGCGCCGAGCAGCTCGCCCAGCCCGGCAGCGTCAGCGACGACCTGGACCTGCGCCGCCAGCTGACCGACGCCGCCGTCCGCAGCTTCCGGTCCCTCTCCTCGGTAACCGCCGGCAACGCCCCGGCCGGGGTCCGCGACGCGGTCCGGCAGGCCCGCCAGGCGATGTCCCAACTCCCCGCGGAGCGAGCCGAGGTGGACGACGGCAGTGCCAACCAGCAGGCCGCCTACGCCTTCTACACCAACCTGATCAGCACGGACCTGCAGCTCTTCAGCGCGCTCGGCCAGGCGGACAACGGCGCGGCCGGCTACCAGTCGCGCACCCTGGTCGACGCCCTCTGGGCCAAGGAGATGATCGCCCGGGAAGACGCCGTGCTGGCCCGCGGCTGGCCCACCGGCCGGCTCGACGAGGCGGACCTGCAGACCGTCCAACAGGCCATCGGCGCCCAGGGCTTCCTGTACACCGCCAAGATCGCCCCCTACCTGCCGGCCGGTGAGGCCGCGGGCTGGCAGCAACTCACCCAGGGCGCCGCCTGGTCCGCGATGGACGTCGTCCAGCAGGACCTGATGCGGCCCACCGCGCCGAACGCCGACGGCACGGTCCCGCTGCCGCCCGACGCGGACCAGTGGCGCCAGGCCGTCGACCTGGTCACCCCGCAGCTGGTCGCGCTGCTGCAGACCCGCACCGACGACGTCGTCTCGACCGGGCGGAGCAGCATCGACTCGCTGCTCCTCAGGCTCGTGCTGACCAGCGTGATCGGTCTGCTCGGGGTGGTCGTGGTGAGCGCCACCAGCTGGCGGCTGGCCCGCTCGCTGCGGCGCCGGATCACCCACCTGCAGGACCAGGCCGAGCGGCTCGAACGCGGCCTGCCCGAGCTGGTCGACCGGCTCGCCCGCGGTGAGCAGCCGGCCGCCGCGGAGAGCCGGGAGATCACCGCCGACTCCGCGGCGGGCCGCGGCGACGAGCTCGACCGGCTCGGCCGGGCGCTCAACGCGGCCCGGCAGAGCGCGATCGGCGCCGCGGTCCAGCAGGCCGAGCAGCACCGCGGCTTCGAGCGGCTGCTGCAGCGGATCGCCCGGCGCACCCAGCTGCTGATCGGCCTGCAGCTCAAGAAGCTCGACCAGATGGAGCGCCGGCACGAGGACCCCGAGGTGCTGGAGGGGCTCTTCGACCTCGACCACCTGACCGCACGGCTGCGCCGCTACGAGGAGAACCTGGTCATCCTGGCCGGCGGGCAGCCGCAGCGCCGCTGGCGCAAGCCGGTCCCGCTGCTGGACGTGCTGCGGTCGGCCCAGGGCGAGGTGCAGGACTACCGGCGGATCACGCTCGACATCGAGGGTTCGCCGTGGCTCTCGGAGCGGGCGGTCGGGCCGGTGGTGCACGTGCTGGCCGAGCTGATGGAGAACGCCGCCGCCTTCTCCAAGCCGCCCACCCCGGTGGAGGTGCGGGCCGCGCTGGTCGGCCGCGGGCTGGCGGTGGAGATCGAGGACCGCGGGCTCGGCATGGAACCCGAGCAGTGCGAGGCGGCCAACGAGCTGATGCGCCGTCCGCCGCGGATGGACGTGGTGACCCGGGCCGACGACGTCCGGCTCGGTCTCTACGTGGTCGCCCGGCTGGCGGAGAGCCTCGGGCTGCGGGTGGAGTTCCGGCCGTCGGCGTTCGGCGGCACCCGGGTGGTGGTGCTGATCCCGGCCGAGCTGGTGACGGACGGCCCGCCGGCGAAGGTGGCCGCGGCGTCCGGTCCGGCGGCCGGCGACCCGGGCACCGCGGAGCTCGTCGAGCCGGTCGCGCTGCCCTCCCGGATCCGGGGGCGCGCACTGGCCGGCACCGGCGCGCCGCCGTCCGTCGCGCCGGGGGCACCCGCGTTGCTCGCCCTGCCCACGTCGGAGCGCGCCACGCGAGTGAGTGACCGGATCGCGCCCGAGGACCTGCCGGGCGCCACCGACCCGGCCGGCCCGGCACCCGAGCGCAGGGGAGGGGCCAGGCACGCCCGCCGGCCCGCCCCGAACGACGAGTCCACCCGTGAGCCCGCACCGGCCGGGTCCCCACCCGACCGCGCGGGCGCCCGCCCGTCCTGGGCGTTGCGCGCCGCCGAGCAGGGCGGCACGGCCGCCACCCCCGAACCCCCGCTGCCCCAGCGGGTCCGCCAGGCCAGCCTGGCCGCCGAGTTGCGCACCCCGGCCGCCCCCGCGACCGCGCCGGCGCGCCGGCCCGACACCCCCACCCGCTCCGGCGCGGCGATCGGCGCCTTCCAGCGCCAGTCCCGGGTCGCCCGACAGGGCACCGGCAGCGGCGACACGCAGGACCTCCCCCTCAACTCCCGGACGGAAGACGAGTCATGACACGCACCACCGCCACTCACCAGGACCTGGACTGGCTGCTGGACGGTCTCGTCGACACGGTGGCCGGCACCCGGCACGCCGTGCTGCTCTCCGACGACGGCCTGGTGGTCAGCCACTCCCGCGGCATCGAGCGCCCGGACGCCGAGCGGCTCGCCGCGGTCGCCACCGGCCAGCAGAGCCTGGCCCGCGGCGTCGGCCAGCTGTTCGGCGGCGGCGACGTCCACCAGGTGATCGTCGAGCTGGCCGAACTCTGGCTCTTCGTCATCGGCGCCGGACAGGGCACCCACCTGGCGGTGATCGCCTCCCAGGACGTGGACGCCGAGGTGATGGCGGTGGCCATGCACACCCTGATCCAGCAGGTCGGCCAGAAGCTCGGCACCCAGGTCCGGGGCGGCCTCGGGTGAGCCCGCACTGGAGCGAGGCCGAGGAGGCGGACGACGACGGTTCCGACTCGATGGTCCGTCCGTACACCATCACCCGCGGCCGGACCGCCCCCGAGCGGGACGACCTCAGCCTGATCACGGTGCTGACCACCGTCGATCCGCTCCCCGAGGACGGCCGCGCCGCCACCCGCGGGCTGCAACCGGAGCACCGGGTGATCCTGGCCCGCTGCCGGCGCCCGGCGGCCGTGGCCGAGGTGGCCGCCGACCTCGACCTGCCGGTCTCGGTCACCAAGATCCTGCTGGGCGACCTGATCGCCCAGGGCCTGCTGCACGCCCGGGCACCGCTCGCGGTGGCCGGTTCCGGCGGCGGGGTCGACCTCGGCCTGCTGGCCGCCGTTCGTGACGGACTCCGGAGACTCTGAAGACGATGACAAGCAGTCAGCCGGTCGGCGGGGCGCAGGCGCCCGCCGCCGTCAAGATCCTGATCGCCGGCGGTTTCGGGGTGGGCAAGACCACCCTGGTCGGTTCGGTCAGCGAGGTCGCGCCGCTGCGCACCGAGGAGTACCTGACCCGGGCCAGCGTGGGCATCGACGACCTGGCCGGGGTGGACGAGAAGGACACCACCACGGTCGCGCTGGACTTCGGCCGGATCACCATCGGCCCCGACCTGGTGGTCTACCTGTTCGGCACCCCCGGCCAGGAGCGTTTCTGGTTCATGTGGAACGACCTGGTCAACGGTGCGCTCGGCGGCATCGTGATCGCCGACACCCGGCGACTGGAGAGCAGCTTCGCCTCGATCGACTTCTTCGAGGGCCGGGGCATCCCGTTCGTGGTGGCGATCAACTGCTTCCACGGCCGGAACACCCGTGGCGCGGCGGAGATCCGGGCCGCGCTCGACCTCGACCCGCGGGTCCCGCTGCTCCTCGGGGACGTCCGGGAACGGGCCTTCGGCCGCGACCTGCTGCTCGCCCTGGTGGACCACCTGATGCGGCTGCCGGCCGCCCCCGCCGTCCCGGTGGGCGCGCCGTGACCCCGCCGCTCCGGGTGCTGATCCACGGCGGCGGCATCGGCGGCCTGACCCTGGCCACCGCGCTCGGGCAGCGCGGCCACCGCGTCGAGGTGGCCGAACTGCGCGGTGAGCCGGACGGGGTGGGCGTCGGGATCACCCAGCCCTCGAACGCGCTGCACGCGCTGCGGGAGATCGGCGTGCTGGCGGACTGCCTGGCGGCCGGCTTCCGCTGGGAGGAACTGACCCTCTGCGACCCGGCCGGCCGTACGCTGGCCGTGCTGCCGCAGCCGCGGATGGCCGGCGTCCCGGCGGCCAACGGCATCCCGCGGCCCGCGCTGGCCGCCGTGCTGGGTCGGGCGGCGGTCGCGGCGGGCGCCCGGATCCGCTTCCACACCACCCTCACCGAACTGACGGAGGAGGGTGAGGAGGTGAAAGTCGGCCTGTCCGACGGCAGCGAGCGGCGCTACGACCTGGTGGTCGGCTTCGACGGGACCGGCTCGCCGCTGCGCCGGCGGCTCTACGGGGACGCCTTCGGCCCCGAGTACACCGGCTTCGCCGCCTGGCGGGTGACGCTGCCGCGCCCGGACTGGCTGCGCGGGGTGCTGGTGACCTCGGCGGACCGCGCGGCCAAGGTGTCGCTCACCCCGGTCAGCGACCGACTGATGCACCTGGCCGCGCTGTCCGCCGAGGCCGAGGAGTTCCGGCCGGACCCGCGGCGGGCCCACCGGCAGCTCGCCGAGCGGTTGACCGGCATCGAGGGCCCGGTTGCCGAGGCGCTGGCGGAGGTCACCGACCCGGCCGCGGTGGTCTACTCCCGGATCTCCCAGGTGACGGTGGCCGCGCCCTGGCACGTCGGGCGGGTGGTGCTGGCCGGGGACGCCGCGCACGCCAGCACCCCGCTTCTGGCGCAGGGCGCGGCGATGGCGATCGAGGACGCGTTGGTGCTGGCCGAGTCGCTGGACGCGGAGGCGGAGGTCCCGGCCGCGTTGGCCGCCTGGGAGCGGCGCCGACGGCCGCGGGCGCTCTGGGTGCAGGCGCTGTCCCGGGCCGTGCTCAGGCAGGAGACCGGCACGCCGACCACGGCGGCGGAGGACGAGCTGCTCGCGATCGGGGTGCCGGGCGCCGCGCACGTGCTGGTCCAGCCCTACTGAGCGTCGGGGCCGGCGGGTGACCGGCCCCCGATCCGGTTGGCCGTCCGTCAGCTGGACCTCTTCCAGCTCACCGAGAAGTCCTTGCTGTCGGTGATCGGCGAGGTGGTGGCGAGCGTGGAGCCGTTGGTGGCCATGGTGATGTTGTCGGGGTTGAAGCTGCCGAGCGGCTTGTCGTTGACCTTGGCGCCGGTGAAGTCGACCGTGCCGAAGTTGGTCAGCGGGAGCGGGCCGCTGGCGTCGGACGGCGCCTCGGCGATGATCTCGGCCGAGGCCAGCGCGGCGTTGCTCAGCGTCTTCTTGACCGTGTGGCTCCAGCCCTGGGTGGTGTCGGAGAGCTTGAGGGTGAAGGAGCCGCCGTCGCCGGCGGTGACGCTGGCGGTGAAGTGGTCGCCGGGCCGGACCGCGTCGTTGAAGTTGACCGGGTAGGCCGGGTACATCTCGTACCAGGAGGAGTACAGCGGGGATCCCTCGGAGCAGTCCACCTCGGTGCCGGTCTGCTCGACCGAGTCGCTGCCGTCACCGTCCAGGCCGACCCAGAAGCTGGAGTAGCTGTCGTTGCCGTCGCAGGTGGCCGTCGGCTGGACCCAACTGGCGCTGACGCTGGTGAACTTGGCACCCGTGGTGGCGTAGCCGGACCAGTTGCTGCTGGAGCTGTGCAGGATCTCTCCGTGCGGGCCGACCAGGTGCGGGGCGCTGCCGCTGGGGATCATCGGGGCGTTCGGCACCGCGGGGGCGGAAGCGGCGAGCGCCGGGGCGGTGTTGGCGGCGACCGCCAGGAGGGCGGCGGCGATGGCCAACGAGCTGCGGCGTGTTGCGGGCATGGACGTCTCCCTTGTGGGGTGGGGGAATCCGGGGTGCCGGTGGAACAGGGGAGGCAACCGGATTGACGGCGTGCCGACAACGGTAGGGGAGGATAGTGGTCGGTTGATGTTACGGATATGCAAATCTTTGCTTTGTCACTCGAATAGCTGAGGTCAAGTCAACTGGTTTCTGGATTTCACTGGTTTCCTCGGCGACATTGCCTGACGCACGCTCAGGTCCGGTGCGCCCCCGGCGTACGCGAAGGGGCGCCGCGGGCGGGGTGGTTTCTAGTGGTCGTCGCAACACGTGGTCGGTTGTCTAGGCCGCGATGAGTTTATGCAGACGCTCGGCTGGGGTTTCCCAGCCGAGCGTCT
>NZ_JBITZU010000041.1:0-29168 GCF_044547075.1 Kitasatospora sp. NPDC052896
TTCCAGCGACGCTTTCACCGTCCGCGCAGCTATCTCCATCCGCAGACCAGCAGCCTGGACCACTACCACCGACTGCTGACGGCGTTGCTACGCCGTCGCGGAGCAGCGACCAGTACCCTCCTGGCCCACTTGCTGGGCGTCACCCGCACCAACCTGTCCAATCAGTTCCAGGACGGGCACCGTCTCCTAGACCTGCACAAGATCACCGTCACGCCGTTGCCTGGAGCGCCCGCCCGCACCTTGGAGCAGCTGAAGGCCCGTGGGACGCCTCTCGGAAAACACCCCGCAGATCAAATCTGACAGTTATTCAATTACAAGCCCCCGGCCGTGCCGGTGTACTGGCGCTGCACGCCCGCCGAGCGGTGCCCCTTCTTCAGGAAGCCCGTCTCATCCACGATCAGGACCCCGTCGCTGGTGCCGAGATGCTCGAGGACATAGGTCCGTACGTCATCGCAGACCTCGTCGGCGTCCCATCGCGCACCGCGCAGGAGGTGCTGCATCCTTCCCGGGCGAACCAAGCCAGCTTGCTCCGCCAACCCCCAACAGTTCTTGCGTTCGACGCCGGACAGCAGCCCGAGCACGAACGCGCGGGCCGTGGCCCGGGGTTCGACTCGCCGGAACCGACCCGCGATCTGGGCCAGGGCTTGGTCGAACATCGCCCGCCAACGAGCAGGGTCTATGTCATGGCCCGCGGCCACCGCACGATCTTCAGGAGTCCACACAACCCTTGATGATCACGCGGTGGCCGTTGCCACTCTCACCCGGCTCCGGCGCTGTCGCGTACAGGTGAATGCGCTCAGCTCTGTGCCATGGACCCGCTTTGTTGGTTGGAAGCCTGGGTGTCTGTAGCTGGTGCCAGAAGGACTTCAGGCACCCGTGTCCTGTAGTGCGGTCACTGCCTGCGCGGTGACAACGCCGATGGCGCGGCTGATCGCGGCGTCGTCCGAGCCAGGCCGGGATCGAGTGAAAACAGCGGCGGCGTATCGGCGGCCGTCGGGATAGGAGATCACGCCGATCTCGTTGCGGATCACGCCGACCAGGCTGCCGCTCTTGGCCGCGACCCGTACTGGCGGCTGGAACCCGCTCGCGATCCGGTGCCGGGTCAACTGCCTGGCCATCACGGCGCGCACGCGTTCGCACGCAACGGCTGGGCCCGCCTGGTCCGTCCAGATCAGCCGCAGTAGGCCGACCATGTCACGAGGGGTGGTTCGGGTTCCCTGCGACGGGTCCAAGGCGCGGGAGGTAAGGAGCCTCTCGTCGGCCTGCGCCATGTCGTCTGCCGATGCGCCGGCCGCCCAGGCCAGCGTGTCCTTCCAACTGGCGCAGCCGAGGTCTTGGCCGATGGAGTCGAGCATGGTCTGCAGGTCGGACTCAATCACAGTGCCGGTCAGCCCGAGCCGCGTCGCGGTCGCGTTGAGCGCGTCAACGCTGACTCGCCGCAGCAGCGCGTCGGTCGTGTGGTTGTCGCTGATGGTGAGCATCAGGACGACCATGTCCCGCCATGAGACCACGGCATCGTCGTTGAAGAGCGAGATCCCGACCGGGCCGGGAGTCCGGTCGGCGGCACTCAGCGTCACCCGCTCGCACGGGTCCAACCGGCCTTCGGCAAACGAGGTCTCCGCCTCCAGAGCGACCTGCACCTTGACCACCGAGGCCGGGACCACAGGCTCATCAGCGTGCAGGCCGAACTCCGCGTCACCTTCCAGTGGCTGGACGCATAATGCGCCTTCACAGCCAGCCTGTTCGAAAATCTCTCTGATGTCGTCCGTCATGGCATGGATTCTGTCAGCACCCAGGCGCGGGATCACGAAGTCGCACTGGAGTACTGGCCGGCCGGGCCATAACCAGGAAGCGAAGGTGGTTTGACACCTCCAGTGCTTTCCCTTCGCCACCTTCACAGCAGCGCGGTGAAGGAGAGCGCGGCGAGGCTGGCGCCTGCCACGACTCCAGCCCCAGCCTGAGCCGCCGTGTGGCCGCCGGTGGCGACTCGTGACCAGACGACCGCCGCCACCAGGGCGAAGGCCGACCACCACCATCCGGACAGAGCCGCGCCCAGCATCCAGGCCAGGCTGCCGGCCACCATCGCGTGCACGGAGCTTCCAGAAGGGCGTCACGACTAGGAGGAGCACCGCGATGGCCAACAGGCAGGCAGCGGCGGCCATGACCTCGTGGGGCGCGTTTCCGAGGCATAGAACGGCCAGCGACAGCGCGACGCTGGCGATGATGACCACGAACACGCTCAGCCGCTGATGGCGGTCGGAGATGTGCCGGTCGGCCCAGGAGCCCCGACGCACACCGCGCTGGATGAACCAGGCCGGGACCGCTCCCGCGAACACGGCGGCGAAGACGCCCCACGCTGCGCCACTGATCCCCGCGACGCCCCACCCGAGCACCATCAGGCCCGCGAAGAGCAGGTTTCGGGGCTGGAGGCCGTCGGTGACGGCTTGCGCGATCTTCATTCCACTCCCTCAGGCAGCCGTGGTCAGCTGCTCGGGCAGCCGGGTGTAGGCGGTGGACACATCGAGCAGCCACCGCACGTCGTCCGCGGCGGAGTTCGCCGACACCGCGGCGGATACGGGAGCGGCGGGCACTCCCGCGGCCTTCGCGTCCATGGCGGCGCGCAGGCGGTACGCCTCGGCGGCTGCCTCGGCCCGGTCGCCCGTCAGGCCGAGACTCTGCGCGTAGCGGTCAGCCTTGCCGGCCGTCGCGTCCGGTGCGTAGTGGCGCAGGACGAGGCCGGCGTCGCGGATCTCCACGGCGCGTCGTTGGAGCCGGATTCCAGGGCGTCGAGCGTGAGGAGGTCTCGCACACGGCCGGTGGGCGTGCCGAGCACTACCTTGGGTGTGCTCTCCGCGAGGTCGCGCCACAGCGGCCACAGGCGGCGCAGTTGCTGCCAGGCTGGAGTTCGCGGTCACCCTCGCCATGGGGGAGCAGCTGGAGGTCGACACCTGTCCCGGCCGCCGCTGGGTGCTCAGAGGCGGCGCCAATGCGGCGGGCGCCTTGGTGCGGGGCAGCCGCCTGGACCAGTTCGCCATCCCGTCCGGCCGGTCCGAGGTCCGTTGGACCGCGCTCGACTACACCGGAACCTCCCGCCTGGCCATCACCTGGCGCGACACCTACAACAGCCTCTGAGGAGAAACGTTTTGCCTCTCATCCAGCCCCCGCTGATGGTCACCGGCGGCACCCACCCGGCGCGTGCCCTGCGGATGATGATCCGCGACCTGTCCCGCGGATCGCAGGGCGTCACCGAGGGCGGTGACCTCAAGGTCCGCTCGACTACCCCTGGGGCGGCGGTGCGCGTCGGTCCCGGCTCGGCGGTCGTCGCCGGCGCGGCCTGGGGCCAGGGCTCCTACACCCAGGCCAACGCCGGTGACACGGTCGTGCCGATCGCCCCGACCGGTGCCCAGCCCCGCACCGACCTGCTGGTCCTGCGGGTCGAGGACCCGGAGTTCGAGGGCACCCGTGACCCCGCCAAGGACGACGTCGGCTACTTCCACGTCCTGACCGACCAGAGCGCCACCGTCGCAGCGCCGCCGCCCGGCATGACCGCGATCCCGCTCGCCCGGATCAGCCTGCCTGCCAACTGTGCCACGGTCACCGACGCCGTGATCACGGACCTGAGACGGCTCACGAACCCGCGCCGCTCGCGGGTGGTGCAGATGATCAACGGGTTCCCGTACAGCGAGTTCCCGCAGCAGGCAGGCGTCTGGCAGGACAACTGGCCGCCAGGCGGCGTCGTCAGCCTCGACGTTCCCAAGTGGGCGGTGCGCGGCAACATCATCACGACCGTCGCAGGCCTGCGGGTGTGGGGCGAGACGCTCATCGGGTTCCGCAACAAGCTCGGTGGGATCATCGGCGGAGAGTTCCAGGTCGACACCGACACCATCACCGTCTACAGCAAGATCAATGTCGTATGTGCCGACACCCCGTGGTTCTCGGTGGAGATGCGCGGCACCAGCGTTCCGCTGCGCCTGCAGGGCGGCCGGTACAACCAGGCGAAGGGCGGCTGCGACGTGTCGCAGTCCACGGCGCTGATCTTCGACGTCGAGTACGTCGAGGAGACCTACTGATGGCCGCGTGGCGGTACTTCACCACCCACGCCCTCACTGGCGAGATGCTGGCCGACGAACTTCCCCTCGGCGAGGTCGAGTTCGGTCCTGAGCTGTCGGGGCCGGGCCGGTTCAGCGGCACGCTGGAGCCGCGCCTTGCGCACCTGGCCCCCGCCCAGGCGGACGCCGGCACTGTGCTGGTGTGGGCCGAGCGGGACGACCAGCTGCTGTGGGGCGGGTTGATCTGGCACGCTGAGCCGGACGCCGGCCGGTACCGGATCGAGGCGGCCGGGTTCTCCTCCTACCTCGGCCGCCGGCACGACGTTCACGGCAACCTCGCGGGGCGCGGCCCCTACACGGAGGCGGACCCGTGCCGGGTGATCGCCGACGTGTGGGCGTACTGCCAGTCCCAGCCGGACGGGGACCTCGCCGTCCAGGTCGACCTCCCGCCGGGTGGGAGTCCCGGGCGTCTCGGCACCCACGATCAGCCCTACGTCACCAAGGAGTGGGAGGCCCCCGCGCTGGCCAACGTGATGCGGGACGCGGCCGGGGTCGACGGGGGACCGGAGTGGACTGAGCACGTCGCCTGGGCCGGCGACCGGCCCGAGCGGCATATCGTCCTCGCCGCTCCGCGCCTGGGCACCCGCCGCACCGACATCTCCTTCGCCACCGGCGTCAACATCACCGCCACTCCCACCGCGACCGGCGACGGCGACCAGTACGCCCAGGTCGTCATCGCACTGGGCAGCGGCGACGGCTCCGCGAAGGTCCGCACCACCGGCGCCGTCCGCGACGGCCGGCTGCGCCTGGAAGCCGTCCTGGACCGACCCTCGATCACCGACGGCGGGGTGCTCTCCGCGCTGGCCCGCGCCGAGCGGGCCCGCCGCCAGCAGCTGACCCAGGTCACCGAGATCACCGTCCGCGACCACCCGGCGGCCCCGATCGGCTCGTGGCAGATCGGCGACGACGTCCGGGTCAGCGTCCACGACCAGTGGATCGACTTCGACGGCTGGCGGCGCATCGTCGCCTGGACCCTCCAGCCCTCCGACCGCGACGGCCAGGAGAGCGCCACCCTCCACCTCGCCAACCCCTACACCACCTGACCAGGGAGCCCTGTCGTGCCCGATGTGATCACCCAGCTCGCGCAGCGCATCGCCGCCCTGGAGGCCGCGCTTCCGGAGCTGTCCCGCTCCTCCAGGCTCGCCCACAGCAGCGTCGACGACGGGGCGCTGACGGTGACGGCCGAGGGGAAGGTGCGCGCCATCATCGGCCAGCAGCCGGACGGCACCACCGCCCTCAACGTCGTCAACGGCCCGCCCCCACCTGTCCCGCAGCCGCCCACCGCCACCTCGGTCCTCGGTGGCGTCCTCGTCACCGGGGCAGGGGAGTGGGCCGACAGCGCGGTGTGCCCGCTTGACTTCTCCCGCATCGAGGTCCACGCCTACCGCGCTCCAGGGCACGACCCGGATACGACCACGCTCGTCTCCACCATCGAGAGCCCGCGCGGTGGCAGCATCGTCGTCCCCACCCAAGTCCCGATATGGGTGCGCCTGGTGGCCCGCACCACCTCCGGAAGAGCCTCCGCCGCCTCGCGCGAGGCCACCGCGAGCCCAGCGAAGGTGGTCGCGGATGAGGTCCTGGCCGGCGTGGTCGGCCAGCTCCAACTCGCCGACGGCGCCGTCACCGCCGCGAAGACCGCCATCGGGGCGATCACCGCCCCGGCGATCGCCGACGGAGCGATCACCACCGGCAAACTCGCCGCCGCAGCCGTCACCGCCCAGACCATCGCAGCCGGAGCCATCCAAGCCGGAGCGATCGCCGCTGACGCCGTAGCCGCCGGCACTATCGCCGCAGAGGCGGTGACCGGACGGGAGATCAAAGCCCTGTCGATCACAGGCGACAAGATCGCCGCGAACTCGATCACCGCCGGGCAGCTCGCCGCGGGCGCCGTCACCGCCACCGCCCTGAGCGCGGACGCCATCAACGGCCGCACCATCACCGGCGTCACCATCCAGGGCGCCACCGTCACCGGCGGCCAGATGCGCACCGCCGAAGGCGGCCGCCGCGTCGAGATCACCCCCACCGACCCCATCCGCTCCAACCCCGCCGCCGTCTTCTACTCCGGCGCCGACACCGAACTCCTTCCGGGCCTGCTCTCCGCCAGCGTCAACACCACCGGCACCATGAGCGTCCCCCAACTCACCCCCCAAGCACCCAGCATCGACAAGAGCACCAGCTGGATGTATCCCAGCGACGCAGCCTCACTGCGCCTGACCTCCCGCTCGGCCGCCAAGCGGTCGGACGGCGCGTTCTACCTGTCCGCCGCAGCTGGCGCCAACGAACTCGGCATGGTCAACGTCCGCGGCATCGCCCCGAGTGACCAGGCGTCCGCCTCATTCGCCATCGATGTGCGCAACCCCGTGCCTACCAGCACCAACGACGTACGCAACACGTACGTGGAGATCAACGGCAAACAGGCCACGTTCTCCTTCAACGCCACCTCCTATCTCCTCGACGCCAACGGGTGGCGCTGCGCGGACCAGGGCTGGCAGCCGATCAGCTACCTCAACGGCTGGTCCGACCTCCCTGACTGGCGCAAGGTTGAGGTCCGCCGCATGCCGGACGGGACCGCTGTCCTGCGCGGGATCGCACGAACCCCTGGAGGGTTCACCGGCGGCCGGATCGGAATCCTCCCTGACAACGGCTGCCGCCCCAAGGCCGCCGAGGTCATCCCTGTCGCCAACGACAACAGCAGCAAGTGTTGTGTCTTCCTGTACCCCGACGGCGGGGTGGACATCTCCAGCAACGCTGGCTGGCCCGGCAACTGGATCAGCTTCGGTTACGCATGCTGGTTGCTATCGGAGTAGGGACCTGCTTTGCCTCGCGCTCTCTGGGATCGCGATGGCAGAGCCGAGAGCAATGCCACGAAAGTTACCCAACAGTTCGACAACTGAACTTGACGGAGTGATGCCGGCGACGTTCGCGGGACGACGGCGAGCCGGTTGCGTTAGCTCCCTGGGCTTCACCGCTGCCGAGCCCCGAAGGTTCCCCGCGGCGGTAGAAGGCTACCGGTTGCAGGCCATGTGCGAGCTCGTGCTCCCACCGATATACACGAGGCGAATTCTTCGGTCTGGTTGGGAAGATCTCGACCTCGATGGCAATAAGGTCACCATCTCCGCATCACCAGCCGTAGCCTGACCACCCTGCCCGACCAAGACCATCAGCCCGGAGGGGCGCATCGCCCTGCCCGCTTCTTGCGTCGCCTCGCTCCGTGCGCACCGCGAGCGGCAAGCCCGAGAGAGGGAGCAGGCGGACTCGACCTGGCAGGGCGGCGGTTACGTCTTCACGCGCCTGGACGGGCACCCGATCGAGCCCGCCACCCTAACCCGGCACTTCAACGCGCTGCTCCGCAACGCGCACTGCGGCTGATCCGGTTCCATGACCTTCGCCACTCGACTCCAACGCTGCTCCTGGAGCAGGGCATCGAGCTCGTTGTCATCAACGAATTGCCGGGGCACTCCCACGTCGGCGTCACCGCCTCCGTGTACGCCCACGTCAGGTTCCGCCTCCAGCGCCAAGCCATCGACACCCTCGGCGACGCTCTCCGGGGCACCAGAACCCTGATGGCCCGCCAAGTGCAGGATCCCTCCGCTGACGTTGCTGTCAGCGTTGCCACCAAAACGCGTTGAGGCCCCGCCGGAACCAAATCCGGCGGGGCCATCGCGCGTTTATTGAGGAGCCCTCTGAAAGAATCCCAAGCAAATGAGAATCATCACGCTTCCCATGGAGTAAATGTGCCAATGCTGAGGGATTCGGATCTCAGTACGTCAAGCACCGGTTCACTCACTACCAGCTGACCCTTCTTAGTCATCCCCAGGTCATCGGCGCCAGGCTCTCCGTCAACAAGAAGCCATACAAGGTCTGGCAATTCGCCATCGGGATTGAGCTCTCGAAACTCGTCGGCCTCGGAGATGATCGCTTCGTCCGAATGAAATCCCGTGAAGCCCATCCCCTTAAGTCGATGAGCAACATGACGCATGGCGAGGTAGCAGGGGAAGGACTGCACGATGCAATCACCCAACCAGTCGACGACTTCATAGTGGAGCCGGGAGACCTGCGGAGGGTGCACTGTTGCATTCATGATCGTCTCAGGGCCCAGGCCCCCTGCAACCTCAGGCTTTACGAGGTAGTAGTGCGCGCCCACGAAGGCTCCGTTCAGCGTATGCGGGGCGTGAACCACTGCCCCAATTGATCATCGACTTCTGTGGCGTAATCTAGCACATCCTGCCTTGTGGGTGACGAGTTCGGTGCATAGAAATCGTTCCACATATTGCGAATGGCGCTTAGGTGGACGCGACTGTTCACGACGCCCTTGGGGATTCCTCGCAGATTCTCAAGCGAGTGGATTTCATCGGCCGAAAATAGGCCAGGGTACCGCTTGAGGACCTGCTGCTCAATCGCGTGGTGCACCCAGACGTTTCCCTGAGTGCCAGGATTCGCATTGTAAAACGTCTGCCTGTAATCCGTGCTTCCTCCAGCATTGCCGACGCTCGCTGGCTGACGGGTTGGGATGGCAGAACTCAGATCGGCTTCATCGCCACAACCAACACCCGTGACATTGTAGTTGTGTACGAGAATTGGGGTATGGCCAGCCAGCACATAGTACGTGTGGCACGGCGACCTGCTCTACCTGCTTTTTCGCAGGTCAGCGGCGTTTTGGCGGTCCGTCGGTGTCCGTGGTTGTGCGCTGGCGTGTGTGGCTGTTGCCGTCACTACTGCCGTCAAAGGTGTAGACCAATTGATCTCAATGGCGCCCGCATGCTGCTCTCGGTGAGGTGCTGGCGCTCGGGGGTCTCACTTCCACTCTCCGGGCTCGGCACGGAGGGTGGCGCGGGTGGTCCGCTCGTAGGTCGCATGGCCGGTCTGCGTGCAGTGTGCGGCGATCCAGCGGGTCAGTTCCTCGGGAGTGTGCGTCTGGTCGGAGGCGACCCCGCAGTCCTGCTCTTCTCCGGTGACGCAGACGGCCTCGAAGGTCGGCAGTGCCATCGGGTCTACGACGGTGGTGACGGTGTATTCGCGGAACCGGTAGCGGGTGGTCGTGCCCATCAGCGCGCTCCCTGCTCGTCAGAGCCGTCGGCCTCGGCGGTGCCCGGCGGGACGGGGATGCGCTGCCCGCGTGAGTCCGCGACCCTGAGCGCGTCCGACAGGGCCTCGGTCAGCCGGCACGCCAGCCACCGGTACTCGACGTCCGTCAGCGCCCGCACTCCGGGAGTCAGGATCCCCCGGGCGTGGTCCAGCAGTTCTTGGCCCATGGTGAGCTGGACCTCTTCGATGCCGTCGGTGAGCGTCGCGAGGTAGCCCTCGCCGTCGGTGCTCAGGTAGCAGGGAAGCCCGTCCGGGTTGGCCCACGGCAGCAGACGCAGTTTCTCTGCTGCGGGCTCCACCGTGCTCGCGTCGAGCGGGCGTGTCGCCTCCTCGGCCATGCTGCTGTCCCTTCCTGGGTTCGGCTCTGTCGATTCAGGGTCTCGTTGGCCTGAACATTTCGGAGCAGCCAGCCTGTCTGCCCTGTTGTCTGCCAAGCTGGCCAGGTGGTAGGGGAATCGGTCGGGGAGCTGGTGCGGCGGCTGCGTCAGGCGCGGGGGTGGAGTCAGCAGCGGCTCGCTGACGCGCTGGCCCAGGCCGCTCCCGGGCGTGTCCCGCCGACGCGCAATGACGTGTCCCGCTGGGAGATCGGCACGCGGTCCCCACGCGAGTGGCTGCCCTTTCTCGCCCAGGTGCTGGAGGTCCCGCGGGAGATGCTGGAGGCCGCCAAGGCCGTCCGCCCTCCCGAGCCCGCTCCTCGGGTGCTTACCGTCGCGGACTTCCTGCCCGAGGGCGACCCCCTGGCCCCGCTGAGTACGCGTACCGGCCGGCGGATCGGCGCCGGGCAGGTCGCCGACCTGGCCCAGCGGGTGCACGGCCTGCGGCTGGCAGACGACGTGGTGTACGGGAAGGACTTGATCGCCCCCGCCCTGCGGGAACTGCGGGCGGCGGTCACGATCTACCGCGAGGGCACCCACAGCGAGCAGGTGGGCCGCGAACTGCTACGGACGATTGGCGAATTGGCGCAGATTGCCGGTTGGGTCGCCTCCGATGCGGGCGAGCACGCCGAGGCGGAGCGGATCTACCGGCTCGGGATCAGTGCCGCCCGTGCCGCCGGGGACGGGGTGCTGTCGGGGAACGTGGCGGGCTCGCTGGCCTACCAGTGGAGCAACACCGGACGCCCCCACGACGCCGTCAACCTCGCCACCGCCGCCGTCCAGGAGGCCGGTCCCGATGCTCCGGCCAAGGCCCGCGCGCTGTACTTGGACCGGGTGGCCTGGGCGCACACCCGCGCCCGCCAGGTCCGCCCTGCGATGGCTACTCTCGGGGAAGCCGGCGAGGCCCTGGCTCAGGACTCGGCCGCTACCGAGTCACCCTCGTACCTGTATTGGATGGACGCCGGGGAACTGCAGGTTATGGAGGCCCGCGTCTACACCGAGCTGCACCGGCCGCTTCGCGTCGTTCCGCTGCTGACGGACGTCCTGGGTCGTTACGACGCCAGTCACGCGAGGGAGTTGGCACTGTACCTGTCCTGGCTGGCCGTGGCCTACGCCGATGCGAACGAGCCTGAGGCGGCGGCGGGGACGGCTGGCCGGATGCTCGCCCTGGGGCAGAGCGGCAGCGAACGCACCACGGAGCGCACACGGATCGTGCTGGACCGGCTGCGGGCGTTCCGCGACGTCCCTGAGGTCGCCGAGCTGCTGGCGTCCTGACCATCGCGACCGCACGGGGGTCCACCCGAACTGCTGCGGTCAGCGTCTCGGCGCACAGCGCGGCTCGTGCGTGGACGGGTCGGCGGGTCGGCGGGTCGGCGGGGAGCCTCGCTCCGTGCCGGAGGCGACGTTGGCCACCGCCCTCGGCGAGCCCGGCTAGAGAAACGGGTCGGACCCCTGGCCGACCCTGTTGCCCGCGATCCGGCCGTAGGACGGTCGCAGGCGACAACTTGCTCCGCGACGCGGGCAAGGAGTCCATAGGACACAACTTGCTCCGACCCTGGGCGGTGCTGGGGTAAGCAGCGCCTACCCCACAACTTGCTCCCATCGGGCACCAGTCGAGCCCCGCTCACGACCCGGCGGACCGCTGACCGCCGACACCCGTGAAGACCTCGGGGTCGGTCCGACCCTGGGTCGGTCGGCGACGTCGGGCCACCTCCAGCGGGCGGCGCCCGCCTTGAACCTCGTAGAGAAAATCTGGACGCACAGCTCCAGCCCCTGGCCGTCCAGCGGCCGACGGGTCAGCAACCTCGCTCGGTGCCGCCCGCTTCCAGGGCTTCGACGCGGGCACGCAGGGTGGTGAGCTGATCAAGCGTCTCGGCCAATGCCAGCTCCAGCGCCTCGACGCGCGCCGCCGTCCCGCCGACGGGCGTGGGCCCCGCCTCCCCGTCACCTGAGTCAGTGTCGGCGTCGGCGTCGGGGTGGGCGACGAAGGCTCCCTTGCCGGGGCGGGAAATCGCGTAACCGTCCTGCTTCAGCAAGGCCATGGCCTTCTGCACGGACAGGCTCGAGGCCCCGTACTCCGCCATCAACACAGCCTGCGTCGGCAGCGCATCCCCGGGCTTCAGCCCACCGGAGCGGATCCGCTCCCGCAGGGCCTCGGCGATGACCTCGAACGTCAGCAACACCGTGCCGCCCGCCGGTCTACGTCCCCGCCGCCCCACCGTCACCGCAGGTCACCCCGCTTTCTCTGCGCCACTACCACCGAAATCCGGCCCGTCCAAAACGGAAGACCGGGGCCACAGTACTCGCATCCCACCGGCCACCGAAACAGATGAGGAGGGATGCACTTGAATGCGCACTTGAAGCGATGCTACCTTCGCGCACCGCTGGTGAACACCACCGCTGACCAGGCCAGACGTCCCCGGCCCACCATCCGCGCCCGCCGTCACGCGCACCGTGCCCACGTGCGCCGATCACCCGGGTCGCCCCTCAATCGCCTCTCCTCTTCTCCCGACTCCTGCCGGAGGTCTGTCCCCATGCCCGCGCAGCTCCAACTCCCCACCCCCGCCACCACCTCCCCTCCCGCCAACACGGCGTTCGCCGCACCGGCGCTCACCACCAGCGCCGACACGTCCACGAACAGGAACTCGGCGCTCGAACGCCGGGCGCGGCTGACCGCCAGGCTCGCCAAGCTCGCCGCCGCCGGACACCTCGCGCCCCTGGCCCGGCAGATCGGCTCACTCGGCGGCTGCGCCCGCCCGATCCGCATGACCGGACACCGCACCCGCCTGAACACCGCCACCGGCCAGATCCTCGAACACCTCGACACCCGCCACCTCCCGGCCGGCGAACTCCTGCTGCGCTGCGGCAACCGCCGCACCACCCGCTGCCCCGCCTGCTCCACCCTCTACCGCTACGACACCTACCAGCTCATCGCCGCCGGACTACGCGGCGGCAAGACCGTCCCCACCACCGTCGCCACCCACCCCCGCGTCTTCGCCACCCTCACCGCCCCCGGCTTCGGCCCCGTCCACAACCAACCCGGCACCGCCCCCTGCACCTGCGGCACCCCGCACGCCGACGACGACCCCCTCCTCGGCACCCCGCTGAACCCGCAGCGGTACGACTACACCGGCGCGGTGCTGTGGAACGCCCACGCCCCCTCCCTGTGGGCCCGCTTCACCACCCACCTGCGCCGCGAGATCGCCAACGCCGCCGGACTGACCCAGCGCACCCTGCGCCACCACGCCACGCTCTCCTACGCCAAGGTCGCCGAATACCAAAAGCGCGGCCAGATCCACTTCCACACCGTCATCCGCATCGACGGACCCACCGGCCCCGTCAGCACCCCGCCCACCTGGGCCACCACCGGGCTCCTCGACCACGCCATCCGCGCCGCCGCCAAGCGCACCCGCGTACAGCACCAGCGCCCCTCCGAGGCCGAAGCTGGGGCCGGAGTGACTGGCCGGGCCCAGTTGCCGGAGTCCACGGTGTTCCGGTTCGGGCGACAGATCGACGTCCGGCCGATCCGCGGCACCGATTTCACCGACGATGCCCCCGTCACCGACCGGCACGTCGCCGCCTACATCGCCAAGTACGCCACCAAGGGAGCCGAGACCACCACCGGCACCCTCGACCGCCGACTGCGCTTCCTGGCCGAACTCGCCCAGCACGACCTCACCGACCACGCCCGCCGCATGATCCACACCGCCTGGCACCTCGGCACCCAGCCCCAGCACACTCACCTCCGCCTGCGCCAGTGGGCCCACATGCTCGGCTTCCGAGGCCACTTCTCCACCCGCACCCGCCACTACTCCACCACCCTCACCCACCTCCGAGCCGAACGCACCACCTGGCGCACCCGCCAAGACAACGCCACCTCTGCCCCGACGCCGACCGACCCGGCCCTGGTTGGTCGACACTCCGGTCAGGACCGGGCCAATGAGGGTCAGCCGGTCACTGACCGGCACAGTGACCGCGATGACCGCAGTGACCTGACCACCGGTCACACCGACACCGCCCCCGGTCACCTTTCCGGTCAGCGCGCGGAGAACAGGCGACACGGCAGTACGGACACGACCCTGGTGATCTCGCACTGGCAGTACGCCGGAACCGGCCTCCTGCCCGAACTCGCCCACCTCGCCGACCTCCTGTCCACCACACCGCGCCCCCGGACCGAGCAACCGAGCCGCCCCAGGCAGGCGCGGCGCGCCGGTGACCCGGCCGGTCACTCCACCGAACCGCTGACCACCCCCGTCCACACGGAGGCGATCTCGTGACCGCCGACGCCGAACTCCTCACCGTCCCCGAAGTCATGGCCCGCCTCAAGATCAGCCGCTCCACCGTCTACGACCTCATCCGCACCCGGCAGCTCGCCTCCATCACCATCGGCCGCGCCCGACGCATCCCCATCCACGCCCTGACCGCCCTCGTCCACCACCACCTCGAAGAGGCAGCCTGATGACCACCCCCGACACCAACCCCGCTGGTACCGGCACCGGCTCGCGCAGGGTCCGCGCCAACGGCGATGGCACCGTCTACCAGCGCAAGGACGGCCGCTGGGAAGCCGCCGGATACGTCCTCGCCCCAGGCGACACTCGCAAGCGCGTCCGCGTCTACGGCACCACGCGGAAGGAGGCCCTGGCCCAGCTGACCGAGAAGATCGCCACCAGCAACCGCGGCATACCCGCCCCCACCGCCCAGGGAAGTGTCGCGGCCTTCCTCGCCTACTGGCTGGAGACCGTCGCCGTCCACCGCCTCCGCGAGAACACCCACACCCGCTACACCGCCGTCGTCCGGCTGTACGTCATCCCGGGCCTGGGCAAGAAGAAGCTCGCCAAGCTCACCGCCAAGGACGTCCGCACCTGGCTCGACCACCTCCGCACCACCTGCCAGTGCTGCGCACGCGGCCTCGACACCACCCGAGACCACCCCCAGTGCTGCGCGGTCGGCAAGTGCTGCCGCAAGCGGCTCTCCCCGCTGACCCTGGCCTACGTGCACTCCGTCCTCAAGTCCGCCCTGGAGCACGCCGTCCGCGAAGAGGAGATCCCCCGCAACGTCGCCCGCAACGTCCGCATGGGCACACCCCGCCCCCGCCGCTTCGAACCGCTCACCGCCGAAGAGGCCCGCGCGCTCCTGGCCGCCACCAACGGGCACCGGCTCAGCGCCCTGTTCGAACTCGCCCTGCGCACAGGACTGCGCAAGGGCGAGCTCCTCGGCCTGCGCTGGGAAGACCTCGACCTCGCAGGCGCAACCGCCAGCATCCGCCGCACCCTCCAACGCACAAACTCCAGCGGCCTGGCCGCCCTGCCCACCAAGACCCACAGCTCGGAACGGCGCATCGCCCTGCCCACCGAGTGCCTGCACTCCCTCGAACAGCACCGCGACCGACAGCACCAGGAACGCGAGGCGGCGGGGGCGGGCTGGAAGGCGAGCGGCTACGTCTTCACCCGGCCCGACGGCAACCCCATCGAGGGCACCACCCTCACCCGGCACTTCAACACCCTGCTCCGCCGCGCTGCCCTGCGACGCATCAGGTTTCACGATCTCCGACACTCGGCGGCCACCCTCCTCCTCGAGCAGGGCGTCGAACTCGTCGTCATCAAGGAGCTGTTGGGGCACGCCCACATCGGCGTGACCGCGACCGTATACGCCCACGTCCGACTCCGCCTCCAACGCGACGCCATCGACCTCCTCGGCCACGCCCTCCGCAACCCCGCTCAGCCCGCCACCCGACCCGACGACGGCGACGAACCCGTTTGTGCAGCACCCGTCCACTGACGTTGCCGTCAACTACTGCCGTCAGGCGCCCCAGAGGCCCCACCGGAAGCGTATCCGGTGGGGCCTCTGGGACTTCGACTACTCGATCGATGCCGTCACAATCCAGACGTCATATTCCTCAGTTGTAACTCCGCACACGGCGTGACCATTAAGGGACATGGCCACAAACTCCGGCACCCCTTCCATGGACCCAATTCGCTGAGCCAGACTCATGGGACCGGTGCGCCGGACGTAAGTCCAAGGGGCATTCGCGGCGCCTACGCCGGCCACACTGATGAGGAATTCACCCTTATCTCCGAAGAGCCCCAACCCTTCGGCAATCTCTTCCCACTGGTCCTGCACCTCAGGAAGATGCCTATTCGCTTCGAGAATGCGAACCCTTGCAGCGGGCGTGGCCCCCCCACCGATAATTGGACGCCAGGCCCTCATGGGTGCTGGCACCTCTCCGGACCATGCCTCATCCAGGACGGCAAGACCAGCCGACTCCAGCAGCAACCTGCGCGCTTCAAGATCCACGGAACTCACTCGTCCGATTCGTAGTACATGTGATGCGCGCCTCCCACTGGGGAATATCGCTCAAACTCCGAGCTCGCATCCCAGCCAAAGTTGACACCTTCGCGAGATGGGTCAACCTTAGGCTGGCCCGCATGAAAATGGGAGAATGGCGCATTGGGATCATTGGTGTGCTCGGCGATCAGACGCGAACCATCCTCCGTCTCAAATTGCTCGTAGATCCCGTGTCCACCAGGACTTGAGTCAAACCTATATCCAGGCATCCCGCGTTGAGTCACATCATCGCCGACCGTCCACACCGAATCCGGAACTGCATCCGAAGGAAGTCCAGCTCGGGCGTACGCTGCCGCCTTCGCTTCAGAACGCGTTGCGAATGTTTGATTATCCGGACCACATCCATTGGTGTTATGAACCAAGATCGGCGTGGTCCCGGCCAGTACATAGTACGTGTGGAGCTGGTCGACGGTCAGGTTGTATCGGTTGGCGCCACCAGGAGTGGCGACGACAGTAACGATCTTGACTTGATGGCCGTCAGGGGTTTGTAGGGAGTGGCCAGGGACAAGGTTGCCGGCGGGCACCCAGGCGTCCACTGTGGCGTCCCAGAACGGGTGGTTGGCGGTGGTATGAAGGGCGGCTGGGAGGTTGTCGTCCTGGTCAACGACGACGTCGACAAGGTCGGTGTCGTAGTGGACATGGGTTGCTGTGACTGAGCGGGTGCCTTGGTCTTTTCCGGTGCCCGGGTCGGCGGACTCTACTTCATCGCCGGGCTGGACCTGGCTGATCGGCTTGGTGGTGTTACCGGCCAGGAGGACAGGCGTGTCGGGGGAGAAGCTGCACTGGTCGTCATCGTTTGCCGAGGTGTTCTCGGAGTCAGGGGATGGCGCTGTGTCATCGGTGGTGGTTGGGGCGGTGGTGTCGGGGAGGTTGCTGGCGGTGCTCTGAGTAGTGGTGGTGCTGGTCTCGGCGGTGCTTGTGGTGGGGTTGGCTTGGATGTCCTTGAGGGGGTCTATCGGGCTGTCGCCGGGCACGGGGGCGGTGCCGGGCTGCTGGGTGATGGTGTTGTTGGCCTGGGGGTTGGCCTGGTTGCCTTCGGGGCGGGGTTCGGTTGAGCGCGTCTCTACGGCGTCCTGGATCTTCCGGGCCTCGGTCTCGACGTAATCGTTGGTGGCGTCGGAGGACCCGCTGCGGGCGCTGCTGCCACGGCTGGGCTCGGAGGAGCGGTACGAGCGGTTTGAGCCTCGACTGGAGCGGCCGCGTCGTGATTCGTCGGAGCCACGGTCGTCGTCTGAGACTCTGCCGTCGTCATCCGAGGTGACACGGTTGTCGTCCACGCGGGAGTTGCCGTCGTCGTCGGTGGTGTCGGCGTCGTCTTGGGCTTCTGGGTCGTCGTGTTCCCAGCGTTCTCCCTGGTGCCCTTCCATCGACTCTTCGTCTTCGAGATTGTCGACTTCGTAGGTGGCTTCGTCTGCTGGGGAGTTGTCGTGACTGTTCGTGCCGCTGTCCTCCAACTCGTCCACGACGTCGTCGAATGTGATGGCGCCGAGCTCGCTGCCTCCTTCCCCTCCGAACTCGTTGTGGCCGGTGGGGTCAGTGGCGTTGAGGGGGTGGCCGGCGACGTAGGAGTAGCGGTTGGCGTGGGCGGCGGTGGTGGGGTCGAGATTGGCGGTGTCGCGGCTGGTGAAGGCGCCGGTGGTGGGGTCGTACCAGCGGGAGGCGGTGCCGACGAGGTGGGTGGTGGGGTCGGTCCAGCCGCCCTGGTAGCCGATGGTGGAGGTGGCGCCGGTGGTGGCGAGGGGCTGGCCCCAGGGGTCGAAGGCGGTGGAGCCGAGCAGTGCGCTGCTGGTGGGGGTGTAGGTGGCGGTGAGGTCGCCGTGTTGGTCGTTGAAGGCCAGGGCGGGTCCGGCGGTGGTTCCCAGGGCGATCAGGTTGCCGGATGGGTCGCGGTCGTAGTTCTGCGTTCCGTCGGAGGTGATGGCGTCGCTGGTCTGTGTGTAGCTGAAGGTGTTGGTGCCGTTGGTGGCCAGGCGGCCGAGCGCGTCGTATGTGTCGGTGGTCTGGCCGTTGGTGATCTGCTGGCCGAAGGCGTCGTAGGTGGCGCTTGTGGTGGTGCCTTGGTTGCTTGTGGAGGTGATGGTGCCGCGGGCGTCGTAGGTGTAGGTGGTGGTGCCGGCGGTCAGGTGGCGGTCGCGGTCGTCGTAGGTGTAGCTGGTGTTGCCGGATTGGGTGAGGTTGCCGTCGTTGTCGTAGCTGTAGTTGGTCAGGCTGGTGCCGTTGTTCCAGCTGGTGAGCCGGTTCGCCCAGTCGTAGTTGTAGGTGTTGACGGCGCTGCCGGTGGTGCCGGTGGTGGTCTTGGCGGTGACGTTGTTCGCGGCGTCGTAGCCGTAGCTGACGGAGGCTTCGATGGAGCCGGACGGGTTCTTCAGAACGTCGCCGGTGATGCGGTGCAGGCCGTCGTAGGTGAAGGTGCGGGTGGCTGCGCCGCTGCCGAAGCTGGCGGAGGTAACTTCACCCACGCTGTCGTGCTGGAGGGTGATCTGGGCGCCGGTCAGGGGCTCGGACTCGGTGGTGAGGTGGTTGTCGGCGTCGTAGCCGAAGGTTGCCGGTCCGGCGGCGTCGGTCCGGTTGGCGAGGTTCCCGTCCGGGTCGTAGCCGAAGGATGCGGTGCCGCCGCTGCCGGACTGGGAGAGGATGGCGCCGCGGTCGTCGTAGCTGTAGGTGTCGGTGGTGGATCCTGCGGCTGCGGAGGTGAGGCGGCCGTCGAGGTCGTAGCCGAAGGTGCGGGTCGCGTTGGCGGCGGATGCTCCGGTGCCACTCTGTGCCGTGAGGTGGCCGTCGGCGTCGTAGGTGGACGTCTGGGTGACGCCGCCGGGCTCGGTCGCCGTGACCTGTTCGCCGTCGGCGTCGTAGGTGGCGGTGTAGGTGCGGTCGGCGAGGTTGGGGTAGGCGGCGGTGGAGGCCTCGATGGTGGACTCGGGCAGGCCGAGGGTGTTGTAGGTGTAGAAGGTGTCGGCGGCGCTGCCGCCGGTGGTCCGTGAGTGGGAGTACTGGGTGCGGTTGCCTGCCGCGTCGTAGCCGAAGCTCGTGGTGATCGAGGCGGTGGCGGAGACGGGCTGGGTCTGCTGAGTCAGCAGGTCGGTGGCGCCGTAGGTGTAGGTGGTGGTGTGACTGTTGGCGTCGGTGGCGGTGATGGGGTTGCCGTCGGGGTCGTAGGTCTGGCTAGTGGTGGACAGCACGGTGCTGCCGTTGCGGTCCAGCTGGGAGGTGGTGAGCGCCTGGCCGGCCTGGTCGAAGGTGACGGTGGTGGCGGTGCCGTCGGACAGAGTGGTGCGGGTCTTCTCGCCGGCGAGGTCGTAGGAGTAGGTGGTGGTGTTGGTCAGGGCGTCGGTCGCGGCGGTCTGCTCGTCGGCGGCGTTGAAGGCGGCGGTGGTCTGGTTGCCACGGGGGTCAATGGCCAACGTCGGGTTGCCGGCGTCGTCGTAGCCGTAGGTGGTGGTGTAGACGGCTGAGGTGGGCTGCCGGACGACCTGGGTGGAGGTCAGTTCGCGACCGAGGTCGTCGAAGGTCGCTGTGGTCAGCGCGCCGGTGGGGTCGGTGGCGGACTGCTGCTCGTCGTCGAGGTCGTAGGTGTAGAGCCACTTGGGGGTGGTGCCGCCCGCCGCGGGCAGGTCGGTTTCGACGAGGTTGCCGAGCTGGTCGTAGGTGTGGGTGGTGACGTTGCCCTTGGGGTCGGTGACCTCGCTCGGTCGTTCGAGCGCGTCGTAGTCGGTCCGGGTGACCGGGGTGAAGGTGGTCGTCTTGTCGGGCGTGGTGTAGCTGTTCGCCGCGACCGCGATGTGGGCGCCGGCGCTGTCCAGGGTGTACGTGGTGGTGCTGATGTTCCCGAGCGGGTTCTGGGTCTCGACGGACTCGCCGAAGGTGTCGTAACCGGTGCGGGTCTCGGCGCTGGCGGCCGGGAGGGTGACGGGCTGGCCGGTGGTGGTGTTGAACGTGGTGGTGGGGGTCGGCGGGGCGTCGGTGATGGCGAGCTGGCCGGCCGGGTCGTGGAAGTAGGTGGTGGTGTAGTTGGCGGAGGTGGCGCCGCTCGCGTTGCCGTCGGGGCTGACGCTGGTGAGCGGAAGGCCGCGCTGGTCGTAGGTGTAGCTGGTGATGGAGTTCTGCGGGGTGTTCTTGACGGTCTGGGTGAGGATGTCGCCCGCAGTGTCGTAGGTGTTGTCGGTCTCGCGGGTGTTGATGCCATCGGTGAGGACGGTGCTCAGGACGTCATCGGTGGCGTCGTACGTGTTCTTGGTGATGCGGTTGAGGCCGCCGGGGTCGATGGTGGTGCTGGCGGCGCGGCCGGCGGCGTCGTAGGTGTTGATGACGGTGGTCTTGCCGCCACCGGTGATGCGCTGGGTGAGGTTGCCGGCGGCGTCGTAGGTGTTCTGCTGGAGGACGATGTTGCGGGTGGTGCCGTCGAAGGCCTGGGTGGTGGTGTTGAAGTTGTGGAAGCCGTCCAGGTCGATTTCGGCGACGGTGTTGTCGTCGTTGTAGTAGGTGTGGGTGGTGCGGCCCATCGCGTCGGTGTCGGTGGCCAGGCGGCCGGCCGGATCGTAGGCGCGGGAGTCAATCACCTGCGAGCGGGACGAGACGGGGTTGTCCGGGTTGCCGGTGTAGTTGGCGATCGCGGTCTGCTGAAGCTCGCCGTTGGGCGCGTAGGTGTACTGGTCGACGGTGCCGGCCGGGTCGGTTTCGGTGACTTTGTGACCGTAGGCGTCGTAGGTGTAGCTGGTGGTGTGGCCTGCCGGGTCGGTGGTGTTGGCCAGCAGGTCGTTGGTGGTGTTGTAGGCCCAGGCGGTGGTGCGGGGCTTGTCGCCGCCGGTGGTGTCGGCGACGGTCTGGCTGGTCTTGTCGCCGTCCGCGTCGTAGCTGGTGGTGGTCTGGGCGGTGTGGACGGTGCCGGTGACCGCGTCGGTGGTGGCGGGGTCCGTTTCGGTGACCTGGTTGCCCTGGCCGTCGTAGGTGTAGGTGGTGGTGGCGGTGGTAGGGGTTTGGCCCTGGCCGCAGTTGGTGCAGTTCTCGGTCTTCGATATCTGACGGCCGAGGTTGTCGTAGGTGTAGGTGGTGGTCAGACCCAGCGGGCTCACTGTCTGGGTGAGGTTGCCTTGGGCGTCATACCGGTAACTGGTGCTCTGGTTCGCCGGGACGGCCGAAGCCTGCGCGTAGGCGTTCGCGTCAACGGTGTTGCTGCTGGTGGCGGGCAGACCGGCCGGCTCGGTACCGCTGTTGGTCGCGGCCTCGGTGCCGGCGGTGTAGGTGGTGTAGCTGGTGCGGCCCTTCGAGAAGTCCGAGGTGGCGGGCAGCGTGGTGGAGGTCAGCTGCCCGGCGCTGTTGTACGTGAACTTCGTGCTGTACGTCGTGTCGGTGGGGCCGGAGGAGCGGGCGTCGCTGGACGTCAGCATGGTGTCGTTCAGGACGTCCAGCGGGTTGGAGGTGTCGAGGTAGAAGGTGGCATAGCTGGTGTGGCAGCTGCTGGGGTTTTGGCAGGTGGTGCGGGAGACGGTGTTGCCTCGGGCGTCGTGGCCGGTGGTGACGGTGTGTCCGTCGGGGTCGGTGACGGTGTAGAGGAAGCCGTTGGTGTCGTAGTTGTAGCGGGTGGTGTCGCCGTTGGCGTCGGTGTAGGCGATCGGCTTGGCGGTGTGGGTGTCGTACTGGTAGGTGAGGGTGTGGCTGCCGGGGTCGGTAACGGTCGCGGTGGTGACCGGGATCGCCCCGGAGCTGCCGGTCATCGCCGAGTAGTGCGAGCTGACCGTGGTCGCGCTGAGGCGGCTCTGGTAGTAGGAGGCCTCGGCGATGGAGCCGTTGAAGTAGCCGGAGCCGGCGTTGGGCCAGTTGTCGTCGTTGCCGACGCCGAGGTACACGTACGGGGTGCCGTTGTAGGTGATCGGGTAGCCGGTGGTGTTGCTCGCGGTCTGGACGCCGTCCAGGTACATGGTCTGACCGGTGTTGTCACCGGTGAGGACGACCTGGTGCCACTTGCCGTCGGTCACGGTCGCCGAGGACGTCATCGCGTCCGCGGTCCAGCCCATCCAGAACTGGCCGTGGAGCTTGCCGTCGGTGCCGACGTACAGGGCGGGGTTGTAGTCGTTGGTGCTGCCGTGCGAGCCACCGGCGGGGAAGTCCTGGTAGGCGTAGAGGGCGCCGGCGGCGGTGGTGGTCTTGAACCACAGCTCGATGCTGGCCGGACCGCCATTGGTCGGGGCATCAGAGGAGGGCAGTTGGAGCCCGGAGTTGGTGCCGTTGAAGGTGGCGGCGGTCTCCGCGGGGTCGCCGGAGGGGCCGGCGGCACCCAGGGTGGTGCTGGTGTAGCTGCCGGCGGTGAGGTCGGGCAGGGCGGTGCCCAGCTCGTCGGCGGCGTAGACGGAACTGGTCGGGTCGTCGAGTCGCCAGTAGCCGCTGGGAGTGTCCTGGACGACCTGGGCGCGGAAGGCGCTGGCCGCGTCCAGCCCGTCACCGTTATTGGCGGTGGTGGCGGCCTGGTACTGGCTGGTGATCGCGGTGGGGGTCAGAGGGTAAGGGTACAGGGCGAAGTCAGCGAGGGTGCCGTTGAAGTGGCCGCTGGTGTCGGTGGGTGCGGCGGACCAGCCGCCCTGGGTGTTGCCGGCGCCGAGGTAGGCGTAGCCGTTGCCGTTGTAGGTGTCGGCGATAGTAATGGGGCTGCCGGTGGCCTGGCCGTCGAGGTAGAGCTGCTGGGTGGTCCCGGTGACGGTCAGTACGGCGTAGTGCCAGTTGTTGTCGGTGACGGTGCCGGCGGAGACAGCGCCGTTGGTGGTGGAGGTGGTGGCGCCGTGGAGCTTGTTGTCGGTGCCGACGTACAGGGCTGGGGTCCACAAGTCGCTGATGCCGCTCTGGCCGGCGTTCGGCTGGCCGAGGGGGACGTTCTGGTAGCTGTAGAGGACGCCGGGGGTGCTGGTCTTGAACCAGACGCCGATGGTGGCGTTGCTGTTGGCCTGCGGGATCGCGGCGGCGGGCAGTTGGATGTAGGAGCTGGTGCCGTTGAAGGAGGTGGCGGTGGCGCTGCCGGAGGCCCAGGGGCCGCTCTGGCCCTGGGTGGTGTTGTTCTCGGTGCCGCGGTTCTGCGCGAGTGCGGCGGAGGACATGAGTTCGGTGGCCTGGTTGCCGCTGGCGTCGTCCAGGCGCCAGTAGCCGGAGGGGTGGGCGGAGATGATCGCCGCGTCGTAGGCGGAGGGCTGGGTGGCCGTGGCGCCTTGGGCGGCGGTCTGGGTGGTTGCCTGGGTGTACAGCGAGCTGACCGTGGCGGCGGACAGGCCGTGCGGGAAGATCGCGGCGTTCGCGATCTGCCCGTTGAAGTGCCCGAACGGTGTGCTGGCGGCGTTGGTCCAACCGTTGGCGTTGCCCGCGCCCAGGTACAGGTACTGGGTGCCGTTGGTGCCGATCGTGGCGGTGACCGGTCCGGCGGTCTTCTGCCCGTCCAGGTAGAGGGTCTGGGAGTTGACGGCGTCGGCCGACAGCACGGCGAAGTGCCACTTGCCATCGTTGACCGCGGACGCGCTGACCAACGGGTTGACGGACCCGGTCCACAACTCGCCGTACAGCTTGCCGTCGCTGCCCACGTACAACGTGGGGTTCCACGCGGCCGTGCCCGATGCCTGCGGAGCGTCCAGCGGCGTGCTCTGGAAGCCCACCAGGGTCCCGGAGCCGGTGGTCTTGAACCACAGCGCGATCCCGGCCGGCCCCTGGGTGGGGATCATCGAAGCCGGCAACTGCACGGAAGAGGTCGCGCCGTCGAAGGACGTCGCACCCGCCGACCCGGTCATGGGACCGGCCGCACCGAGGGTGGCGTTGCTGTAGGTGCCGTTGTTCGGAGTCGGGCGCGGCGTGTAGATCTCATTGGCAGCCTGAGTGCCCGCCGTGTCCGACAGACGCCAGTACGCGGCCGGGTTCGAGCCCATCACCTGCCCGCGGTACTCCTGCGAGGAACCAGAGACGGACGGTGCGTTGATCTTCCAAGTGCCGCCGTTGGCGTCGGTGACCTGGGTCGCCCTGTCCTTCACCGGGTCGTAGCTGACCTGGAGCTTGGTCTTCCCGCTCGGCAGCGTGAGACCGGTCAGCTCGGTCGAGCCCTGCGTCCCGGCCTGCCACAACGAGGTGATGGCCGGAGTACCCAGCGAGCGGTTGTAGAACGCGACATCAGCGATCGAGCCATTGAAGTAGCTGGCATGCCCGGTGTTGTCGCCCGTGTTGTAGAACGGCTCGTCCGGCCACCAACCGCCGATGAATCCGCCGCCCACGTTCTCCGCGTGCTGACCCCCGGCCAGGACCGCACCGGGAAGGCTGCCCTGCGCCACGCCGTCCAGGAACAGCTGCTGGGATGCACCGGTGGCGGTGAGCACCGCAAGATGCCACTTACCGTCGTTCACCGCGTTGGTCGAGACGATCGGACTGGCGGCGCTGCCCTGGTAGAACTCGCCGTGCAGCTTGCCCGAAGTACCCACATAGAGGGCAGGGGTGTAGTTGTGCCCTGTCGTGGCAGCGGGGAACGAGTCGGTCTGGTAGCTGAACAGCACACCCGAGCCAGTGGTCTTGAACCACAGGCTGAGCGAGACGTACGACGACATGTCCTGCTTGGCCGCCGGCAGTGTCACCACACCTGAACTGCCGTCGAAGGTGACCGCGGTGGCGGACGGGACGGTCGACGGACCGGCCGTGCCCAGGGTCACGCCGGTGGACGAGTAGTGCGCGGTGTCGTTGCCCTCGTTCGCGATCACCTCACTGGACGCGTTCGTCCCCGAGGACTCGCCCAGACGCCAGTACGAGGCCGGGCTCGCGTCGAGGGTCGCCGTCCGCAGGTGTGAGCCGGCGGTGTACGAGTACGAGGTGCACGACGGGGCGGTGTTGCCGCCCGTCGGCGGCGCGCACACCTGGTCCAGCTCGTCCAGGTTGTTGGCGTTGTACGTGTAGGTCCAGGTCAGCGCGGTGCTCGGGTTGGAGGCCGTGACCGGGTCGGTAGTCACCGTCGCCACGTGCCGCCCGTTCGCCGTCCAGGTGAAGTGCAGCGCACGGCCCGAGACCGCATCGGTCACCGTGGCCAGCTGACCGCTGGAGTAGGTCAGGTTCTGCGCGTGCCCGGAGGCGTCCTTGGCCGACGTCAGCAGATAAGCCCCGCCAGCCTGGGTGGTGAACTGGTACTGGGTGCCGTCCTTGAGCAGCAGCGAGTAGCCACCCGTGACAGCGGTCAGCGTCTCGTACTCACCCGGTGCCGGCGTGTACTGCGTGGTGCTGTTGGCGGCCAGTCCCAGCCGCTCGCTCCGCCCGTTTGCATATGTGAGTACCACGGCGTTCGTACCGTCATTGTCCGGCGTCACACGCATGTCGAACGGCGAAGTCCAGCCCGCCCCGAAGAGCGTGCTCGTCCGCGGATCCAACGAGTTGTAGGAACGCTGCACTGTCAGAGCCGGGCCGACCGCCTTCACCGAGGCGTCCGTCGCCGAGGTGGTGTAGTTACCCACCTGCGGATCGAAGTCGTGGCCCTGCCCGTCATCGGCCGCACTCCCCAGATGGGAGGTGATCGGCGGCTGCTGGACCTGCGTCGAGAAGGAACTGTAGGGCGACCAAGGGCTGCCGGTGATGCCGTCCCCGATCTCGACGTTCCACAGGTAGCTGCCGTTCCACGCGAGCGTGCCCGTCGGCACTGTCCAGGTCGAGTTGGGCACCCAACCGGAGTCGGCGATCACCTGCGTGGTGCCCGAGGCGCTGGAGTAGACGCGGAAGTCGTACGACAGACCGGTGCCGGGATAGTTGTCCGGATCATGACCCACCGCGGAGAGCTGCGGCGTCAACGTGCCCAGCACCGAGTTGCCCAGCGGAGTCGTCGCGTCGACCTGCGGCGCGGTATTAGCAGCTGCCGCGCTGAAGCAGTTCTGCCAGGGGATGCCGTAGGAGTCGTGCAGCGACGTCGTGCCGCCGACGTAACCGTCCCAACAGATGGTGTAGGTCTTGCCCAGCTGAGGCAAGATCGGGATCACGGCGTTCACCTGGGCCTGCTGCCCGGTCGGCACTACCCCGGGAACACCCACCATCGGGGCGTTCACGGACTGCTCGTTGCCGTTGGCATCGAAGACCCGTGCACGGACCTGCATGCTGGAGGAGTTCCACCAGTTGGCAGCCAGGTTCTTGAGCGTGACCTGCTGCCAGCCAGCCGTGTTGTAGGTCGGTGGTTGGTAGGTACCCGCGATGCTGTAGCTGGCTGCCCAGTCAGCGTAGGTGACGTACAGGTAGGGCGGGTTGGACGAGTTGACGCTGGCGAACTGCTTCCAGGCGTTCGAGTCGCTGGTACTCGCTGTGAGAGCGATACCAAAGTTGCTGCCAGGATTGTCCGCCCATGAACCCACCAGCTGTGAACCGGCAGCCGAGGGACTGTCACCCAGGTCGATGTTCTCCCACTGAGCTCCGTTGCCGCAGCTCGTGCCAGCGCCGAAGGTGCCGTTGCCGATCTGCCCGCCGATGTTGACACCGGGGTAGGTGTTGACCGAGGACGGGTTCCAGGCCGACGTGATGGCGTTGACATCCACCTCGCGCTGGGCGCAGTTGGCGGCCCATACGTCGTACAGGGACAGGCCCGCCTTCTCGACGTAGTCGTTACCAAGGACCGAGGAGACCGCGGGGAAGTACAGGTAGCTGTTCGCGACGTGGCCGCCGCCGTCGTAGGTTCCGACCTTCAGGACGCTGTCACTCGAGTAGTTCGCCGTGAACTGCGACATCACGTAAGTCGACTGGCCGACGTTGACGTTGTTGGTGGTGGGGTCGACCCGGATGGGGAAGACCCGGTGCGGGTCGTGCAGCCACGCCTGGTCCAGCGTCATCTGCAGCGCCGGCTGCCCGTTGACCGTCGTCAGCTGATACGTCACACCGTCGGACATGGCGCCCTCGTCCGACGTCGGATCGATGCTGGAGTCCTCCATGAATCCGCGGGGGATCGTCAGTCGGACCACGCCCGAGCTGTCCGTGAACTGGGCGTTTCCGCTTGCATCAAGCGAGGCGGTCAAGCCGGTCAGCTGCAGCGGGAAGGTCCACGAGGTCGGCGCCGAAGCATCGTGAAGAACCAGCGACTCCTTGGCCCCCACCGCCAGCGCGTCGTACTGGACATCGACGGACGGCATGATGCCCTGGTACGTGACCGTGTCACCGTTCACCGTCGCCGGAACCGGCAACGCCCCCTGGAGGCTGTAGGCGAGTTCGTGCCCGGAATCGATCGGCAGGTCGACCAGCTTGGCGGCGTCGCCGGATCCGCCGAAGATCGGGGACGGGCTGTTGGCCGTCTCCGACCATCGCCCGTCCGATCCCTTCGCCAGACCGGTGTTGATGTCCCCCCAGGTGCCGTCGGTCTTCTTGTAGTGGACCGGCCGCGGGTACATCCGCACGGTCTTCGTGCCATCGGCGTTCTGGTACGTCGAGGATGTTGCGGTACGAGCCGACTGCAGCTCCACGCCCGACGGTGGCGGCGCCTGCACGGTCGTCGCGCCGGGTGGATCGGCGGGCGCATCCATGGCGTTTGCGCGGCGGGTCGGGACCACGTTGGCTGACTTGTTCGGCGCATTCGACTGCTTCGGAGAAGCCTGGCTCTTCACGGGCGCCGGGACGACCTGTGTAGCGACCGGCTTGACTGCGGTGCCGGAGCTATGGGTGCCGGTGTCGGACGTTTGTGTCGCGGCCGGAGCGGCCTCACCCGGTGCCGGAGTGTGATCCGCCGGCCCACTGGAGTGGTTCAGCTCGGTCGAGGCGGCACTGGCGGTGTGGCTGCGACCGGCAGCACTGTCGGACCGCTGGGCCGGCACATGTACCTGAGGCTTCGCCACAGCCTGAAGCGCCGTGAACGCCCACGCCGACTGCGTGGACACCGTCATCAGAACCGCCAAGCATGCCAGGATCGCCGACCACCGCCGGCGACCGCGTACTTGGCGACCTCCAACCCGAGACCGGGCCGCGGAGCGTACGGACAACAACGAATGAGCACGGGACAGCAGGCGACGCACAAAGACTCCCAGGCAGGCAGACACAGCCCGTACGGGCGGCATCACAGAGATCTAGCCCACTCATCACCTGATCGACAAGAAGAAATCGCACACACGGGTGATCGATTGATGCCTAGAAATCCGTCATTCGCTCGATTTGCCCACCGGCCGAGGTGGGAAAGTTTTGAAATCCCATGGGCTTTGGGCGAAGGATTCTTTGCATGCCCCGAGGGGCGAGTCGGACAGCCGGTAGCCGGTGGTCTTCGGCAGATGCGATGGCACATGAAGGCGCGTAAGGTGGCGCACCGATGCCCTCATGGCCGAGACCCGCCTGACGGCCAGCCGAAGAAAGATCCCCGCATGCACTTGCCACGCCACCGCACTGCGGCCGTCCTGGTTTCCGCCGCAGCAGCGGGCATAGCCGTCACCGCTCTACTCCTCCAGTTGAACCCCAGCAAGCCTGTGACAAGCCCCATCGCGGTCCACGACGTCTCCCGGCACGCCAGTGCCTGCCTGGCCTCTGATGCGGCGACCACGGAACGCTCGGCCGACGTCAGCTCGACCTGGGCTGCGATGCAGAATGCGAACCCTGACCACAGCAAGAACATCCGCGAGACGATCACGCCCGCCGACGACCCTCACCAAGCACAGCCGTACCTGGCCAGCCTGATTGCCCAACACTGCGACGTCATCATTACGGTCGGACCGACCTTCGGACGGGCCATCCCACTGCTCGGCAAAGCGAACTCGGCCGACCAGTTCGTAGCCGTCGACTCATCCCTCACCGCACCGCCGCCCAACACAAAACTGCTGTCTGGTAGTACTGCTGACAGTGCGATAGCTGACATCGTCCAATCGCTGACTGATGGCTCGGCAGCTCACACTTGATACAAGGTCGGTTGAGTCGACACTACTGAGAGAAGATCGGCATGTGCGGAAGTCAAGGTCCGCAGTAGTAAGGATCGGGGCTGCGCACGGTCCGGTGACATACGGTTATATGCACATAGGCGCATCCGCGCCATCGTGGCGCAGCCCGCTTCGTACGCTCTCTGCCGCAGCCGGCCATTTCCACGGCGGCACCAGCGAATGTTGCACTTCCGAGCGGCTGGCATGTTGAAGGTTCACGGGACAGAGTGCGCCCAGCTCCAGTGCCTTGATCAGCTGAGGCTCAGTGCACTGAACGATGATTGAACCACTCCCTCTGGGCCAGGGCGGTGTCGTTCCGAGGATCTGTCCGGTTTGATCACGTGATGCCGAAAGTGGCGAGTGGGCGGCTGGGGTCACGGGCGTGGTGGCGGAGT
>NZ_JBITZU010000042.1:0-26395 GCF_044547075.1 Kitasatospora sp. NPDC052896
GTGGGCGGAAGCCTACGGCTTGCAACGGGCCTGACGGCCCGTTGGGCGGTGCTGACGCACCGCCAGGTGCGGGGGTGACGGCTGCGCCGTCACCGTGCGTGGTGTGGCCCCGGCTGCGCCGGGGCGGGCGGTGCGTGGTTGGGGAGAATTCGCCTGCGGCGAATTCTCGGGCACGTGCGGGCCCGTCAGGGCGAGCGTCGGGCGTCGCTGCGCTCCGCCTATCGGTGGCATTGTCCCGGGCCTACGGCCCGTCAACCTGTCGGCATTCCGTCTCATTCGGCCGATGTTTTCACGGCCCTACGGGCCGGTTTTACTGGCAGCCTTTCCCGGGCTGCGCCCGGGGGTGAGCGTTGACGATGTGACGCGGAATTCGGGTAGCAGCCCCTTGCCCCGATCGGACAGGACGCCGGCGCGGGCCTGCGGCCCCGGGCGTTGACGATGTGTCGTGGACTTCGGGTATCAGTCACAACCTCCTCCTCCCGACCCCTCCCCGATCCCATCCGGTGGGGTGCCCAGGGCCTGGTTTCGCCTTGTGGTTGCTGGGCTGACGGCCCAACCACCACTCCTGAGGGCGGGCCTGCGGCCCCCGTCGCCCAGCTCCTGGACCGCCAGCCCGGGCGTGCCCGCCCGGGCCCCGTGGCGGGCCCTCACGGGAACTCCGCGCGCCGGTCCCTGACGGAACCTCAGCCACACAATCCGCCTGCGGCACCGGGTAGATCTCCGAGCGCTTCCGGCAGCATTTACCGGAGCACCATACGGAGACCTATCATACCCATCCGTGAACGAGCGCTAGAAACGAATAGACCGCCTTGCAGAAACTGCCCGCACCAGCCCTATCCGACTTCACCACCAGGGAGAGTGCGAATTGCAATCCAGCCCATTAACGAAGCGAAACAAAAAGCCACGCGCGGCGCAGCATCGAGAAATCCAATTCGAAAGCGCCACAAAGGGGCCTCCGACCCCCGACGCCGGCACGGAACCCGCCGGGAAAACCGGGAAGCCCGGCCCCGGAGCAATCACCGGAGCCGCGACACTAAATCGAACATCGGGCCAAGACGACGGGCAGGGCAAGACCCGAGACGGCAGGGCAAGCGGGCCCCCGGGCGAGCAGAGGCCCACCGCCCGACGGCAACCAGGGCGCAGCGGCGGGGACAGCGGGGCGGCAGGACGGCCACGCCGGCGCAGCGGAACGGCCTGACGGCCAACCAGGACGGCAGCCAGGGCCCAGCAGCGGGCAGCGAGGCGGCCGGCGAGGACGGCGCCGAGGCGGACGAGCCGGACGGACATCGAAGCTGTGAAGGACCCTGGTCAACGGCCTCGTAGTGCTACAGCACGGCAACGCATGAGCTCAGATCGGCGGTCAGGAAGACCAGGCGCGCGTCTTCGGTGAGATCCACCCGCCCCAGGGCGACCGGGCTGTCACCCGCACGCCGAAGGTCGGGCAGTCCCTGTTCGAAGTCCTTGCAGGTGACGATGCCGTCCTCCGCCATGCACTGGGCCCGCCATGCCCAGATGGCGAAAAGCCGGCTGGCCGGCACCCTCGATTCGGCCCACACCCGAAACGAAGCCCCAGCGCGAAGGGCCAGGGCAACCTGGCCGGCGGCATCAGTCCCATGCCGTTCGAGGGCAGCCATCAGGTCTTCGCGATCCACGACGTGCAGTATGACGCTCCACGGACACCGGCAGCCCCCCGGTCCAGCGACCCATGCCGTCAGGCCCCACCGGAACAAGCACCCGCTCCGCAGCCATGCCCAAGCCACCACAAGAACGCCCCCACGACGGCCGACCGCCGACCAGGACGGCGGCCGGCGCGCAGCAGCAGGCAGCACGGCGGCGGGGCGCAGTAGGACGGCCTGGCGGCCGGCGGCGTCCCGGCCGGCTCGTGCGGCGCGCCCTGTGCCCGCCCTGCGAGCGCCGGGCGGCAAAAGCGGTTGTGGCGCCCGGCGTGGGTGCAGCACAGTGGGCGCATCGCGCCAAACGACCAGGAAGGAGCGCGACCGTGAACACCACCGCCTTCTCGTATCAGCGTTCCTCGAGTCCCCAGACCTACGGGACCTCCTGGTAGCGCGTTCCCCGGCTCATGGCCGGGCCGCCCCGGGGAACGGTCCCCGCCCGGGCGGCCCTTTTTCATGCCGCCCCGCAGTGCCGGATGGTGCAACTGGCAGCACGCCTGAGTCTGGTTCAGGAGATTCGGGGTTCGAATCCTCGTCCGGCAGCGCAGCACAAGGAGGGTTGGCCGAGTGGTAAGGCAGCGGCTTGCTAAGCCGTCGTCGGGGTCGCACCCGCGCGCGTTCGATCCGCGCACCCTCCGCGCAGCACAAGGCAGTTCACTGGAGGAGCCAGCCGACAGGCGGCGCCGGCCCCGGTCTCGAAAACCGTTGGGTGCGCGAGCACCCGTGTGGGTTCGACCCCCACCTCCTCCGCCAAGGGCGTGCTGGGCATGGGAGAGCCCAAAGGCCTGTAAAGCCCCCGCTTCGGCCGTGCCGGTTCGACTCCGGCCCCGCCCACCAACCAACCACCCTGCGAGCAACCCACCAACCGGTCCACTCGCAGGAGCCGCCGATCCCCGCCGATCCCACGACGCCCGGGCCGACGGTGCGCCACGACCACGCCACGGACGACGAGAGCTCCCCCACCCGCCCCGCACCCTCCCCGGCCGTCCCCGCCTAGGTGGCCGCCGCACTGCGCCTGGCGGCCGACCAGGACGCGGTGGCGGGCGGTGAGCCGCAGACCGGCGAACCGCACGCTGCGGAATGACTGCTCTACCGTTGCGAGCCATGTCCTCCGAGAGCAGTCAGCCAGCCTGCCCCGCGTGCGGCCGGCCCCTCACCGGGCTCGCCATGGCTCGCTTCAAGCGGGACGACGACGGCAAACGCACATGCCGCGCTGTCTGGGGCTGCCCCCGAAGCCACGTCTGGTGGCAATGGGCAGACCGTCCCCACGACCCTCTCGAAGTCTGCCCCCACCCCGACCTCTTCACCTGACCACCCACCACCACCCAGGCCCGCCCCACCAGGGCTGAGCGCAACGCCCGCCAGAACGGCGCTCCAGGGCGCAGCAGGCGCCGCCAGGGTGGCGGGCGGGCAGGGGCGCAGCGGCCGGGCCACATCCCGGACCGCGTGGGGTGTGCCAGGGCCGATCGGAGCAGGCGGGGCGGCAAAGCCGCTCTCCGCGGGTCTTTGATGCAATGGGCGCCGTGACGATTCCCTGGACACTTCACCGCACCGAGTTCCGGCGACTGTCAGGGTTGCTCGACCCTGCCGTACCGGTGGCCGCCACTTTGTCGACCTGGGACGCGGGCGAGCCGGAGCTTGCGGTCGAGGATCTCGCCGACCAGCTCTCCGACCACCACACACCACTGCTCCGCGCGGACCGGGCCGCTCTCCTCGAGCTGGCCGAGGCGCTCGGCGTGTCGGCCAGGGCCACGTCCGCGCTCCGCTGGTGCCCCGACCTGGAAGCGGCCGAGGAGTGGTGGTGGGAGGTCGAGAACTCACCCCGCGCCACAGCCATCGCCGGCGAACTCCTCCAGGAGATCGCACCCGGTCACCCGCTCCACGGCATCCCCCTCACCCCCTGGCTGGAGTGCGGGGCCTGCGACGACGTCCTCGTGCGCCTCGACGACGAGAACGCCCGCACCGGCAGGACCCCCTACTGGATCGCCGTCGTCCACCCGACCTGGTCCCGGCACCCCGAAACCCCGCCATGGCCCGCAACCAACATCTACGACCAGGCACTCGACGCCCTCGACCAACTCGAGACCTGCTTCCACACCACCCCGAACAAGGACTGAACCAACCCGAACGAGGGCCAGGCCAGCCCAGCACGACGACAGTCAGGTACCGAACGCCCAGCAGGAACCGCAGGCACGCCGCACCGGACCTGACACCCAGCCAGAACGCCAACCCGTCCACCGCCTACACCCCCACCCCGACGCAGGCGCAGCAGCCAGCCGCCAGTGTGCCGGACAGCGCACGTCAGAGCCCTCCGGCACAGCCTGAAAGCCGACGTCACGGCAGCCAGAACACGGCAGCGGGCGGCAGCCTGGCGACCAAGCCTAGAAACAGGCCCACGGGCCCGAAGGGCGGCGGTCAGCTGTGGTCAGCAACCTAGGAAGCGCTGTCCTGCTCGGGTTCCGGCGTGGCCCGCTGCGCGGGCAGCTTGTCGGCGTTCAGCAGGTCGCCGAAGTGCCCGAATACCCAGTCTTCGACCATCGCCGGGTACGCATCGATCAGGTGCGTGGGCGGCGGCTTGTGAGGCTCCTCGGTCCCAAAGACCCACAACGAGACGATGTTGTCTCCCCGAATCAGGTCTGTCACGGCGTCACGCAGGCGGGATGCACGGGCGAGGATCTGCCGCACGTCCGCGTAGCAGATGTACCCGACGTCGGCGCCCTCGTGCGCGATGAAGTTCCGGGCCTTTCGCGCCTTGTCGAGGACGTCAGTGTCCCACGACCTGGCCCACGACAGGTGGTCACCCAGATCGCGCAGCGTGGGCCCAAGCATCTTGTCCGCCGGGAGCGCCGTGATCGCGTCCTGGAGTGCGACCACCGGATCGGCCTCGAACGCATCCATGAGGTTGCCGATTCGAAGCAAGTACTTGCACTTCGACTCGAACGCGTTGGCCAGGTACAACGCCCGGCCGGCCGACATGAACAGCGCGTCCAGGAGCTCCGGTTCACGCGGCTTCAGGTATCCCAGCGACCAACCCATGCGCCCACGGTAGTGCCGCTGTCCACCAGGTTCACCCGGTCCCCGACCAGCACGCCCGCCCACCAGCGCCACCTGAAGGCCGGCCCCGACCTTGCAGCCCCCGTCAGGACGACGCCCGCGCAATCCCGGCACCCGGCGCCAGAGACTCGAACAAGCCTCCCCAGAATCCTCTCTGGAAATATCAGACAAGAAGTACCGTATGCGATTCTCAGATATTCATCTGTCGCGGCCAGAAACGAAATTCACCCCCGTCAGAGGGTAGGGGGTGATCGCGAGCCACCCCCGCCCTCGACACCTCCGGGTGGACACGCACAGTAGCTACCGGCGAGGCGAGTACTGCCTGCTGACCACCCGAACCGCCGCCAAAATGGTCCAGACAACATACGCAAGCGCGCAAATTTCGGCCTTTAGTGTTTTCAGGTCACACCCACATAGGTCAACTTGCTGACGGGTACGTCGTCCCCATGGCCGACTGGATAGCCCCCATATGCGCACTGCTGGGCGTGGCCCTCGGCATTCTCGCCACCCACCTCGGTGATCAGCGCCGTAGGCAATGGGAGATCAGCAGAAGTGCCTTCGAAGCACGCTTCCGCGCCTACACCGAGTTCCTGACGGCCCTTGAGAACACCGCCCAGGACCTCCTGAGCATCCTCCGCAGCGCAGAGCCGCCGGACCGCCGTCGAGCAGCCGCCCACAACGCCTTCACCGCGCACGACCTCGGCGCCATCCGGCAGCGAATCCATGTCCTCGCACCCCCCGGAATCATCGACGCCACCGACACCGTCTTCCGAGCCCTCAGAAGCCGCATCGAATACGTCGCAACCGCGCACACCGAACCGGCCGACCTAGAACAGCAGAAGGACTACCTCGGCCAGCTACGCGACCGCCTCCACCACCTCATGCGCCAAGACCTCGGCACCTGAGAAGGCCCCGGCCGACGTCGGGTCGAGTCCGGAGTGGCAGTCGCTTTCGCCGCCGTTGCAGGCGCACTTGTGCCCCAGGGCATCGGGAAGCGGTAAATGCGTCGGCGGCTGCACCGCCTCAAGGCCGGGGGCCTGGTCGAAGACATCGCCCTGCCACAGGCCGGGAGGCCCCTGGCCTGGTAGCGGGAGCAGCAACCGCCGGGGCGACCTGCGGTCTACGGCTGGTAGCGGGCCGCGAGCTGGGTGAAGAAGTCATCGAGCAGGATGGATGCGGCTTCGCGGTCAACCAGCTCGGAGCCGCCGAAGCGGTAGACCTCGTACCCGCGTAGTCGCAGGCGGCGGTCCTCAGCGACCATGGCCGCGTACCGGTCAGGGTCAGAGAGTTTGGTCTTCGGGTCGGCGTAGTGCTGGCGCCCGTCCAGCTCGATGACGATCCGGGTCCGGTTGGGAAACAGCAGGAGGAAGTCCATCCGCTGGCGCGGCAAGGTTGGGCCCGCCGGTCCGAGGTCGCGCCGGGTGTAGGGGTCGTAGTGCAGGTACACCTGGGGGATCAAGGCCGGAATGTCTGGCCCAACATCTACGTAGCGCTGGGCGTAGCGGCGCAGGATCAGCTCTTCTGCCTCGTTGTCGGCTGACTTCAGGAGCCGATGGTAGAGGTTTTGGGAGACCTGCTCCTCTGTACTCGCTGCGAGCCCTTCTCGGGCAGCCCACCACTCGGTCAGTTGGCGCCAGGTGAGGCCTGCCGCGTCCAGCGGTTGGTCGTAGTGCAGGCAGTACTGCTCGTTCCCGACGAGCTGGATGTCGTTGTTGATCGCGTCGCTGAGGACCATGCGGTGCTTGGGACCGAGGGCGGCGAAGATCAGGTTTTTGGGTTGGCCCGCCACACCGACCGGACCGACCTGGGCTATCAGCTGTCGCAGTGCGGGGACATCGTGCTCCTCATCGAGGCGGACGGCGAGGGTCACCAGGTCAGCAAGCGGCTTGCCCTGCAGGCGGCGGACCACGTACCCGCGTTTGCTGGAGAACGCGACGTCGTCCGGCGGGGCCGGCGGCTCCAGCCCCATCTCGGTGCAGATCTCCTCGACTGTATCCGCGTTGAAGGCGTCCTTGAAGAAGACCCCGATCGCCTCGCGTAGCACACGCGCCGTGACAGCGGGCATCGACTCGCCTCCTCGATGAAGTTGCCTGAATGATAGGACGACCCAGTGTCAAACGGGCCGCCAATCCCCGGATCCCACTGAGGCGTTGACCGGGACCGCGTCGTCGTACTCGCGCCAGCCGTCCCCGTCGTTGTCATCCCGGGGCGCCGTGTACCGCTGCCCGCCCCAGCACTCCGCCGACAGCTCCGCCACCGCCTCCTGCCGGTTGGCCAGCGCGACCGGTCCGGCGTCGGTGACGACCAGGGCAACCGGCGGGTACCCAGCTCGGGTGTGCCCGGGCCAGGCCCGGCGCCACCAGTACACCATCCGGCCCGCCGGCACCGTGGGTGCCGCGGGGCGCAGCGTCCCCGGGGCGGCGAGACGGCGCACCGCCGGGCAGGCCCCGGGCCGCGCGGGGCCGGCTCGGCGCCAGTCCCCCAGGCAACGGCCGCCGGAGCAACTGGCAACCGACCTGTCCCCCGATCAGGTCGGCCGCCCGCCGGGCTACCTTGCGCCGCTGCTCAGTCGGCGTCGGCGACCGGCTCGTCGGCGGGGCAGGGCGGGGCCGGCTCGTACTGGATGCAGCGGCGCACGGCCCGCGGTGAGGACCGGCCGCCGCCGTGGGTCGTTCCCACGGCGGCGGCCGGTCCCTCTCAGCCCAGCCGGGTCGCCGCGTACGCCTCGATGGCGTCCCGCTGGTACGCGGCCAGCCCCGGCGCGACCGCCTCGTACACCGCGCGCCACTGCTCGTTGTCCACGCAGGAACGCCCCATCGCGCGGAACTCCTCGGGGCCGACGGCGCGCACCTCGATCAACGCCCGGTACTGGGCATCGACCTCGGCCTGGACCGGGCCCGCGTCCGTGGGCGTGCCGGCGGCCATCAGCTCGGCCAGCCGGATCATCTGCGCCGTACGCGCACGCTGCCCCGCCTCGATCTCGGCCTCGCTCATCGCCGAGGTGAGGCGCCGGACCTCCTCGGCATGCTCCGGGAAGTCACGCAGGCTCTCCTCGTACTGGTCGGGCCGGATACCTTCGAACAGGTTCTCCGGGCGGTTGATGCCGGTCATGAATCCACCGTCCTTCCTGGACTGCTCCAGTTCGACGATCGTGCGAGAGACGGTGCCGGCGAGGGCGTCCAGCCGGTCCCGCTCGGCCAGCAGCCGACGCCGGTGACCACGCAGGGCCTCCAACTCGTCGACCTGCTCGGCCAGAACCCGGCCGATCTCGGACAGCCCCATGCCCAGCGCCCGCAGCACGAGGATCTGCTGCAGCCGCAGCAGCTGCGCCTCCTCGTAGTAGCGGTGCCCGTTGCCGCCGATCCAGGCCGGTGCCAACAGACCGATCTCGTCGTAGTGCCGCAGCGTCCGGGCCGTCACACCGGACATGCGCACGACCTCGGCGATCGGCCATGCCATGGCAGCCTCCCTCACGAACATTCCACCGAGGGCTGGTCCTTCCGGCCCTGCTCAGCACGGTAGAAGCTGCCGCAGCGGCAGCTTCAAGCCCTGCGTCCAGACTCTCCCTGTCCAGGCACCTGAGGCCCGCCGCAGGGCACGGGCGTCGAGTCGGTGATCCATACCGTGTCGTGCCGGGGTGGTCTTCGCCCGCCGGCCGGGGTTCACTGGCTTCGGGGGGTTGGGGTGACGGGGATGGGTTGTGGCGGACCGAAGAAGTCGGTCGGCCAGTAGCGGGCGGCCAATCGGGGCTGCGCCTGTTCGCCGGGCGTGGGGGGCCGGAAGTAGTCGTAGCGGCGCGGGACCCGGATCGGCAGGCCCGCAGTGGTCAGTCCCGCCGGCGGATACGGTTCCTGGGGTCCCGGCCAGATGGGGCGGGCGTGCTTGACGTCCACCGGCAGGCCGTGGGTGCGCAGGAAGCTGACGTCCTGCAGCAGGCTCTCGCCCCAGGCAAGGCCCGGCGACAGCGGCATGGTTCTGGCCGTGGCCGCGGAGTCGGGCCCGCCGGGGAAGCTCTGGCCGGGAATGCGACCGCCGGGAATGCGACCGCCGGGGATGGAACCGCCGGGGGCGGGTTCGGCGGGGATGTTGATGCGGATCCGAACCGGGGGACGGCCGGGCGTGTTCGTCTCCGGGGCCCGGTGGGGGGCTCTGGGCGCGGGTGGGCGGAGTTTGGAGGCGCGGGCGCGTTCCCAGGCTTCTTCCCATTGGGTGACCACGCGTGGTGGCAGGCCCAGGGCTTCGGTGAAGGCGGTGACGTGTCGGCGCAGGGGGAGGATTTCGCCGCGCAGGATGGCGCCGAGGCTGCTGCGGGGCAGGCGGTGCTCGCCGTCGGGGGTCAGGCCCGCCAGGCGTTGGAGTTCGGTGTCGGACAGTTGGCCGTACTTGGCGCGTAGTTCGATCATCGCTCGGGAGAGCTGGGCGAAGGTCTCGATGATCTCGGGGTGGACGAGGCGGTGGCTGTAGAGGTCGCCGACGGCCTGGGCGAGGTCTCCGCCCCTGGCCCGGCGGCGCTTCTGCTCGGCCCAGCGTGCCTTGCGCCAGCGTTGCTTGGCCTCGGCCAGGTCGCCCCGGCAGGCCTTGGTGAACTCCTCCACGATCCGCCAGGACGGCACGGTTCGACCGCCCGCTGCCCGGGAGAGCATCGAGGTGCTGTAAGAGGTGATGGTGGCCATCGCCGCGTAGGTGAGTTGGGCGCGCCGGCGCTGCTCGCGCAGCCACAGCGCCAGCGCTTCCAACTGTCGGGTGTCCGCGGCGACGGCGCTCTCGCGCCGTCCCATACCCGGGCTCGGTCAGATACCCGTGGCCGGGATGCCCGGGCGGGCGTCGCGCAGGCCCTTGACGGTGCGGCAAGCCAGGAAGACCACGCCGCCCAGGAACTGCAGGGTGGCGGCCATCGTCTGGCCGCCGATCACCAGGAGGGCGGCGAGGATCATGATGACCACCACGACCGTCACCTCCCCGCCGGTCAGGGCACGCCCGGACGGACGGGCCCGAGCGCGCGGGAAGACGAGGCAGCGGAAGCGGACCGCCGCCCCGCAGAGCTCCCGCCCCGGGCAGCAGCCGGACGATCTCGGGCACGCCGTTCCAAGGCCACGGCCGGCCAGCGTCGCACGGCCCGGGACGGCGGCCGGGCCCGACGAGGCCCCCGCGACGCTGTTCGACGCCGCCGCACCGTGGCCCACGCCGGTGCCAACCCCGGGAAGTCCGGCCCCGGGCGGTGAGGACGACGAGGACGGCCTCGACGACGCCGCTCCCGGCTGGGACGACGCGGACGACCTGGACGACGCGGATGCCGGCTTCGGGCTGTTCGACGCCGCCGAGGAGGCGCAGCAGTGGTGACCCCGACCGCCCGTCAGCCCGCGGCCCAGGCCGGGAGCGCAACGCCCACCACCTGGGAGGAGTGGCGGCGCTTCGTCGACCGCAAACGACCCGCACCGCCCTCCCCCGAGGGGCCCCGGCGCAGCGCCGCCCAGCGCCTGGCCTACCACTCCCGATTCGTCGTCGTCCGCACCCCGGCCCTCGACAAGATCACCACCAGCGTGCGCACCCTCACACTGCTCGGGCGCCACCAGGACGGCACCGCCCGCCCCGGACTGATCGTCACCGGGCCGCCCACCACCGGCAAGAGCACCGCCTTGCAGGAAGTCGGGCGCACCTACGAGCTGCACCAGCGGTCCCTATCCAGCCCGATGCCCGGGCGGGCTCCGGTCGCGTACATCCTGGTGCCGCCCGGAGCGAGCGCCAAGAGCCTGGCCGCCGAGTTCGCCCGCTTCGTCGGCCTACCGGTCGGCCCGCGCATGACCCAGGCCCTGCTCACCGCCACCGTCTGCAGCATGTACACCAGCCTGGGGGTGAGCCTGGTCCTGGTGGACGAGATCCACCGCCTCAACCCCCGCACCACAGGCGGCGCCGAGGCCGCGGACTTCCTCAAAGACCTCTCCGAACGGCTTCCCGCGACGTTCGTGTACGCCGGCGTCGACGTCACCGACACCCCGCTGTTCTCCGGTGTACGCGGCGCCCAGCTCGCCGGGCGCGCCTCGCTGGTCGACTGCGACCCCCTGCCCGCCCGCCACGGCCACCAGACACCCTTCCGTTCCACCGTCGCCGCGTTCGAGAACGCCCTCGACCTCACCGCCCACCGCCCCGGCTCCCTGCGGCGCCTGGCCCCCTACCTGCACGAGCGGACCGCAGGCCGGATCGGCAGCCTCTCCCGCCTCATCCGCGAAGCCGCGATCACCGCCATCGTCGACGGCACCGAGAAGATCACCAAGACCTCCCTCGACGCGATCACCCTCGACCACCTCGCCGAAGAACACCACCGCCCCACCCACCGAACCCGCGCTCGCATCCGGTGAACCCGACCGACCAGTCATGTGCTCAGGCCACCGAGCGTACGCAAGGATGGCCCGAACCAGCACAGTCTGCCCCAGTCACAGGTTGACAGATCACGGCACGATAAACTCTGTTCTTCTAAAACTCGTTCAGCTTGAAGGCTTTCATAATCTGCACTGCCAAGCGATCGGGAAGCGGACGCTCATCATATAGCAACCCGTTGATCTGATGCAGAGAAACCTGAGTCTCCCTCACAATGGCGAGAATTATATTATTCTTTTCCTTTGGAGGCTTCCGTAGAATCCAGGACCGCAGGGCATCCGATTTCTTCAGCGTTTGAGCTTCTCGAATTCGACGATTTGCACCGTTCTTCAATCCTTCTCGATCCCACCCCGAATGCCCTAGCGAAAGGATCTCAAGCCTTCCAATTTCGCGCTCCACCTTGGGCACCTCGCCCGGATGGGCCATGGCCAGTAGCTGAAGCCATTTGGTCACGTCGGCAAAATTATCCACACCGCATGCCTGAAGATAGGAAACCAGCAGCAGAACATTGACCGGCCTCGCTCCGGATATGGCCGCAGCAATCGCCGAGTGCGAATATCTGGAGCCTCGAGCGACCTCACGAAGAGAGAGGGACCTGTACTGTCGGAGCGATTCCATGGAGAGTCGAAGGTCAAGAGACGAAGAGGCCCGGTGCGGCGGCGTCATGCTCCCGGTTCGCTGCCAGCGCTTCCAGGTCTTGCCCCACGAGGCTCTGCGCCTGGTCTCCGCAGTGAGATCGTCTAACGGAATAGCAGCATGATTGTTCTTATATCTGATATCCCTGCTCGCCTCCTCCCATCTCCGACGCCACTCCTCAATTTCGCCGCCACATGCCTCGACATAGGCCTTAGTCGTGCGCCATGTCGGAAATCTCATTCCCCCGGCTGCTCCAGATAGCGAGGCGACCGATGCGTCACACATCTGCGACATCTCAGACAGCGTGAAATTCCCCGCATTCTGACGCAGGACGCGCAGGGCCGCAGCAAACTCAACAACTTTTGGATCCGCCCCGTCAGACGGCAAAGGAACTGTCGGCCTACCCACTTCTCTCCCCAGGGAAGCAAAGACTGCGGGGCTCCTCATGAATGGAGCCCCGCGTCATCCGACGGCTAGGCCAAGCGGCGGCGCAAGTCGGCCGCAAGGAGGCCGGCTGCTGCAGCCGCCTGAACGGCTGCAGCGATCGTCCAACCCTTGAGCAGGAGCGCCAGGATGAAGACGATCAGCAGGAGAGCGGAGATCGGCGCGGCTTCGCGCCGAGGAACAGTTCGCCTCTTGCGAGACATATGCACCTCTTGAATCTTTGGAGCAGCAATGTGCTGCAGGTTGATCCGGACCGTGCCTAGGCAGCTGGGCGGTTGGCGCCATCCAGCGGCAGCATCATCGTCCCCGACTCGCCGACGGCCTGTCCATTCGCACTGTACAGAAGGTGAAAAACCAGAAGGCGGTTATTCACAATCTGGACACACCATCCGGGGGTCCGAGCTGAAAAATCCTGATCTCAAGAAAAAGCGCAGGTCAGCGCATCGTTTTTCAGTCCTTGTCTTCTGCTGTACACATGACAGGCAGCTCCGCTGCCAGGGCGGGCACCATCTCTGCAATGATGAGGAAGCCGCTCTCTTGCGAGTGGCAGCTTGATCGTTTGGCACCTCAGTCTCTGATCCGGACCGTTGCCTCGCACAAGCACGGGAACGCCTGTTGGCGCAGGCTGAACCACGAGGGGCCGATCAACCATCGGTCCCTCTCCGTCTATCTGGTGCACCCCCCATACGACCCATGACGCCAGGGCGATGCCGAGGGCACCTCGTACCGTCGCTGCGAGTGGCGTCCAGCCGCTCGCTAACGTGGCTGACCATGCCGACATGCTCGCGCCTCGCGAAATCAACGGGGCTGCCTTGCCGCAGGGAAGCAGCGGAATGGCCCGGACCCTACGACGGCCTCCCTCCCGCAGTCGCGGCCTGCCACGCCCACATGACCCAGAGAGAATGGACAGCCTGCCTAGAGGCTCGCAAACGCCAATCCGCAGAGCTACAGGCACACTGGGCAGCGCAGCGAGCCGAACGCGAGGCTTCGGACGAAGCAGCCACTCCTCGACCGTTCCAACCAGTGCGGCAGCCCTGCATAAACCAGTGCGTCTCGCAGGAACAAGCGTGGGGTCGCGACTCAGACAGCGCGTCGTGCCTGTGCGCCCACTGCGATGGCTACGTCTGCCTGTCATGTGGCACCACTGAAGTCGACGGCCTCCTCGAGTTCTGCGCCCCCTGCTCCGCCCGAGAGGAGCTCAGCTACAACGACTACTGGGACAACCACCGGTGGGATACCCCTCCAGAGGACTGGATTCCACCAAGAGATGAGCTGTCCCACCTGGTCAACAAACTCGTCGCCATGACCGGGAGGACACATCGCGAGGTCAACGGGCGGATCAACCGGGCAGCGGGCGTGACCACGCGGTCAGGGGCAGACGACCAGGTGCTATATCGCGCAGTTGACGCTGCGCGCGTCTGGCTTCACCAAATCGCCAGATCAGCTGCTCCACCACCCGAACGCTGAATGCGCCATCAGCCCGCGCGTTGCAGACCGCCGCCGACACCGAAGACGTCATCGAAGCGATGAGCCTGACGGGTGCTCACCAGGTAGTAGGAGCCGCCGGGGTGCTGATGCCCGTAGCCGCTGTAGGAAGCCATCCACGCCGGCCCACCCGCATACCGGGCTCTCAACCAAACTGCGGAAAGTCCCACCACTTCTCATGCCATCGGAAACTTCTCAACCAACCACACAAACACCCAGGCCACACGGCCAGGACGACCAGCCAGCAACACCCATACAACCGGCACCCACCCCCGAACACGAGCCCAACCCCACCCCGCGCCCCTCAATCAACCAGCAAACCCCCACCTCACCAACAAGATCAACCAGCGAATCACCGATACGCCACACCACAGCACCAACAGGTCACATCCTGCGGCCCAAGCGGGCCGTACTCAGCGCCGGTCCGGACCGCGGGACTGGGGCGCAAGGACGGCCGTCGGGCGGTGCGTGTGGCCGGTCTGGGAGACTGGGGCCGGGCGCCGGTGCGGGCGTGTGGCAAGGGGGGATGACAGCCGATGAGTGGTGACGATCGATCAGCGGACGGCTGGGCTGCCCTGCCCCTGGCTCGGATCGCCGAGGTCGAGGGATTCCTCGACCTCATCACGCGGTGGGCGCGGGACCGGGACGACATCGTCGGTCTACTCCTGGTCGGTTCCTACGCCCGCGACGCCGCACGGCCCGACTCCGATGTCGATGTCGTCCTGCTCACCACCGACGAGTCCCGCTACCTCGACAACCCCGTCTGGGCCCGGGAGCTCGGCCTCGGCGACCTGCTCCGTGCCCAGGCGTGGGGACCGATCACCGAACGGCGGCACGTCACGGACTCGGGCCTGGAAGTCGAGATCGGCATCGGCTCCCCCGCCTGGGCCACCACCGAACCAGTCGATGCGGGCACCCACCGCGTGGTGACCGACGGCGCCCGCCTGCTGTACGACCCGACAGGCCTCCTCGCCGGCCTCCTCACCGCCTGCCAGACCCCGCAGTAGCCACCGCGACCACACCGACCGGGCACCAGACCGGTTCCCGTTCCGGCACCACAGGTCACACCTGCCGGTCCCGCACCGGGTAGAGCCTCGCGTGCAACACCCGGGCCTCCCACCACGGATCATCCGGGCGGACACCAGCGCGGTCACCAGCTCCCGCTTGGTCGGGGCGGGCAGCACCAGCGGGCCCAGCTCCTCTACCCCCCCGGTCGGCGGCGCACTGCGGGCACTCCAACCGGTCCGGACCGGCCTTCTCCCGCAGCTCCAGCTCCGAGCCCGCCTTCCCCCCGATCGAGCCAGTGCACGTCCAGCACGGGCGCAGCGCGGCGTTCGCCGCACGGGCGGCTTCCTCGATGCTTCGGCAACAGGCCGGCTCGGGTGGCGGATGCTCGGCATACCGCAGCATCTTGTACTCCTGGGCGAACCCGGCGGGCGCGACCGGATCCCCGGCAGAGTCGCTCAACCCGGGTTGCAGTCAGCGCACAGGGTGGTAGTCGGCCTTGCCTCCAGCCTCCGAAGGCCGATCGCGGTGCCGCATGAGTTGCAGTACCCGTAATGATCCTTGTCGAGAGCGAAGAGTGCTTCGTCGATCTTCTCGATCAGTTTCCTTTCCCTGTCCCGCGTGCGCAGTTTCAGCTCGCTCTCCTCCTGTTGCGTCGCCTCATCGGACGCGTTGGGGACGCCGGCTTCCGACAACACCTGATCGCGCTGTTGAAGTAGAAGACGCCGGAAGTGATCCTTCTGGGTGGAGCTCATGTAGTCCGCACTGTCCGTGTCCGTCCGCTGTATAGCCCATGGATGGCCGGCCCGACGGAGCATCTGGACGACAGTTGCGTTCCCTGCTGTGCTCTGCAGTCCGAGAAGTCCATAGGGCTGCGTCCCACTCCCAGGCGCCGCAGGGCGGTGGTTCTGGTGGACGCGGCCGTGGCCGGCGTTGGGCTCGTTGTCCTTGGCGAAAGCGCGCATAGGTCCGGTCCTCACGTGGCGGGTCGGCTTACTCTGTGTTTGGTGTCTTGTCGGCAGCCAAATGCGCTCGTGCAGCTTGTGTATTCGCACGGTTACCGCCGTCGGTGCGTCACTCGGTAAGCGCGGCGGCCGGGGTGCGAACGACCGAAAAACTCGATCCTGGCGACGGCCACCTACTTGTCGCCGCAACGGCCGTCCTCCGCCGGCCCTGGTCGAGGGTGGGGGAGAGCCTCCAGGCGTGCTCGCTTGGCCCCGGCGGCGGCCATCGCCATGTCCTCCTGGCGCTCGTGGAGCTGCCCCAGTACGGACATGACTGCCTCCGCTGCCGTGGACGTGCCGTGGTCGGCGCCGTCGTGCGCCCTGCAGTTTCCAGGATTATCCAGCGTGTCGCCAGTACGGAACATGATCAGCGTCCGACCGTCATGGGCCTGTAAGAAATGACGGGTGGTGCGCCGACACGGGGCGGATATGGCGGCGTGCGCAGAAAGACGCTCGGCCGCCCCACCGCGCTCGACCCGGAGCAGGCGGCGAAGGTGATCGGGGCGTTCGGCGAAGGCGCCGCCGTCAAGGCGTTCGTCCGCCGCCACCAGGTCGGCCCGAAGACGATCCGCCGGGTCCTGGACGCCGGCGGCGCCCGCGAGCTGCCCGAGTTGCTCGACGTACTCCCGGACCTGGCCACCGAGCAGCAGTCGGCGCCGGCGGTGTGGTTGGTGCGGTGGTACTGGTCATACACCCGGCGACCCCACCCAGCCGCCGCGTCTCTCCTCCCCTCGCCGCGCAGCGGACAACCCTTCACGCCGCCGCAGGCGGGATCTGGCGCGTTGTCCAGGACGCCGACCCCATCGACCTGGACCTCGACCCCGACCCCGCCTACACCTGGCTGGCCCCACGCTCGTTGTCCTTCTACGAAATGCCCGCCGCCTTCACGCCGACCATGGTCCGCGGCCTGCGGCTGGAACCCGGCCTGTACCCGCGTAGACCCTCGTTCCCGCCCATTCCCCTGCTCAGCTTCATTACCGCCAACCGCCGCTGGATCGACGACCACCAACCCGCCAGCCCACCCACCGACGGCATCCGCTACGAACCCGTCACCGAACTTCCCTGGCCACCACCGACACTCACCCCCCCGGGGGTGCGGCCGGGGCCTAGTCGCGCTCACCCAGTACCACGCCCACACCGGGACGGTGACCGTCCCCAGGGAGCACGCAGAAGAACTGGAGACGGGCGGCCCGGAAGGCGCCATCGCCGCGCCAAGCTCACCCAGGACCTTTCCGCACTCGGACTCGACTGGCGCTGACAACACCCTTGGGTGTCGGTGGGAGCGGGGCGCACGGTCATGGCGCTGGGCCGACCGGAGGCGTGGGAGAGACGGAAGGAGACCCGTTGTCCTTCTTCCAGGGTCCGGTAGCCCTCCATCTCAATCGCGCTGTAGTGGACGAAAACGTCCGGGCCGCCGCCGTCCATGGCGATGAATCCGAAGCCCTTTTCGGCGTTGTACCACTTCACGGTTCCAGTCATGGGCCGGTTGGAGTGGGGCAGCGCCGTGCCGCCCTCGTCCCGGTCCTGCCGCCCGCTCGGCGGCTGACCCGCCTTCACGCCGAGGGCCTGGCCGAGTTCGTGACCCTGCCGCAGGCCGGCCGGGCGAAGGCCTGGCACCTCACCGCGGCCGGCTGCACCGTCGCCGCCACCTTCCCCGAGGCCCGCCGCCCGACCGCCCAGACGCTGGACGGCGAGCAGCTCGCCGTGCGGCACGGGCGCGAGCACCTGCTCGACGTCGGCCGGATCCACTCTGCCTTCGTCGCCGACGCCCGGGAGCGCGGTGAGGCATGCGGCCCGCTCGACCTCCTGCCCACTCCGGCGCTGCCGGTCGAGGGCGGAGGGGCGTACCGGCCCGCCGCCGAGCTCGCGTACACCGCCGGCACCGGCGATGAGCGGCACCGGCTGCGGGCGTTCGTCGAACGCCACCGCCCCGGGGCCGGCGCCGAGGAGACCGCGGCGCAGCTGGCGGCCTGCGCCGCCCTGTGGGAGCAGGCGGGCGACGACGGCCGGGGCCGGGCATGGGAGCGCCACTGGCGAGCGTTCCCGCAGCTGCTGGTGGTCCTGGTCGGCACGGCGGCCGCCGGGGTGCGCGGCGCGGTGGCGGACCTGCGGCTGGCCGCCGAGGAGAACCCGGCCGTGGCCGAGCTTCTGGCCGCCGTCCCGGCCGGCGCCGCCCGGATCGAGGACCTCATCCAGCGCGGCCCGTCCGCACCCATCTGGCACCCGCTCAGCGGCAGCGGGCGGGCGTGCGGGTGGACGGAGCTGTAGGCGGCGAGCGGGAGCCGCTGGGCGGCCTGCCGCCGGCCTTCCTCCTCGCTCCTCCTCCTGGCCGGTGGCGCCGCGAAGCGGGGCCGCCGGGCCACCGCGCAGCGGACAACCCGTCACGCCGTCGGCGCGCAGCATCAGGTGGCCGGGATCTTGTCTCCGCTCCTGCTCTGCGCGCCGACTCTCCTGCTCTTCTTCCCCTTCGGCGTTCCGGTGCCCGACTTCACCCAGCACCCGCCGAGGTGCCCAGGGAGAAGTAGTCGGCGCCCGCCGACCTATGGACAACGGGCGCTGAGCTACGCAAACCCGCTTCCGGCGGCACCGCCTGACGCAACCCCGAGTAGCAAGCCCAAGAAGCATCCCCGAGTAGCAACCGCAGAGGCAACCTCAGAAGCAACCCGCGCCGGGCCAGCTGCGGTCTGTGTGACTGTGCACGGTAGATGGCTACTTTCCAGGGTTGATGGCCACAGTTTTCACGCTATCTGGCCAGCCTGAGCAGGCTGGTTGGCCACGGCTCATGTCACTGGTTGTCCGCCGTGTGCTGCCGACCGCCCTGCTGGCCGGTTCCCTGGGACCAGCAGGCGGCCTGCTGCTGGTCAGTCCCGACGGGCGCCCTTGATGATCCGGCCGATGACAGCTGTGGCCCGCTCCGGGCGTTCTTCCAGCCACCTGCCGAGGTGTTGCTGGACGGCCCCTTCGACGCAGACTCGCACGGCGGCGTTGCCCAGCACGCCCCGGGTGGGGCCTTCGAACTCGGGATCGTCCAGCTTCACTGACACAACCGCCGTCAGGCCCTCGCCGATTCGATCGCCGTCAAGGTTGGGGTCCGCCGTTGTCAGCAGTCGCTGTTCCCGTGCGTACGCGGTGACTGCGGCCGCCACTCCGTCGCGGAAGCCGCGCTCGTGGGTGCCACCGATGGTGGGTCGACTGTTGGCGAAGCTCCGAAGCCGTTCCTCTGGGGAGTCACGCCAACGGAGGGCGACCTCCACCGTTCCGGCCATTCGCGGGTCCTCCCGCTCGAAACCGATGATGTGCGGATGAAGGGGCGTCTCTTCCTGCTCGTCGAGGAGGGCCACGAAGTCCCGCGCGCCGCCCGGGCACCGGAACCGTGCCGACCGGGACTCGCCCGGACCGCGCTGGTCGGTCAGAGAGATCTCCAAGCCCTTGTTCAGCAGAGCCAGCTCCCGGAAGCGCTCGGCCAAGCCGTCGAACGAGAACCCCGCAGCCCCGAAGATGTCGGCATCTGGCCAGAAGGTGATGGTGGTCCCGCTTCCGGTCGAGGTGCCCGCCTCTGCAAGCGCAGTGACGGCCACGCCACGCGCGTACCCCTGGACCCACCGGGCTCCCCCGCGCCGCACTTCGGCCGCCATCCGGCTCGACAGGGCGTTGACGACGAAGGGCCCCACCACGCGGAAGCCGAGCGTCACGTCGTGGCGGCCTCCGGTCCCCGCCCCGGTCTGAAAGCAGGTCAGCAAAGCTTCGAGGCCGGAAATGCCGCTGGCTCCCGATTCGTCGATACGAGCTCCCCGCCCGTCGTCGGCGACACGCACGCCGCCGTCGGGTGTGAGAGTGACGTCGACGCAGCTGGCGTGGCCGGCGAGGACCTCGTTCACGGCCCGGTCGGCGACCTCGAAGACCATGTGGAGCAGACCGCGTTCACCGGTCGAGCCGATGTACATCCCGGGCCGCTTCCGGATGGCCTCCCACCCTTCCAACACCTGTATCTGGCTGGCGTCGTACTCCCTGGCTTCCCCGCTCATGATGTCCCCTCCGATGCTGTCCGGCAGAACTCCTCACCATAGGCGAATCCCTGGAAAACACCAGGTCAGGCTATGTTTGCCGAGTCCACAGACGGGCAGGTGAAAGCCCGTCCGGAGGCAGTCGACCCCGGGGTCGCGAACTGGCGCCGGACTTCCGCCACGGGCCCGGCGAAGCCGCGTACGACGCCATTCCCACCGGCACCGAGGCCACCAATTTCGTGAATTTGCGCGTCGCCCAGGAGTTCGCCGCCGCAGCACCACCACAGAACTGGTCCGGTCCGCCTCCGAGCCCCTACATGGGTCAACGGTGGGCGAGGATCGCAGTCTGGAGGGGGATCGGGGTGCCCAGCCCGGCGGATGCTGTAGCTGACCTTCCGGCTGACGTATCGCGCCTCGGCGGCCAGCGGTCCGAGTGCCGCCGAGGCGATGGCCTCGTCCGGGCGGCGGAGAAGGCGGTCGGCCATCTCGAACACGGCCACCGCGGCCAGCGGCGTGGCCGGCGGGTCGCTGTAGAACGTGGTCGCGCTGGCCTGCTTGCCCGGAACGGCGGACCGTTCTGCGTAGTCGAGCTGCCGCCGGCGGGCCTCCTTGCCCGGTGCCTGGGCCAGCTCTGGGGTGGCCGCGCGGGTCCCCGTCTCGGGCCATGCCATGAAGATCGGGCCGTCACTGCGGCGAGCGCGATAGCTGGCCACTTTGCAGGCTTGCTGGCCAACCTCTTCCCGGCTTGTTGGCCAGCCTCCAGTGGTCCTGCCGGGTGGCGGAGCCGAGGTGCGTGATCGTCAGTTTTCGGTGTTGAGCTGAACGTGTTCGATGTCTTCGTTCAGGAAGACGGTCAGGTCTTGGGCTTCGGCGCGGACAGCTTCTTGTTCTGCGGTGGAGAGGGGGCGCAGGGGGGTGATGCGGAGTTGGTGGTTGCGCACGGTCCAGGTGGCGGCGACGCGGCCGTCGACGAGGACGGCGCGGTGTCCCGCGACGGACAGACCGAGGTGGGCGTCGTCGATGATGCGGCTGCGGTCGTGGTAGCCGAGGATCGCGTTGTCGAAGGCCGGAAGGAACCGGACGGGCGCGGGTGTGTCGGGGTGGGGACGGGGCGCGTCGGGCAGGTCGAGGAGTTCCCGGCCGCGTTCGTCGCGGAAGGCGACGAGTTCCTCGCGCACTGCTCTGATGGCAGCGGGGAGGCCGGCGAGGCCGCACCAGGAGCGGAGGTCCGCGCTGGCTGCGGGGCCGTAGGCGGCGAGGTAGCGGCGTACCAGTTGCTGCCCGACCGGATCGTTGTCAGCGGTGGGCTCGGGGTCGGTGTCCCGGCCCAGCCAGGTGGCCAGTGGCAGATTGCGCACTCCGGCCTTGCGTTGCCACAGGCCGCGGGGCGGTAGCTGGGCCATGGGGATGAGGGCCGCGACGAGCAGCTCTCCCAGGGCGCGGCGTGGTGGGCCGTGCCAGCGGTCTTCGAGAGCACGGACGAGCTCGCTCATGGTGCGGGGCTGCTGGTCGGCCATGACCGCGCGGCCGACCGCGGCGAGCTCGTCCGGATCGACATCGGCGAGTTCGCGCCGGTAGGTGCCAAGGACCCGCTGGCGCAGCATGGTGTCGTGACGGGGCCGCCAGGCGAGTGCGTCGGCAGCGGTGACGAGGTGGACGGTGCGTCGCATCAGGTGCGTGCGCACCACCTGGCGTTCCGTCAGCGCTTCGTCGAGTTGCTCGGGCTTGAAGCCGGTCAGGCGGGACCACAGGCCGATGAACGGCTCTTGGGGCTCTTGCGCCTGCAAGCCGCACAGCTGCGCCACCGCCCGCGGCACGGATGTGGCGCTGCGCTCGAGCAGGTACTGGCGGGTGAGGGTCGCACGGTTGAGGGCACGTACGTCGAGGACGGTCATGACGTTCTCAGGCTGCGGCTCGCTCGTGGGCCGGGCGGCGGGACGCGGCTGGTCGGCCGCGTCGAGTGCCCGGTGGATCATGCTTCTCGCAGTCGTCGCGGTCCGAGGGGCTCATGGTGCCGGACACGGTGGTGCCCAGGCACTGGGTGGTGACGCCGGTGCGTCCCGGCCGCGGTGTCCGCATGGTGACCCTCTTCCTGTCGCTTGTCCGCCTGCTCGGTTCCTGCGTGTGCGGGCCGCTGCGGCCGCGCGGCCGCAGCGGCCTGGATGCGCCTTCGTGTCAGGCCGGCTGGATCAGCCGCTGTACGGGGCGGTGACGTCCAGCACCCAGGTGATGCCGAACCGGTCGGTGAGCATTCCGTACAGCGGTGCCCACTGCACGGGCGCCAGTGGACGCACGATCGTCGAGCCCCGGGCGAGCCCGTTCCACAGTGCGCTGATCTCCTCGGTGTCCTCACCTCGCACGGAGACGAAGAAGGGGTTCTCGCCCTGGTGCCACGGCAGCTGGGAGGGTACGTCGTAGGCCATGACGTGGAATCCGTTGCCGCCGACCACCTCGCCCCACATCACCCAGTCCGCCTCGTTCTCGTCCTGCACGTTGCCCGCCTGCTTGTAGGTGACGGCGACGGTGCGTCCGCCGAAGACGGACTGGTAGAAGTCCAGCGCCCCGCGCGCGGCGCCCCGGAAGTTCAGGTGGGTGGTGGTCGTGACGGACATGGCCCGCTCCTTGCCTTGATGGGACGAAAGGTGCGCCGCTGCACTGCCCGAACCCACGGCGCGGCAACCGTGACCGGGGGCGGTGGCTCCCCGGGCGGCTCGGCAGCCACGATGCCAGGGGTACCGGACAGGTTGTGTCCTGTACTGCAGGCACAATGCGGGACGTGCAGAAGACATCCTCGCGACTGCTCTCGCTGCTCTCGCTGCTCCAGACCCGCCGCGACTGGTCCGGCGAGGACCTCGCCGAGCGCCTCGACATCTCCCCGCGCACCGTGCGCCGCGACATCGACCGTCTGCGCGAACTCGGCTACCCGATCCTGACCTTCAAAGGGCCGGCCGGCGGCTACCGCCTCGACGCCGGCACCCGCATGCCGCCCCTGCTGTTCGACGACGGCCAGGCCGTCGCCCTGGCGGTGGCGCTGCAGACCGCGGCCGGCACCGCAGTGGCCGAGGACGCCGCGCGCGCCCTGGCCACCGTTCGCCAGGTCATGCCGCCCCACCTGCGCCGACGCATCGACCTGCTGCACATCACCGTGGTCCGGCCGCCCCAGGACCTCGCCCCGGCCCGGGTCGACGGACAGGTCCTCGTGGACCTGGGCCGTACCATCCGTGCCTGCGAGGAACTGCGCTTCGACTACGTCAGCGACCCGAACACCGCGGTCGCACAGCGCCGACGCGTCCAGCCGCACCACCTGGCCGCCTGGCACGACCGCTGGTACCTCCTCGCCTGGGACCTCGACCGCGAGGACTGGCGCACATTCCGCGCCGACCGCATCCGCCCCCACACCCCCACGGGCCCCCGCTTCGTTGCGCGCGACATCCCCGGAGGCAACGTCTCCGACTTCATCACCAGCCGGTTCCGCGGCAGCCACGGCACCACCGCCGAGTGGCCGTGCCGCGGCGAAGTCATCCTCCACCTGCCCGCCACCGACGTCGCCCCCTTCGCCCACGACGGAACCGTCGAACACATCGGCAGCGACCGCTGCCGACTCGCCCTCGGCTCATGGTCATGGACTGCACTCGCCGCCGCCATCGGCCGCTTCGACACCGACATCGAAGTCATCGGCCCACCCGAGCTGGCAACCGCATTCGCAGACCTTGCCACCCGCTACACCCACGCCGCACACACCACACGGCCAGACACCGGCTCTACACGGTGAGCACAAGGAGCAGCCATTCCACCCAGCCCCACCCTGGCAGAGCCGGCCGCGGCGGCCACCGCCACCCGAACACGCCCGCCATCCCCGCCCCCGCCGCCCGGTGCCCGGGAGGCCCACCCTGGTCAGAAGCAACCAGGCCAAGTAGCGGGAAAACTCTGGTCATCTACGGCGCACAGTCACAGCCTGCGCGGGAGGTCAGCGCCACCGGTAGGACGTGGTGGTCATCGCCGGGAGCAGCACCGGGCCGCCCGTCTCGGTGTCGGGCCGCACGGCCTGGTCGAGGACGGCGCCGACGTCCGGGTACAGGTGGAGGCCGGCCGCGTCGGCCACCGGCAGCCACACCACCGGCGCCTGGCCGGGGTCGTCCTGCTCGACCAGGGCGACGGCCTCCACCAGGTGGTCGGGCAGGTGGGCGGTGAAGACCAGGTGCTGGCGCCGGAACGGCGTGGTCTCGCCCGGCCGCTCGGTCTCCTGCTCCTGGACGAAGCGGAGCACCGGCGGGTCGGGCAGCACCGCCAGGTCGAGGCCGAGCTCCTCGAGCAGCTCCCGGCGCAGCGCGTCGGCCGGGTCCTCGCCGTCCTCGACCAGGCCGCCGGGCAGCGAGTGCTGGAGGCCGGCTTCCCGCTGGCGGCGGATCAGGCAGACGCGGCCGTCGTGGACCAGCACCGCGCACACCCGCACCCGGACCGGCCCGGCCACCATGCTGGCGGTCACTGCCGGGCCCAGGCCGGGCAGGCCGGCTCGTGCCAGGTGGTGCGGACGACCACCCCGCCCGGGGTCAGGTGCTCGCTGGCCCAGGTCCGGCAGCACCCGGCGCCGCCCGGCCGGGCCGGGGCCGACGGCCATCCGGCGCGGACCGGGGAAGCGGGCGCGGACGCGGTGGGCGCGGCCGGACGGCGGCTCCGACGGCGGGGGTGCCTGGTGATGGGTGTCGTCATGTCGCAGGCTCTGCCCACCGCGCTGCCGAGCCGAACCCCACCGCCACCCGGACGGCGTACCGCAGTCCGCTCTAACCGGCCTCTGACCTGCGACGACACCCGAAACTCACCGGGTTCGAGGCGAAACTCACCAGCGGCCCGGGGGCTGTCTCCGATGTAGTCGCCAACTACGAGCACCTCATCAGCGAGCCGGATCTTCGCCCGGTGCAGATCGTCGAGTTGAACCTTCAGCACCTCGGCCTCGACAGGATCGGGCCAAAGTTCGTGCGGCGACTTCATGTCACAGCCCGGTTTGACGACAATCCTTCCGGCTTTGGTCTCCCGCAGATCGGCCTCGTTCATCTCGGTCATGAAGCGGGTGGAGCCGCAGATCACGACGATACGCGGGAGGCTCAACAGCTTCTTCGCGTCGGCGAGCTTCTCCTCGGGGGTGAGCAGTTGCGGGTATGACACTGGTTCCTCCTGGTGATGTGGTCCGAGGGGTTCCTGCGGAGACGAGAACGGCCGGGCGGCCGGAGTGCTGCTCACGTGCGGGTCAACGAGCGCGGGTCGGCAGCGGTGCGGCGCCTTCGATCAGGCCCTGGTCCAGGGCGCGGCGCACGAGCAGGGCGGCGTGGTCGGCGGTGCCGCAGAACAGCGGGCGCTCGGGGCCGTCGACGTCCTCGAGGAAGCCGCCGTCGACGAGCGGGGCCCATCCGTCGGTGCCGCCCAGGCCGTGTTCGACCCAGCCGAGCGCGCGGCCGCAGTGGCGGACCTCGACCACGCCCGGGTGCCAGCTCCAGCCAGCCAGGTCCCAGCCCGGTCCGAGCAGCACGGCGACGTCGCGGACTAGGGCCTGTGTGATGTTGTGATCAGTTGGGCGGCTGCACGAGGTCGTCGATCCAGATCATCGAGGCGCGGAGGTGGAGGCCTGCGAGGTAGCTCTCGGGTGTTTTGTCGAACCGGGTGGCGATGCCCCGCCAGCCCTCAGTTTGTTGATCAGGCGCTCGACGGTGTTCCGTTCTTTGTAGAGGTCGGTGTCGTGGCCGACGGGCCGTCCGCCCTTGCTGCCCTTCCGTTTCCGGCTGGCAGCTTGGTCCTTCTTCTCCGGGATGACAGCCTTGATACCGCGTTTGCGCAGGTAGGCGCGGTTGGCGCGGGACGAGTAGGCCTTGTCCGCGGCGACCGCGCTGGGGCGAGTGCGGGGTCGCCCGACTGGCAGGCGCACGCGCACCTTGGCGAGGACGGGGACGAACTGCGGGCTGTCGCCGGCCTGCCCCGCGGTCAGGACAAGCGCCAATGGACGGCACCGGCGGTCGGCGGCGAGATGGACCTTGCTGCTCAGCCCGCCCCGCGACCTGCCGAGCAGGGCCTCCTTCAGGCGGAGTCCGCGTCGCAGTCGGATGCGTCTGCGCTCGTCCTGTCCGTTCTGTTCCTGCGACTCGCCCCCTTTTGTCGGGCTGTCTCCTGCTCGCGCGCTGCCTCCTCCAGGGCCTGCATGAGGTCCTCGTCGACGAGCATCCCAGCGGCGTCGTGGTGGGCGCGGACGGTCGTGGAGTCGACGCTGACCAGTGACAGGTCCGTCTTCCCCTCGCGGGCGGCCTCGGCGATCAGGCCTTCGAGCAGGGCGCTGAACACCCCGGCGTCCCGCCAGACCCGGAACCGGCCGAAGACCGTCGACCAGGGCCCGAACTCCTCGGGCATCTCCCGCCACTGGGCACTGGAACGGAAGCGCCAGATCACCCCCTCGAACTGGTCACGACGCCGTTCGGGGAAGGGCCCGAACCTGCCGATCGGCAGATAGGGCTCGATCAAACTCCACTGCTCGTCCGTAAGTTGCCTGCGCGTCACGTCCAACAGTCCTACCGGGTTCTGCCCCCAGGCGAGGCAGAACCCGAAGATTGATCACAACATCACACAGGCCCTAGGTGCAATGCTGGTGACTTTGGCTCGCTTGTCTCGTTGGTTGTGGTGTGGCGAGGGTGGGGCAGGTCAAGAAGTCACCTGCGGGTGAGCGGTTGTCGGA
>NZ_JBITZU010000043.1:0-25830 GCF_044547075.1 Kitasatospora sp. NPDC052896
GATGGTACTGCAGGGGGGACCCTGTGGGAGAGTAGGACGCCGCCGAACAATTTTTCTGAGAAGCCCCTTCCGGGAGACCGGGAGGGGCTTCTCGCGTTCCGGGAGCCGATTCCGGGAGCCCGTCGGGCGCAAGCCGTTCGCCCCGGCTCGCGGTGGCCCGGTAGAGTCGGCCAGGCACAGTCAACGAAGCTACAGGAGGCTCCCGGGTGGAGGTCCAGGAGACGCGCGTCCAGACCGACCGTGTCCTCACCATCCCCAACCTGCTCAGCATGGGCCGCCTGGTCGGCGTTCCGTTGTTCCTCTGGTTGATCCTCTGGCCCGAGTTCAACGGTCCGAAGAACGACGGTTGGGCTCTGCTGATCCTGATGCTCAGTGGGGTCAGTGACTACCTGGACGGCAAGCTGGCCCGGAAGTGGGGGCAGATCAGCCGGGTCGGCCAGCTCCTCGACCCGTTGGCGGACCGGCTCTATGTGCTCTCCACGCTCGTCGGACTGACCTGGCGCGAGATCCTGCCCTGGTGGGTGACCGCGCTGTTGCTGGCCCGGGAGGCCTTCATCGCCTCGTTGCTGCCCATTCTGGGCCGGCACGGCTACGGCCCGCTCCAGGTGAGTTTTCTCGGCAAGGCGGCCACCTTCAATCTGATGTACGCCTTTCCGCTTCTGCTGCTCGGTCAGGGCGACGGGTGGATCCACCACACTGCCGCGGCGGTTAGCTGGGCATTCATCTGGTGGGGGACGGTGCTCTACTGGTGGGCCGCCATCCTCTATGCGGTGCAGGCACGCCGGATCGTCCGGAGTGACACGGTGGCCGACGGCTGACGGTTGACGGGCCGTAATCGCCACGGAGTAAACCTGTCCGTCCGCGCGTCGGATGATTTCAGCCGGGTAGATGAGTCCTGGAACGGTTTGATGGACGAGGAGTCCACTGCCGCGCGAAGGAGGACGCACCCGCAATGAAAGCCGTTGTGATGGCAGGAGGCGAGGGAACTCGTCTCCGCCCGATGACTTCGAGCATGCCGAAGCCGCTGCTACCGGTCGCCAACCGACCGATCATGGAGCACGTGCTGCGGCTGCTCAAGCGGCACGGCCTCACCGACACCGTCGTCACGGTTCAGTTCCTGGCCTCGCTGGTCAAGAACTACTTCGGCGATGGCGAGGATCTGGGGATGAACCTCACCTACGCCAACGAGGAGGTGCCGCTAGGCACTGCCGGCAGCGTCAAGAACGCTGAGGACGCACTCCGTGACGACTCCTTTCTGGTGATCTCCGGTGACGCGCTCACCGATTTCGATCTCTCCGAGTTGATCGCTTTTCACCGGAGCAAGGGGGCGCTGGTCACCGTCTGTCTCACCAGGGTTCCCGATCCGTTGGAATTCGGTATCACGATCGTCGACGACGAGGGCCGGGTGGAGCGGTTCCTGGAGAAGCCGACCTGGGGCCAGGTCTTCTCGGACACCGTCAACACCGGCATCTACGTGATGGAGCCCGAGGTCTTCGACTACGTCGCCGCCGGGCAGTCGGTGGACTGGTCGAGCGACGTGTTCCCGCAGTTGCTGAAGGAGGGCAAGCCGGTCTACGGCTACGTGGCCGAGGGCTACTGGGAGGACGTCGGCACCCACGAGAGCTACGGCAAGGCGCAGGCGGACGTCCTGGAGGGCAAGGTCGACGTCGAGCTGGACGGCTTCGAGATCTCGCCCGGGGTGTGGGTCGCCGAGGGAGCCGAGGTCGATCCGGAGGCGATCCTGCGCGGCCCGCTCTACATCGGCGACTACGCCAAGGTCGAAGCCGGGGTCGAACTGCGTGAGCACACCGTGCTCGGCAGCAACGTGGTCGTCAAGCGCGGTGCGTTCCTGCACAAGGCGGTGGTGCACGACAACGTCTACGTCGGCCCGCAGACCAATCTGCGCGGCTGCGTGGTCGGCAAGAACACCGACGTGATGCGGGCGGCCCGGATCGAGGACGGCGCGGTGATCGGGGACGAGTGCCTGATCGGCGAGGAGTCGATCATCGCGGGCGGGGTCCGGGTCTATCCCTTCAAGACCATCGAGGCCGGTGCCTTCGTCAACACCTCGGTGATCTGGGAGTCGCGCGGTCAGGAGCACCTGTTCGGCGCGCGCGGCGTCTCCGGCATCCTCAACGTCGAGATCACCCCCGAGCTGGCGGTCCGGCTGGCCGGGGCGTACGCGACGACCCTGAAGAAGGGCGCCACCGTCACCATCGCGCGTGACCACTCGCGTGGTGCCCGTGCGCTCAAACGGGCGATGATCTCGGCCCTGCAGACCAGCGCCATCGACGTCCGCGACCTGGAGAACGTACCGCTGCCGGTGGCGCGTCAGCACACCGCGCGCGGCAGTGCCGGCGGGATCTTCCTGCGGACCACGCCCGGGGTGCCGGACTCGCTGGACGTGCTGTTCTTCGACGAGCGCGGTGCGGACCTCTCGCAGGCCGGGCAGCGCAAGCTCGACCGGGTGTACGCCCGTCAGGAGTACCGCCGGGCGTTCCCCGGCGAGATCGGCGACCTGACCTTCCCTTCCAGCGTCTTCGACTCCTACGCGGGCAACCTGCTCCGGGCGGTGGACACCACCGGGGTGCGGGAGGCCGGGCTCAAGGTCGTGGTGGACACCGCGCACGGCAGCGCCGGTCTGGTGCTGCCCAGCATCCTGGGCCGGCTCGGAGTGGAGGCGCTGACCGTCAGCGGCGGTCTGGACGAGGCCAGGCCCACCGAGGACGCGGAGGAGCGGCGGGCCGGGCTGGCCCGGCTGGGCGCCCTGGTGGCCTCCTCGCGGGCCGCCTTCGGGGTGCGCTTCGACCCGGTGGGGGAGCGGGTCTCCTTCGTGGACGAGCTGGGGCGGGTGATCGACGACGACCGGGCGCTGCTGGTGCTGCTTGACCTGGTGGCCGCCGAGCGCCGCAGCGGGCAGGTCGCGCTGCCGGTGACCACGACCCGGATCGCCGAGCAGGTCGCCGCCTACCACGGCACCCAGGTCTGCTGGACCACCACCTCGCCGGACGACCTGGCCAAGGCGGCGGCCGCGGACGGGACGATCTTCGGCGGCGACGGGCGTGGCGGCTTCGTGGTGCCGGAGTTCGGCGGCGTGCTGGACGGCGCGGCGGCCTTCGTCCGGCTGGTCGGCCTGGTGGCGCGGACCCAGCTGACGCTGAGCCAGATCGACGCGCGCATCCCGCAGGCCCACATGCAGCGGCGGGACATCGCCACGCCGTGGGCCGCCAAGGGCATGGTGATGCGCTCGGTGGTCGAGGCGGCCGGTGACCGGCGGCTGGACACCACGGACGGCGTCCGGGTGGTCGAGGCGGACGGGCGGTGGACGCTGGTGCTGCCGGACCCGGCCGAGGCGGTCACCCACCTGTGGGCCGAGGGGCCGGACGACGAGGCGACCCGCAGCCTGCTGGACGAGTGGGCCGCCGTGGTGGACAGCGCGGGACGCTAGCGAGTCCGGGGGCTCCCCGGACGGCTGACGGGCCGTCCGGGGAGCCCGTTGGTCGGTTCGTGGGTCATGCCCGGGCGCCCCGGCGACGTGGCACGATGTCCCGCATGCCAGGGACACGCGCACCGGGTGCCCGGGACGGTCGGTTCGTCCGTCCGGACGCCTCGATGTCGCTGCTGACCAACGTGATCGACCACAGCCTGGACGAGGGCTACGCGGCGGCGGCCCGGGTCCGCGGTGAGGTGGGCCGGCGCCGGATGCCCACCGCGACCCGCGGTCGACTGGTGCTGGCGCTGGGGCTGGCCCCGGTGGCGGTGGTGGTGACGGTCAGCGCGGTCAACGCGCGCGACTCCGAGCCCGCCCTCGCGAGGGAACACAAGGCACTGGCGCAGCGGGTCACCGACGGCACCGCGGCCGCCGACAAGCTCCAGCAACAGATCGAGGCGCTGCGCACCCGGGTGGATCAGGCCCAGCGGCGGGCGTTGCGGTCCGCCGGCGGTGCCGGCGGGCTGGCCGCGCTGGAGGGCACGGTGGGCACCGGCGCGGTGACCGGACCCGGCTTCGAGCTGGTCCTCCAGGACGGCCGGGACGACGGGAGCGGCGGGGTCGATCCGCGCACCTCGGACGGGTTCGACAGCACCCGGATCCACGACCGCGACCTCCAGCTCGTGGTCAACGGGATCTGGCAGGCCGGCGCGGAGGCGGTCTCGATCAACGGGCAGCGGCTCACCGCGCTCTCCGCGATCCGCGCGGCCGGGGACGCCGTGCTGGCGGACAACCGGCCGCTGGTGCCGCCGTACACCGTGCTGGCGATCGGCGACGCCAGGCGGCTGGCCGGGGACTTCCAGGACGGGCCGGGGGGCCAGTACCTGAAGGTCCTGCAGCGGCGTTACGGCATCAGGTACACCGTGTCGGCCGAGCGTTCGCTGGACCTGCCGGCCGCGGTGGGCTTCACCGTCCGGCTGGCACAGCCCGTGGTCGACTCGCCGTCCTCCCGGCGCTCGCCGGCTCCGGTTACTACGACAGGAGCGTCAACACCGTGATCGCCGTGCTGGGCCTGATCTCCGGGGTGGTGGCCGGGCTCTTCGTGCAGCCCGAGGTGCCGACCGCCGTCGTCCCGTACCTGCCGATCGCCGTGGTGGCCGCGCTGGACGCGGTGTTCGGTGGTGTGCGGGCGATGCTGGACGGGATCTTCGACGACAAGGTCTTCGTGGTCTCCTTCCTGACCAACGTGGTGGTGGCGGCGTTGATCGTCTTCCTGGGGGACCAGCTGGGGGTGGGGTCGCAGCTGTCCACCGGGGTGGTCGTGGTGCTGGGGATCCGGATCTTCACCAACGCGGCGGCCATCCGGCGCCACGTGTTCCGGGCCTGAGCCGGGACGGCGCCGATGACGACGGACGGGACGGACCAGCCGGCGGCGGCCGCCGAGACGGTGGCCGTGGCGGCCCGGCCGGCTCCGGCCGGGGCCGAGCGGCCCTCGGACGGCCGGCGGCGGCTGCGGGCGGCGCTCTGGCCGCCGCGGCTGTCCCGCGGCCAGCTGGTGGTCGCGCTGCTGCTCTTCGCACTGGGGCTGGGCCTGGCGGTCCAGGTCCGTTCCACCAACGACCACAACGCGCTGCGCGGAGCCCGACAGGACGATCTGCTCCGGATCCTCGACGAGCTGGACACCCGGCAGCAGCGGTTGCAGCAGGAGAAGACCCAACTCAACCAGTCCCTGGCCCAGTTGGAGAACAGCTCGAACCGGGCCAAGGAGGCCGAGAAACAGACCCGGCGGTCGGCGGAGCAGCTCGGCGTGCTGGCCGGGACGGTCCGGGCGACCGGCCCGGGGATCATCCTGACCGTCGATGACCCCCAGGGGCAGGTCAAGGCAGATATGCTGCTGGACACCCTGCAGGAACTCCGAGCAGCGGGGGCGGAGGCGATTCAGATCAATGATGTCCGTGTGGTGGCCGACACCTACTTCACCGACGTACCGTCGGGCGGCGAGCAGATCGGCGGCAGGACCGTCACGCAGCCGTACCGCTTCACGGTGATCGGCGACCCGCGGGATCTGACTCCCGCTCTGAACATCCCCGGCGGTATCGTGCGCACGCTGGAGAAGGAACAGGTCGGGGCCGCCATCTCGGAGCAGCAGAAGGTGACCGTGGGTGCCCTGGCAGAGCCCCCACCACCGCAGTTCCTCAAACCGGTGACAAAGTGACGGGCCGCCCGCCACGCCTGACGGGTCATCGGCTCCACCCGCTCTCACCTGCGAGAGCACCCCGGTGGAGACCGCTTGAACCACGTCGGTCACACTGTGCAGTACCACTCCCGCAGTCCCGGCCGAATGCCGGGCCCGCAGCCTGTCCGAGGTTCTCACCCTGCCCCGCGGGCGGGTCTGTTTCACGCAAGGGGATTCGCCCGTGAGTCTGTTCTCGAAGCTGTTCGGTCGCAAGAAGGGCCGCGCCGCGGCCGTGGAGGCACCCACCGCACGCCACCGCCGGGAGGAGGATGACTACAACGCCGTGCCCGGGATGCGTGGTGTCCAGCAGGACGGCTACCAGCCGGCGAGCGGTGGTCAGCTCTTCCGCGAGGGGGACTACGGCGCGTCGGTTGACCCTTCGGGCGCCCCGCGCATAGGTTTCCCGTCAGGACCCTCAACCTCGGGTGGAGGGTTTGCCCCGGATCCCTACGCTGGGCACGTCCCAGGGGGAGTGCCGCGCCAGGAGGCTGCGAACATGACCGGCCCGCTCGTCTGTTCCCGGTGCGGCAACCAGAACCCGGCCACCGCCCGGTTCTGTAACAACTGCGGTTCGCCGTTGCGCGGCGGTTCGCCGGAGATGCCGGCCGAGACCACCTCGACCATCTCGATCTCCGGTCTGGAGTCGTACGACCCGAGTGCCACCAGCACCGGCGCCACCCCGACGCTCTCCCCCGAGGTGCTGGCGGCGATCGACGCGCTGCCGCCGGGCTCGGCCCTGCTGATCGTCCAGCGCGGTCCGAACTCGGGCAGCCGGTTCCTGCTCGACGCGGACGTCACCACCGCGGGTCGCCACCCGCAGGGCGACATCTTCCTCGACGACGTCACGGTCTCGCGCCGGCACGTGGAGTTCCGCCGTCGCCCGGGTGGCTTCTCGGTCGCGGACGTGGGCAGCCTCAACGGGACGTACGTCAACCGGGAGCGGATCGACGAGGTCGCGCTGAACAACGGCGACGAGGTGCAGATCGGCAAGTACCGGCTGGTGTTCTTCGCGGGACCGCAGCGGTACTGACGCGGTCGCACGGCCCGCGCGCGGGCCCGGCCGGGGCGCACTGACAGGCGGGGGTTCCCACCACGACGTCGGCAGGAGAGCGCTAGTGACCTCGAATCAGACCGTGCCGGTGCCCAGTCGGCCCGTCTCCGCCCAGACCCCCGGCCCCCGGCCGGGGGGTTCGCCGGGACAACCCCGGCCGGGCGGCGGCCGGCGCGGGGCGGAACTGATGAGCATCGGGGCGGTGCTCGCCTTCCTGCGGGACGACTTCCCCGAGGTCACCATCTCGAAGATCCGCTTCCTGGAGGCGGAGGGCCTGGTCGAGCCGCAGCGGACGCCCTCGGGCTACCGTAAGTTCGGCCCGGCCGACGTCGAACGGCTGGCGTACGTGCTGCGCATGCAGCGCGACCACTACCTGCCACTGCGGGTGATCCGCGAACACCTGGACGCCATCGAGCGCGGGGAGGCGCCGCCGGCCCTGCCGGCGGCGGACGCCCGGCCCGGGCCGTTGGAGGAGGCCGACCGCGAGCTGGTCGCCACCGCCGGGGGCACGTCGGGGGTCAGGCTCGGCCGGGCCGAGTTGCTGGCGGCCTCCGGGGCCCAGGAGGCCGACCTGGCGGAATGGGAGTCCTACGGCCTGGTGGTGCCCGGCCCGGACGGCGGCTACGACGCCGACACCCTGCAGGCGGCCCGGCTGGTCGCCGAGCTCGGCCGGTTCGGTCTGGAGCCGCGCCATCTGCGCCAGGTGAAGGCCGCCGCCGAGCGGGAGGTGGCCCTGGTGGACCAGGTGGTCGCGCCGCTGCGCCGGCACCGCAACCCGCAGACCAGGGCGCACGCCGAGACGACAGCCCGGGAGCTGGCCACGCTGGCGGTCCGGCTGCACGCCACGATGGTGCAGGCCGGACTGCGCGCGCGGCAGCAGTAGGCCGGTCCGCGGAGGGGTGCGAGGAGGCCGCGCTTTCATATCCGGGGGAGGGGCCATAGGGTTGCCTTGTGAATGAGCTCGACGTCGTGGGTGTCCGGGTGGAGATGCCCTCCAACCAGCCGATCGTCCTGCTGCGCGAAGTAGGGGGCGACCGGTACCTGCCGATCTGGATCGGCCCTGGTGAGGCGACCGCGATCGCCTTCGCCCAGCAGGGCATGACCCCGGTGCGTCCGCTGACGCACGACCTCTTCAAGGACGTGCTGGAGGCGCTCGGCCAGCCGCTCACCGAGGTCCGGATCACCGACCTGCGGGAGGGCGTGTTCTACGCCGAGCTGGTCTTCGCCGGCGGGGTGGAGGTCAGCGCCCGTCCGTCCGACGCGATAGCGCTGGCGCTGCGCACCGGCACGCCGATCTACGGCGCGGAGGAGGTGCTGGCCGAGGCCGGCATCGCGATTCCGGACGAGCAGGAGGACGAGGTCGAGAAGTTCCGCGAGTTCCTCGACCAGGTCTCGCCGGAGGACTTCGGCGGCGGCGCCCAGTAGTCCGCGCCCAGTGGTCCGCCCGGCGGTGGTGGGGGCCGCCTCGATCAGTTGTTTTGCCAAAATGTTGCGTCGTACCCACACTAGGGGCACGCGAAACCACTCGGTGGGGTGACGTCGTTTCGCGGCCTCGGCGTGGCGATCGTTGACGCGTCTTGGACGACTGCCTACCGTCAGGGGTGGCCCACCGGGAATGACGCGTGCCCCGCGCCCGGAGCATGAAGTGGAGGAGGTAGGCATGAGCAGCACCGGCGATGAGGCGGCCGTGGGAGGCCCGTGCGCCCTCCACCTGCCGCGCGGCACCCGGGGCCTGATCGGCCGCCCCTGGGACCAGCCGACCGCCGAGACGGTCGCCGAGCTGCCGCGGGTCGGCCGGTTTCCGGCCGTCCAGGCCGGTCAGCCGGCCGTCGAGCGGATCGCTCCCTCGTCCGACCTGCTGGGCTACCGCGGTCCGACGGCCTGTGCCGCCGCCGGCATCACCTACCGTCAGCTCGACTACTGGGCCAGGACCGGGCTGCTGGAACCGAGCGTGCGGACGGCCTTTCCAGCCGGGCCGCAGCGCCTCTACAGCTTCCGCGACATCCTGATCCTCAAGATCGTCAAGCGCCTGCTGGACGCCGGGGTCTCGCTGCAGAACATCCGGGCGGCGGTCACTCACCTGCAGTCCGGTGAGCTGTCCGAGCTGGCCGGGCTGACCCTGATGAGCGACGGCGCGACGGTCTACGAGTGCACCTCGCCACAGCAGGTGGTCGACCTGTTGAAGGGCGGGCAGGGCATCTTCGGCATCGCGGTCGGCGCGGTCTGGCACGAACTGGAGAGCACGCTCGGCCGGCTGCACGCCGAGCGCACCGACACCGGGGAGACCCTGCTCGGTCAGGATCCGGGCGACGAGCTGGCCCAGCGCCGCAACCGCGCGGGCTGAGGAACCGGCTTCCCCACTGCCGTCGTCAGCGCTCGTGAGTGATCACGAGGGGGATCGAGGATGCGGGTGCGACGGCTGCTGAGCGGGCGACCTGGACAGCGGCGGGCGTTCCAGGCGCTGGTGGCGTTCTGCGCGCTCGCGCTGGCGCCCAGCGCCTGGCTCTTCTGCGCGGACAGCGGGCGGATCCGGACCGTCGCCGACGTGCCGGCCGAGCCGGTGGCGGTGGTGTTCGGCGCGGGGGTGGTGAACGGGGTGCCGTCCGACTACCTGGCGCACCGGCTGGACGCCGCCCTGCAGCTCTACCGGGCGGGCAAGGTCGAGGCGCTGCTGGTGACCGGGGACAACAGCAAGCCCAGCTACAACGAGCCGCAGGCGATGTACGACTACCTGGTCGCGCGTGGGGTGCCGTCGGACCGGGTGGTGCGCGACTACGCCGGTTTCGACACCTGGGACTCCTGCACCCGGGCCCGCCGGGTCTTCGGCGTCCAGCACGCGGTGTTGGTCAGCCAGGACTTCCACGTCCGGCGGGCGCTCGCGCTCTGCCAGGCGGCGGGCATCGACTCCTACGCGGTCGGCGCGGCCGAGACGCACGACGCCACCTGGTACTACGGCGGTCTTCGGGAGATCCCGGGGGCCGGGAAGGCGCTGTTCAGCGCGCTGCTGCGGCCGGATCCGACCCTGCTGGGCCCGACCGACCCGGCGGTGACGCGCGTCCTGGCGACGGCCGGCGGCAAGCCCTGAGGCCGCCGGGGCCCGTCTGTCGGACCCGTGCGCGATGATCGGCCACGTGCGCAGCCGTCCGACCGTCCTCCATCTCGACATGGACGCCTTCTTCGCCTCGGTGGAGCAGGCGGCCAAGCCGAGCCTGCGCGGCAAGCCGGTGATCGTCGGCGGGCTGGGCGCCCGGGGGGTGGTCGCCACCTGCTCGTACGAGGCCCGGGTCTTCGGGGTGCGGTCGGCGCTGGCGATGAGCATGGCCCGCCGGCTCTGCCCGAACGCGGCCTTCCTGGTGCCCCGGTTCGCGGTCTACCGCGAGCTCAGCGAGCAGGTGATGGGCCTGGTCCGGGAGCTCTCGCCGCTGGTCGAGCAGCTGAGCGTGGACGAGGCCTACGTGGACCTGGTGGCCGGGCCGTACGGGCCGGCGCTTGCGGCCGTGGCGCCGGGGGAGGCGACGGAGCTGGTCCGGGCCATCGCACAGGACCTGCGGGCGGACATCCGGGCCCGGACCGGACTGACCGCCTCGGTCGGGGCCGCCGGTTCCAAGCTGATGGCGAAGATCGCCTCGGAGCAGGCCAAGCCGGATGGTCTGGTGCTGGTCAACCCGGCGGAGGAGCGGGCGGTGCTCGGGCCGCTGCCGGTGCGGGCGCTGCCCGGGGTCGGGCCGGCCACCGAGCAGGTGCTGCACCGGGCGGGGCTGAACACGGTCGCCGACCTCGCGGAGCTCTCCGAGGACGAGCTGGTCCGGCTGCTCGGCCGGGCGCACGGCGCGGGCGTCTGGGCGATGGCGCGCGGGCTGGACGACCGTCCGGTGGTGCCGGACCGGGACGCCAAGTCGGTCTCGGTCGAGGACACCTACGAGGTGGACCTGGCCGACCGCGATCAGGTGCTGCACGAGCTGGACGTGCTGAGCGCGCGATGCGTGCGGCGGCTGCGGGCGGCCGGGCGGTCCGGGCGGACGGTGGTGATCAAGGTGCGGCGGTTCGACTTCAGCACGATCACCCGGTCGGAGACGCTGCGCGGGCCGACCGACGACGAGCGGGTGATCGCCGCGACGGCCCGTCGGCTGGCCGCCCAGGTCGAGATCGCGGGCGGGGTGCGGCTGCTCGGGGTCGGCGTGTCGCAGTTGGCCGAGTACACCCAGGAGGACCTCTTCGCGCAGGCCGCGGCGGAGGCCGCCGAGGATGAGGAGGAGCCGGAGCCGGTGGGGGAGGTGACGGCAGGACCGGCCGCACCGCCCGCTCCCGCGCCAGCACAGCGGTTCTGGCTGCCCGGTCAGGACGTCAGGCACGAGGAGTTCGGCCCGGGCTGGGTGCAGGGGAGCGGGGTGGGCCGGGTGACCGTGCGTTTCGAGACGCCGGGCAGCCCGCCGGGGCGGGTGCGGACCTTCCGGGTGGAGGATCCGCTGCTGGGGCCGTCCGACCCGCTGCCGCTGGTCCCACCGGAGAGTGAGTGAAACGCAGCGCGGCCCCCACCCGGATGGTCCGGGTGGGGGCCGCGCTGCGACGGGATGGCCGGCGGTGGCCTGGTCGCGGTGCCCTCGCGGGGCCGCCGCCGGCTGGTGTCCCGCGCCGCCGATCCCTGGGCGGCGCGGGGGCGGCGCCTCGTCAGGCGCCGGTCTTGGCGGGCTCGCGGTCCGCGGCGAGCTCCGGGGCCGGCTGTCCGGCGGTGCGGACCTGGCGGATCGCGAACGGGACGAGGGCCGCGATCAGGCACATCGCCGCGGTGACCCAGTAGGCGTGCTTGTAGGCGTCCAGGGTCGGCAGCTGGATCGGGAGCGGGATCGGGAACTTCATGGTGTCGCCGGTCAGGATGGCGCTCATGGTCGCGGTGCCGATGGCGCCACCGACGGTCCGCAGCACGGCGTTCATGCCGTTGGCGATGCCGCTCTGCTCCGGCGGGACGGCGCCGTTGATGAAGGCCGGCATGGCCGCGTAGGCCAGGCCCACGCCGAGGCCGAACACCAGGGCGGCCAGGTAGATGTCGTACTGGTGGTCGTGCTGGAGGGCCAGGAAGGCCATCGAGACCGCACCGAAGGCACCACCGAGCACCAGCGGCAGCCGCGGGCCGCTGCGGGCGATCAGCAGCGCGCCGACCGGGGCCGCCACCATCGAGCCCAGGGCCGAGGGCAGCAGCAGGATGCCGGCGTGCAGCACCGAGGCGGTGAAGCCGTAGTGCGCGAGCTTGGCCGGGGTCTGCGTGAAGTTGCTGATCACCAGGAAGGAGCCGTACATCCCGAAGCCGATGAGCAGGCCGGAGACGTTGGTGAAGGCCACGGCCGGGCGGGCCATCATCTTCATGTCGACCAGCGGGTGCGCGACCTTGACCTCGATGATGCCCCAGATCAGGGCGACCACGGCGGCGACGGCGAACAGGCCGAGGGTCTTGGTGGAGGTCCAGCCCCAGTCGTTGCCCTGGCTGACCGCGATCAGCAGCGCGGAGAGCCAGCCGGCCAGGGTGAGCGCGCCCAGCGGGTCGACGCCGCCGTTCTTGTCCACCACCGGGTCCTTCGGCACCCGGAAGATGACCAGGAGGAACGCGATCAGGCCGAAGATCAGGCCCATCCAGAAGATCGACTTGTAGTTCCAGTGCTCCAGCAGCAGGCCGGTGGCGACCAGGCCGAGGCCGCTGCCGACGCCCATCGAGGCGCTGATCGCGGCGACGCCGCCGGTGACCTTCTGGCGCGGCAGCTCGTCCCGGACGATGCTGATGGCCAGCGGCAGCACGCCACCGCCGGCGCCCTGCAGCACGCGGGCGATGACCAGCCAGCTGAACGAGTGGGTGCTGACCGCGATGCCCGAGCCGATCACCAGGCCGGCGAGCGAGATCAGCAGCATCGGCTTGCGGCCGCGCAGGTCGCCGAAGCGGCCCAGCAGCGGGGTGAGGACGGCCGCCGAGAGCAGGTTGGCGGTCATCAGCCAGGTGATGCTGGAGCCGGAGACGTTCAGCTCCTTGGCCAGCGACGGCAGGATCGGGACGACCGCGGTCTGCACCACGCTGAACGCCAGCATCGCCAGGACCAGTGCGGGGAGCACCCGGGCGCTGTGCTGCTTCTCGGCCGCGGCGGTGGGCTGTGGTGCCTCACTCACGGAACTTCCTCCAGTTGCGCGTGCTTCGAGTCAGCCGCCAGTGGGCTGCTTGAAGCTGGTAAAAGTCAACGAACTGAAGTAACTCTCCCGCGAATGCTTCACTATGTCAAATATCTAGTGATGAACCTTCAGCGAACGCCCCGGCCCGGACCTGACGCCGCAGGTCCGGGCCGGGGCGGTGTCGTCAGCGGCGCTCCGGGGCGCTGCGGGGCGGCCCGGACGGAACGTGCTGCTCGGTGGGGGCGGCCGGGGAGGCGGTGCTGTCCTGGATCTCCACCTGCTCGCGGCGCAGCTCGTCGCGGATCACCTTCTCCTCGGTGTACCGCTCGACGATCAGCCGCACCCGCTCCAGCGGTGCGAGGTACTTGCGGATGGTCGGGCGCTCCTCGTGCAGCTCGACCTCCTCGACCGCCTCGGCGACCTCCTGCGCGGAGAGTGCGGACCGCTCCATCTCGCCGACCGGGATCCGCTCCACCCGGGCCCGCTCCTTGACCACCTGGATCCGCCGCTCGACCGGCTCGGTCACCACGTACTTGCGCATCCGGGCGGTGCCCAGCACGTGCCACTCGTTGGTGACCTCCAGGCGCTCCTCGCGCAGGGTCAGCTCGACCGGGCCGGGTGGCGGAGCGACGGTACTCCGGGGCGGGGTGGGGCGAGTGGTGGCGACGTGCACCGGGTCGGGGGTGGCGGGGCGGGGCGGGGCGACCGGCTTGTCGAGGCCGACCGGCTTGTCCAGGCCGACGGTGCCCGCGGTGGCCGCGGCGGCGGAGGTCGGGGCGGTGGGGCTGCTGGCAGCGGGGGCCGTCGTGCCGTGCTGCGGAGTGGCGGCCGTGCGGCGTGCGGCGAGCGGGCGGGGGGTGGTCGGGGTGGCGACGCCGAAGTCCAGGTCCGCCGGGGCTGCCGGGGTGCCCGCGGTGCCCGGCGCCGGGGTGGTGGTCGTGGCGGCCGGCGTTGGGGCGGCGCCTGCCGTGGTCGGTGTCGGGGTGGTGGCCGCGGTGGCCGGCGCGGCGCTCGGCGAGTCCAGGCCGTAGTAGCGGTAGAGCTGCAGCTCCTGGGCGGGGGAGAGATGCTGGCCGACCCCGAAGTCCGGGGAGTCCTTGATCAACGACTTGTCGTAGGGGACGCGCAGCTCCTCGCCGGAGAACTCGCTGGTGGTCAGCGGGACGAAGGCGTCCCGGCCGAAGATCCCGGTGCGAACCGCGGCCCACTCGGGCTCGCCGGTCGCGTCGTCGAGGTAGACCTCGTCCACCGTGCCGATCTTGTCGCCGTTGCGATCGACGGCCTTGTGCCCGATCAGGTCTCGCGGGTCGATGTCGGTCTGCACGCTTTCCTCCAGTCGCTCCTGCTTTCGATTCACACCAAAAGCCACGAAGGGGACGGCAGCGAGCGGAGCGCCGCCGTCCGTGCGGGGGCTGGGCTGTTCGGGGAAGTGCGGTCGCTCACCTGACCGACCATCGCGGGCGTCTCCGCTGGTACCCTGGGCGCGACCGCCGAACCCGCTCGGGAGAGTCCTCGACCTTCGAAAGAAGGAGGTCCGAGGCGCCGAAGGAGCAAACCCTCCCCGGAATCTCTCAGGCATCCGTACCGTGTGGGATAGGTCACTCTGGAAAGCAGGGCAGGACCGCCGGCGCGGGAGCCGGTGGCGTCCACCCTCACCGACGGTGCAAGCCGGCGGGGCGTCAGCCCCGCGCGGGCGAAGCTCTCAGGTCCCGATGACAGAGGGGGAGGCCTGTCGGGCTCGCCCGTCCAGGCCGATCCGCTGTCCACAGCGGCGGGGCCGGCCGGCGTGCGGGCCCCCGCCGGTCCGTGACCAGGAGGCCTCGACCCCATGACTGCCCAGCCGACCGCCGGCCGTCCCCGCGGCTCCGCGACCCTCACCGAACTCGAGGGCGCCAGCCCCTTCGCATCCCGCCACATCGGCCCCGACGCCGCCGCCCAGGAGAAGATGCTGGCGCAGGTCGGTTTCGGTTCGCTCGACGAGCTGTCCGCCACCGCCGTCCCGGAGGCGATCCGCAGCATCACCGGCCTGGCCCTGCCGGCCGGTCGCACCGAGGCCGAGGTGCTGGCCGAGCTGCGCGAGCTGGCCGGCCGGAACCAGGTGCTCACCCCGATGATCGGGCTGGGGTACTACGGCACCTTCACGCCGCCGGTGATCCTCCGCAACGTCATGGAGAACCCGGCCTGGTACACCGCCTACACGCCGTACCAGCCGGAGATCTCGCAGGGCCGCCTGGAGGCGCTGCTCAACTTCCAGACCGTGGTCGCCGACCTCACCGGGCTGCCCACCTCCGGCTCCTCGCTGCTGGACGAGGGCACCGCCGCCGCCGAGGCGATGGCACTGGCCCGCCGGGTCACCAAGGTCAAGGGCGGCGTCTTCCTGGTCGACGCCGACACCCTGCCGCAGACCATCGCGGTGATCAACACCAGGGCGGTGCCGACCGGCATCGAGGTGGTCGTCGCCGACCTCTCCGCGGGGATCCCGGCCGAGGCGGCCGAGCGTGGCGTCTTCGGCGTGCTGCTGCAGTACCCCGGCGCGTCCGGCGCGGTCCGCGACCTCGCCCCGGTGATCGAGCAGGCGCACGGGCTCGGCGCGATCGTCGCGGTCGCCGCCGACCTGCTGGCGCTCACGCTGCTCAAGTCGCCCGGGGCGCTCGGCGCCGACATCGCCTGCGGCACCTCGCAGCGCTTCGGCGTGCCGATGGGCTTCGGCGGCCCGCACGCCGGTTACCTGGCCGTCCGCGCCGAGTACGCCCGCAGCCTGCCCGGCCGCCTGGTCGGTGTCTCGGTGGACGCCGACGGCAACCGCGCCTACCGGCTGGCGCTGCAGACCCGCGAGCAGCACATCCGCCGCGAGAAGGCCACCAGCAACATCTGCACCGCGCAGGTGCTGCTCGCGGTGATGGCCTCGATGTACGCCGTCTACCACGGTCCCGACGGCCTGGCCGACATCGCTAGCCGGACCCACCGCTACGCCGCCGCGCTGGCCGCCGGGCTTCGCGCGGGCGGGGTCGAGCTGCTGCACGGCGAGTTCTTCGACACCGTCAGCGCGCGGGTGCCGGGCCGGGCCGACCAGGTGGTCGCCGCCGCCCGCGCGGCCGGCATCAACCTGTACCGGGTCGACGCCGACACCGTCTCGATCTCCTGTGACGAGACCACCACCCGCGAGCACCTGGCCGCGGTCTGGGCCGCGTTCGGCGTGCCGGGCGGCGAGGTCGACGAGGCCGCCGACGTGCTGCCCGCCGGGCTGCTGCGCGAGGACGAGTACCTGACCCACCCGGTCTTCCACAGCCACCGCTCCGAGACCGCCATGCTGCGCTACCTGCGCCGCCTGGCGGACCGTGACTACGCGCTGGACCGCGGCATGATCCCGCTGGGTTCGTGCACCATGAAGCTCAACGCCACCACCGAGATGGAGGCGGTCACCTGGCCGGAGTTCGGCCAGCTGCACCCCTTCGCCCCGATCGACCAGGCGCAGGGCTACCTGACCCTGATCCGTCAGCTGGAGCAGCAGCTGGTCGAGGTCACCGGCTACGACGCGGTGTCGATCCAGCCGAACGCCGGCTCCCAGGGCGAGCTGGCCGGTCTGCTGGCGGTGCGCGCCTACCACCACGCCAACGGCGACACCCAGCGCGAGGTCTGCCTGATCCCGTCGTCCGCGCACGGCACCAACGCGGCCTCCGCGGTGATGGCGGGGATGCGGGTGGTCGTGGTGAAGACGCTGGTCGACGGTGACGTCGACGTCGACGACCTCAAGGCGAAGATCGAGCAGCACCGCGACCAGCTCGCCGTGCTGATGGTCACCTACCCGTCCACCCACGGCGTGTACGAGACCCAGATCACCGACATCTGCGCCGCGGTGCACGAGGCCGGCGGCCAGGTCTACGTGGACGGGGCCAACCTGAACGCCCTGGTCGGCCTCGCCAAGCCGGGCAAGTTCGGCGCCGACGTCTCGCACCTGAACCTGCACAAGACCTTCTGCATCCCGCACGGTGGCGGTGGCCCGGGTGTCGGCCCGGTCGCGGTCCGCGCGCACCTGGCGCCGTACCTGCCGAACCACCCGCTGCAGAGCGAGGCCGGCCCGGCCACCGGCGTCGGCCCGATCTCGGCCGCGCCGTGGGGCTCGGCGGCGATCCTGCCGATCTCCTGGGCGTACGTCCGGCTGATGGGTGGCGAGGGCCTCAAGCAGGCGACCCAGGTCGCGGTGCTGAACGCCAACTACATCGCCAAGCGGCTGGCCCCGCACTTCCCGGTGCTCTACACCGGCCCGGGCGGCCTGGTCGCGCACGAGTGCATCATCGACCTGCGCCCGCTCACCAAGGAGACCGGGGTCAGCGTCGACGACATCGCCAAGCGCCTGATCGACTACGGCTTCCACGCGCCGACCATGTCGTTCCCGGTGGCCGGCACGCTGATGATCGAGCCCACCGAGTCCGAGGACCTGTACGAGATCGACCGGTTCTGCGAGGCCATGATCGAGATCCGTGCGGAGATCGACAAGGTCGGCGCGGGCGAGTGGGCGGCGGACGACAACCCGCTGCGCAACGCGCCGCACACGGCGGCGACGCTGGCCGGCGACTGGGCGCACGGCTACTCGCGGCAGGAGGCGGTCTTCCCGGCCGGGGTGAACCCGGCGGACAAGTACTGGCCGCCGGTGAGCCGGATCGACGGCGCGTACGGCGACCGTCACCTGGTCTGCTCCTGCCCGCCGCTGGACGAGTACGGCGTCTGAGCGGTGTGAACGAACCCGTGGGCCCCGGAGGAACGCTCCTCCGGGGCCCACGCGCGGTGCTCGGGTCTTCCGGTGGGACGGGTTCTGGTCGGACGGGTCGTCTGGTCAGGCGGCGACCAGCGAGCGGCGCGGGGCGATCACCCGGCCGTCCGGCAGCAGCTCGCCGGTGTCCTCGAAGAGCAGGACCCCGTTGCAGAGCAGGCTCCAGCCCTGCTCGGGGTGACAGGCGACCGCTACGGCCGCCTCCCGATCGGCCGAGTCGGCCGACGGGCACTCAGGACGGTGCTGGCACATCTTCGTACCTCGCTTCGCTCACGATCACGCCCCCGTTGCGGGCCGGCGGCCCGGTCGGCCGCGGCGCCGTAGACGGTGGTCGGATCCTGTCCCGCCGGCCCAGGTGTGAACCGGCGCTTCTGTGGGTAGGACAGGGGGTCCTTCCACGCTGGTTCCCAGTGTCGGCGTCTTGCGACCATCCCGCAGCAGTTTGCCGACGCGCGCCACAACTCCGGGGCAGAGATCACCCATTCAGATGGCGCGCGGCGATTTCGGTGTGCTGAACGGGTCACCCGGCCTGACTCGGCCGGGTGGGAGCGAGGTAGCCCGAGTGGGTGAGCGGGGGCGTCAGAGCGCGGGCACCGCGGCCAGCGGGGCCGGCGCGACGGTACGCGGGCGGGCCAGCAGCGCGAGCAGCTCGGCGGCCGGATAGGCACGGTGCCCGGTGACCCCGAGCGGGGCCGGCGCGAGCGGGATCAGCAGGTCGCCGTCCGGACCGGCGTCGGTGTTGTGCAGCCAGAGCGCGGTGGCGTAGAGGTCCGGTATCGACAGCAGCCGTGGCTGGTGCCGACCGCGCAGCGGATGGGCCAGCTGCCAGGCCTGCGCCAGTGCCTGGAGCGTGGAGTCCAGGTAGGGTCCCGCCGCGAAGTGCGAGAAGGTGTGTCCCTCCGCCGCCTTGGCCACCTCGGCCGCCGCCACCACCTCGCCGCCGTGCTTGATCAGGAATCGCCAGCCGGTCCGGGGGGCCAGGGCCAGCGTGCGGGAGGCGCCGGCCCCGGAGGGCAGCTGGTGCACCGCCAGCGGATGGGCCGGCAACAGCGGGCCGTTGGGATGGCGGAGGGCGGCGGCCCCGGGCTGCCGCAGAGCGGTCTCCGAGGTCAGTGCTGCCAGGACGGCGCGCAGCGCGCTGGGTGGGGGCTGGGGGGTCTGCAAGGTCATGGCGGGTCGCCTCTCCGTGCGAGATCGGCGTGCGAAGGCGGCATACCGGCGTGGCGTGATGGCCGGGTCCGGTTGGGCTTGATCGCGTGGCTGGGCGCGGGAGCGGACCTCGCGGCAGGCAGGGGTCTGCGCCGGTTCGTGGCCGGAGCGGAATGCAGCGCGAAGTCTACTCGAACAGGTGCGCAGGGTGACCTGTTTATCACCTTCTGTTTCGCCCGGCAAGTCAGCGAAGAGCTGACGAAGCGTCAGGCTGCTTGTGTCGCAAGGTGTTCGAGGCCATCGGGTATCGATCTTCCGACTGGGCATGATGCAGGCACGGTCGACCTGCCGGAGGAGGGGAATCGATGGGGGAGAAGGTCATCGCCACCCGTGCTGACCTGTCGGACCGACAGCAGTACCGGCGCAAGCTGCAGTCCTGTCTGGAGGCCCTGGACCGAATGCTCAGGGAGGGCCGCTTCGACCGGCCGCGGGCCGTGATGGGGCTGGAGATCGAGCTGAACCTGGCCGACGAGCAGGGCCTGCCGGTGCTCGGCAACGAACAGGTGCTCTCGGCGATCGGCTCCAGCGACTTCCAGACCGAGCTGGGGCAGTTCAACATCGAGGTCAACATCGCCCCGCACCGGCTGACCGGGCACGTCTTCGAGGAGCTGCGCGAGGAGATCGACACCGGCCTGCGCTACGCGGACCGGCAGGCCGCGGAGGCGGGGGCCCGGATCGTCATGGTCGGCGTGCTGCCCACCCTGGCGCTGGAGCACACCGGGCTGGACGCGATGTCGCACAACAACCGGTACAGCCTGCTCAGCGACCAGATCATGGCTGCCCGGGGCGAGGACATCGCGCTGGACATCGAGGGTGTCGAACACCTGGTGCTGGAGTCGGTCACGATGGTGGCCGAGGCCGCCGCCACCTCGCTGCAGCTGCACCTCCAGGTCACCCCGGACCGCTTCGCGTCGGTCTGGAACGCCGCCCAGGCGATCTCCGCGGTACAGGTGGCGCTCGGTGCCAACTCCCCGTTCCTGTTCGGTCGGGAACTGTGGCGGGAGACCCGGCCGGTGCTCTTCCAGCAGGCCTGCGACACCCGTTCGGCCGAACTGAAGGCCCAGGGGGTGCGGCCGATCACCTGGTTCGGCGAGCGCTGGGTGGATTCCGCGCTCGACCTGTTCACCGAGAACCTGCGCTACTTCCCGGCGCTGCTGCCGATCTGCGACGACGAGGACCCGGTCAAGGTGCTGGCGTCCGGCGGGGTGCCCGCGCTGCGCGAGATGCGGCTGCACAACGGCACCATCTACCGGTGGAACCGCCCGGTGTACGACGTGGCGGACGGCGTGCCGCACCTGCGGGTGGAGAACCGCTGCCTGCCCGCCGGCCCGACGGTCGCCGACACGCTGGCCAACGCGGCCTTCTACTACGGGCTGGTCCGGGTGCTCGCCGAGCAGCCGCGGCCGATCTGGAGCCGGCTGCCGTTCGCCCGCGCCGACCAGAACTTCCACACCGCGGCCCGGCACGGCATCGAGGCCCTGCTGCACTGGCCGCGCCAGGGCCGCGGCGCGCGTGGCGGGCCGGCCGAGCTGCCGGTGACCGACCTGGTGCTCGGGGAGCTGCTCCCGCTGGCCCACCAGGGGCTGGACGCCTGGGGCGTGCAACCCGCCGACCGGGACCGCTACCTCGGCATCATCGAGCAGCGCTGCCTGCGCCGCACCAACGGCGCGGCCTGGCAGGCCGCCACCGTGCACCGGCTGCGCGAACGCTACGGCATGGACCGCACCACCGCGCTGGCCACCATGACCCGCCGGTACATGGAGTACATGCGCGGCGGCGAACCGGTGCACAGCTGGCCGGTGGGTTGACGTGTCACCGGGCTGACGCGCCGCTCCCCGGGCCTCCTCATCCCGGTATGACAGGATGAGCGGCCATGATGATCGCACCAGCCGAGCCGCCCGCGGACGCCCTGCCGCAGGGCTCACCGGCCCGCCGGTTGTTCGGGGCCGAGCTGCTCATCGTGCTGGGCCTGTCGCTGGGGGCCAGCGGTGTCGGCGCGGTGATCAGCTTCGTCGACTCGCTCACCCGGCCGGTCGCGCTCGGCCAGCAGATAGCGCCGCTCAACTCCTCGGCCGCGCCCGGCCGCCCGTGGCTCGACCTGGCCTACCAGCTGTACTACATCGGGCGCGGCCTGATGCCGGTGCTGCTCGTCGGCTACCTGCTGGTGCGCGAGGGGACCTCGCTGCGGGTGCTCGGCTTCGACCTGCGCCGCAAACTCGGCGACCTCGGGCGCGGGGCCGCCGTGGCGGCGGTGATCGGCGGCTCCGGGCTCCTGCTCTACCTGGGCTCACGGGCGGCCGGGGTCAACCTCACCGTGGTGCCCTCCGGGCTGCCGGACGTCTGGTGGCGGATCCCGGTGTTGATCGGCTCGGCCTGGCAGAACGCGATCCTCGAAGAGGTGATCGTGCTCGGCTACCTGCTGCGCCGGCTGGAGCAGCGCGGCTGGGGCTGGCCGGCCGCGTTGGTCGCCAGCTCGGTGCTGCGCGGCTCGTACCACCTCTACCAGGGGGTCGGCGGGCTGGTCGGGAACATGGTGATGGGGGCGGTCTTCTGCCTGCTGTACCGGCGGTGGGGGCGGGTGATGCCGCTGGTGGTGGCGCACGCGCTGATCGACACGGCGGCGTTCGTCGGCTACGCGCTGCTGGCCGGGCACGTCAGCTGGCTGCCGACGGGGTGAGCCGGCGTGCGTCCGGTGCCCACCCGGGGCGCGTCCGGTGCGTGTCCGGCACGCGTCAGGGCGTGCTGAGCAGGGTCCCCTCGACCACGGTCACCGCGCGGCCGGAGAGCAGCACCCTGCCCGCGTCGGTGAGCGTGCAGCGGACCAGGCCGCCGCGGGGTGAGGCCTGGTACCCGGTCAGCGTCTCCCGGCCGATCCGCTCGGCCCAGAACGGCGCCAATGCGGTGTGCGCGCTGCCGGTCACCGGGTCCTCCGGCACCCCGGCGGCGGGCGCGAAGTAGCGCGAGACGAAGTCGTAGCCGTCCGCCGGGTCCGCGGCCGGTGCGGTGACGGCGACGCCGCGGGCATCCTGCCGAGTGATGGCCGCCAGGTCGGGGGAGAGCCCGCGCACCGTGTGCTCGCTGCGCAGCTCGGCCAGCAGGATGTTCAGCGGTCCGGTCCGTCGGCACTGGACGATCCGGGCGCCGAGCGCCTCGGCCAGGTCCGCCGGGACCTCGGCGGGTTGGAGCTGAGCGGCCGGGAAGTCCAGGCTGATCGTCCCGTCGGGCCGCGGGGTCGCCGTCAGCACACCGCTGAGCGTGCTGAACCGGACCGGGCCGGTGCCGGCCAGCCCGCGGCCGCACAGGAGGTGGGTGGTGGCCAGCGTGGCGTGGCCGCAGAGCGCTATCTCGGTCATCGGGGTGAACCAGCGCAGCGCCCACTCGGCCGGTTCCCCGGCGGGCAGCGGCCGGACGAAGGCGGTCTCGGAGAGGTTCATCTCGCGCGCCACCTGACGCATCCACTGCTCGTCGGGCCAGTCCTCGCCCTCCAGCAGGCAGACGGCAGCCGGGTTGCCGGAGAACGGTCGGCTGGTGAAGGCGTCGATGATCGAGATCAGCATTACCCGAGCTTAGAGCCAGCCCTGGGGGGAAGCACCAGGGCACCTGGCATCCGGTGGACCGGACCCGGCGGCGGGGAGCGGGCCGGGTCGTACCGGCTCGGCCCCGCCGCCGGCCGCGCGCTAGGCCGAGGTGGAACTCGCCTCGCGGACCTCCGCGTAGGGTGCGAGCTTCCGCAGCGACTCGATGGTCTTCAGCAGCGACTCCTTGCTCTCGTGCGCGTCACCGACCACGACGACCGCGCCGTTGCTCGCCTTGAGTCGGAACCGGTGCATGCCGCTCTCGTCGGTGTAGAGCTCGAACTTCCCTGCCATGGGGTTTCACCTCTCGGGTTGGGGCACCCCCCTCCCGACGCACCGTATGCGGAACTCCCTTGTCCCGCATGCCGGATAGTGCGTTCGGGTGCCTGCCGGGGGAGGGGTAGGAGGAATGGCCAGGGCCGGTGAAGGGCTCGATCGGGCGCCCGGGGGGACATTGTGGGGACATGACGGCGGTGAGGACCCGGAGCCGGGTCTACCGAGAGCGAAGGCGGTGGCAGGCTCCGTGTCTGTCACCGCCTGTTCGGGTCGCCAGGTATTCGGCTAGGAGCTGTCCGGTCGATCATGTGCGAAGCCAGATGACGAGGGCCGCTGCGGTGGCGGTGCCGAGGAAGACGTAGCCGTGTTTGTCGTACCGGGTTGCCGCGCGGTGGTCCTCCTCCGCTCGGACGCGCTCGCCCTGCTCCGCCGCGTCAGCACCCGGATGTCGTCCAGGACCGGGACCGTGCTGCGGGCACTGCTGGCCGACGTCGAGGACGACCCCGAGCGCGTACGGGAGATCCGCGACCAGCTCGGCCGCGCGGCCGCCGGCCCTTGGCTGACGGTCCTCGTCCGGGCCGCCGCCCGCAGCGAGATCGGCCTGGCCGCGCTGACGCCCCGGGGGGCCACCGTGGCGGTCGACCTGCTGCGCAACGAGTACGCGCTCAACGGGATGGCCGCCGTCCCGGACAGCGCCCTGGTCGAGATCGTGGACCAGGTGTACCAGCCCCTGGTGCGCGGACCCGGCTGACGGTCTGTCGGGTGGGGTCCTGTTCAATGCTCGTCATGAACGTTCACGAATTGGTGGCCAGGTTGGCCGAGCCGGATGTCCTGCGGGCCCGCTGCCGGGCGCTGGCGCTGCTTGACTTCATGCTCGCCGAAATCTCTCCGAGATATGACTATCAGTCGAACTGGCGCCCAGGGGTGGACCTGGCCACGATGGAGGACGGCTCCGGCGATCTGTACGGGATCGTCTTTGATCCGGCCGGGGTCCTCCTCTACGGCTTCGGCTACGAGAGCGATGCCTCGCGGGAGCGGCCCCGGGCCCATTGGCCTGGGTTGCTGGACGACCTTCCGGCAGGGTTGGCGCACTACCCGGCAGACCCGGAGCTGCAGTCCGATGGGTTCTTCGAGGCGACGGTGTGCGCATGGCGCGAGGCCGGCGCCTCCGCGTGGCAGTGCGGGCCGGTGGTGTTCGCCGAGGGCGAGTCCGACGGAGCGGGTTGGCTGTTCGGGGTGCTCGCGGACGGCAGTGCGGAGGCCGTCAGCAGGGATGCCGAGGACTACCACGGACGACCCGTCAATCGCGATGCCGTTGCCGCGATCCTGGCGGGCAGCCCGCTAACGCGCTGGGTGGTCGCGGCGCTTGAGCCTGCGCTGGACTTGGAGGCGAGTGCTGCCCGCGCCCGCAAGATCGGGCACTCGGTGGCGGACATTTGACCACCGGTTGCCCGGCCATATCGACGAGCCGGTACGGCTCCCACGGATCGCCTGTGCCCACGAGCTGGCCCACGTCGGGCACGAAGAGGCGCTTCGGATCCCGAGCGGGGCTCCCGGCAAGATTCACGCCGGGAAGGTAGCAAAACAGCCTATGACCTGCAAAAATGTCTCTCTTAGTTCAGTCAACACGAGGTGCGTACGACCATGCTGCCGGGGGAGATGTGCTCGCTCGACCACATCCGGCAGCACCCGCTGCCGAGCGGCCGGACCGCCCGGACTGGAGAAGCGGCGGGAGCGTCCGAACGTCGGCGACGGCGGTGGCGCCGGGTTGGTGTCGTCATGCCAGGGGCTGTGCTCACCGCGCGCTGGCTCCGAACCTGGCCACCGCCCGTACGGAGTAACCGCCCGAGTGTGAGGTACTGCGACAGATTTGTCAGATACCGCGACATACCAACGGAGTTGTGTCGCACGGGGAGTGACATTGTCGGGCTCAAGGACGCGAACGACGATGGGGCCAGACCCCGATCCCGGCAGGTCCAACCCCATCGACTAGTACTCCAGTTCGACTTCGTGAGTTACGTGGCTGGGGGTTCGGCAAGTCGTCGTCGGTAGTGGCTCCGTCGGGCTGTGGCCTGGTGGGTTCTGCGCCAGTTTGACCAGTTCAGGAGTGTGGCAGGACTTGCGGCTGGCGCTGGGAACAGTCCAGCAATCAGGTGGCGGATCTCGGGGACGGTCAGGTCGATGGGTTCGGTGCTGCGGGCAGCTCGGTTTGCCTCGGCGGGGATGTTCGGCCTGGCGTTGGCGGCGAGTGAGGCCAGGAAGGCCAGGGCGAGCATCGCGAGGGTGATGTGACGGTGCCAGGAGGTCCAGTGACGGACTTGGTACTGGTCCAGGCCGACCTGGCCCTTGGCGGCTTGGAAGCATTCCTCGATGCACCAGCGGATGCCAGCCACCCGCACCAGGTCCGAAAGGGGCGCTTGTTGGGGTGACCAACACAGATAGAAGGCGAGTTCGCCGGTGGCCGTATTGCGCCGGACCAGCAGATGGTGGTGACAGTCGGCGCCGACCTCCACCCAGGCCCAGTCGTAGTAGCGTGGACCCTTCGCCCCGGCGCCAGCGCTCTGCCGGTGGCAGGCGGTGGCAGGTAGGCAGTCGACAGCTTTCTCGACCGTTACCGGAGTGCGGTCCTGATTGATTCTCACAAGGGTGGTCCGGGCTGCGGCCAGCACGTAGCCGATTCCGCGCGCCTCCAACCCGGCACGCAGGTCTGGATCCTGTCCGTAGACCTCGTCGCCGGTCACCCACGAGGTCGACAAGCCGGCGTCCAGCGCGGCAGCGATCATCTCCAGCGCCAGACGCGCCTTGGTCGCGAACCCCACCGCATCGGGCACCCCTGCCAGGCTGCGACGCTCGTCATCCGCGCACCAGGTGCGCTCGGGCAGGTACAGTCGGCGGTCGATCAGCGCGCGTCCACGGTCGGAGGCGTACGCGAGGAAGACGCCGATCTGACTGTTCTCGATCCGTCCGGGGGCTTGTAATTGAATAACTGTCAGATTTGATCTGCGGGGTCGCCATCGTCGGGTGCCGGTGGGAGGCTGTGGCATGGCTACGCCTCCGCACCCCTGCACAGCGGCCGAAGCCCTGCAGGCAAAGTTCGATCAGATCCTGCCGCACCTTGATGAGCGCCGTCGT
>NZ_JBITZU010000044.1:0-24978 GCF_044547075.1 Kitasatospora sp. NPDC052896
CCGATGGCCGAGCCTGGGCTTGGGTCGACCCTAGGTTCGGGGGGCTGGGCGGCGCGATTGCTGCTGAGCCGACCGGGTGACGCCGGTCATGGCACCTCGCCCGGGTTGTCGCGGCGTCCCGTCCGCGGTGTCACGACGTCTTGTTCGGGTTGTTGTGGCACTCGACGCGGATTGTTGCGGAGCCTTGAGTTTCTCGGTTTGTTCTTCGGCTTCTTCGATGTGGGGGGGGCTGAACGGGTCAGAGTTTCAGTGCTCCGATGATGCTGTCCGGGAAGGTGAAGATGGTCGGTTTGGCGTCGAACTCTTCGCGGAGGTGGCCACCATGGTCAGGTTCTTCGATGTGTGGGGCTACTGAACTTGATTGGGTGATGTCGGGGCCGTTTGGCTGACGGCTGGGCATCGGCTCCGGTAGCTCTGGATCGTGAGGTACGCACAGGGCGGCGGGCTGGCCGACGCCGAAAGGGCCGCGCGTGAGCGGATCCGGCTGGCGGCCGTGGTCCGCTTTGGGGGCGGCAAGGACTCTGTTGCTCAATTGGGGCCGCGGGTCGGTTGACTGCGGCATGATCGCTCCTGCGGCCGTCCCGTGGGCAGGTGGTCGCGGGGGTGGTGCGGGTGTCGATGTGGGCGGCGGGGCTGCCGGAGGTTCCGGAGCAGACGGCGCTGGTCGCGGCGGCGGCGTTCCCGAAGGGTGCGCTGGCGATGTGGGTACGGGAGAAACTGGCTGAGGTCTTCACGGACGAGCCGTTCGCCTCCGCGTTGGGGGTGCGTGGGGCTCCGGGCCGGTCGCCGGGGATGCTGGCGCTGGTCACGGTGCTGCGGTTCGCCGAGAACTTGACCGACCACCAGGCAGCCGAGATGGTGGTCCGGGCGATCGACCGGAAGTACGCCCTCGGCCTGGAACTTGCCGATCCGGGGTTCGACTTCACCGTGTTGGCTAAGTTCCGGGTCCGGTTGGTCGAGCACGGCATGGAGCGCATGCTCTTCGACCGGTTGGTCGAGCACTGCCGGGGGGAGGGGCTGATCGCGGCCGGGGGCAAGCAGCGTACCGACTCCACCCATGTCATCAGCGCGGTGCGGGACTTGAACCGGCTGGAGCTGGCCGGTGAGAGCGTGCGCGCGGCGCTGGAGGCACTGGCCGTCGCGGCGCCGACCTGGCTCGGGCAGGCGATGCCGGTGGTGGAGCTGGAGCTGCGCCACGCGGCACGGATCGACTCATGGCGGCTGCCCACCTCGAAGACGAAGCGGGACCGGCTGGCTGAGGTCTACGGCCAGGACGCGCTCGCGCTGCTGCATCGAGTTCGCCCGAACAGACTGCGGCACCTGCCCGTCCCACGACAAGTGCACCACCACGGCACGCGGCAACCGCATGCTCACCCTGCAGTCCCGCGACCTGCACGAGAACACCGCCGCGGCCCGCGCCGAGCAGAACACCGACACCTGACAAGCCAAGTACGCCCTCCGTGCCGGGGTCGAGGGCACCATCAACCAGACCCTTGACGTCACCGACCTGCACCGGGCCCGCTACCGCAGCCTGCCCAAGACCAGCCTCCAGCACGCCTACTCCGCCACCGCGATCAACGCCATCCGACTCGACGCCCACTGGACCGAACAGAGTCGAAACCCCGGACCAGCCGACTCACACGACTCGCCCACCAACTCGCAGCCTGATCACCGAGGGCCCGCTCCGCTTCCGTAGCCACCGCCGTGGCGACAGCTACCAGTGCGGGCGTGTCGAGGCGCCACTGCTGCCGGTGGAGCGGAACCTCGGCTGTGTGCGACCCGGGTTCCTCGGGTTCGCGGTCATCCTGACGGTGAGTCGGCCGAACCTGGGCTGGGCGGCCAGACGCCCGGGGCGAGCACACCCGTGATGTAAGCGCGGACCACCAGGGCGGTGCGGTTGGGGACGCGCCAGCGGCGGGTCAGGCTGGTCAGGTGGTAGTTGACGCCGCCGGCGGTGAGGCCGACCTCCCTGGCGATCTGGGCCGTGGTGGCACCCCGGGCCGCCGCGGCGAGGATGCGTGCTTCGATCGGGCTGACCCGCTCGGGTGGACGGGCGGTCGGCGCGGCGGTCGATCGCTCCAGGACGCGCAGCCAGAGCAGCAGCTTCGGTCCCTCGTCCGGCAGGTCGCTGACCGGCTCGATGGTCAGCTCGCCCTGGCATTCGGTGCCGTCGGCGGCGGTCCACAACACCTCGATCGGGTACTGGGAGCGGCGTTGCAGCCGGACGGCCTCCACCACCGGGCGCAGTGGCCTGTTGCCCTGCGGCCGGAGCAGCTCCAGAATCTTCCGTCCATTCAATTGCCCAGGCAGCACGCCCAGTTCGATACCCAATGCCCGGTTGACGAGCAGGATGCGGCCGGCCGCGTCGCACACCGCGATCGGCAGCGGCAGGTGGTCGAACAGCTGCAGGAACCGGTTGCGCCAGAGGATCGCGAGCTCGCGCGGGTCGTCCGGGAGCGCCGCCCTGAGCACCTCGTCCAGATCAGGATCCACAACGGCACTCCGCTCTGTGGCGCATGCCACATCTGACGCCATGAAGGCAAGATCGCAGCCGCTGCCGATACTAGACAATCTTATAGTTCGGCGGGTCGGAGAGCCGCCCTGGGAGGCCCAGAGTGGAGAGCGGCCGCCGACGGATCCACCCGTCCGTGCGGCACCGGCGATTTCCTACTGCGGAAGGCAACCCGCGTCATGACCGAGACACCGCTACCCCCGCATGTCGTCAGCACCGACGGCCCGATCCCCGTCGTGGACCTCTCCCAGGCCGGCCCGGCCGCCGTGCCGACGCTGCGCGCCATGGGGCTGGCCCGGCAGTACGGGCCGGCCTTCGTCCAGCGCGTGCACGGGCACGATCTCCTGATGGTCACCGGCCTGGACCTGGTCACCGAGCTGGTGGACGAGCAGCGGTTCACCAAGGCGGTCGGGCTGGGCCAGCAGAACATCCGGGAGCTGACCGGGGACGGCCTGTTCACCGCCTACAACCACGAGCCCAACTGGCTCAAGGCCCACGACATCCTGATGCCGGCCTTCGCGCTCGGCTCGATGCGCACCTACCACCCGGTGATGCTCAAGGTCGCGCAGCGGCTGATCGACTCCTGGGACCACCACGCCGCCGCGGGCACGGCGGTGGACGTGCCCGGCGACATGACCCGGATGACCCTGGACACCATCGGCCTGGCCGGGTTCGGCTTCGACTTCGGCTCCTTCGAGCGCGCCGAATCGCACCCGTTCGTCGAGGCCATGCTGCGCTGCCTGGAATGGGCGATGACCCGAATCGCCCGGATCCCCGGCGTCGACTACTCCGAGCAGGACGAGGCGTTCCGGGTCGACGCCGACTACCTCGCCTCGGTGGTCGACGAGGTGATCGCCGCCCGGACCAAGGAGGAGGAGCGGGGCCGGGCCGAGGACCTGCTGGGCCTGATGCTGGACGCCACCCACCCGGCCGACGGCACCACGCTGGACGCGGAGAACATCCGCAAGCAGGTGATCACCTTCCTGATCGCCGGCCACGAGACCACCTCCGGCATGCTCGCCTTCGCCCTGTACCACCTGGCCAAGCACCCGGCCGCCCTCCGGCTGCTCCAGCAGGAGGTCGACGAGCTGTGGGGCGACCGGACCGACCCGGAACCGTCGTACGAGGACATCGGCCGCCTGCGCTACACCCGCCAGGTACTCCTCGAGTCGCTGCGCCTGTGGCCGAGCGCTCCGGCGTTCAACCGGGAGGCCCGCGAGGACACCCTGCTCGGCGGTCGGATCCCGCTGCGCGCCGGCCAGCTCGTGCTGGTGCTGACCCCGATGCTGCACCGCGACCCGGTGTGGGGCGACAACCCGGAACTGTTCGACCCCGCCCGGTTCGACCCCGAGGTCGAGGCGGCCCGCCCCCTGCACGCCTTCAAGCCCTTCGGTACCGGCGAACGCGCCTGCATCGGACGGCAGTTCGCCCTGCACGAGGCCACCATGCTGCTCGCCATGCTGGCCCACCGCTACCGGCTGATCGACCACACCGACTACCAGCTCACCCTCAAGCAGACCCTCACCATCAAGCCCGACGACTTCACCCTCACCCTGGCCCGGCGCGCGCCCGTGACACGCCCTGCCGCGAGCGCCCAGACCGGACCGACCGACGGCGCACTGCCCGCCCGGGTCCGCCAGGGCACCGGACTGCTGCTCCTGCACGGCTCCAACTACGGCGCCTGTCGCGAGTTCACCCGGCAACTCGCCGACGCGGCCGCCGAACTCGGCTGCGACACCGCCATCGCCCCGCTCGACGCGCGCACGGGCGCGCTGCCCACCGACCGGACCGTGGTGATCACCGCCGCCTCGTACAACGGCCAGCCCACCGACGACGCGACGGCCTTCGTCCGGTGGCTGGAGACCGCGACCGAGGGAGCCGCGGACGGGGTGAGCTACGCGGTGCTCGGCGTCGGTGACCGCAACTGGGCCCCTACTTACCAGCGGATCCCCACGCTGATCGACGACCGACTGGCCGCCCTCGGCGGCACCCGGCTGCTGGCGCGGGCCGAGGCGGACGCCTCCGGCGACCTGGCGGGCACCGTGAAGGCCTTCACCGCCGCGCTGCGCACCGTCCTGCTGCAGCGCCACGGCGACCCGGGCGGCACCGCCGCCGCACCCGAGGCGGGCGGGTACCGGGTCACCGAGATCACCGGCGGCCCGCTGGACGCGCTGGCGGCCCGGCACGGCATGACCGCGATGACCGTCAGCTCGGTCGACAGCCTGACCGATCCGGCCTACCCGAGGGTCAAGCGCCTGGTCCGGCTGGCGCTGCCGGACGGCGAGACCTACCGCACCGCCGACCACCTCACCGTGCTCCCCGCCAACGACCCCGCCCTGGTCGAACGCGCCGCCCGAGTGCTGGGCGCCGCCCCGGACGCCGTGCTCAACATCGTCGCGCCCCGCCGTGCCGGCCTGGCCATCGACCGGCCGGTCACCGTACGGGAGTTGCTCACCCACCACGTCGAGCTGCAGGACCACCCGAGGGCCGACCAGCTGGCCACCCTGGCCGAGCTCAACCCCTGCCCACCCGAGCGGGCCGCGCTGCGGGCCGTCACCGCCGACGATCCCCGGACACTGCTCGACCTCATCGAGGACCACCCCGCCCTGCGCGAGACGCTGACCTGGCCCGTCCTGCTGGAACTGCTGCCCCCGATCCGGCCGCGCCACTACTCGGTGTCCTCCTCGCCGGCCACCGACCCGCGCCGGATCGACCTGATGGTCTCGCTGCTCGAGGCCCCCGCCCGCTCGGGCCGGGGTACCTACCGGGGCACCGGCTCCGGCCACCTCGGGCGGATCCGGCCCGGCGACACCGTGCTCGCCCGGATCCAGCCGTGCCGTGAGGCGTTCCGGATCGACCACCGCACCCCGATGATCATGATCGCCGCCGGCACCGGTCTGGCCCCGTTCCGGGGCGCCATCGCGGACCGCCGCGCACTGCTCGCCTCCGGCGCGGAACTGGCCCCCGCCCTGTGCTACTTCGGCTGCGACCGCCCGGACGCCGACTACCTGCACGCGGACGAGCTGGGCGCCGCCGAGCTGGCGGGGGCGGTCTCGATGCGTCCGGTGTTCAGTGAGGCCCCGGTGAACGGCCTGCGCTTCGTGCAGCACCGGATCGCGGCCGAGGGCGCGGAGCTGTGGCAGCTGCTGCAGGCCGGGGCCGAGGTGTACGTCTGCGGGGACGGCGCACGGATGGCACCTGGCGTGCGCGATGCCTTCCAGGCGCTCTATCTGGACCACGCGCCTGACACGGACGAGGCCGCCGCCGGGCAGTGGCTCCAAGAACTGGTCCGGCAGGGCAGGTACGTCGAGGACGTTTACGCCGGCTGACGGCTGATCGTTGCCGACGGCCGACGCTCAGGAGTTCGGGGGCGGAGCCCCGGCTCCCTGAAGCCGGGTGCCCTGGCCGGGGCGGCCAGGGCACCCGCGTGCATGGTCGGGCCAAGCCCTCATCACCGGCGAACTGCCCCACGAACACAGCCGACGCCGGCGACCGGCCCCGCAAGAGTGTCCGGAAGAGCGATGGCGATCCGGTACCGAATGAACAGGTCACAGGGTGCGGGGCTGTTCCACGCCAGCTGCGCCCTCGTGGGCCAGGAGGTACTTCACCGGGAACCCTCGGTCCCCCTCGGCGTGATCTGCGATCCACACCCCGCCCCGAACGCTACCCCAGCATCTCCAAGGCCTGGGTCGACACCGGCTTCAAGAACGGAGCACGGCTCTGGCGGGCGGAGTGTTGTGGTGCGATGGACTCAGCATGCTCTTGGGATTTTGTTGGACTTTGGGGTGCGGTGGTGCTGTTGTATTGATGTCTGCGTGGGTTGATGTCTGTGTCAGCGGATGTTCTGTGGCGGGTTGGTGTTCGTTTGGTCTCGGGGTTTGGGTTGGGTGTGGGACTGTGTTTGTTGTTGGTCGTGTGTCTTGCGGTGGTGTCTGTGGGTCGGGGGTCTTCCTTGGCGTGTTGTGGCCCCTGGTATTTGGTGGGGGTGTGATGGGTACTAGGCTCTGGGGGATGCTGCCGGGGTGTTGGCCTGGTGGTGCTGGAACTTGATCTGTTGGGGGCCTGGTGCGTTATCTGGTACGCGATCGTATGTTCGCCTTTCATGAGGAGGCGTGGATTGAGACCGAGCATCGGGAGAGGCTTTTCAGGGTCAACCGGAAGTTCCTGCGGTTGCGGAATACGTTCGCTCTGGTGGATACCCGTGGCGAGCATGTCGCGAGCATCGTCAAGAAGGCCTTCACTTTCCATCACACGCTGTTGATCAAGCAGGATGGTCGGCTCGCGGCGAAGATCAGCAAGCGGGCGTTCACGTTGTTCGGTGACCGGTTCAAGGTCCGTCTGTATGACGGGCGGCGGTTGCGGATAGTGGGTAACCTTTTCGACCGCGAGTTCGACATCCGGCACGAGGGCACCACGTTGGCTCACATCTCCCGGCGGTGGTTCAGCCTGCGTGATGCGTACGCGGTCGACGTGATGGCCCAGCAGGACGCGGTCCTACTGGTGATCCTGGCGGTGTGCGTGGACCACACCCTGCAGGACCTCAAGGGTGAGAAGCTCACCAACCTGTGAGACTGCGCGGTCGGGCGGCTGTGGTGTGCGGGTTGGTGGGTGGGTGTGTGTGGCTCGCTGTGCGTGGGCCGCGCCTTGTGGGGCCTTGAGGTGGGGAGTTCACCGGTCTCTGGGGCTGCACGGTCGGGTGGCGGTTCGCTGGGGTGGGAGCGGGGCGATCGCCAACCGTGGGCGTGGCTCCAGCTCGGTGACCAGCCGCCCGGACGCGTCGAGGATGCCGGGCGCTGTCTGGTGTCAGCTTGACCCTGGTGCTTCCCTCATGCGTTGGCCTTTGGTGGCGGTGCGGTGGGGGTTGCCTTTCCATCCGCGGCGAGAACCCCCCACCCCTGGAACAGATCCTCGACCAGCTCGTCGCACCGCTGTACCTGCGGGCGATCTTCGGCATCGACCCCCCCAGCCTCCGGCTACCCGGAACTCCTCGTCGACAGACTGCTCGGCCCTTCGACGAGCGCCTCGGTGGCCGTGCCCGGCACTGCAGCACCGCTCGTGCCAGGGAGCACGGCCGGCGGTGCGTCGGGTCCGGCCGGTGTGGTGGGTGGGTCGAGGGGTTCCGAGATGCCGTCGGCGACGTAGGCCCAGGCCGCCTCGGCGAGCAGCCGAGCTCGGGCTGGTGGTCGCGGGCCAGGCGCAAGCCCTGACGCGGGCACGCGGTCAGCAGGCGCCGGCTTTCGCCAGCCTCGGTGCGGTCGGCCCACTGTTCGCCGAGCGCGGCCAGGGCCCGGTCGGCTGCCTGGTGCCAGTCGTCGCCGGTCCGGGTGCCCTCGCCGTCCCGCCGCCGGGCGGCGCAACCCCAGCGGTAGGCCGCGCGTCGGGTGGGCGTCCTGGTTGGCCCGCAATCATCTCCCCTGTCCAGGGGGTGGTTGTTCGGCGAACGAGGTGCGGTAGGCGCGCGGGCTGGTCGCCAGACGGGAGGTGAAGTGCTGGCGCATGGTGACTTCGCTGCCGAAGCCGGACCGGCGGGCGACCTCGGGCATGGGCAGGTCGGTGCGTTCGAGGAGTTTCTGGGCCGTCGCGATGCGGTGGTCCACAAGCCAGCGCAGGGGGGTGGTTCCGGTGGCCGCCGCGAAGTGCCGTGCGAAGGAACGCGGCGACATGCCGGCGCGGGCGGCGAGCGCGGCCACGGTGAGTGGCTCGTCGAGGTGCGCGAGGGCGAAGGCGCGCACCTTGGCCAGCGCGTCCGCGTCGCGGTCGGCGCGCGGGGTCGGATGTTCGATGAATTGGGCCTGGGTGCCGGTCCGGAAGGGTGCGGTGACCATGGAGCGGGCAACGGTCGCGGCTGCCTCCGCGCCGTGCGTGGCGCGCACCAGATGCAGGCACAGGTCGATGCCGGCGGCGGTGCCGGCGGCTGTCCACAGATTGCCGTCCTCGACGAACAGGGCGTCCGGCTCGACCCGCACCTGTGGGTGTCGGGTCTTCAGCAGATCGGTCAGTGCCCAGTGGGTCAGTGCCCGGCGGCCGTCCAGCAGTCCCGCCTGGGCGAGTGTGAACGCGCCGCCGCACAGCGCGGCGATGGTGGTGCCCCGGGCGTGGGCGTGGCGTAGCGCTGCGAGGACGGGCTCGGGAGCTGGGGTGACGTGGTCGTCCAAGCCCGGTACGAGGATCAGCTCGGCGCGGGGTAGCCAGGCGAGGGTGCGGTCCGGTGTGAGTGCGAGCCCGCCGCGCATCGGTACCGGTTCGGGGCCTGCGGCTACCCGGCGCAGCTCGAACGCGGGGACCCCCTGGTCGGCGCGGTCCGTGCCCCACACCTCGGTGATCACCGAGACGTCGAAGGCCCGGATGCCGGGGAAGGCGAGCAGGGCGATGCGGTGGGCGGGTGCGGGCCGGGTCATCCTGGCAGTAAACCATCGATCGCTGTCTTTTAGCCTCCTGTGAGAGAGCCTACGGGGGCGGCAGGATCGTGGACATGGAGATCACACATGACGCGGCGTTGGTAGTGGTGGACGTGCAGAAGGGCTTCGACGAGTCGGAGTTCTGGGGCCCGCGCAACAACCCGGCCGCCGACGAGAACATCGCCTCGCTGATCGCGGCCTGGCAGGAGACGGACCGACCGGTCGTCTTCGTACGGCACGACTCGAACACACCCGGCTCGCCGCTGCGGACCGGATACGAGGGAAACGATTTCAAGGACTACGTCGAGGAGCGGCGTGGCAAGGGCGGCGGCCCGGAGCTGCTCGTCACCAAGTCCGTGAACTCGGCGTTCTACGGCACCCCCGACCTTGACGACTGGTTCAAGGCGGCGGGCATCACCCAGGTCGTACTGGCCGGTATTCAGACCAACATGTGCGTGGAGACCACCGCCCGCATGGGCGGCAACCTCGGCTACGACGTGCTGGTCGCCCTCGACGCCACCCACACCTTCGATCTGACCGGCCCGAACGACTGGCATCTGACGGCCGACGAACTGGCCCGAGCGAGTGCCGTCTCGCTGCATGGAGGGGGCTTCGCCCGGGTGGTGACGACCGGCGAGCTGGTGGCCGCCGTTCGCCCCTGACGCCCCAGATCAGGGCTTTGGACAGGGACACGGGTCATGGCCGGCCGCTGAAAGGCGCAGCCCGGTTTCCTCAGTCAGCTCCCTGGCGGCGCCCTCGCGCGGGGTCTCGCCGGGTTCCACTTTGCCGCCCGGCGGAACCCAGGCCCGCCATCGATGTTTGATCAGAACGATCTGCTCCAAGGCGGGGTCGAGGACCCACACCTCGGCGGCCAGCGGTTCCATCGGGCCGGCAAGCGCCGCCCGCAGCCAGGCTTGGGCCCGGTCGAACGTCAGCGTCGCGGTCTCGGCGTCATGGGCGGCAGCGTCCAACGGTCGCTGCTCGAAGGGGCTATGGATCACCACGAAAGGCTACGACCCCGCCCCGACAACGACGGATGGGCAGCCAGCCCTGACACCGGGGCAACCGCAGCGGTCTGTGGCCCTTGCTGGCTTTATACGCGAATTGCTAGAGGAGGGGGGTCGCTTGGCAGGGCGTCCCCGTGCCAGTGAGCTCGATGGGGATCCTGGCCTCGCGATCGGCCGCTCCCAACCTCCGCTTTTTCGCTCTCGCCGCGGTCTTCGGCCTCGACGAGAAGACCGCGATCCGCTACACGGACTCCGCCCAGGCTCTCTTGGAAACCAGTGCCGAGTCGTTGAACGCTGTGACAGCATCGGCGGGTGATCAACGCTGAGGACCTGGTCGGCAGGCTCCTGCTGAAGGTGACGACGTCCTGGCACCACTACCAGGAGAGCGAGCCCTCTCTCCTGCACATGTGGCTGAACCTGGACGGCCTCGGCCCTGTCCGGTTCCACACACCGGGCGACGGGTTGTCCATGGAGATCGACCAGCCTCACGGCCCCTACGACATGGACGAATACGGCCACACCACGGTCGAGGACGACCTGCCAGACTTTCCCATGACCCGGTTCATCGGCCAGCAGATCCTCTCCGTCCGAGAGATCCGCTATGAGCACGGCAACTACGAATTCGCCATCGGCATCACTGCTCAGTTTCCCAGTGGCACCACCCGTATCCTCAACCTCGCGGACGAAATCGTCCTGGCCCATGACCAGAACCTGGGTCCGGTTGAGGACCATCTCCGCGAGGCAACGACGCCCACGAGCCAGGACGGCACGAACTCACGGTTCGATCCCCGACCGTCTACCAGGCCCTGATCCGCACCGCCGCCGCCGCGGCCAGCCGGCCCGGCCTTGGCATGGACCGGATCAGCTTCACCGTCGCCTTGCGAGCCGCGGTGGTCACCGCCAGCGGAGTGCTGCCCGAGGGGCCAAGCCGCCTGGTCGGCGCCATCGGTCTCGCACTCCTGGACAACCTGCTGCCAGCCTGCCACCGCCAGCGTGTGAAGGCCCGCAGCCTGAAGAGCGCCAGCATGTACGCCTCGAGCATCGGCAAGCACCCCGCCACCGCCCAGAACTACACCTTCCAGGCCGACGTCACGGTCATGGAAGGAGGGCTTGCACCTCGTCCACGGCGCTGAACGCAGCGGCGTTGGTCAGCTCGGTTGCGTAGTCGGGCAGGTCGACGCTGCTGATCTGCTTGCCCGTCTCCAGCATCTTGTCGAGGATCCAGCGCCGGTTCAGCAGCCCGTTACGCACCCGCAGCCCGGTCGCGGTGCCGGGCGCCAGGAACGGGCCGGTGCGGTCTCCGCCCTTCTGGCAGCCCCGGGCGTAGTCGCGCAGGGCGTGCTCGTAACGGGCGAAGGCGGTGCGGTGGTCGCCGCGGGCCCGGGCCAGCTCGCCGGCCAGAACATACGCCGCCACCACAGCGGTGCCGGTACCCATCCCACCGATGGTGGCCCCACAAGCGGCGTCGCCGAGCAGGGCGATCCGACCGGTGGACCAGGCGGGGAGGTCGGCCCGACTGATCGAGTCGAAGTACAGCTCGGGGGCCTGCCCCAGGCTCTCCAGCAGCCGGGGCACCTCCCAGCCGAGGCCCGCGAAGGCGTCTCGGATCAGCGTCTTCTGCTGTGCCACGTCGTGGCGGTCGTAACGGAGTTCGGTCGACGCGAAGAGGAAGAAGGCACCCGCCCGAGTCGGGTCGCGATGGTCGGCGCCGACCGCGGCAAGCCGGCCGGGGACGTTGAGACCGACCGAACCGGGCGGCAGGTCCAGGTAGTTGGACAGCTGCCAGGTGGCGGCGTAGTAGCCGAGGTGGCGCACGTAGCGCTCCTCCGGGCCGAAGGCGAGCCGACGGACATGGGAGTGCAGCCCGTCGGCGCCGATCACCAGGTCGAACTCGCGTGGAGCCCCGTGCCGGAAGGCTACCCGGACACCGGTGGGCGTCTCCTCCAGGGCCGTGATCGAGTCGCCGAAGAGGTACTCGGTGCGCGGGAGGCTGCGCTGGTACAGCACCTGGGCGAGCTCCCCGCGCGGGACCTCGACGTCCCCGCCCGCGAAGTCGGCCGGCAAGCGGAGGATCTGACGGCCGCGCCGGTCGACGAAGGTCATGGGGCTGCCACCGGTGTCGAGCGCGCGCAGCTCGTCGAGCACGCCCATCCGCTCCAGCACGGTCAGGTGGGTCTTGCCGCGGAAGTCGACGGCCTGGCCGCCGCCGCGCAGGGCGGGAGCCAGCTCGACGGCGGTGGTCTCGAAGCCGTGCCGCCCCAGCCAGTAGGCCAGCGCGGGGCCGGCGATGCTCGCGCCCGAGATCAGGACCTTGGTGCTCACGTGAACCCACTCCATCCGAGGCTGTCGAATAACTGTGTCCGGTAGACACTGTTTATTTCTGTGTACGGTAGACGCAGTTAGGCCGCCTCGCAAGGGGCGGATGGAGACGCGGGACGGAGCGGGAATTGGGCGAGGAAGTGAACGAGGCGGTGCGGCTGCTCTGGGGACCGCCTGCCAAGCCGTCCCGGGGGCCGAAGCCCGCGCTGAGCCTGGAGCGGATCACCGCGGCGGGCGTCGAGATCGCGGACGCCGAGGGCCTCGGTGCCGTCTCGATGCAGAAGGTGGCAGGGCTGCTCGACTTCACCAAGATGTCGCTCTACCGCTACGTGCCCGGCAAGGCGGAGCTGGTCGCGCTCATGGTGGAGGCCGCGGTCAGCGAACCGCCACAGGCCGTGGAGGGGCCTGGCTGGCGTGAGCAACTAACAGGCTGGGCAAAGCAGTTGGCGAGGTCATTCACCGAGCACCCGTGGCTGCTCGACGCCACCGTCGGACCGCGGGTAATGGGCCCCAAGGAACTCGGCTGGCTGGAGCGGGTGGTCGCGGCCCTGGACGGCCACGGACTGACCGGCCCCGAGCGGATGGACGCCGCGGTGCTGCTGGCCGGGCACGTCCGAGGCATCGCCGAGCAGGCCCGCGCCGCCCGGCCGGACGGCTCGCTCGAGGCGGAACTTTTGGCCGTCCTGGGCCCCCTGGTGCACCGGCACGCCGACCGCTTCCCCGCGCTCGCCGCGGCCATGGCCTCACGGGACGGCCGGGACCAGGCGCTGGACTTCGGCCTGGAGCGCATCCTCGACGGTCTGGAGGCGCTGATCACGCGCCGCACCGGGTAGCTCGGGGAAGATCAGCCACCTCGCGTGCGAGCAGTGCGGGCAGCCGGTCGCGACCCGCATCGACGACTGCTCCTTCCGGCAGGAGGTGCGACTTCTCCCGTCCGCGGTACGCCGCGTGCCCGGCCCCGGCCCCACGCTCCCACCCGTCGACTGGAAAGCGCTGCGGTAGGACCCACGCTGGCGGGCGGCGGTCACTGCCGCGTTGGCCCACTTGCTGGCTGCCTCCTCACAACGACGTTGGGCCGCGCAGTCGACGCCCTGCTCCCGTTCGGTCTTCCGGTGGCCGAGCGGGGTGGGTGCGCGGTCGACCTTCGGCGTCTGCCGGAGGCGTCCGAGGCGGAGCTTGACCTGCTCGCGGCCGTCTACGACGCCAAGCACTCACCGCGCCTCCAAGCGGTCCGCGACCAACTGCCCCTGCCCCCGCGCCTCCGGTTCGCGGACGGGTCAGGATCCGCTCTTCTGCTCCTGCTGCAGCCGGCTGCGCAGCTCCTGGAGGGTCTCGCCGGTCGCGCTGACGACGTACTGCGCCCAACCGCTGATCTCCGTGCCGACCTGGGCCTTCAACGCGGGGGAGGGCAGCGCGAAGACCTGGCCGTCCTCGATGCGGATCCAGCCGTCCGCGGTGACCGTCGCCAGGTACGTGGTGCCCGAGCGCTTCTTGGTGTGGTGCAGCTGAGCGCCCGGCACCAGCCAGCCGCGCTCGACGAACGGCATCAACGCGCCGGTTCCCCGCCGCTCGGCGATCTCCCCGCCGGCGGCAGGCTCGGCGTCACCGAGCAGCAGACGACGCAGGACGTCGTTCGGGGTGTCCACCAGGGGCTCGCTGTGCTGCTGGAGGAAGGCGAAGACCTCGTCGTCGATCTCGATGGTGCGAGTGCTGCGGTTCACGCGGGCCCCTCCAGGATCATCTTTCACTTGGACAACTCCACGATCTCCCAGATTCCCAGATAAAGTCAATGAGATGGTGCGCGCGGGGCTCCTGCCGTCGACCCGCCGGTGGCGATGAAGGTGCCGGCCCGCCGCGTGCCCGGGTGCCGTCAGGGTGGCGGGGGTGTGGCGGCAACTTGGATGATCACCATCCGTATTTCTTTACTCTCTTAGTGTGAACGATCCGGTTATAGGACCGGAATGCTGGGAACCCAGACCGCTCCGTTCTCCCCCACAGAACGTCACGGAGCGCCCGAAACCCGGCAAAAGGAAGCCAGCACGTGACGATCCGACTCTCCGCCTCCCATCCCAAGCCCATCGCCACCCGGCCGCAGACCCCCGCCGCCGGCACCACGCTGCACCCCGGCCGTACCGCCCCGGCCTCCAGCCACGCCGGTCACTCCCTCACGGCCGGTCACCCCCGGCCCATCCGCTGGTCGCGTGAGGCCGTCCCCGACGCGTCGTGGGAGGCCTGAATGAGCGACGCCCCGCCGGCCGACGCCGCCAATACCCGAGCCCCACTGCCGGTTCCCTTCCGCGGCTTCCACGAACTCCACGCCCAGCCCTACCTCGACTACGCCACCGCCCACCTCGCCGACGACGGCCTCGCCCTCGAACTCGTCGACGACGTCTTCACCGCCCTCGCCGACCACTGGACCGATGTACTGGCCCAGTCCAACCCCACCGCCTACGCCTGGGCCCTGCTGCGCCGCGTCGTGGAAGCCGAGTGCGTACGACGCGACGAGCACCTGGTGCTGGTCGAGAAGACCGCCTTCGCCTACGCGATGCGCGAGAACGTGAAATCCCTCCTGGACGGCCTCGACGCCAGCGTCACCGACCTGGAGGACGGCATCACCCTCGCCGCCGCGATCCGCAGCCTGTCCGGCAGCAAGCACGACGTCATCGTGCTGCGCTACCTCATGGGCTACAGCGTGAACCGGATCGCCACGGTCATGGGAGTGGAGACAGCCACCATCCGCTCCCTCATCTGCCAGGCCAAAACCAAGCTGGCAGCCCGCCTCGCCTCGCGCCGGCTCCTGCGCCCCGGCCCGATCAAGCACGACGCCCAGGAGTGATTCATGTGCTCAGCCCACTCGACCACCTGCCCCAGGGTCCCGGCCTGCTGACCGGAACCCAGCCCCTCTACGACATCGAGGCCGGCCGCCGGCGGATCGCGGAGAAACTCGCCGCCCGGCGCGGCCAGCAGTCGCCGACCGGCTACTGCCCCTGCGCCGCGGCCCAGCCCGGCACCGTCCCTCCCGCCCGGCCCGGCCAGAACGCCGACCCCGTGCGGGACCGCGCGGGACTGACCTTCCACGACCACGCCGCCCGGGACCTGAGCAACCTGTCCACGATCGTCATCAACGAGAACGAGGCACCCGCCTGGCTGGACGCCCTGGTCACCCGCCGACGCCTCGACCCCCGCGGAGAACTGGTCTTCGGCTGCCTGCTCCACCTCACCGACCGACCTCACGAAGCCCAGTTCTGGTGGCAGGCCGCCGCCGGCGCGGACAACCCGACCGCGGCCTACTGCCTCTACCTCCACCACGCCCGCCTCGGCGAACTGCGCGACGCCGACCACTGGTTCCAGCAGGCAGGCGAGCTGGAGAGCAGCCCGGCCCGAGCCACCACCGCCACCAGGACACCGCAGCCCCCGTTACCGCAGGCACCGCTGCTCCAGTACTCGGCATGGCTCGGCCAGCCCATGCCCGACCTCGCGCTCCCCGACCAGGCGCTGCGCGAGGCCGTCGCGGAGGGTCCCGCCGTCATCGACGACCATTACGGGCTGATCCGTCTGCCGACCGGCGAGGTCGCCGACCAGCTCCAGGAACTCGTCAACGCCACCTGAGTCGCCTCCCGGGTCGTGCGGCCACCCGACCGCACGACCCGGACCACCACGCTGCTCGTACCCGGGCCGCGAAGGCGTCCGCCGCCTTCCCCGACAGGCCTTCCACAGTGGCCGGCGCAGGCGATCACAGACCCGCGCCCGCGGCCTTTCAGTGCCGTGCGGGGCTCGCCCGACCGCGCACCACGCCTCGCTCTCGGCCCGGCACAGCCCTGCCCACCGCCCAGCAAGAAGGAGAACCACGGTCATGGCCCGCAAGAACAAGAAGAAGTCCCGGTGCCGCCACCAGGCCCCCATCACCCAAGGCAGTCGCAATCCCCCGCGGGCGCGCCGCTTCCCGCCTGAGATCCTCGCGCTACTCACGACGCTCATCCCCGCGGTCGCCTCCGTCATCGCCGCGCGCAGCGGCCACACCCTGCGGTAGCCGGAGCGACTCGGCCTCCTGGCAACACTGGGCGACGCCGCACCCCGAACACATTCGAATGTGCTGGTGGTCATCAGAATCGTCTCACCGTCCCGCCCGGCAACCTGGACACCCGGTGAACGCGACCGCCCCCACCGCCGCCCTTCCCAACACCGGAATGATCGCAGCCGCCGGCGGCGCCTGGTACGCCCTTGCCGCAGTCGATATCCAGTGGTTCGTCTCAGATCGTTGTCCGGGTAACTCCGTAGACTGCCCTCCGACTGGGGCCCGGGCGGGAAGGATGGCGAGCGAGCGAGTCGGATGCCTCCGGGTGGGGGGTAGGAAACTCTGTGTCACTGGGTGCATTCCTTGCGGTCGCCGCGGATGCCAAGGTTCCGTTCGCCGTGGTCGAGCTGGCGGGCCGCGGCGTCACGGCGGGTGCGACCGCGACACGGTGGGTGCTTGCGGTTGGGATGCCGACGCTGGACGTGTTCGCTCTGGCGGACAACTGACAGAGCCACTGCAGCTAGGACGCTGGTGCGCCCGGGACGAGTCGTCGGATGCTCGCGGCGATCCGGTCGAGGTCGACGTCGGCGGCGAGGGTGGCCTCGTCGGGGCGCTTGGCGATCGGCTCCCGCACGCCGAGCAGACCCTGCACCAGTTCGGGGTAGACCGTCCGGCCGACGAGGATCTCGGCCACCTCCCGCGCCTCCTCCTGCGTCAGGCCCCAGGTCCGGCAGACGTACGCGCCGATCCGCGCCATCGGGGCCTCGAAAACCGCCTCGTAGTAGCCGGACGCGATCTCGGGCACTCGCTCGGCCTCCGCAATCCCCATCCGCAGCGTGCGCAGGGACGAAGACCACAGCAGCAGTTGCAGCAGCCGCCCGCAGTAGCGCACGAGGGCGTCGGCCGGATCGGCCCGCTCCGCGGTGACGTAGTCCTCCGGCGAGCCCAGGCGGTCGAGGTAGAGCTCGCGCACCAGGGAGACCACCCCGGAGAAGAGGGCGTCCTTGCTGGGGAAGTGGGCATAGAGCGAGCGCTTGGAGGTCTCGGCCCGCTGGGCGACGACGTCCATCGAGGTGCGCTCGAAGCCGGCCTCAAGGAACACGTCCTTCGCTGTCCACAGGATGTGTTCGCGGAGCTTCTCGCCTCGTCGCGCTGGCATGGTGGCCTCTTCCGCAAGTAAACGGTACGGTTGAGTTTACATACTAGGTCGTACGGAGGACACTCGTGATTGTCGTCACCGCACCCACCGCCAAGATCGGCCGCCACGTCGTCGAGCAGCTCCTCGACGCCGGCGAGCCCGTCCGGGTCATCGTCCGCGACCCTCAGCGACTCTCTCCCACCGTCCGCGACCGTGTCGAGATCGTGGAGGGCTCCCACCGCGACGCCGCAGTGGTCGACAAGGCCTTCGCCGGCGCCGATGCGGTGTTCTGGCTGATGCCCAGCGACCTCCGCGCCCCCGACGTGATGACCTCCTACGTCGAGTACAGCAGGCCGGGCGCCGAGGCCGTCGCCGCGCACGGCGTCCGCCACGTCGTCGGGGTCTCGGCGCTGGGCCGGGGAACCGCCGTCGCCGACCGGGCCGGCAACGTCACCGCCTCGCTGGCCATGGACGACCTGTTCGCCACGGTCACGAACTACCGCTCACTCGCCAACCCGACCTTCATGGACAATACGCTGCGCGACATCCGCACGATCCTGGGCGACGGCGTGATCTCCGGGCCCCTCGCGCCCGACCGCAAGCTGCCCCTGGTGGCCACCCGCGACATCGGCAGCACCGCCGCCCGCCTGCTGCTCGACCGCGACTGGGCCGGGTTCGCCGAGATCCCACTGCTCGGCCCAGAGGACCTGTCGGGCAACGACATGGCCGCCGTCATCACCGACGTGCTCGGCATCCCGGTGCGCTACATACAGGTCGAGCCCGCGTCGCTGGAGGCTGCCATGCTCTCCTTCGGCGCGTCACCCGGCATGGCCCGGGCGATGGCCGACATGGCGACCGCCAAGACCGACGGCCTCGACGAGGGCGTGGTCCGCACCACCGAGAACAGCACGCCGACCACCTTCCGCCAGTGGTGCGTGGAGGTCCTGCGACCCGCCGTCGACGCCGCCCGCTTTTGACCGCACCACACGAGGACTTCACAAGCTGCTCGAGCTCGGCGAGCGGTAGGAACCTGCCCGGACTACCCGAGGGCACCCGGATCATCGTCCGCCGCGAACGCCCCCACCCCGGCGCCCAACTCCCCCTGTCCGACCTGGACGAAGGCATGCGCCACCAGGTCTTCCTCACCGACACGCCCAGCGGCCAAGGCTCCCTTCGACTACTGGAGGTCCGCCACCGCGCACACGCCCGCGTCGAGGACCGCATCCGCTGCGGCAGGACCAGCGGATTCGGCCGCTTCCCCTCCCGCCACTTCCAGATCAACGCCGTCTGGCTGGAACTCTCCCCGGCCGCCATCGACCTGCTCGCCTGGACCCGATCCCTCCTGCTGGAGGGCGAGTTGGCCACCGCCGAGCCGAAGAAGCTCCGCTACCGGCTGCTGCACGCCGCCGCCCGCATCACCCGCGGCGCCCGCCGCCTGCACCTACGACCGCTGACTCCGCGCTGCGGCCGTCCGCGCCGCGACCGACGCCGTGACGCGAAGGCGTGCGCCGTGGCACCGGACGGCTCAAGCCGGCACTGCGGATCCGCCGCTGAGCAGGCTGCGCGCGGACGCCTTTGCCGCGTCCACCACGGCGCGATCCTGCAGTAGCCGTCCCGAGGCCAGGGCTCCGTCGATCAGCAGCCCGATGTGCCAGGCCAACGCCTCGGGGTCGGCGGCTCCGGCAGAGCGGCTCAGCTCGGCCAACCAGGTCTGGCGCCGGCGTACGTGCGCGATGGTGGCAGCGTGCGCGTCCGAGGCCGGGTCCGCCTCGACCGCGGCGCTGATGAAGGGGCAGCCGAAGAGGCCGTGGTGCTCGAACGCGTCGAGGAGGGCGTCGAAGAGCCCGACGAGCTGTTCACCGGCGGAGTCTCCGGCCCGTGCGGCCGCGGCCTGCAACCGGGCCATCCAGACGTCGTCGGTCTGCCGCAAATAGGCGGCGACCAGCTCTTCCTTCGTGCGGAAGTGTGCGTACAGGGTCGACTTGGCGACCCCTGACTCCGCTATGACCTGGTCGACCCCGACACCCCGCAGGCCCTTGCGGTAGAAGAGCTCGGCCGCGGTGGCGAGGATTTTCTGCTCCGTGTTCGTCTTCCGCACTCTGGTCGCCATCCAGACAGACTAGTTCGTTCGATTAGTTCTCGGCAAGCCTTGTCCCACCTAAACAAGTCGGACTAGTCTGTTCGATTAGCAGGGCGTCACAGACATGAATCGAGGTTGCGCGATGCGTGCGGTAATGCTGCAGGAGTTCGGTGCTGCGTTGGAGCTGACCGAGGTGGACAGGCCGGTTGCCGGTGCCGGACAGGTACTGGTGCGGATCATCGCGAGCGGGGTGAACCCGCTCGACATGAAGATCAGCGCCGGGGCGGCCGCCCACGCCAAGCGGGTCCTGCCCGCCGTGCCGGGGCTCGACCTGGCCGGCATCGTCGAGGAGGTGGGCCCGGAGGTCCACGACTTCGCCCCGGGTGACGAGGTCTACGGCTTGACCGGTGGCGTCGGTGACCTCCAGGGTTCGCTGGCCGAGTACGCGGCCGTGGACGCCAGGCTGCTCGCCCGCAAGCCGCGTGCGCTCACCATGCGCCAGGCTGCGGCCATACCGCTGGTCGCGATCACCGCGTGGGAGGGCCTGGTGGACCGTGCCGGTGTGCACGCCGGGCAGAAGGTCCTGGTCCACGGCGGCGCGGGCGGCATCGGACACGTGGCCATCCAGATCGCCCGGGCCCGAGGCGCCGAGGTCTATGCCACCGGCTCCGCCCGGAGCCTTGCGACCATCGAACAACTGGGCGCGACCCCCATCGACTACACCGCCACGACCTCCGCGCAGTACGTGGCCCAGTACACCGGTGGAGAGGGCTTCGACGTGGTCTACGACACCGTGGGCGGCGCCACCCTCGACGACTCCTTCACCTCGGTGCGCACCTACACCGGCCACGTCGTCAGCGCACTGGGCTGGGGTACCCACAGCATCGCCCCGCTCTCCTTCCGGGGCGCGACCTACTCCGGCGTCTTCACCCTGCTGCCGTTGCTCACCGGGCGCGGCCGCGGACACCATGGCGAGATCCTGCGCGAGGTGGCCGCACTGGCCGACGCCGGTGCACTGACCCCGCTGGTCGACCCGCGGCAGTTCTCCCTGGAGAACATCTCCCAGGCGCACGCACTGGTGGAGGAGGGCTCCCCTCAGGGCAAGGTCGTCATCGACGTGTGACCTTGCGGGGATCACCCAAGGGCTGCGGGCTTCGGCGTGGGTGAGCATGCGTTCGTAGTCCCTGCGGTTTCGGCGGGCACGCGTGATCCACGCCGGACCGCGCTCCACGACCACCTGCGGGGCGGCATGATGAAGCCCTCCGCGCCAGGGGGGCGTTTGACGGTGTTGATCGTGATGTGGAGCGCGCGTCCGGCCCGGTCGACGGGTTCGACGGCGTAGGCGGAGTCGGCCCCGACCGGGGCGGCTGCGCCCTCACCCGCCGCCTGCGGCATTGGCTGGAACTCGCCCCTGCGCGGTGAGCGGGGAGGGCTAGCCTGACGGCATGGTTGCAAAACGCAAGGAAGAAGTGGCCGTCAGCGGCTCGGAGTTCGTCAGCGGTCCTGCCCTGATCCTTCGGACCCTCACCACCGGGTCCGACCGACGGGCCGTCACCACCGCCGACGGCGTTGAGATCACCGCCGACGGCTTCACCGCCGCCACCTACCGCCTCGCCCACGAGCTCATCGCCCGAGGCGTGGGCCGCGGCGCGACCGTCACGCTGCTCACCGGCAACACCGCCGAGGCGCTCAGCGCCCGTTACGCCGCGGGCCTGGCGGGCGCGCGGGTGGTGAACCTGTACGACGGCATGAGCACCCCGGTCCTGGCCGAGATCGTGGCCAGCGTCGACACCACCGTCCTGGTCGTGGACGCCGAACGGTACGCGGACGCCCCCGCGCTGCTGCCGCTGATCGACGTGCCGGCTGTCCTCACTCTGGGCCCCGCACCGCAGGGCATCGGCGAGGACGTGATCGCCGCCAGCGCTGACCGGCCCGCCCGAGAACCCGCCGTGCGGATCGGCCCCGACGACGACCTCAGCATCCGGCACACCGGCGGCACCACCGGCATCCCCAAGGGCATCCTCAGCCTGCACGGCCCCTACCGCAGCAGCTTCGACACCCCGCTGGCCGGCCCCCCGGACGAGCAGCCGCCCCGACTCCTCGCCGCCACCTCGCTCGCCCACTTGGCCGGCGTCCTCACCGACATGGTGCTGCAGCGCGGCGGCTCGGTCGTCATCCAGCGCTCCTTCGACCCCGGCGAGGTGCTCGCCGCGATCGAACGCGAGCGCATCACCGACCTGTGGCTGCTGCCTCCGCTGCTTTACCAGCTGCTCGACCACCCGGCCCTCGGGCGAACGGACCTGAGCAGCCTGCGGCGCGTCTACTACGGCGGCTGCGCCTCCTCGCCGAGCCGGGTGCGGGAGGCGATCAAGGTGCTCGGGCCCGTCCTGGTCAGCCTCTACGGGATGTCGGAGACGCAGAAGATCGCGGTGCTCACCCCGCCGGAGCACGCCCGGTTCGGCGACGAGGGGCCGCTCCCGGTCGGCCGGCCCTTCCCGGACGTCGAGGTGGTGATCCGCTCCGCCGACGGCACCGTACTGCCGACCGGCGAGCAGGGCGAGGTGCACGTCCGCTCGGCCGGCCTGATGGCCGGGTACTGGAAGCGGCCGGACCTCACCGCCCAAGCGGTGCGCGACGGTTGGCTGCACACCGGCGACATCGGCTACTTCGACGCGGACGGCTACCTCTACCTCGCCGACCGCGTCAAGGACCTGATCATCGTGGTCGGCGGCCATGTCTACCCCACCGAGGTCGAGGAGCTGCTCCTCACCCACCCGGCGATCGTCCAGTGCGCCGTCTTCGGCGTGCGCGACGCCCAGCAGGCCGAACACGTCCACGTGGCCATCGTCCCCGCCCCGGGACAGGAACCCCGGATGGACGAGGTCCGCGCCTTCGTCACCGCGAAGAAGGGCCGGATCTACGCCCCGGAGGCCGTTCACCTGGTGGACGCCATCCCGCTGACGGCGGTCGGCAAGCCGGACAAGAAGCGGCTGCGCGAGGCCTTCGGGCACTGACCCGGCGTCAGCGGCCAGCCGGCCTCCAGCACCGCCTGCTCGGCGGCCCGGTCGAGGACGACGAGGAGGCCCGCGACGCGCTGCGCCGGGAGCTGCTCGAAGAGTCCAGCTTCGACCGGGCCGCGCTGCCCTCGCCGCCTAGGCTCCGCTTCCTCCAGGACCAGGAGACCCCGCGCCCCGGCGGCAGCGGGCCGTTCCCCCGCCGGCACCTGGTCTTCACCGCCCACCTGCCCGACCACCTGGTGGAGGCCGTCGCCCGGACCGAGCAGGACAACATCGACCAGGCGCCGGTGGTGTGGCGGTCGGCGGCCGACGCGGTCGGCCGCCACCTGCACCCGGCCATCGGAGACGCCCTCGACCAGGTCACCCGGCCTGGCACCACGACCGGCGGCCCGCTGCTGCTCCGGGCGCTGACCGGCGCGTCCTACCAGCGGCGCTGACCACCCGCGCGCACGCGCCGCCGTGACTCTGCTTCGCAGTTGGCCAGAGTTTTCAGGGTAGTTGGCCAGGCTGTACGCGTGCCTGGTCCCGAGTGGTGTTGCGTCGGTGGCCGTTTTTCCGGGTCCCGGCCGGTCGTGGAGGCGGGGACCCCGGCGGCCGCGTGGACGCTCTGCGTGTCCAGGACCACCAGGGTCGGGTCCTCTCATCGGCGGGCCCGCTCGCGGACCTGGCAACGCAGGATGTCGCCGGCCCGCTTGAGCAGCTCGGCCCCGACTGGTTGCTGATCGGCTGGACCCGTGTGCCGAGTGTCTTCTACGTCATGCGCGGCGGTGAGATCGAGGGCTGGGTCGAGCGCGGCCTGGGCAGCACCAACCAGTGGATCGCGATCCGCGACGGGGCGTTCCTGGGCGACCCGATGCTCCATGAGCCGCTCCTGCACCGCTCGCCCGAACTGGCCGCCCGCACCGTCGCCCAGGCACGCGACATGGGCCTGTAGCCCGCCGTCCGGTAAGAAGTCCGGGCCGCGGTATCACACGGAGCGCCCGCCGACACATACAAGGGGGTGATCGGGCAAGCACGCCCGCCGCACGGCACCGAGGCACCGCACTGATGGCGACGAGCCAGCACACCACCGTCTGTCCGGGCCGGGGCCGACCCGGCCCGGCGCGCCACAGAAACCAGCCGCCCGGTCCCGCACGCCGGTCCGCCCGCCGGGGCGGGGGGCGGTGATCTGGGGGTTGACCGAGCTCGGCCTGGACGCGGCCGCCACCACGCTGCCCGCGGAGCGGAAGACGGGCAACGGGGCCCGCTCGCTGGGGCGTGGCAAGGGGGCTCCGCACGCCAGCCGGGCCGGCGCCCTTCGACCGCAGCCTCGGCCGGGCGCTCCTCGCCTGCCCATGTTCGGTGCTCGTGGGAGCGCGTGTGCGGGAGTGCCTCCGCTTGGTGTCCGCCCGCCGCCCACCGCCGCCCACCGCCGGCTGCCGCCCGCTCCCGCCGGCTGCCGTCCGTCGTCTGCTTGGTGCCCGTGGGGGCGTGCTCGTGGGGGGTGTCCTGCTTGGTGTCCGTTCGTTGTCTGTTTGGTGTCGGTGGGGGTGGTGGGTGGGGGTGGGTGGTGGGGGGATACGGTCGTGTGGTGCTTCGTATCCTTTTGACGAGGCGGTGGGTGGTTTTGACCCTCGTCTTCTTCGCGATCGTTCCTGCTCTGATCTGGTTGGGTCAGTGGCAGTATCACCGTTATGAGCAGTCGAATCGGCAGAATGCGGGTATCGCTGCGGCTTTGGCTTCTCCGCCGGTGGCTATGGAGGCTGTTTCTCGTCCTGGTGGCAGTGTTCCGATCTCGCAGACGTATCGGACGGTCATGGCTACGGGTCACTATGATGTGGCGCACGAGTTCGTGGTCCGTCAGCGTACGGATGCTTCTGGTGACACGATCGGTTACTACGTGATCACTCCGCTGGTCACCACGGGTGGTGATGTTGTCCTGGTCAATCGTGGGTGGGTTGCTTCTGGGGCGGATGCCACGGTGTATCCGCAGGTGCCGCCCGCTCCTGCTGGGCAGGTGACGGTGACGGGGCGGTTGCGTCCGGATGAGACGTCCAGGAGTACCGGGATCCGTGATCGTGGTGGTCTACCGGACCGGCAGTACATGTTGATCAACAGTGCTCAGCAGGCGCAGCGGCTGTCGGAGCCGGTGGTGGCGGGTTATCTGGAGCTGACCGCGACGAGCCCGACCCCGCCGGCCTCCGAGGAGGCCCAGCACGTGCCGAGCCCGAGCAACACGGACACCAGCGATGACGCGGTCGTCGGTAAGGGTGTCCACCTGCCTTACGCGATCCAGTGGTGGTTGTTTGCCGCGCTCGTGCCGGCGGGGTGGGTGGTTCTGCTGCGCCGTGACGTGCGCGAGGCGCGGGAGGCCGCCGCGGCTGCCGCCGGGGCCGGGGTGGATGGTGTTGGTGGTACGTCGGGGGAGGAGGGCGCCGGGGCGGGCGGTCACGCGCGTGCCGCTGCCCCGTAGGTGTTGCCGGGTGGGTGGCCCGTCGTGGGGGGTGTGACGG
>NZ_JBITZU010000045.1:0-23324 GCF_044547075.1 Kitasatospora sp. NPDC052896
TCACTTCCCGCAATTTCGCTTCCGGCCTTCCGGCTTTCCGCTGCCCCGACTCTACCAGAGTTTCCGCACCGCACTTTCCTTCGAAAAGGACATGCGGACACCGAATGCTCATCGCATAATCGGGAGGGGGTTTTGTCGCTCTCCCACCACCACCAGGCGGCCGGGGCAACCCGGAGAACGTTACGGAGATCGATCAACGAAGTCAAACCGGCCCCGGGCGACTGCCCGGGGCCGGTTCGAGGAGACCAGCGAAGCGTTCGGACCTACCGGCCCATCTCCTCCGCGATGGCGGCCGCGAAGGCGTCGATGTCGGCCTCCGTGGTGTCGAAGGCCGACATCCAGCGCACCTCGCCCGTGTGCTCGTTCCAGAAGTAGAAGCGGTAGCGCTTCTGCAACCGCTCGCTGACCTCGCGCGGGAGCACCGCGAAGACGGCGTTGGCCTGCACCGGGCGGACCACGGTCACGCCGTCGATCCGCTGGACCGCCGCCTCCAGCCGCTTCGCCATGGCGTTGGCGTGGCCGGCGTTGCGCAGCCAGAGGTCCCCGCTGAGCAGCGCCTCGAACTGCACCGAGGCGAAACGCATCTTCGAAGCGAGCTGCATCGACATCTTGCGCAGGAACTTGATGTTCCGGACCTTCTCCGGATCGAGGACCACCACGACCTCGCCGAAGAGCAGGCCGTTCTTGGTGCCACCGAAGGAGAGCACGTCCACCCCGGCATCGGTGGTGAACTCCCGGAACGGACGGTCGAGCGAGGCCGCCGCGTTGGCCAGCCGCGAGCCGTCCATGTGCACGAGCATGCCGCGCTCGTGCGCGTGCTCGCAGATCGCCCGGACCTCCTCCACCGTGTAGAGGGTGCCCAGCTCGGTGCTCTGGGTGATCGAGACGGCCAGTGGCTGGGCCCGGTGCTCGTCGCCCCAGCCCCAGGCCTGCTGGTCGATCAGCTCGGGGGTGAGCTTGCCGTCCGGGGTGGGCACGGTGAGCAGCTTGATCCCGGCGATCTTCTCCGGGGCCCCGCACTCGTCCACGTTGATGTGCGCGCTCTCGGCCGCGATCACCGCGCCCCAGCGCGGCAGCAGCGACTGCAGCGCGACCACGTTGGCGCCGGTGCCGTTGAAGACGGGGTACGCCTCGGCCTGCTCGCCGAAGTGCCGCTGGAAGACGCTCTGCAGGTGCTCGGTGTACTGGTCCTCGCCGTACGCGATCTGGTGCCCGCCGTTGGCCAGGGCTATCGCGGCGAGGATCTCCGGGTGGACGCCGGCGTAGTTGTCGCTGGCGAACCCCCGTACGGCGGGGTCGTGCCGCCGCACGGCGTCCGTGCCGGAGGTGGTGCTCATCGGGCTGTCAGCCACAGGTGCTGTCCGTTCAGTTCGGCGGCGGATCGCTCCCAGAGACCCGCCAGGGAGTCCGCGAGGTCCGCGGTGTCGGTGAATCCGGCGAAGGCCGCGTCCGGGCGCTCGGCGCGCATCTCGGGCGTGACCAGCGCCTTGATGACCAGGATGACAGCCGCCGCGGTGGGCGCGCCGTCCTCGGCGGTCGTCTGCTTGACGAAGGAGTGCGCCATCGAGAGCGTCCAGGCCTCGCTGGCGGCCTTGGCCGCGGCGTAGGCGGCGCCACCCGCGGTGGGCTTGTGCGCCGCGGTGGCCGAGATCATCGCGTACCGGCCGGCCTCGCTGCGCAGCAGCGCGGGCTGGAAGGCCAGCGAGGTGTGCTGCAGGGTGCGGACCACCCGGTCGTGCAGCCAGTCCCAGTCGTCGATCCGGCTGTCGTGGAAGGTCTTGCTCCCGCGCCAGCCGCCGACCAGGTGGAACACGCCGTCGACCCGGCCGTGCTCGGACTCCAGGTGGTCGGCCCAGTCGTGCACCTCCTGCGGGTCGAGCAGGTCGATCACCTGGCCGCTGATCCGGGCGCCGGGGACGGTGGCCCGTACCGCGTCGGTGGCCGCGTCCAGCCGCTGCGGGTCGCTGCCGGCCGCGACGACGGTGGCGCCGGCCGCGGCCAGTCGGCGCAGCGTGGCGCGCCCGGCCGGACCGGTGGCACCGGCCACCGCGACGACCTTGCCGGTGAGGTCGCTCATGCCGCGGCCTCCTGCAGGCCGGCGCCCGTGATGCCGGTGGTGGCCGCGATGACACCGCCGAGCTTCTTCGAGAGGGCCTCGAAGAACATGCTGAGCGGGAACTCGTCGGGCAGCACCGCGTCGCAGAGCGCCTTGTTCAGCGCCTTCGGTTCGGTGACGTCCAGCGGCAGGGCCTCCGGGCCCTTGGCCCAGGTGGACGCCGGGTGCGGGGTGAGGTAGCGGGAGACCAGCTGGTAGGCGGCGATCCAGTGCGCGGTCTTCGGGCGGTCGATGCCGGCCCGGTAGAGGTCCTCGATCTCGCCGCAGAGCGCGTTGGTCACCTCGGCGACCCGCGTCCAGTCGATGCTGAGCTTGTTGTCGCGCCAGCGCAGCGCGTCGTGCTGGTGCAGGTAGGCGAAGAGCAGCTGACCGCCCAGCCCGTCGTAGTTGCGGACCCGGCCGCCGGTGACCGGGAAGCGGAACATCCGGTCGAAGAGGATCGCGTACTGCACGTCGCGGCCCTGCTCGTAGCCCTCGGCCTCCAGCCGGACGGCCTCCTTGAAGGCGGTCAGGTCGCAGCGCAGCTCCTCGAGGCCGTACATCCAGAACGGGCTGCGCTGCTTGATCATGAAGGGGTCGAACGGCAGGTCGCCGTGGCTGTGGGTGCGGTCGTGCACCAGGTCCCAGAGCACGAAGGTCTGCTGGGCCCGCTGCTGGTCGGCGATCAGCGCGGCGGCGTCGGCCGGGATCTCCAGGCCGAGCAGCTCGACGGCGGCGCCGGAGACCGCGCGGAACCGGGCGGCCTCGCGGTCGCAGAAGATGCCGCCCCAGGTGAAGCGCTCGGGCGCCTTGCGGACCGCGACGGTCTCCGGGAAGAGCACCGCGGAGTTGGTGTCGTAGCCGGCGGTGAAGTCCGTGAAGGTAATCGGCACGAACATCGGGTTGTCGAAACGGGTCCGCTCCAGCTCGGCCAGCCACTCCGGCCAGACCACGTTGAGCAGCACGGCCTCCAGGTTGCGGTCCGGGTTGCCGTTCTGCGTGTACATCGGGAAGACCACCAGGTGGGCCAGCCCGTCGACGCGCTCGGCGGCCGGCTGGAAGGCCAACAGCGAGTCGAGGAAGTCGGGCTCCCGGTAACCGGTCTCGGCCCACTTGCGCAGGTCGGCCTGGACGGCGTCGAGGTAGGCCGCGTCGTGCGGGAAGAGCGGCGCGAGTTCCGCGATCGAGGCGAGAACCGTGTCCAGCAGCGGGTCGACGGTCTGCCGGTCGATGGCGGCCAGGTCGATCGAGCCGTCCTTGGACTGCAGCGGGCGGAGCGCCTCGACGGCCTGCTTCAGCCGCAGCCACGCCGGGTGGTCGGCCGGGGAGTCGGAGGGAAGATCGGCCGCCGCAGCGAGCCTCGGCGAAAGATTCTGCATGGGAGACCTACTTCGACAGGAGGTATTGAGTCAAGGACACGATAAGGACGAAAGGTTCTCCTGTTCAAGGGGGGGCCGATGAGAGAACCTGCACACCGTGGGGTGCCCGACCGGACGGCGGCGCCCTGGGCGCGCGTGACCCGCTATACAGAACGGTGCACTCCCATGCGCCCCTGTGCGCGCCCTAGCTGTCCGGGCGGGTGACCGGTGATCGTGGTCGGTAGCCCCATTCGCCCGGTGAACAGGGGGACCGATGCCCGGTCCGGCCGTCCTCAGCTGGCTGCTGGTCCTGCTGGCCGCGACCACCGGCGCCTTCTGCCTGGCCCGGCTGCGCACCGGCGCCGCGGGCGGGCACCGGGCGAGCCGCGAGTCGGACGCGGCCGAGGCCGTGATGGCGCTCGGCATGGCGGCCATGGTGCTGGGCGGTGACCGGCTGCCGGCGCCGCTCTGGGGCGGACTGTTCGGCCTGCTCGGCGCGGTCTTCCTGGTGGCCGCCGCGGGCCGGCCGGGACCGCCCGGGCTGCGGGCGCACCGGCTGCACCACGCGGTCGGCGCGCTGGCGATGGGCTACATGGCGCTGGCGATGGGCCGGAGCCCGCACCCGGCGGATTCCGGCATGGTGATGCCGACGGGCGTGCCGCCGCTGACCGGCCCGCTGCTGCTCTACTTCGGCTGCTTCGCGCTCTGGACCGGCAGCCGGCTGCTCACCGCGACCGGCCATCCGGCCGCCGCCGCTCCGGCCCCGGCCAGCTCCCGGCCGGGATCGCTGCTGACCGCCGCGGCCCTCCCACAGGCCTGCCGACTCGCCATGGGCGTCGGCATGTTCGCGATGCTGCTGACCCTCTGACAGCCGGCTCGCCGATCCGCCGACGACCCGTGCCGCGGGGGCGCGTGGCGTTGGTCACTGCGCCGGACGGGGTGTTCCTCGGCGCGCGGGGAGCGCCTAGATTGAGCCACGGCGTACTGTCGCGTTCTCCCCGGGGGAGCCCCTGCCATGACGGCCCTGCTCGGCCTGCTGCTGCTCGGTGTGCTGTTCTCCACCGCCGGACCGGCCCTGCTGGTGCGGGCCAACTGGGCCCGCCGCGAGCCGGTGCTGGCCCTGTGCGTGTGGCAGTGCCTGGTGGCGGCGGTGCTGCTGTGCTGCGTGCTGAGCCTGCTGCTGGCGCTGTCGGCCGCGCTGCCCCAGGTGCGCGCGCTGCTCTTCACCGGCGCGCCGCACGGGGTCGAGGCGGCCTACGGGCTGGCCGACGCGGAGGGTTGGGGTCGGTTCTGCACGGCACTGCTGACACTGGGCGGGCTGCGGACCGCGCTGTCGCTGGCCCGGGAGCTGCGCGCGGCCCGGGCGGAGCGCGGCCACCGGCACGCCGAACTCTCGCACCGGGCACCGGAGCTCCCCGCCGGGATCGGTCAACTCCCCGGGCAGCGTGAGCGGTTGGTCGTGCTGGAGGACGTCCGGCCGGAGGCCTGGTCACTGCCGGGCGCCGCGGCCCGGCTGGTGGTCACCACCGGAGCGCTGCACCGGCTCACCGACCGGGAGTTGGCCGCGGTGCTGAGCCACGAGCGCGGCCACGTCCGGGCCCGGCACCACTGGCTGGCCAGTTGCGCGGAGGCGCTGGCGGCCGGGTTCCCCGGGGTCGGGGTGTTCAGCGCGTTCCGGGACCAGGTGGGCGAGTTGGTGGAGCTGGCCGCGGACGACCGCGCGGCACGCCGGCACGGACGGTTCACCACCGCCACCGCGATGGTCGAACTCAACGCCGGACGCGGGGTGTTCGGGACCTGCCCGGCGCCGGGCCAGCTGGCCCAGGCGCCACGGCGGGTGGATCGGCTGCTGGCCGGCGAGCCGCGGCTGTCGGTACCGGACCGGTTGGGCCTGACCGCCGTCGCGCTGGCGGCGCCGGCCGCCGTGCTGGCGCTCGCCGTAGCACCGGGACTCACCGCGCTGCGCTGAGCCGGCGGTTCACCCGCAGCTGCTCTCCTCGACCTGACTTCGCGTCAACATCCGGGCCAGCACCTCGCGTTGGAGCGGGCGGGCGGCCTCGTAGCGGTCCCGGCCGAGCGGCGAGAGCGAGACGTAGATGCCGCGCCGGTCGAGGTCGCACATCACCCGCTCGATCAGCCCGGCCTTCTCCAGCCGGCCGACCAGCCGGGAGAGCGCGCTCTGGCTCAGGTGCACCTTGTCGGCCAGCTCCTGCACGCGCAGCTTGGCGCCGACCTCCGCCGGCGCCTCGGCCAACCGCTCCAGCACCTCGAAGTCGCTCATGCCGAGCCCGTGCCGCTCGCCCAGCTCGCGATCGAGGGCACAGGTCGTCGCCGCGTGACGGGCCAGCAGCGCACGCCACTCGGTGACCAGGGCGGCCGACTCGGCCGAGTCAGGTGAAGACACCCTCGCACGGTAACACATGCACGTGAACTAAATGCAAGCAGAATATATTCTCTTGCATTGGATGCATGTGCATGTAGTCTGCTCCGCATGACCACAGCCCGCACCACCGGACCGACCGTCGGCCCAACCACCGGACCAGGGAGAACGACTGACGCACCATCCGATTCCGACCGCTGGACCCCGCGGCTCTGGGGAGCCCTGATCGTCCTCTGTGCCGCGCTGTTCCTGGACGCCCTCGACACCTCGATGGTCGGCGTCGCGCTGCCCTCCATCGGCAGCAGCCTGAAGCTCTCCACCTCCACCCTGCAGTGGGTGGTCAGCGGCTACGTCCTGGGCTACGGCGGGCTGCTGCTGCTCGGCGGCCGAGCCGCCGATCTGCTCGGCCGCCGCCGGGTCTTCCTGGTCGCGCTGGCCGTCTTCGCCGTCGCCTCACTGCTCGGCGGGGTGGTGGACGACGGCGGGCTGCTGATCGCCGTCCGCTTCCTCAAGGGCGTCAGCGCGGCCTTCACCGCACCGGCCGGCCTCTCCATCATCACCACCACCTTCGCCGAGGGCCCGGCCCGCAACCGGGCGCTGTCGATCTACACCACCTGCGGCGCCAGCGGCTTCTCGCTCGGGCTGGTGCTGAGCGGCCTGCTCACCTCGGTCGGCTGGCGCTGGACCTTCCTGATGCCGGTCCCGGTCGCGCTGGTCGCGCTGGTCTTCGCGATCCGGCTGCTCCCCCGCCCGACCGGGTCGGAGCGCGGCCAGGGTGGATACGACCTGGCCGGCGCGGTGATCGGCACCGGCACCCTGTTGCTGCTGGTCTTCACCGTGACCGAGGCGCAGAGCGTCGGCTGGGCCAGCGCGCGGACGATCGGCTCACTGCTCGCGGTGGTCTTGCTGGGCGCGCTCTTCCTGCGGATCGAGCTGCGCGCCGCGCACCCACTGGTCCGGCTGGGGATCTTCCGCAACGGCGCGGTCGCCCGGGCCAACCTGGCCGCGCTCACGCTGTTCGGCAGCTACGCGGGCTTCCAGTTCCTCGCCACCCTCTACCTGCAGCGGCTGCTCGGCTGGTCGGCGCTGTCGATGGCGCTCGGATTCCTGCCGGCCGGCGCGCTGGTCGCGCTCTCCTCGACCAGGATGGGCGCCATCGTGGACCGCTTCGGCACCGGCCGGCTGCTCCCGCTCGGCGTCCTGGCGCTGCTCGCCGGCTACCTGCTCTTCCTGCGACTGGACACGCACGGCAGCATGTTCGGCCTGGTCGTGCCGACCACGGTGCTGCTCGGGATCGGTTTCGCGCTCGCCTTCCCCTCCGCCAACATCGCCGCCACCGACGGGGTGGCCGACGACGAGCAGGGGCTGGCCTCCGGGCTGGTCAACACGGCCATGCAGGTGGGCGGCGCGCTGGGACTGGCCGCGGTCACCGCGGTGATCACCGCGGGCAGCCACGGCGGCACCTCCGCGCAGGCCCAGCTGGCCGGTTACCGTCCGGCGCTGCTGCTGGTCGCCGGGGTCGCGCTGATCGGCCTGCTGGTCACCGCCGGCGGCGCGCTGCTGGACCGCCGGCGGGCGGCCGCCGCGCACCCGGTGCCGGACTACGACTACCGCCGGGCCACCGAGCCCGTGGGCTCCGCGCTCGGGGCCGAGCGGGTCTGAGCCGGCCCGGGCAGGCCCCTCACCGACGCCCACCGGGCAGGCGAGAACTCGCCACCCGGTGGGCGTCGGTCTCACCAGTCCCCCGTCCTGGTGAGACCGACGCCGGCCCCCGTACCGGGCCGACGCCCATTCTCGGACGTACGCCGTCGGGGCGCCGGTCAGCAGTATATTGACCGATAGCCAACCAACGTACGGAGCAGACACGATGGCACCCCGCGGGGATTCGGTCAACGAGGAGATGCGCCTGCGGTCCCGGCGCCGACTGATGCACGCCACCGTCGAACTCGTCGACCAGCACGGCTACGCGAGCACCACGCTCGCGGACATCGCCGAACGGGCCGGCCTCGCCCGCGGCCTGGTGTCGTATTACTTCGACGGCAAACGACTCCTGATGCAGTCGGCCACCCACCGGCTGATGCACCTGGAGCTGGCCGCCGCGCTCGACCGGCTCGGCCCGGACGACGCGCCACGGCAGCGGCTGGCCTGCGTCATCGACACCGTGCTCAACCTGGCGCTGGACCACCCGCGGGTGATGCGCTCGCACCTCGCGCTGATCCTGGATCCGGACGGCGGCACCTTCGTCCACGACCCGGAGCAGCGGCAGTTGGGCGCGATCCTGCGGGAGGTCCTGGCGGGGTGGGGCGCGGCCGATCCCGCAGCCGAGCACGCGGTGCTGCGCAGCGCGCTGATGGGCGGCTGCATAGGCCTGCTGCTACCGGGGGCGCGGACCCCGCTGTCGCCGATCCGGGCCGACCTGTTCGCCCGCTACGGGCTGGACTGGGAGCTGGGCGACCCGCCGGAGCGGGACGCCCCGACCCGGCCCACCGTCCCCGCACCGGCCACCGAACGCTGAGTGCCCTGCTCGGCCTCGGCGTTCAGCTCTCGGCGAGGATCGAGGTCAGCAGTTCGACCGTCCGCTCCGGGGTGAGGCTGTCCACGCAGAGCCGTTCCATCACCTGGACGTAGGCGTCCACGTCGTCGCGCTTGTCGAGGTAGAGCGCACTGGTGAGCTGCTCCAGGTAGACCACGTCGGCCAGGTCCTGCTCGGGGAAGCGCAGGATGCTGAACGCCCCGCTCTCCCCCGCGTGCGCGCCGAACCGGAACGGCATCACCTGGATCACCACGTTGGGCTGCTCGGCGACGTCGATCAGGTACTGGATCTGACCGCGCATCACCTTCGGTCCGCCGACCGGCCGGCGCAGCGCCGCCTCGTCGATCACCGCCCACAGCCGCGGGCTCTGGCCGCCGGCCAGCAGCTTCTGCCGGCGCAACCGCAGGCCGACCAGGCGCTCGATCTCCTCGTCGCCGAGCACCGGGCGACTCTGGCCGAAAACCGCCCTCGCGTAGTCCTCCGACTGCAGCAGGCCGGGGATGAACTGGACCTCGTAGGTGCGGATCAGCGCCGCCGCCTCCTCCAGGCCCACGTAGGTCTGGAACCAGTTCGGCAGCACGTCGTTGAAGCTGTGCCACCAGCCGGACTTGTTGGCCTCGCGGACCAGGCCGAGCAGCGCCTCGCGCTCGCCGCCGTCCTCCACGCCGTAGAGGCTGAGCAGGTCGGCGACGTCGCGCTCCTTGAAGCTGACCCGGCCGAGTTCCATCCGGCTGATCTTGGACTCCGAGGCGCGGATCGCGTACCCGGCGTCCTCGCGGGTGATGTTGCGACTCTCGCGCAGCCGGCGCAGCTGGGAACCCAGGAGGATCCGGCGCACCATCGAGCCGCCGCCGGGCTGAACTGTGGTCATGCCGTGGGAACCTCCGCCTCGGGAAAACAGCGCACAGTCTGCCATCAACTGGGCGCTGACAGTGCCGGTAGTGGCAGATGGATCTATCAATTCTGCATCGGCACCGTCATCGGCACACCCATCGGCACGGTCAGATGCACGTGCATCCGGCTCCTGCATATGCCAATAGTGCGACTGCACGTGAATCCACTCTTGCATCTGCCGTAAGCGCAGAGCACGATGGTCCACGTGCAGTTGCACACCCCCTTGGCAGTCCCGCGGGCTTCGCCGTCGACCCACGCGCGACTCCGCACCTCAGCAGGGCCGCGTACGACGCGTCCGGCCGGGGGTGTGCGGACGAGTGCGGGCCGGTCACGGCGGCGAAGCGGCCGAGCGAGTCGGAGGTGACCGGCATGACCCCGCCGGGTCCAGCCGTGTCCGCCCCCTTATGGGAGGAGCTCTTCATGGGCACCGGTGCGGCCCTGGCCGTCGATCCTGACGTTGTGACATGCACGCTCGCCCCCCGCTACGAGGCGGTCAGAACCGCCCGCGACTTCGTCCGAACCACCTTGCTGCGCTGGGGACTCGACGACCTCTTCGACGATGTCGCCCTGGTGGCCTCGGAGTTGGTGACCAACGCGCTGCGGCACGCGATCGGGGCGCCGACCCCGGCGGACGCCGTTGCCGGCGCGGCCGGTTCGACCGGCTGCCCGGTCCGACCGGTGTTCCCCACCCAACTCGGGCCCGGGCGGAACCTGGACGACCGGCTGCCGATCCGAATAAGCCTGGTGCACCGCGCCCCCAACCTGGTCTGCGCCGTCAGCGACCCGAGCAGCGACGGCCCGGTGACCCGGGAGGCCGACTTCGTGGCCGAGTCGGGGCGGGGGCTGCACCTGGTGGACTCCTTCAGCCACTCCTGGGGCTGGCACCCACTGGCCGGGGCCGGGAAGGTGGTCTGGGCCCTGTTCGAGGCCGAGCTGCCCGCCCTCACCGGACCGGTCCGACCGAGCGAGCCGGTCACGCTGGGGCGCCACCGCCGCTCCGCCTGACCGCGACCACCGAACGCCGCGCGGCCGCGCGGCGTTCCGTCGCATCCACCCGCACCATCCGGGACCTCCCCACCCAAAAGCGCCGAACGCCCGCCCGAGAACGCCGAACGCCGCCGCGGCACGAACTCCCACGACGGCGCTGCCCGGGTCGGGCCGGTCAGCTCACCAGGTGATCGAACTCCCCGTCCTTCACCCCGAGCAGCAGGGCCGCTATCTCGTCCCTGGTGTAGATGAGGGCTGGGCCGTCCGGGAACCGCGAGTTGCGCATCGCCACTCCGCCGCCCGGGAGGGCGGCCAGCTCCACGCAGTTCCCCTTCGAGTTGCTGTACTGGCTCTTCTGCCAGACCACGCCGTCGAGGTCCGCAGCCGCCATGCCGTTGTACAGGTGATGCATAGAAATCTCCCAAGACCCTGGAGTACTCGTACTGACTCGGCGCCCGACCGTTCCGGCCGCCGGCCGCCTCCGGCTCGTACGGGCAGGGCAGATGCCTCACTTGTCGTGATGATAACGCCAGTGCACGTGCATCGGCATGTGAGTTTGCTCGTGCACCGGCGTGTACATGTCGTAACGATTCCCACGCTGGCGGGTGTGACTGGTGAGACATAAGTGGACATATGCCAATCTTCCGCCCAGCGGGCGGTGACCGGCAGTGGTCCGAGCAGAACGACGCGGAGAGGGAGGCCAACCGTTGCAGCGGGATCGAAAGATCAACTCCGCAGTGACCTCCTCACAATCCGTCACCTTGGGCAGCCGGCTGCGGAGTGCTCGCGGCGATGTCCTACGATCTCCGTCCATGAGCACTGCTGCCATCCCGGGCTCTTCTCTGCCCGTCCGCACGCCAGGCTCCCGTGCGCGGGGGCGCCACCGTCGGCCCGAGCGGCCCGAGGTTCCGACCGGCGCACCGACACTGGTGCTCGCGGTTCCGGGCGAGGCCACGCCCGAGGCGGTGGCAGTGGTGGACGAACTGCTCTCCGTGGTGCGCGGCGAGCACCTCGGCATCGAGGTGACCGCGGGTTGGCTGACGCCGACCGGGCCGGCGCCGACCGACGGCGAGCAGAGCGACGCGGAAGCCGGCCGGCCCAGCGTGGCCGAGCTGCTGCAGGCCGCCGCCGAGGCCGGGCTGCCCGCCCCGCTGCTGATGCCGCTGCTGGCCGGCCCGCACTCCGCCCTGACGGAGCTGCAGCACCTCGCCGAGCAGGCCGGATCCCCGCTGACCGAGGTGCTCGGCCCGCACCCGCTGCTCGCCGAGGCCGTGCACGTCCGACTCTCCGAGGCCGGCCTGGCCCGCGCCGACCGCGCCCGGCTGTTCGCCATCACCACGGCCGCCGACGGCGTCGTGCTGACCACGGTGGGCGGCCCGGAGGCCGTCGCCGCGGCGGAGATCACCGGCGTGCTGCTGGCCGCGCGCCTGGCGGTGCCGGTCGTCGCCGCGGCCCTGGACGTCCCCGGTGCGGTGGCCGCGGCCGTCGACCACCTGCGGAACACCGGTTCGCAGCGTCCGGCGCTGGCCCCGCTGGTGATCGGCCCCGAGGCGGACCCGGAGCTGCTGCGGGCCGCCGCCGAGGAGACCGGCTGCCCGAGTGCCGAGCCGCTGGGCGCCTATCCGACCGTCGGTCAGCTGGTGGCCACCAGCTACCTGGCCACCGTCGGGGTCACCCCGCCCGAGGCGCCGGCCCGGAGCAAGCGGGCCGAGGCGGACGGTGAGACCGCCGAGGCTGCCGAGACCCCCGAGGCCCCCGAGGCGGAGCAGGGCGAGTAGACGTAGTACCACCCCGGCCCTGGGCCGGTCATCCGCATCGCGGGTGGCCGGCCCAGGGCCGTTCCGTGCGCCCACCAGCCCGTCCAGGGGCCCCTGGCGGGGCGCGGACCGAGGACGCGGGCAACCGGCCGACCAGCAGCCCGTCAGCGTCTCCAGAGCGGCCGGGACGGCCCGGCGCTGGCACGGCAGTTGGAGACGATGTGTCCGATTTGCCCATGCCTGCCACGGGAGCGACCGAATCGCCCGGCGGAGGCCATAGCAGGACTCAAGTGTCCGCTGGGCGAACGGCATAGGAATTTTTAATTCTTCGCCAGTTCATCCGCCCGGACCACCGGATCCGGCTCCCGGTCCCACTGCGCGGATGTGGCGTGCGGTACACCGCGCCGGCCCTGACCGCGCGCCGACAAACCTCCGCGCGGACGCGGCGTCAGCCTTCCGATCCACTGAGGGGGAGGCAATTCCGCACACTGCCGGGCGGATTCGCAGAATTCGATCAAAGGGCCCCGGCAATGACCGCCGACAGCCTTTCAGTTGATCTCCGAAGCGGATCTTGAAAGGCCCCGGAAGCCACTGTGACCGGCGCCACAGCTGTTTGCTAATCGAATTTAAGTCTGGTTAACGTGCTCCCCGTTCGTGGTCACACGGACCCATCCCGCCGGACGCCGAATCCTGCCACCGGACGGGCTGGCCGTCGCAGACGACGCCGAGGCAGGAGCGGGGGAACCAGGTTTGCCGCCCCGGAACGGTCTTCGGACCGGGTACCGGGGCTAGGGGTGAAGCCGACCGCCGGAGAAATCCGAGCGGACGGCCGGGCAACTCCAGCCCGAATCCGACAGCTCACCTCGTAGGCGTAGGAGAGGAAACGCAACTTCATGCTGCCCACTTCTGGTACGAACCGCTCCACCCGCGTCCGCCGCGTGATCGCCGCGACCGGCCTCGTCGGTATCGGTCTGAGCCTTCCCTGCATCACCGCCACCACCGCGTCGGCCGCCACGGTCAGCACCTGGGACAAGGTCGCCCAGTGCGAGAGCGGCGGTGACTGGAGCATCAACACCGGCAACGGCTACTACGGCGGCCTGCAGTTCTCCGCCTCCACCTGGGCCGCGTACGGCGGCACCCAGTACGCCGCGCAGGCCAACCAGGCCACCGAGGACCAGCAGATCGCCATCGCCGAGAAGGTGCTGGCCTCGCAGGGCCCGGGCGCCTGGCCGGTGTGCGGCCCGAAGGCCGGCCTGAGCCAGGGCGGCTCCGCCCCGCAGATCAACCCCTCCGGCGCCGCCTCGACCAGCACCGCGTCGAACACCTCCACCACCCCCGCGCCGGCGCCGGCCGCCCAGGCCAGCAGCACCGGCTCGGCGGCCCAGGGCGACTACACCGTGGTGGCCGGCGACTGGCTGTCCTCCATCGCCACCAAGCACAACGTGGCCGGCGGCTGGCAGAAGCTGTACGCCATCAACAAGTCGGTGCTGACCCAGGGTCCGAACGCCATCTTCCCGGGCCAGCACCTGTCGCTGGGCTCCACCGCGACGGCTCCGGCCGCCGCCACCCCGGCTCCGGCCACCCCGGCTCCGGCCCAGCCCGCCCCGGCGACCAGCACCCCGGCCCCGGCCGCCCCGGCCTCCGGCGCGATGGCCACCGCGATCGCCTTCGCCGAGTCCAAGGTCGGCCAGGCCTACGTCTACGGCGGCACCGGCAACGGCGGTTGGGACTGCTCCGGCCTGACCCAGGCCGCGATGGCCGCGGCCGGGATCTCCATCCCGCGCACCGCCGCCGCCCAGGCCTCCGCCAGCACCCCGGTCTCGATGAACAGCCTGCAGCCGGGCGACCTGCTCTTCTGGTCGAACAACGGCAGCGACTCGGGCGTCTACCACGTCGCGCTGTACATCGGCGACGGCAAGTACGTCGAGGCGGCCAACCCGTCGGCGGGCGTCAAGTACGAGACCATCGCCAACTACACGCCGAACTTCGCCGGCCGGGTCTGACCTCCGCGCGATCGTCGGTAGGCAGCAGTACCAGGAGTTCGCGAGCAGCAGCGACGCCGGATGGCGGGTGCCCGGGAGGGGCGCCCGCCATCCGGCGTTCGCGGAGCCGCTGAAAGGGCGGGTGACCAGGTGGTCACCCGCCCCGGACCGGGCGCGCGCTCTGTCAGGACCGCGCGGCCGGCCTCACTCCCCCCGGTGCGGATTCGCCCCGGTGGAGCCGCGCATGACCAGCTCCGGCTGGAACATGAACTCGGCGCGCTGCCCGGGGTTCCCCCCGACCTCCTCCAGCAGCGCGTCCACCGCCGCGGTGGCCATCGCCTCGACCGGCTGGCGGATCGTGGTCAGCGGCGGCTCGGTGAACGCCATCAGCGGCGAGTCGTCGAAGCCCACCACCGAGACGTCGCCCGGCACGGTCAGCCCGCGCTGGCGCACCGCGCGGATCGCGCCCAGCGCCATCAGGTCACTGCCGCAGACGATCGCCGTGCAGCCGCGGTCCAGCAGCGCGCCGGCCGCCGAGTGGCCGCCCTCCACGCTGAACAGGGTGTGGTGCACCAGCTCCGCGGCCTGCTCGGCGCTGTGGCCGAGGACCGACTGCAGAGCCGCCGTGAAGCCCTCGATCTTGCGCAGCACCGGCACGTACCGGCGCTGGCCGACCGCCAACCCGATCCGCTCGTGGCCGAGTTCGGCCAGGTGCTGGACGGCCATCCGCATCGCGGCCCGGTCGTCCGGCGAGATGAACGGCGCGGAGATCTTCTCGCTGTAGCCGTTGATCAGCACGAACGGGACCTGCCGGCCGGCGAGCCGGGCGTAGCGCTGGTGGTCGGCGGTGGAGTCGGCGTGCAGGCCGGAGACGAAGACGATGCCCGCGACCCCCCGCTCGACCAGCATCTCCACCAGTTCGTCCTCGGTGGCTCCGCCCGGCGTCTGGGTGCACAGCACCGGCGTGTAGCCGTGCCGGCTGAGCACCTGTTCGATCACCTGGGCCAGTGCCGGGAAGATCGGGTTGCTCAGCTCCGGGGTGATCAGGCCGATCAGACCGGCGCTGCGCTGGCGGAGCCGGGTCGGCCGCTCGTATCCGAGCACGTCGAGCGCGGCCAGCACGGTCTGCCGCGTGGTCGCGGAGACACCTGCCTTGCCGTTGAGGACGCGGGATACGGTGGCCTCGCTGACCCCCGCCTGCGCCGCGATGTCGGAGAGTCGCGCCGTAGTCACGAGCCCAGAGCCTATTGCAACCATGTCAGACCGCCCACCAGGCGGTGCTGTCGGTGGGCAGCACGGTCTCGCCGTCCACCACCACGGTCTCCGCGGAGGAGAGCAGCAGCCGGCCGGGCGCCGGTATCCGGACCGGCTCGCCGGTGGTGTTGGCGGTGCAGACGAACGCTCCTCGCGGCGCCTCGCGACGGAAGGCGAGCACGCCCTGCGGCGCGTCCAGCCACTCGACCTCGGTACCCGCGCCGAGCGCGGGGTGCTCGCGGCGCACGGCCAGCGCGCTGCGGTAGAGCTCCAGGGTGGAGGTCGGGTCACCGGTCTGCGCCTCGACGCTGAGCCCGGCCCACTCGGCGGGCTGCGGCAGCCAGCTGGGGCCGCCCTCGGTGGGGCCGAAGCCGTAGGGGGCGCGCTGGCCGGACCACGGCAGCGGGACCCGGCAGCCGTCCCGGAAGCCGTCCTGGCCGCTGGCGCGGAAGAAGGACGGGTCCTGGCGGACCTCGTCGGGCAGGTCGGTGACGTCCGGCAGGCCGAGCTCCTCGCCCTGGTAGAGGTAGGCCGAGCCGGGCAGCGCGAGCATCAGCAGGCTGGCGGCGCGGGCCCGGCGCAGGCCGAGGGCCCGGTCGCCGGAGGTGCGGATCTGGGTGCCGCCGGGCGGGTTGGCGAAGCGGGTGGCGTGCCGGGTGACGTCGTGGTTGGAGAGCACCCAGGTGGTGGGGGCGCCGACCGGGCGCATCGACTCCAGCGAGACGTCGATCACCTCGCGCAGCGCGGTGGCCTCCCAGGCGGTGCTCAGGTACTGGAAGTTGAAGGCCTGGTGCAGCTCGTCGGGACGGACGTAGTTGGCGGTGCGCTGGACGGTCGGGGTCCACGCCTCGGCGACCGCGATCCGCTCGCCCGGGTACTCGTCGAGGATCCGGCGCCAGCTGCGGTAGATCTCGTGCACGCCGTCCTGGTCGAAGAACGGCATCACGTCGTTGCCGAGCAGCTTGAGCTGGTCGTGGCCGCCGAGGTCGGGCAGGCCGGGGGCCTTCACCAGGCCGTGCGCGACGTCGACCCGGAAGCCGTCCACGCCCATGTCGAGCCAGAACCGCAGGATCGAGCGGAACTCGTCGGCGACCGCCGGGTGCTCCCAGTTGAAGTCGGGCTGCTCGGGGGCGAACAGGTGCAGGTACCAGTCGCCCGGAGTGCCGTCCGGGTCCGCGCTGCGGGTCCAGGCCGGGCCGCCGAAGATGGACTCCCAGTCGTTGGGCGGCAGTTCACCGTTCACGCCCTTGCCGGGGCGGAAGTGGTAACGGTCGCGCAGCGCCGAGCCGGGCCCCTCGCGCAGCGCGCGCTGGAACCACTCGTGCTGGTCCGAGGAGTGGTTGGGGACCAGGTCGACGATGATCCGCAGGCCCAACCGGTGGGCGTCGCGGATCAGGCCGTCGGCGTCCAGCAGGGTGCCGAACATCGGGTCCACCGCGCGGTAGTCGGCCACGTCGTAGCCGGCGTCGGCCTGCGGGGAGGCGTAGAACGGCGACAGCCAGACCGCGTCGACGCCCAGATCGCGCAGGTAGGGCAGCCGGCTGCGGACACCCGGCAGGTCGCCCATGCCGTCACCGTTGGCGTCGGCGAAGCTGCGCGGATAGACCTGGTAGATCACCGCGTCCCGCCACCAGCCTCTGGGCGCACCACCGTTCGCGGTGGCCGCGGTGGCGGCGGGCGCGTCGGCCGCGGCAGCGGGCCGGGAGGCGTCGGCCAGGTTCTGGGTCATCGGTCTTCCCTCGGGGGGTTCGGTGTCGTCCCGGCCGCCGGGGTCGGGGCGGCCGGTTCGCGGCAACAGGCAGATTACTTGGCGGAGCTGAGAGTCCGTCAGGACTTGGCGGCACCGGCGGTGAGACCGGTGACCAGGTGCTTCTGGACCAGGTAGAAGAAGGCCGAGGCGGGCAACGCGATCAGCACCGAGGTGGCCGCCATCAGGTTCCACTGGCTGTCGTGCTGGCTGACGAAGGTGGTCAGGCCCACCGCCAGGGTGTACTTGTCGGAGCTGAGCATGAAGGTGGAGGCGAACGGCACCTCGGCCCAGCAGGTCAGGAAGGTGTAGAAGGCGGCGACCGCCAGGCCCGGGCGGGCCAGCGGCAGCACCAGCCGCCAGAAGGTGCCGAACGGGCTGAGCCCGTCGACCCGGCCGGCCTCGTCGATCTCCACCGGGATGGTGTCGAAGTAGCCCTTGAGCAGCCAGGCGCAGTACGGCACGGCGGTGCTCGCGTAGACCAGGATCAGGCCGCCGTAGCTGTCCAGCAGGCCGAGGTTGGCCATCAGGTAGTACATCGGCACGATCAGCACCGCGATCGGGAACATCTGGGTCACCAGCAGCGACCACATCAGCGGGCGCAGGCCGGGGAACCTCATCCGGGAGACCGCGTAGCCGGTGCTGGCGGCGATCGCCACACCGAAGACACAGGTGCCGCCGGCCACGATCAGCGAGTTGAGGAACCACTGGAAGAAGTCGGTCTGGCCGAGCACCTTGCCGAAGTTGGCGAGGGTGGCCTTGCCGAGGATCCCGCCCGGGTGCAGGTAGTCCGTCTCGTTCGGACCCAGCGCGATGTAGCAGAGCCAGAGCACCGGGAAGACCGCGACCAGGCTCGCGATGATCAGGGCGGCGTGCGAGAGCACCGAGGCGGTGCGGCTGCTCTCGCCGCGGCGGCGGACCGGGCGCGGGTCGGCCGACCGGTCGGCCCGTTCGGGACGCACGGGGGTGCTCTGCGGGGTGGGGACGGTGGTGCTGCTCATCGGGTGGCCTGCCTTCCGTGCCGGCGTGGTTCGGGTTGCCCTGAAACGGTCTGACGGACCGTCACATGACGGCCTGGTCGTTGCGCTTCAGCCACCGCTGGTAGAAGGCCGTGAAGACGATCAGGATGGAGAGCAGGATGATGCCGTAGCTCGCCGACTGGGCGTAGTCGCGCGGCTGTTGGCCGAAGCCCAGCTGGTAGGCCCAGGTGACCAGGATCTGCACGTCGGTGGCGTTCTGGCCGAACAGCAGGAAGATGATCACGAACTGGTTGAAGGTCCAGATCACGCCGAGCAGGATGACCGTGCTGCTGACCGAGCGCAGCCCCGGGAGCGTGACGTGCCGGAACCGCTGCCAGGCGGTGGCGCCGTCCATCTCGGCGGCCTCGTAGAGCTCGGCCGGGATCGACTGCAGGCCGCCCAGCAGGGTGACCATCATGAACGGCACCCCGCACCAGGTGTTGACCAGGATGGCCGCCGCCTTCTCCGCCAACGGCTGCTCCAGCCAACCGGGTTGCGGCAGGTGCAGGGCGCCGAGCGCGCTGTTGACCAGGCCGCCGTCGGAGAGCATCAGCCGCCAGGAGAAGACCGTGACGAAGGTCGGCACGGCCCAGGGCACGATCAGCATCAGCCGGTAGAAGGTCCGCCCGCGCAGCTTCCGGTTCAGCAGCATGGCCAGGCCCAGCCCGATGCTGTAGTGCAGGGTGACGCAGAGCACGGTCCAGACGACGGTCCAGATGAAGTGCGACCAGAACCGGTCGTAGGAGCCGGGGCCCCAGAGGATGTCGGCGTAGTTCTGGAAGCCGACGAACTTGAAGCTGTCGGGGATGTGGTTGAACCCGACGGTGTGCCCGACGTTGAGGTTGGTGGCGTCGGTCAGGGTCAGGTAGAAGCCGCGGGCCAGCGGGTAGGCCACCAGCACCCCGAGCACGACGACCACCGGCGCGGCCATCGCGTAGGCGTACCAGTACCTGCTGTACGACTGCCGGATGCGCTGCAGCGGACCGCGGTTGCGGTCGCGCGGTTGGCCCTGCACGGCGACTGCCATCGATGACACCTTCTCGGGAGACTTGCGGGGAGGTACGGCCGGACGGGTCCGCCGAACGGCCCGATGTGGCCGGGCCGTTCGGCGGGGGACCTGGCCGGCGCCAGGTCCGGTCACGGGTGCTACTTGCTGAAGTTCGGCAGCAGCTTGGCGTAGTCGGCCGCGATGGCGTTCAGGCCGTCCTGCACGCTCTCCTGACCCTGCACGATCTTGCCGAGGTTGATCCCGCTGGAGGTGAACAGCGAGGCGTACTCGGGGAGTTCGGGGCGCGGCTGGGCATCCGGCAGGATCGCCTGGAAGCCGGCGATGCCGAGGTTGGCGGTGACGTCGGAGGTGTAGGCGTCGGGCCGGGTCGGCAGGGTGTCGTTCTTCTCCGCGATGAAGGTCTGGCTCTCGGCGGAGGTCATGAAGGCGACGAACTTCTCGGCGGCGGCCTGGTGGGCGGCGTCCGAGCCGGCGTAGACCTCCATGTTGGCGCCACCGGTCGGGGCGCCGGCCTTGCCGGTGGAGCCGGCCGGGACGGGCGCGATGCCGAGGTTGGCCTTGTTGCCGAAGGCCGAGCCCTGGTAGATGTTGGTGATCTCCCAGGGACCGTTGATGATCGCCGCGACCTTGCCGTTGTTGAAGGCGTCCATCATGTGCGCGTAGGAGTCCGAGGTCACGTCCGGCTTGACGGTGCCGGGCGAGGTGAACAGGGACTGGTAGGTCTCGACCGCCTTGACCGCGGCCGGCGAGGTGATGGTGATCTTCTTGTTGGGGGTGTCCACCAGGTCGGTGCCCTCGCCGAAGAAGAGCGGCATCGCGTAGTAACCGTCACCCGCGCGCATCTCGAAGCCGTCCACGCCGGTCTTGGACTTGATCGTGGCGGCGTCGGCCTTCAGCTCGTCCCAGGTGGTGGGCGGGGTGGTGATGCCGGCCTGGCTGAAGAGCGCCTTGTTGTAGAGGAGACCGAGGGTGTCGGTCACCTGCGGGACCCCGTAGGTCTTGCCCTGGTACTGCGCCTGCTTGATCAGGTTCGGCCGGAAGGCGGACGGGTCCGGCAGCGCGGGGGTGCCGTCCAGCGGGGCGAGGAAGCCCTGCTGGGCGAAGCCGGCGGTCCAGCCGACGTCGGAGCGGAAGACGTCGGGGGCGCCCTTGCTGCCCATCGCGGTCTGCAGCTTGTTCTGCGCCGAGTCGAACGGCACGTTGACGAAGTTCACCTTGATGTTCGGGTTGGCGGCCTCGAACTTCTGCGCCAGCGCCTGGTAGTTCGGCGCCTCGTTGGTGGCGTTGGAGGTGTCCCAGTACGTGATGGTCACCGGGCCGTTGGCCGAACCGGACGAGCCGGAACCGCTGCTGCCACAGGCCGCCAGCGAGACCGCGAGGGCCGCAACGAGGGCGGAGGCCGCGATGCCACGTCGCATGAGAACTCCTAGGAAAAAGAAGGTGGGGGTGAGTGCCCGGAGGGGGGACGGAGGGGCGATACTGGCCACCTCGCGCCGGCCGCACCAGTGCCGCCGTCCGAGCTGAGCAGGAACGTAACAGTGGCAAGTCGGCCGATGAAAGCTCTTGCAGAAAGTTTCTGCAAGAAGACGGAGATCGTTACATCCACGTGTCCGGAGAGTTGCCTCCGCGCGTCCTGGCCCTCCCGGCCCGTCCTTGACACCACCCGTCCGGTGGCCTGGGATTGGTGCTGACCTGCCCAACACCCCCTGGGCGGTCCCGCCCCGGCCGGCGCAGTCCAGGGTGGTCAGTCGCTCAGGAGGCGCAGATGGCCTATTACCGCACCGTCGGCACGGTGCCACCGAAGAGGCACACACAGCACCGCAACGAGGACGGCGGCCTCTACTACGAGGAGCTGATGGGCGAGGAGGGCTTCTCGTCGGACTCCTCGCTGCTCTACCACCGCGCCATCCCCTCCGCCCTGGTGGACAGCCGGGTGTGGGCCCTGCCGGAGGGCAAGCCGGAACCGAACCACCCGCTCAAGCCGCTGCACTTCAAGCTGCACGAGCTCTTCCCGGGCGACTCCTGGCGGCAGACCGACGCCGTGCGCGGCCGCCGGGTGGTGCTGAGCAACGCCGACGTCCGGATCGCCTACGTCGCCTGCGGGCAGCCGTCGCCGCTCTACCGCAACGCGATCGGCGACGAGTGCGTCTACGTGGAGTCCGGCAGCGGCACGGTGGAGACCGTGTTCGGCAGCATCGAGGCCGGCCAGGGCGACTACGTGATCCTGCCGCGGTCCACCACGCACCGCTGGGTGCCGACCGGTGACGAGCCGCTGCGGCTCTACGCGATCGAGGCGAACAGCCACATCACCCCGGCCCGGCGCTACCTCTCCAAGTACGGCCAGCTGCTGGAGCACGCGCCGTTCTGCGAGCGCGACCTGCGCGGCCCGGTCGGCCCGCTGCTGGTGACGGCCGAGGGCGACACCGAGGTCTACGTCAAGCACCGCGGCCCGGGCAGCGAGGGCGTGGCCGGCACGGTCTTCGTGATGCCGAGCCACCCGTTCGACGTGGTCGGCTGGGACGGCTGCCTCTACCCGTACGCCTTCAACATCAGCGACTACGAGCCGATCACCGGCCGGGTCCACCAGCCCCCGCCGGCCCACCAGGTCTTCGAGGGCAACAACTTCGTGATCTGCAACTTCGTGCCGCGCAAGGTCGACTACCACCCGCTGTCCATCCCGGTGCCGTACTACCACTCCAACGTGGACAGCGACGAGGTGATGTTCTACTGCGGCGGGAACTACGAGGCCCGCAAGGGCTCCGGCATCGGCCAGGGTTCCATCTCACTGCACCCCGGCGGCCACTCGCACGGCCCGCAGCCGGGCGCCTACGAGCGCTCGATCGGGGTGGAGTTCTTCGACGAGCTGGCGGTGATGGTGGACACCTTCCGCCCGCTGGAGATCGCCGAGGGCGGCCGGGCGAGCGATGACGGCAAGTACGCGTGGAGTTGGAGCGGGCGCGGCCCGCAGGACGGTGTGACGAAGTGACCTTGCAGACCTGGGTACCGGTTCCCGAGGGTTCCGACTTCCCGATCCAGAACCTCCCCTACGGCGTCTTCACCCCGCGCCACGGCGGCGGTCCGCGGGTCGGCGTGGCGATCGGCGAGCAGGTGCTCGACCTGTCGGCGATCTGGGCGGGCACCCCGCTCGGTGCCGACCTCGCGACCGGCTCGCTCAACCGCTTCCTGCGCCGCGGTCCGGGCGAGTGGGCGTACGTCCGCGAGCGGGTGACCAACCTGCTCAGCACCGAGGAGCAGCGCCCGCTGGTGGAGGCCAACCTGCACCGGCTGGACCAGGTCACCCTGCACCTGCCCGTCGAGGTCGCCGACTACGTCGACTTCTACGCCTCCGAGCAGCACGCCACCAACCTCGGCCGGATCTTCCGGCCGGACGGCGAGGCGCTGCTGCCGAACTGGAAGCACCTGCCGGTGGGCTACCACGGCCGGGCCGGCACGGTGGTGGTCTCCGGCACCGGGATCCGCCGCCCGAGCGGGCAGCGCAAGGCGCCCGGCGACGCGGCGCCGGTCTTCGGCCCCTCGGTCCGGCTGGACATCGAGGCCGAGATGGGCTTCGTGGTCGGCGCCGGCTCGGCGCTCGGCGAGTCGGTCGGCGTGGACGACTTCGCCGACCACGTCTTCGGCGCGGTGCTGCTCAACGACTGGAGCGCCCGCGACATCCAGGCCTGGGAGTACGTACCGCTCGGCCCGTTCCTCGGCAAGTCCTTCGCGACCTCGATCTCCCCCTGGGTGGTCCCGCTGGCCGCGCTGGAGGCCGCCCGGGTGGCGACCCCGGCGCAGCGGCCCGAGCCGCTGCCCTACCTGGCCGAGAAGCAGGGCTGGGGCCTGGACCTGCGGATGTCGGTGGAGCTCAACGGGCAGTTGGTCTCCCGGCCGCCGTACGCCGGGATGTACTGGTCACCGGCCCAGATGCTGGCGCACATGACGGTCAACGGCGCCTCGCTGCGCACCGGCGACCTGTACGGCTCCGGCACGGTCTCCGGCCCCGCGGCCGACCAGCGCGGCTCGCTGATCGAGCTGACCTGGAACGGCCGGGACCCGATCACCCTGGCCGACGGCTCGACCCGGACCTTCCTGGAGGACGGCGACACCGTCACGCTGCGGGCCACCGCGCCCGGCGCGGACGGCGTGCGGATCGGCTTCGGCGAGGTCACCGGCACCATCGTCTGATCATCAGACCAGAAGGGGCGTCGCGGGCACCGCTTGGGTTCTAGGAGTTGTTGCAACACCCCAGTTCAGGGGATGCATTGGACTTCGAGATCCGTGAGGACCGGACGCCTCAGGGCCCGCGGAA
>NZ_JBITZU010000046.1:0-22890 GCF_044547075.1 Kitasatospora sp. NPDC052896
GGGGGGACCCTGTGGGAGAGTAGGACGCCGCCGAACAATTTTTCTGAGAAGCCCCTTCCGGGAGACCGGGAGGGGCTTCTCGCATTTCCGGACCCAGAACGGGACCGGAGTGGGCGGGACCGGTCGACGGACCGGAGGCCCGGGCTGCCGAGGGCGACCTCAGGCCGGGCAGGAGGGGCCCGGGGAGGTGAGGCCGGCCGCTGTGAGCACGCGTCGGGAGCCTGGACGACGGAGCGGCGCTCTGCGAGGGCACGAGGGCTGGCCTGCTGAAATGACTGTACTGATGTCCGAGTAGTATCCCGGTGGTCCGAGACGGCCGGCAGTTCTGACAGCCAGCCCTCCCCGACAGCGGCGGGTCCGAAGCCAACAGCCATGCCTGCCCGCAGCCGAGATCCAGGGGTTGATCAACGAATGGCACGTCCATCCCTTACCCGCGCACACCGGGCACTGCTCAGCCTGGTGGCGGTCGGCGCCTGCCTGATCTCCGGGATCGGCTTCGCCGGTTCGTACTCGGCGGTGAGAGCGCTGGCCGTGCACAAGGGGTTCGGCACCTTCGCGTACGCGTTTCCGATCGGCGTGGACGCCGGTATCGTGGTGCTACTCGCGCTGGACCTGGTGCTGACCTGGCTACGCATACCGTTCCCGCTGCTGCGACAGGCGGCCTGGCTGCTGACGGTCGCCACCATCGCCTTCAATGCGGCGGCCTCCTGGGGCGATCCGCTCGGGATGGGCATGCACGCGGTCATCCCGGTGCTCTTCGTGGTGATCGTCGAGGCCTCGCGGCACGCGGTCGGTCGGATCGCCGCGATCACGGCGGACCGGCACATGGAGTCGGTCCGGCTGATGCGCTGGGTGCTCTCGCCGGTCCCCACGTTCCGGCTCTGGCGCCGGATGCAGCTCTGGGAGCTGCGCTCGTACGACGAGGTCGTGCGGCTGGAGCAGAACCGTCTCGTCTACCGGGCCCAGCTGCGGTTCCGCTACGGGCGGGGCTGGCGGCGCTCGGCGCCGATCCAGGCGCTGCTGCCGCTCAAGCTGGCCAAGTACGGTGTCCCGCTCGACGTGACCAGCCTGGACCGGCTCGACGGCGGGCTGCCCAGGGAGCTCGGGGGCCAGGGGACCACGGTGACCTCGGCGGTGGCGCCCGCGCAGTCGTCCGTCGCCGTGCCGCCGGTCTCCGCGGCCGTCGCCGTGCCGCCGGTCTCCGCGGCCGTCGCCGTGCCGACTCTCGCCAAGCTCGCCGCCGCCCGGTGGCGGGACGCCCAGGGCGCTTCGGAGTCGTCCTCCCAGGCGGCTCAGGCAGCTCGGGCCGCGCAGGGTGCGCAGGCGGTGCAGGGGATCCAGGGCGCCCGGCTGGCGCGGGACCACCAGGTACCGGCGATCACCGGTGCACCGGCGGCGGAGGACGCGCCGGGCGGGCAGCGGCCGAACCCCGCTGAACCGCCGGCCGACGGCGTGGACGTCGCCAAGCCCGTGGTCCAGCAGTCGCCGTGGTTCCGGCCGCAGCCGGCTCAGCCGCAGCAGAGCCAGCAGCCGAATCAGTCCCAGCAGTCCCAGCAGCCACAGGCCGGCGAGCCGCGGCCGACGCCGGCCCGGCCCGAGCAGCAGCAGCCGGTGCGGCAGCAGCCCGACCCCCGGGTGGCCGAGGTGCTGCAGGCGGTCCGCGCGCAGGCGGCGCAGGTCGCCGGCTCGGCCGGCGCCGAGCGTCCCGTGGCGGAGCCCGCCCGCGATGCGGAGACCGGTCCGCTCAACGGCCAGTGGGGCGCGGGGCAGCTGACCGGGCAGCAGGCCCAGCAGGCGGCCGCGAGCGTGTTCACCCCCCGGGTCCCGGTGCCGGCACAGGCCGGTCAGGAGCAGCCGGCGGCGGAGCCGGCCGGCGACGTGCCCGAGGAGACCCCGCGCTCCGAGGCGAAGGCGGCGGGGACGGCGGGCCCGCAGCTCACCGTCGACCTGGGCGTCGAGGCACTGATCGCCTATCAGGAGAGCCACGGACAGGACCCCGACGAGGAGCGGCTGGCCCAGTTCCTGTTCAGCCAGTACGGCGTGAGCGGGCGCCAGCCCGGCAGCCCGGTGAGCGTCGCCGACATGCGCCGGATGTGGCCCGCCCTGCAGGACCGCTACGCGAGCCTGGGCCGCGAGTAGCGCCGCGGCGAGCGACACCCCGGACGGATGACGCCGGGCCGGACCCGCCCACGGCGGGATCCCGGCCCGGCGTCCGCGTACTGGGCCGCCATTGACGGCCGCCGGTGGCGCGGTTACCTTCACCTCAACAAACTGTTGAATGAGTGGACCGTGGAGGAACCCGGATGTCGCAGGTCGAGGTGGACGGCGGCGTGGCCGCCGCCGGAGCAGCCCCGCGGGGTCCGGCATTCTCCGCGGCCGCCCGCGCGGGCGTGGAGGCCCTGCTCGGGCCGGTCGACGCCGAGCTGGTCCGCCGCTACCCGGGCGACTCCGGTTCCCGGCAGCCGGTGCACACCGTCTACGTACCGGCCGACGCGTTCGCCGCCGACACCGTGGCCGAGTGGGGCCGCCGGGCGCTGGACGCCCTCGACACCCACGCCGCCACCCCGGCCCAGCTGGCCGAGGCGCTCGGCGTCCCGGCCGACGAGCTGATCACCGAGGTGCACGCGCGGGTCCGGGCCAAGCTCCAGCGGGAGCCGATCGAGGACCTCCGGATCGACTTCGAGGACGGCTACGGCCCCCGCTCCGACGCGGAGGAGGACGCCGCCGCGGTACGGGCCGCCCGACTGGTCGCCGCCGCGGTGGCCGACGGCACCGCCCCGCCGTACGTCGGCATCCGGATCAAGTGCATGGAGGCACCGGTCCGCGCCCGGGGCATCCGCACCCTGGAGCTCTTCCTCGGCACGCTGCTCGCCGACGGCCGCGAGCTGCCCGCGGGTCTCGTGCTCACCCTCCCCAAGGTCACCTACCCCGAGCAGGTCACCGCGCTGGTCCGGCTGCTGGAGGACTTCGAGCGGCAGGCCGGGCTCCCGGCCGGGCGGATCGGCTTCGAGATCCAGATCGAGACCACCCAGGCGATCCTGGGCGCCGACGGCCGGGCCACCGTCGCGCTGATGATCGACGCCGCCGAGGGTCGCGCCACCGGCCTGCACTACGGCACCTTCGACTACAGCGCCTCCTGCGGGGTGGGCGCGGCCTACCAGAGCATGGAGCACCCGGTGGCCGACCACGCCAAGGCGGTGATGCAGGTCGCCGCGGCCGGCACCGGCGTACGGCTCTCGGACGGCTCGACCAACGTGATCCCGACCGGCTCCACCGAGCAGGTCCTCGCCGCCTGGAACCTGCACCACCGGCTGGTCCGCCGTTCGCTCGCCCGCGCCTACTACCAGGGCTGGGACATGCACCCCGCCCACCTGCCCACCCGGTACGCGGCGGTCTACGCCTTCTACCGCGAGGGCCTGTCGGCGGCCACGGCCCGGTTGGCCGCCTACGTGGCCAAGGCCGGCGGGGACGTGATGGACGAGCCGGCCACCGCCAGGGCGCTCAGCGGTTACCTGCTGCGCGGCCTGGACTGCGGGGCCGTGGACCTCGCCGAGGTGACCGAGCTGACCGGCCTGGACCGCGAGCGGCTGGACGCGCTCTCCGGCCGCTGAGCCGCGTGGCCCGGGGCCGGGCGGACGGGTGTGCGACCGGCCCGGCCGGCCGGTGGGTAGGCTGGCGGGCATGCCGCAGCCAGCCCCGAAGCCGTACCTGACCATCCGGGGGACCGGCAGCCACGAGATCGAGGTCAAACGCTCGCGGTTCATCTGCCAGCTGGCCCGGGCCACCGACGAGGAGCAGGCGCAGGAGTTCATCGCCGGCGTCCGCAAGCGCTACTGGGACGCCCGGCACAACTGCACCGCCTTCGTGGTCGGCGCCGAGCAGCGCCGCGAGCGCTCCAACGACGACGGCGAACCGGCCGGCACGGCCGGGGTGCCGATGCTGGAGGTGCTGCGTCGCCGGGGCCTCACCGACACCGTCGCGGTGGTCACCCGCTACTTCGGCGGGGTGCTGCTCGGCGCGGGCGGCCTGGTCCGGGCGTACGCCGGGGCGGTCTCCGAGGCGGTGGACGCGGTCGGGGTGGTCGAACGCCGCCCGGTGGCGCTGCTGGCGATCGGCGCGGACCACGCGCGCGCCGGCCGCTTGGAGAACGAGCTGCGCGCCGCCGGGCACGCGGTTCGCGACCTGCGGTACGAGGCCGCCGGGGTGCGGATCGAGGTCGGTGTGCCGGAGCCGGAGCTGGCGGGGTTCCACGCCTGGCTGGCCGAGGCCAGCGGTGGGACGGCCGAGGCGGTGCCGTGCGGGCGGACCTTTCTGGAGTTGCCCTGGACGGGCTGATCGGACGGGCCGGCTGGGGAAAAATATTCACCTGGGAAGGTGAGATTCTGTCGGATGTGCTTTCGGCCAAAGAGTACGGATTCGGTTTCGGCGGTAACAGAGGGTCAGTAGCCTGAAACGACTGTCGAGTCCAGGAGCAGATCCCCAGATGGCCGTGATCCGTACCATCACCATCGAGCCGGGAACGAACACCGGCTGGCACTACCACCCCGGCCCCGTGCAGGCGGTCCTGCTGTCCGGCACGCTCCACCGGTTGCTGGAGGACGGGACGGTGGAGATCACCCGACCAGGCCAGTTCCTGGTCGAGCAGGCCGACCAGGTCCACATCGGCTACAACCACGGTGACGGTCCGGTCGTGATCCTGGCCAACTACCAGGTCGCCGAGGGCTGCCCGCTCTGGGTTCCGGCGCCGGCCCCGGAACTCGATCTCACCGGGCTGGACCTCACCGGGCTGGACCTTTCCGGGTGGGACCTCACCGGGCTGGAGCCGACGGGTTCGCCGGTGCCGAGCCAGTGCGGCCACGGCGAGGCCGCGGATCTGGTGGGCCAGGCCGGCAAGCCCTCGTAACCAGGCGGCGACGCTCGAACGAATTGACGGTGCCCGGAGCTGGAACTCCAGCTCCGGGCATTCGCGTTCATCTGCCAAGGACCAGGTCGGCACCCGTCGGCCCGGAGCCAGACACCACCCCGTCGATGGAGGACCGTCAGACCCGACCCGGCAGCACGGAGGCACCACCCATGACCACTCATCGATCCACGGCGTCCGCCGCACACCCGGTCGCCGTCCCCGCCCCCCGCCCCGCCCAGCCGCCCCCCGGCCAGAGCACCCCCTACCGGATGACGGTGACCACCCGTCAGTCCCATGCCGACGTGGTCGCGCTGGCCGACCAGTGCCTCGCGGTCTGGCTGAAACGAGAGGGGCACGAGGAGCCCCCGCCGCTCCCCGACCCGGCGCCGCCACCGCCCCGGAGCGCGGCCGCCGACCAGCCACTCCCGTCCGAAGCCCCCCCGGCCACCCGCCACCAGCTCGCCGACCGCGTCCTGCTGGACCGCGACGGCGGTGCGCTGGACGCCCACCCCGCCGGCCTGCCGTCCGGGCACTACACCCGCCGCCGGCTGCGCACCCCCGCCCCGCACGGCACCCACCAGCTCACCCTCACGGTCGCCACCGAGGGCGACGGCCCCACCTGGGTCCGGCTGGAGGCCGCCCACCGGGCCGCCGACAGCGGCCTGCGAACACCCGGCCGGGTGCCGGTCCCCGAACTCGCCGGCAGCCTGCTACCGCTGCTGGACGCGCTGGACGGCCCGAGCGAGGTCCGCCCGCTGCCGCGGATCCTCACCGCCGCCGACGTCGACGACGTGATCGACGAACTCTGTGACCCCGCCCGCCGGCTGCCCGTGGTGGTCGCCAGTGTCCCCGCCGACCTCGACCCGGCGGCCTGGACGGCCGAGCGGCTGCGGCCGCTGACCCGCGGTCTGGTCGGCCTGGCGGTCTGCTACGTGCTCGGGCCGGAGGCCCGGGTCGCGTTCAACCTGGCCCTGGAGTTCCACACGGTCTACGGCGGCGCGGTGCGCACCTATCTTCCGGAGGTCGATCCGGCCTCCCGGCGCGATGCGCTGCGCCACCCGGTGCTGCCCCGGCACCGGATCGAGGCCGAACCGCGCCGGGCCGCCGCGCTGCTCGCCCGGGAGCCACGCCGACTGGCCGCCGTCGCGCCGTCGCCGACCGCGCTCACCCGGGTGCCCCCGCTCCGGCCGCGGCCGATACCGCTCAGGCCGTCCGCCGGAGTACCGTCCGCCGATGTCTCCTCCGTCGCGGCGGAGCCGGTGGGCGCGCGGCAGGCTCCGGACGTCGCCCGCCGGAGCGAACTCCACCTGCGCGCCTCGGGCGGCCGGCTCTGCCTGCCCGACGGCGGTGCCCCGGCGCCGGCCCGCTGGACCGAGGCCGGGTCCGACGGGCCCGCCAGCTTCACCGCGCTGCTCGACCGGATGGACGAGTTCTCGCTGCTGAGCTTCACCGGTGACGAGAAGGAGACCCTGGCGCTGGACACCCAGACCGGTGGGGTCAACTGGGTCAGGCTCACCTGGGAGGGGCTGACCGCGCTCCAGGAATACGCCACGGTCGCCGTGCGCGGGGCGGCCGGTGGGGACTTCAAGCGGTGGTGTGAGCACGCGCCGGTCGGTGTCAGCCACTTCCCGCCACGCAAGGCGGTTCGCAACGAGTCCCAGACGGTGTGCAGCCACGCCAAGATGCGGCGCGAGCGGATGTTCGCCGTCCCGGACTGCGTGGACCCGACCGGACGCGCCTTCATGGGCGCCCATCTGCGGATCGGCGGCGGGCGGACGGCGCCGCGGCTGCACTACCTGGACGACTGCTCGGGCAGCGGCCGGATCTACGTCGGCTACATCGGCCTGCACCTCACCAACACCCGTACCAACTGACCCCGTCTCATCGAGCCATTCTGATCCGACAAGCCGACAAGCCGCCCGCCGGATGGGGAGATCCGGCGGGCGTGGCCGGTCCGGCGGTCCGCTCCCGCCGGGCGGCCCGACGGTGGACAATGCACACCAGGGGGTATGCCGCCACGGCGGGGTGCCCGGCCAGCGCAGCCCGCCAGAACCGCCGGACGAGCCATGGGGGACCGACCGCCGATGCAGGACTCGACCAAGCACCAGCCGGTCGCCGACCGCACCTCGGGCCTGCGCGCGGGCTTCCTTTCCTCGATGTTCCAGGGCGGCGCCGGGGCTTCCGGCCCGTCCTCCGGCCCGTCCGACGGGCTGCCGGAGGGAGCCGAATCGGCGGTGACGGAGCTCGCCCGGGCCGCGGAGCTGGTCCGGCACCGGACGGCCACCGTGCGCGCCGAGCACCAGCGGCTGGCCGGCCTGCTGCTCCGGCTCGCCCTGCCGGTGAGCGCGATGGACTTCGAGAGCCAGCGCCGCAGCTACGAGCCGCGCCCCTACCCGGCCACCGCGGAGACGGCCCGCGAACCCCGCTGGGAGGACTACGCCCCGCCCGAGCCGCCCGCCGCCGATCCCGAGGCCGGCCCGGCCCGGCGCCTGCTGGACTCGGGCTACCAGCGTGAGCTGGCCCAGGCCAGGCTGGCCCACCAGCGTGCCCTGCGCGAATGGCGTGCCGGGCGTGCGGCCGCCACCGATCCGGCCGAGGCGGAGTCCCGGCTGGCCCACGACCAGGCCGAACTGGCCCGGGCCCGGGCGGTGCAGGAGTACAACGACAGCCTGGAGGAATGCCGGCGGGCGTACCGGGAGGCCGAGCCGGCCGCCGTCGAGTCGCTGCTGGAACGGGCGCTGGCGGCGGCGGAGGCGGCCACCTCCGACCTGCCGGCCGCCTGCCGGGCCGTGTACCGGCCGCTGACCAGAACCGCCGTGCTCGATCTGGACCTGCCCCCGCTCGGCCTGGTGCCCTCGCTGGAGGGGTACCGGCTGGGTGAGGAGGGCCAGGTCTCCCCGGTGCCGCGGTCGCCCGCCGACCGGGCCGCCGACTACCTGCGGCTGGCCGCCCGGCTCGCGCTGCGCGCCCTGCAGGCAGCCGACGCGGTGGACACCGACGGGGTGCTGGCCGGCGTGGTGCTCAACGGCTGGCTGCGCGAGGCCGGCGGGACCTGTCTGCTCAGCGTCGACGCCGACCGCGACGCGCTGGCCCGCACCCGGTTCGTCCCGGGCGGCGCGGACCCGGACGAGGAGGCCGAGCCGGGCGTCTACGCGGCCGCCGAGCAGGACGAGGCGCTGGCCCGGCTGCGCGAGCTGGGCGCCGCGGTCAGCCCCGACCCGTTCGCCCGGGCGGCCGTGTCGCCGTACGCCACCGCCGGGGCGGCCGTCCCGGCGGTGGCCGACCTGTCGCCCACCGAGTTCGCCGGCCTGGTCCGCGAGCTGTTCACCCGGGGCGGGCTGGCGGACTGGAGCGTGCGGCTGAGCGGCGCCTCGGGCCTGGTCGCCACCGGGAGCGGCGCGGTGGACAGCGCGCTGCCCGGGCGCTGGGTGGTCTGCGCGTCCCGGCGGCCCGGGGCGGTGGGGGCCTCCGAGGTGCGCATGCTGGCCGAGGCGGTGGCGGAGGAGTCGGCGGGTCACGGCCTCTGGCTGACCGTCGGCGACTTCACCGAGGAGGCGCTGGACCTGGTGGACACCGAGGAGTTCCGGAAGATCCATCTCGCCGACGGCTCCGGCTTCCGCTCGATGGCCGAGACCCACCTGGGCCTGCCGCTGGCGGTCGGCGCGCCGTAGCGCCCTTCAGGTGGTGGGTGGCCCCTCGGCGGCGTCGCGCAGCGGCCAGTGGTGCCGCAGCGCCTCCAGCGCCGCCGTGATCGCCGGGCGGCGCGAGGCCTGGCTGCGCCAGAGCGCGAACACCCGCCGGGTCGGCTCGGGCAGGACCGGGCGGCTGACCACCCCGGCCGGCAGCGCCCCGCGGCCCAGTCGCGGCAGCAGCCCGATCCCCAGGCCGGCCGCGATCAATGCCAGCTGGGTCTCGAACTCGCCGACCTGATAGTGGACGTCCGGTTCCTCGCCGGCCTCCCGCATGGTCCGCACCAGCCAGTCGTGGCAGATGGTGCCGGGCGGGACGCTGATCCAGCGCTGGCCGCACAGCTCGGCCACCGGGACCGTGGCCAGCCGGGCCAACGGGTGCTCCGCGCGCAGCACCAGGTCGACCGGGTCGAGGCCGAGGTCGAGCCGGGCGAGGCCCTCCGGGACCGGCAGCGGGACGGTCGGCCAGTCCTGCACCAGCGCCAGGTCCACCTCACCGCGGGCCACCAGCTCGCCCGCCAGGTAGGGGTCGATCTCGATCAGCCGGACGTCCAACTCCGGGCAGTCGGCGCGCAGGTCGGCCAGTGCGCCGGGCAGCAGGCCGCGTGCCCCGGTGGCGAAGGCGGCCACCGTCAGCCGGCCGACCGCCTGGCCGCGCTGTTCCTCCAGGGTGACCTCGGCCTGCTCGACCAGGGCCAGCACCCGCTGCGCGGTGCTGGCCAGCTCGCGGGCGGCGTCGGTCAGCACCACCCCGCGCCCCTGGCGTTCCAGCAGCACGGTCCGGGTCTCCCGCTCCAGCTTGGAGATCTGCTGGGAGACCGCGGAGGCGGTGAAACCGAGTGCGGCCGCCGCCCGGCCCACCGAGCCGTGCACCGCGACCGCGTGCAGCGCGCGGAGCCGTCCGAGATCCATCATGGGCGTCATTCTCCGGTATTCGTTAGTGCTGGTGAAGAGTGGGGTTCAGTATTCTTCGCTGGTGCTGAACGGTTGGTGTCGGCCAAGCTCGGGACATGTCCGCACGCACCACGCCGCAAGGCGCCTCCTCCGCTGCCATGAAACCCCGTCACATCGCCCTGGCCGTCCTGGTCGCGGCGGTCTGGGGGCTCAACTTCGTGCTGATCGACGTCGGTCTGCGGACCTTTCCGCCGCTGCTCTTCTGTGCCCTGCGGTTCACCGTGGTGGCCGTTCCGGCGGTCTTCCTCGTCGGGCCGCCGCGGGTGGCCTGGCGCTGGGTGCTGGCGGTGGGACTGGTGCTCGGGGTGGTGAAGTTCGGGTCGCTCTTCCTGGGCATGCACGCCGGGATGCCGCCCGGGCTCTCCTCGCTGGTGCTGCAGGGCCAAGCGGTCTTCACCGTGCTGTTCGCGGCCGGGATGCTGCGCGAGCGGCCGTCCGGGCAGCGGGTCGCCGGGCTGGTCGTCGCCTCGGTGGGGATCCTGTTGGCCGCCCTGGACAACGGGCCGGGCGGACCACTGGCGGGCTTCGCGCTGGTCGTGGTGGCCGCCGCGGCCTTCGGGCTGTCCAACGTGCTGACCCGTCGGGCGGCCCCGCCGGACCTGCTGCGCTGGATGGTCTGGGTGAGCGCCGTCCCGCCGGTGCCGTTGTTCGCGCTGTCGCTGCTGGTGGAGGGCCCGGGCGCGGACCTGCGCGCGTTGTCCTCGGCCGGTCCGGCCGCGCTCGGCTCGCTGGCCTACGTCGGCTGGCTCTCGACCCTGTTCGGCTTCGGTGCCTGGGGCTTCCTGCTGCGCGGCTACGACGCGAGCGCGGTCGCGCCGTACTCGCTGCTGGTCCCGCTGTTCGGGATGTCGTCGGCCTGGCTGCTGCTCGGGGAGTCGATCAGCCCGTTGGTCGGCTGCGCGGCGCTGCTGGTGATCGCCGGGGTGGGGCTCATCGCGCTACGTCCGGGGGCGCTGCGGTGCCCGGCCTGGCTCGCCAGCCGCGCGAGGGAGCGGACGGGTGCGCCGCTTCCGCGGTCCTGAGCACCCGGAGCATGACCGCCACGTCGGCCGCGGCCACGGTGCGGAAGTACTCCTCGGCGACCTCGTGCCGGACCTGGGCCAGCCGGTCCACGGCGGCCCGGCCGGCCGCCGTGAGCACCAGGCCGACCGCCCGCCGGTCGGCCGGGTCGGGGGTCCGCTCGACCAGGCCGCCCTGTTCCAGGGCGTCCACCACGGTGGTGGCCGAGCGGGGGGCGATGTGCAGGTGCTCGGCGAGCTCGCTCAGTCGCATCGCGCGGCCGGGGAGCTCGCCCTCCGGCCCGTGCGCCAGTACCCGTAGCGCGCGCCCCTGGGCCGGGGTGAGGCCGTAGGGCTCCAGGCGCTCCATGGTCCGGCGCCGGATCCGCTTCATCGCCCGGGCCAGCTCGTCGGCGAGCTCGGCCGCGCCGTCGGTGAACTCGGCCGCGCCGTCGGCGGGCGGTGCCGTGAAGGTGGCGGGGTCGGTGGGCGAGCTGGTCATCCGGGGGCTCCTCGGCGGGGGAAGTGGCCTCAGGGTAGCCGCCTTCGGTGGTAGGGATCCAGCCACATGTTGAGCTAGGCTCAGCAATATCCCCGGGCGTCCCTGGCAATCCTCCGGAGGACGTGGTCGGCCGTCACCCGGTCGGGTTCGGCGGCAGGGACGAACCGGCGGTGACCTGGCGGCGGGACACCGGCGAGCCCGGGCTGGTGCACCGGTACGACGAGGAGTGACCGGCTACCGGGGCCTCGGCAGCCAGCGGGCCAGGCTCCACAGCACCAGGCCGGTCAGCGACCAGCCGGCCAGCACGTCCAGGAACCAGTGGTAGTCGCACCAGACCAGCCCCAGCCCGACCCCGCAGCAGAGCAGCGCGGTCAGCGCGGCCAGCCGGCGCCGCGCGGCCGCGGCCAGCGTCCGGCCCAGCAGCAGCGCGGCGACCCCGAAGGCGATGCCGGCCGTGCTGGTGTGCCCGGACGGGTACCAGCCCTGCTGGCCCGGCAGCAGCGGTGGCCCGAGCGGCCCGGGCCGGGAGAAGTAGTCCTTGGCCGGCACCACCAGCAGCGGGATCAGCACCGCGGCCAGCAGCGCCGAGGGCAGCGGCAGCCACCAGCGCCGCCGCCCGGCCCGCCGGCTCCGACAGGCGGCCAGCGCCGCCGTTCCGAGCAGCACCGCGTAGGCCGGCAGCGGGTCGCCCAGGTCGGAGAGCAGCTGGCCGAGGTCGTTCAGCGGCACGCTGTGCCACACCTCCCGGGCGTGCTGGACGCCGTCGCGGATCCGGCGGTCCAGCCCCAGCAGCGGCCCGGCGACGGCGACCTGCCAGGAGACCAGGGCCAGCAGCACGGCCAGCACGGCCGGCAGCACGGGCGAGGCGAGGGCGGATCTCGGAGCCGGTGCCGGAGTCGACGCCGGAGCGCGGAGGAGCCGCCCCGGAGCGGGGGGGAGAGCTCCGGGGCGGCTGGGGTGATCGCCGCTCCGCGCGCCCCGGGGGGTATGGGCCGGACGGCCGGTCGATCGGTCCTGTGTCGGCGCCGCGAACGGCGCCTGGTTGTCCTCGTTGGTGCCCTCGGCGGCCGGAAGACCGGCCGGGAGGTGAGGCTCGCTGTCCATCTGTGATGACACTACGTCAACGCGTCCAGGCCCGGGTCCGGGTTCTCAGCTTTCGCACAGCATCTTCACGGGAGCCGGTGCAACCTCCACGCCCGCTCGGGTGTCGGTGTGCGCCCGTGCCGGCAGGGCACGGGCGCACCGATCCCGGATCGACCGAGGGGTGTTCAGGCACCGCGAGCGGGCGCGTCGTTCGGGCGCCGCGCTGAGACGCGTCGTCCGGGCGCCGCGCTCAGACGCCGGCGAAGGCGTTCTCGATGATGTCCAGGCCCTCGGTGAGCAGGTGCTCCGGGATCACCAGCGGCGGCAGGAAACGCAGCACGTTGCCGTAGGTGCCGGCGGTGAGCACCACCAGGCCCTCGGCGTGGCAGGCCTTCGCCACCGCGGCGGTCACCTCGGGGTTCGGGTCCTTGGAGCCCGGCTTCACCAGCTCGATCGCGACCATCGCGCCACGGCCGCGGACCTCGCCGATCACGTCGAACTTCTCGGCCATCGCGTGCAGCCGGCCGAGCATGACCTCGCCGATCCGCTGCGCCTTGGCGTTGAGGTCCAGCTCCCGCATGGTCTGGATGGAACCCAGCGCGGCGGCGCAGGCCACCGGGTTGCCGCCGTAGGTGCCGCCCAGGCCGCCCGCGTGCGCGGCGTCCATGATCTCGGCGCGGCCGGTCACCGCGGCCAGCGGCAGGCCGCCGGCGATGCCCTTGGCGGTGGTGATCAGGTCCGGGACGATGCCCTCGTCCTCGCAGGCGAACCACTGGCCGGTCCGGCAGAAGCCGGTCTGGATCTCGTCCGCGACGAAGACGATCCCGTTGGCCTTGGCGAACTCGACGATCGCCGAGAGGAAGCCCTTGGCCGGCTCGATGAAGCCGCCCTCGCCCTGGATCGGCTCGATGATGATCGCGGCGACGTTCTCGGCGCCGATCTGCTTGGTGATGACGTCGATCGCCTGCGCGGCGGCCTCGGCGGCGCAGTTCTCGGCACCGGTCAGCCAGCGGTACGGGTAGGCCACCGGCACCCGGTAGATCTCCGGGGCGAACGGACCGAAGCCCTGCTTGTACGGCATGTTCTTCGCCGTCAGGCCCATGGTCAGGTTGGTCCGGCCGTGGTAGCCGTGGTCGAACACCACGACGGCGGTGCGCTTGGTGTAGGCACGGGCGATCTTGACGGCGTTCTCGACCGCCTCGGCGCCGGAGTTGAAGAGCGCGGTGCGCTTCTCGTGGTCGCCCGGGGTCAGCTCGTTGAGCTGCTCGGCGACGGCGACGTAGCCCTCGTACGGGGTCACCATGAAACAGGTGTGGGTGAAGGCGGCCAGCTGCTCGGTCGCCTTGGCCACCACGGCCTCGGCGCTGTTGCCGACGTTGGTGACGGCGATGCCCGAACCGAAGTCGATCAGCGAGTTGCCGTCCACGTCCTCCAGCACGCCGCCGTTGGCGCGCGCGACGTACACGGGCAGCGTGGTGCCCACCCCGGCCGCCACCGCGCCCAGCTTGCGGGCCTGCAGCTCCTGAGACTTCGGGCCGGGGATCGCGGTGACCAGACGGCGCTCCTGCGGGAGCTGCGGTGCGGCGCTCATGGGGTTCTCCAGAGGTATCGGCGGTGTCGCGGCGTACGCGGAACCGGGGTTGGGGAACCGGGGCGGTCGGGGCGTCGGCAGGGCCCGAACAGTCCGGTGCTGGCAGGCTAAGGCCGCCGCCGGGGGCGCGGCATGCGCCACTCGGGCGCACTGCGCCGTCCGACTTGTCCTGCCCGGCCAGGGTCTGCGGCAGGCGGTCCGGGGCCGGCCCCTCCACTACATTGAGCGCGGGCGTGTCGCCGGGTCGGCGGCATGGGTAAGGGAACTGCCGGGTGCGTCGGGGCAAGGGAGCGGGACCGCAATGGGACTGGACGGCACGCAGGGGCCAACGACCGACCTCGCCGCCCGAGCCCCTGAGACCGCCGGCCGGATGCCCCAGCAACTGCCGCGGACGGCTCGGCGGGCGGCGTTCGACCTGGGGCGCTGGCTGGGCACGCCGCGCTCGGCGGCTCCGGTGGGTGTCTACCGGTTTGGCTACCGAGCGGTTGCTTCGGTTCGCACGGGGGACTCGAGTGTGCCCTCTTGGCCGCTCCTGACGCGTGCGGCACTGAACGTGGTGGCCGGTTGGCTGGCCTACCACTACGGCGCGGTGGTCGTCCTCTACACGATCCGGCTGACCGTGTGGCCCAGTAACCCCTCCGAGCTTCAGATCGTCCTGGTCGAGTACCTCGTCAAGCTCGGGGTGGCCGTGGTCGTTGTGGTCATTTTCGGCTTCATGGGGCGCTGGATGGAGGTTTACCGCCGCTATCTGGCACCGGCGAGGCTGCGGCGGGTCGCCGAAGCATTGCGGACCCATGCCGTCACCGATGAGGAGGGTGGGCGGAATGAGGTCGACCGCCCGGAGGGCACCTCGGAGACCACCTCTGACCCCTGGGGTGTACTGCGGGCCGCAGGGCTTGAGGGGGTGTTGGGGGCGGTCGAGGAGGACACCGCCGCCGGTGCCGTGAGTGACGTGGACTACGTGCGGATCCATCGGGTCTGGCGGGAGGTCGGGGCGGATCCCGGCTTGGTGGGGGCGTTCGGGGAGCAGGTGGCAGCGCGGGGGGCGGCGGCGTGTGCGCATCCGTCGGAGGCGCGGGACTTGCCGGTGCGGACGGCGGAGCACGACCTGCTGGTGGGTCAGGTCCGCCTGGGGACGGCACAGGACGTGCCGAAGAATCCGGCGGGGCACCGGGGAGCCGGGTTCGCGCTGGACCAGGAGCTGCTGGGCACGTCGTTGCTCGCGGTGGGGCCGGCCGGGACGGGGAAGACGGCGCGGTTGGCGCGGCCGGTGGCCGAGGCGCTCTGCCTGCAGGCGCTGGCCCGGACCGCGTGTGTGGTGGTGGTCGGCGCGGCCGAGGCGGAGCTGGGGCCGGACGCGGGGTACGACGTGGTGATCGCGCCCGGTGACCCGACGTCGGTCTACGGCCTGGACCTGTACGGTGCCGCGCAGGATCCCGACGTCGCCGCCGCCCGGCTGGCCGACGCGCTGTTGCCGGACGAGCTGGCGTCGCGCGCGGAGGGTGCGCGGATGGCGGTGCAGCAGGTGGTCGGGCCGTTCCACGCGGGGTACGGGCGCTACCCGTCGGTGCGGGAGTTGCGGGCGCTGCTGGGCGGGGAGCCGGAGGGCTGGGCGGCGCTGGTGGAGGCGCTGCGGGGGAGCGGGCGGCTGGCGGCGCACGAGCCGGACGTGCAGCACCGGCAGCGTCAGCACGGCCGGGTGGACGACCCGGGGTCGCTGCTGGCGGACCGGTTGGCGCTGCTGGACCGGCCGGCCTTCGCGGGGTGCTTCGGTCCGGGCGGCGGCCCATCGGCGCGGCCGGCCTTCGCGATGCGGGCCCTGGAGCACCCGCTGCGGGTGCGGGTGAAGCTGCCGGAGCGCAGCCATCCGGAGGCGGCCCGGATGCTCTCGCGGCTGGTGGTGGGCCAGTTCGTGCAGGCCGCGGCGGTCCGTGAGGACTGTTCGCTGTTCGCCGGGCTGGTGGTGGACGACGCGTCGGCGGCCCTGGACTCCAGCACGGTGCAGGGGATGCAGCGGATGCGCGGGGCCAACGCCGGGGCGGTGCTGCTGCTGCGCAGCCTGGTGGATCTGCCGGAGGCGCTGCGGGCGCCGCTGTTCGGCGCGGTCGGCTGCCGGATGGCGTTCCCGGGGATCGCGCCGTGGGACGGCAAGCTGTTCTCGGAGGCCTGGGGGACGGTGCTGGTCCGCGAGCAGGCGGTGACGCTGGCGCCGGACACCTCGGGCGGGCTGCTGCGCAAGACCGGGCGGTTGGTTCGGAAGGCACTGTCCGGGACGAGCGCGCAGACCGAGAGCGTGACCACCCGGGAGGTGGAGCGGCAGCGCTGGTCGCCGTCCGACCTGGCGCACGCGCTGCCGGCCGGGCACGCGGTGGTCTCGCTGACCACGGTGACGGGTGATCAGGTGCCGCCGCTGCTGGTGGACCTGCGGGACTGAGTGGAGGACGGCCGGCGGGGGTTAGCTACGCAGCGGTGGATTCGGCGACGCCGGTTGTCCGCAGCGTCCATAATGAGGGGGTAGCCCCCCATGAGAGCGACGCTCCCTCCGCCGCTCGGCCGCAACGCCGCGGCCGGGTCGTCCCACCGAAGGTGCCATGCCCCCCACACTCGCCTCCGTCGTGCGCAACTCCTCGCTCCATCTCACGGTCCTCGCCGGCGCGGACCACCTGGAGCGCCCGGTCCGCTGGGTGCACACCAGTGAGCTGGACGACCCCACGCCGTTCCTGGAGGGCGGCGAACTGCTGCTCACCACCGGGATCAAGCTGGGCAAGAGCGCCAAGGGCCTGCAGAGCTACGTGCACCGGCTGGCCGACGCGGGCGTGGTGGGTCTCGGGCTCGGCGTGGGCCTGTCGCACACCGAGGTGCCGCAGCCGCTGGTGGAGGCGGCGGCCCAGCGCGGCCTGCCGCTGCTGAGGGTGCCGGAGCCGACGCCGTTCATCGCGATCAGCAAGGCGGTCTCGGCGGCGCTGGCGGCCGAGCAGTACGAGGCGGTGACCACCAGCTTCGAGGCGCAGGAGGAGCTGACCCGGGCCGCACTGGGCCAGAACGGCACGGCCGCGGTGGTCCGCCGGCTGGCCGCCCGGCTGGGCGGCTGGGCCGCGCTGTACGACAGCTCCGGCGCGCTCTCGGTGGTCGCCCCGGACTGGGCCGCCCGGCGAGCAGCCCGGCTGGCGGCCGAGGTGGACCGGCTGCGCCGCCGGCCGGCTCCGGCCAGCGCCGCACTGCAGGGCCGTGCCCCCGGTTTCGACACCGCGGACGAGGACTTCGTGGTGGTCCAGTCGCTCGGTGCGGACCGCCGGGCCCGCGGGTTCCTCGCGGTCGGCACCGAGGACCGGATCACCCCGACCGAGCGCTACGTGCTGAACGCCGCGGTGGCCCTGCTCACCCTCACCCTGGAGCGCTCCCGCGAGCTGCGGTTCGCCGAGGAGCGGATGGGCGCCGCACTGCTGCGCCTGGTGCTCGCCGGTCAGGTGGCGACGGCCCGCCAGGTGGCCACCAGCCTGTTCGGCGGCCTGCCGGAGGGGACGATACGCGTGCTGGTCGCCGGCGCCGCCCCGAGCGGCGACCGGGCGCCCGGGGAGGCGCCGCCGCACGACCTGACCGAGCTGGCCGAGCGGGCCGAGGCGGCCGGCGGCCGGGCCGGCGAGAAGCTGCTGGTGGCCCGCGAGCCGGCCGGCAAGGACGGCAAGGACGGCAAGGACGGCGGCGCGCAGGCCGAGCGGCTGGTGCTGCTCGCGGTGGACGGCGGTGCGGTGCACCGGGCCTGCCTGGGTGTGGTGGAGGAGCACGAGGGGCTGGCCATCGGCGTCTCCGCCCCGGCGCCGGTGGAGGACGCCGGTGGTGCCTACGCGCAGGCCGAGCGGGCGCTGGCGGTGGCGCTGCGCGGCGGCCGGCGTTCGGTGGGGCACGAGGAGGTCGGGGCCGGCTCGCTGCTGCCGCTGCTCGGCGAGGAGGCGGTGGCCGCGTTCGCCGAGGGCCTGCTGCGCCCGCTGCGCGAGCACGACCGGACGGCGCGCGGCGACCTGGTGGCCAGCCTGCGCGCCTGGCTCTCCCGGCACGGTCAGTGGGACGCCGCCGCGGCCGACCTCGGAGTGCACCGGCACACCCTGCGCTACCGGATGCGCCGGGTGGAGGAACTGCTGGGCCGTTCGCTGGACGACACCGACGTCCGGATGGAGCTCTGGCTCGCGCTGCGCTCCGGCGAGGACTGAGCGGGACGTCCGGGCGGGACCACCTGTCCGTGGTGGAGCGCCCGGCCGGCCCGGTGCTACGGACCGGCTAATCCGCCCAGGCCGTTCGGAGACCTACCGTGGTGGGCGGCACCACAGCGGTGGGGCTGCCACGACGAGGAGAGGGCCGGTACGACCGTGACCACCACCACGACCCACGCATTCTGGCTGGCCGGTCGCCAGGAGACCGGCGACAGCAGCTTCGAGGTCCGCAACTCCTGGGACGGTCGGCTGGTCGGCACGGTGAGCGTGCCCACCGACGCCCAGGTGAACGAGGCGGTCGAGGCCGCGGTCGCCGCCGCCCCGGTGTTCGCCGCGACCCCGGCCCACGTCCGCGCCGCCGCCCTGGACCACGTCTCCAAGCGGCTGGCCGAGCGCACCGAGGAGATCGCGCGGCTGATCACCGCCGAGAACGGCAAGCCGATCAAGTGGGCCCGCGGTGAGGTCGGCCGAGCCGTCTCGGTCTTCCGCTGGGCGGCCGAGGAGGCCCGCCGGACCAACGGCGAGACCATGCGGCTGGACACCGACCCGGGCGGCGTGGGCCGTTTCGCGGTGGTCCGCCGGTTCCCGCGCGGCGTGGTGCTGGGCATCGCGCCGTTCAACTTCCCGCTCAACCTGGTCGCCCACAAGGTCGCCCCGGCGATCGCGGTCGGCGCCCCGATCATCCTCAAGCCCGCTCCGGCGACCCCGCTCTCGGCACTGGTGCTGGGTGAGATCCTGGCCGAGACCGAGCTGCCGGCCGGTTCCTGGAGCGTGCTGCCGGTCGAGAACGCCAAGATGCCGGCCCTGGTCCAGGACGACCGGCTGCCGGTGATCTCCTTCACCGGCTCGGACAGGGTCGGTTACCAGATCATGGACTCGGTGCCGCGCAAGCACGTCACCCTGGAGCTCGGCGGCAACGCCGCGGCCGTGGTGCTCGCCGACTACTCCTCCGACGCCGACCTGGACTGGGCGGCCTCCCGGATCGCCACCTTCGCCAACTACCAGGGCGGCCAGTCCTGCATCTCGGTGCAGCGGGTGATCGCCGACGCCGCGGTCTACGACGCGCTGGTGGAGAAGGTGGTCGCCAAGGTGCGGGCGCAGGTCACCGGCGACCCGGCCGAGGACGCCACCGACGTCGGCCCGCTGGTCGACGAGAACGCCGCCAAGCGGGTCGAGGCCTGGGTCGAGGACGCGGTCGCCAAGGGCGCCAAGGTGCTCACCGGCGGCACCCGGGAGGGCGCCACGTACGCCCCGACCGTGCTCGCCGAGCTGCCCGCGGACGCGATCCTGGCCACCGCCGAGGCCTTCGGGCCGGTGCTCTCGCTGCACCGGGTGGACGGCACCGACGAGGCCTTCGCCGCGGTCAACGACTCCGCGTTCGGCCTGCAGGCGGGCGTCTTCACGCACGACGTGCAGACCGCCTTCCGGGCGCACCGGGAGCTGCAGGTCGGCGGCGTGGTGATCGGCGACGCGCCGTCCTACCGGGCCGACCAGATGCCGTACGGCGGGGTCAAGGACTCCGGGGTGGGCCGCGAGGGCGTCAAGTACGCGATGGAGGACTTCACCTACGAGCGCGTGCTGGTGCTCACCGGCCTGGACCTCTAGGCGGCCGGCCGATCGGGCACCCCGTCGATGCCCCGCCACCGCGCGCCGGTGGCGGGGCATCGCCCTGCCCGGGACAGCGGTGCGGTGACCGGGGTCGGCCGCGGGCGGCGGCTCGGGCCACAATGGAGCCCATGAACTCGCTCGCCCACCCGCAGCTGCGCTTCACCCCGGCCGTCGACGACCCGTCAGGCCCGCGGGAACTGGTCATCCTCGGCTCCACCGGCTCGATCGGCACCCAGGCCATCGACATCGTGCTGCGCAACCCGGACCGGTTCCGCGTGGTCGCGCTCTCGGCGGCCGGCGGACAGGTCGACCTGCTGGCCGAGCAGGCCTTCCAGCTGGGCGTGCACACCGTCGCGGTGGCCCGCCCGGAGGCCGAGCCGGCGCTGCGGGCGGCGCTGGCCGCCCGGGCCGACGGCCGGCCGCTGCCCACCGTGCTGGCCGGCCCGGACGCCGCCACCGAGCTGGCCGCGCTGCCCTGCCACTCGGTGCTGAACGGCATCACCGGCTCGATCGGCCTGGCCCCGACGCTGGCCGCGCTGCGGGCCGGCCGGGTGCTGGTGCTGGCCAACAAGGAGTCGTTGATCGTCGGCGGCCCGCTGGTCAGGGCGGTGGCCCGGCCCGGTCAGATCGTGCCGGTGGACTCCGAGCACGCGGCGATCTTCCAGGCGCTGACCGGCGGTACCCCGCGCGAGGTGCGCCGGCTGGTGGTGACGGCGAGCGGCGGCCCGTTCCGCGGTCGGACCCGCGACCAGCTGTCCGCGGTCACCCCGGCGGACGCACTGGCCCACCCGACCTGGGCGATGGGCCCGGTGGTGACCATCAACTCGGCCACCCTGGTCAACAAGGGCCTGGAGGTGATCGAGGCGCACCTGCTCTACGACCTGCCGTTCGACCGGATCGACGTGGTGGTGCACCCGCAGTCGGTGGTCCATTCGATGGTGGAGTTCACCGACGGCTCCACGCTGGCCCAGGCCAGCCCGCCGGACATGCGGATGCCGATCGCGCTGGGCCTGGGCTGGCCGGACCGGGTGCCGGACGCCGCGCCCGGCTGCGACTGGACCAAGGCGGCCACCTGGGAGTTCTTCCCGCTGGACGACGAGGCCTTCCCGGCGGTGGCGCTCGCGCGTGAGGTGGGTACGCTCGGCGGCACGGCGCCCGCGGTGTTCAACGCCGCCAACGAGGAGTGCGTGGAGGCGTTCCTGAACGGGCGGCTGGCCTTCACCGGCATCGTGGACACGGTGGCCAAGGTGGTGGCCGAGCACGGGACCCCGCGGGGAACTTCGCTCACCGTCGAGGACGTCCTTGATGCGGAGGGCTGGGCCCGGGTGCGGGCCCGCGAGCTGGCGGCGGGCTGACGCCCCGCGGAGCCGGGTGGATGATGGCGAGTGGGAGCGGCATGACGGAGGACCAGCGGTGACTGCAGTGATGACGGTGCTCGGCATCGTGGTCTTTGTCGTGGGGTTGCTCATCTCGATCGCCTGGCACGAGCTGGGCCACCTCTCGACGGCGAAGCTCTTCGGCATCCGGGTGCCGCAGTACATGGTCGGCTTCGGGCCGACCGTGTGGTCCCGGAAGAAGGGCGAGACGGAGTACGGCTTCAAGGCCGTCCCGCTGGGCGGGTACATCCGGATGATCGGGATGTTCCCGCCCGGTCCCGACGGCCGGATCACCAAGCGCAGCAGCTCGCCCTGGCGGTCGATGATCGAGGACGCCCGGCAGGCCTCCTACGAGGAGCTGCTGCCCGGCGACGAGGACCGGCTGTTCTACAAGCGGGCCCCCTGGAAGCGCGTCATCGTGATGTTCGCCGGGCCGTTCATGAACCTGATCCTGGCGTTCGGGCTCTTCCTGGCCACGATGATGGGCTTCGGGGTGCCGGAGTCGCTGCCGACCATCAGCTCGGTCTCCCAGTGCGTGGTCCCGGTCAGCCAGGCGAGCGACACCTGTCCGAAGGACGCGCCGGCCTCCCCGGCCGCCGCCGCGGGGCTGCGGGCGGGCGACACCATCGTCTCCTTCGCCGGCCACCCGATCCACGACTACAAGCAGCTCTCCGCGGACATCCGCGACTCGGCCGAGCGGACCGTGCCGATCGTGGTCGAGCGCGGCGGGCACCAGGTCGCCACCACCGCGACCATCCAGAAGAACACGCTGGCCAAGCTGGACGGCAACGGCGACCCGATCCCCGGGCAGACGGTGGACACCGGCTTCCTCGGCATCACGCCCACCACCGGCGTGGTCCAGCTCGGCTTCGGCGACAGCGTGGACCGGATGTACCAGATGGCCGACAGCGGCATCCACTCGCTGCTGGCGCTGCCGGGCAAGATCCCGGGCCTGTGGGACTCGGTCTTCGACGGCACCCCGCGCTCGGCCGACTCGCCGGTCGGCATGGTCGGCGCCGCCCGGGTCGGCGGCGAGGTCTTCGCGCTGCACCTGCCGGCCTCGCAGCGGATCGCCTTCATGGTGAACCTGCTGGCCGGGATCAACCTCTCGCTCTTCCTGTTCAACATGCTGCCGCTGCTGCCGCTGGACGGCGGCCACGTCGCCGGCGCGCTCTGGGAGTCGCTGCGCCGCCAGGCCGCCCGGTTGCTCAAGCGGCCGGACCCGGGCCCGTTCGACGTGGCCAAGCTGATGCCGCTGGCGTACGTGGTGGCCAGCGTCTTCGTCGGCTTCACCCTGCTGGTCCTGGCGGCCGACCTGGTCAACCCGGTCAAGATCAGCTAGCGCCGGCCCGCCGGTGCCCCGGCCCGTGTCCGGTCCTGGTGGACCGGGCCCGGGCCGGGCGCGTGTCAGGGGCGCTCCCCGGGTGCCGTACCGTTGGACGCCGGGAGCGCGGATCTCGGCGCCCCGGTAGGACCATCACCTCGACCCCGGGAAAACTGCGCACATGACCGCGATCTCGCTCGGTATTCCGTCCCTTCCGCTCAAGCCGCTGGCGACTCGCCGGGTGTCCCGGCAGATCATGGTCGGGAACGTCCCGGTGGGTGGTGACGCGCCGGTGTCGGTGCAGTCGATGACCACGACGGTGACGGCTGACATCAACGCGACTTTGCAGCAGATCGCGCAGTTGACGGCGTCGGGTTGTCAGATCGTGCGGGTGGCGGTGCCCTCGCAGGACGATGCGGACGCGTTGCCGGTCATCGCGAAGAAGTCCGGGATCCCGGTGATCGCGGACATTCACTTCCAGCCGAAGTACGTGTTCGCGGCGATCGAGGCCGGGTGTGCGGCGGTGCGGGTGAATCCGGGGAACATCAAGGCCTTCGATGACAAGGTGGGGGAGATCGCGAAGGCGGCGTCGGCGGCGGGGGTGCCGATCCGGATCGGGGTGAACGCGGGGTCGTTGGACAAGCGGTTGTTGGA
>NZ_JBITZU010000047.1:0-21507 GCF_044547075.1 Kitasatospora sp. NPDC052896
AGCTGTGTGCGTGCGGCAATCCGGTAGGCACGCTCGTGGCGGACTGCCTCATGCAGAACGAACTGCACCTCGATCCCCGGCGCATCTGGGCGGAGGAGATGCGCGCGGCAGTGGAGTTGGCTCAGCCGTAGTAGGACGCCGCTGCGGGCTGACCCGTGTAGTTGGGTCCGGCGGTCGTATCCGCACCGAGATAGTCGAACGGGAGCCTGACGCTCCGCCGACCTCGCAGCGTCAGCAAATGCTGCCGCGGCTGATACTCGAACCCGGCCGCCCGCAGCGCCGCGAGCGCCGGCTTCGCCAGGCTCCTACCGTCGACACGGCGTAGTGAGGCCGGGTCGAGCTGGGCGAGGAACAGCCCGTCGGGGCTGAGCCAGCCGGCAGTTCGGCCGAGCAGACCGAGCTTGTCGCCGAGGTAGTGCAGCCCGTGCACGCAGGTGATCAGGTCATACGGTTGCTGGGGCGCCCAGTCAGCGAGCGAGGCCACGATCAGCTGGACGTTGGGGGCAACATGCCGCGGGCCGAGTGGGCCCACCAGGTCGACCCCGGTGAGAACCGTGGCGGCCGGCAGTCGACCTGCCGCCATCGTCAAGGCCAGGCCCTCACCGCTGCACAGGTCCAGCCACGACCCGTGCCCGGGCCGGTCGAGCAGCCACTGGACCGGGTCGAGGCCGAGTTCACGCGCATAGCTGTTGACGCCGGTCAGGGCCCGTTCGCGGTTCATCGCCCGATTCGCCACCACCGGCGAGCGCTCCAGCTCATCGTCGTCCAGCAAGGTCACCATGTCGGACACGCTATCGACTGGCAGGCCGCCGAGGTCAGGGCCTCCCGCGAGCGACCCACTCGTCTGCGTCGTCCTCCAGCCCGCATCGACAGTCCAGCCCTCTTGCCACGGAAATCCACCTGCCGAAACGCACACCCGGCTGGTTGGATTCACGTCATGAACGGCACTCAATTCATAGAGAACCCTTGGGGCATGTCCGTCTTCGGCGCGGCAAGCGTGGACGCCTCACCGGACCTGGCGCGACTGCGGGTCGCCATCAACCAGACCCGGCAGAAGCCCGGCGAGGCCTTCGAGGTCACCCGGGCAGCGGTCAACCAGGTCCGCGAGGTCCTGCGGAACCACCACGTACCCGACTCCGCCGTCTCCACGTCCCGGCTGGACCTGAAGTCCTCCTGGACGTACGGCAACGAGCGCAAGTTCCTGGGCTACGAGTGCACTGCCTCGTTCGTGATCGAGCTTCGGGAGCTGGACAGGCTGGAGGCCGTCCTGGTGGACGTCGTGGACGCCGGAGCCAACCAGGTCGACGGGGTCACCTTCGACGTTCAGGCCAAGAAGGAGCTGCGCGCCAAGGCACGCACGGCCGCCGTCGCAGCCGCCCGGGAGAAGGCGGCGCTCTACGCGGAGGCGGCCGGAGCCCGACTCGGCCCGGTCATCCACATCAAGGACATCGACTCCGACCAGCTGCAGAACAGCTACCGCAGTCACCGCTCCAGCAGCGACGGCAGCGGGGACGGCGACCTGACCCCCGGAAAGATCAGCGTCTCAGCAGGAGTGGTCCTCGGCTTCTCCCTCATCAGCGAATGACCACGCACACTCAGCCCTGATCCGGTCACCGACGGCGATCATCCATAGCCATACGATTTCTCACGAACACCCACAGATCACTTCGTCCTGATGCCGAGCCGCCGGACGCGAGGAGCGGTTGGCCGCGGATGGCACCCGACAACCAACCCGCGGCCAGCCAACCCATCGTCGAGGCTCAGTACCCTGCCAGCGGCCAGGGGAACGCCACGAGCCGTCGAAGGCGTCAGCTGCGGGCAACCGACCAATGACCTGAACACTCCGAGGACATGATCCGCCTCGCCATGATCTCGAACCTCGCGAAGCGAACAATGGGCGAAACCATCATAACCTGGCACAATCCATGAGCTGTCCCGCACCAAACAGGACGTCCTCTGATAATGTCTGGCCATGCGAGCAGGACTCCGTGCAATTGCCTATTGGGCCTTCATAGTTGCCTCTCTGGCATCGGTGCCAGCTTTCCTTGTTGCCTCGATGGTTGGCGACGCGACGCCTGAGTGGCAGCCATATGCAGGATCGGTCAATTTCATCGAAAATAGCACCGATTCTCTCCATAGCGTAAAGATTGAAGCCAGCATAATTGGTGATCCCAAAGCAGCCGAGCCAAGGATGAGCTACCGTGCCGTCGTTTGCGGCAAGGGAAGCTTCTCTGGATTTCTTGTCTTTCGGGGAGCAGCACGATTGCGTGGCGCGGAGTATAGCCCTGAAATTACCCAGCTCGGAGGGGCTTGGAGTCTGGGTCTGGTTCCCAGTGACTCTAAGATAATGGACCGAATTGGGCCAAGTTCGCAGGTTGCTCAGGCGTTCAAGCTATCGATCTCGGAGACAGCGCCCTGCGCGCCAGGTACATCCGGAGGCGCTGCACAACCTAGCGATCCGTGGGTTGGCACCCCCGTCGAGGTAGACGGAAATTCGATGGGCAGGATTCTATACGTTGGGCACCGTGTTGGCCTGGAGGGCCCCAAGGAGGTGGAGACCTGGCCGCTTATAGGGGCCTTCGATGTACCAAGCCAAAGCATGCTCGGCGAGTTCGAGGGATCGGGTGTACTGGCAGGTAAATATATGCGCCCGCCGATTCTCCTCACGCAGGTGGATGCAAATATTCCCTTCGGGACCCATGTTGATTCGGCTAGGCCAGAGCCTTCAAGTACAGCTGGTCTGACATGGGACTCCTTTAGCTCGACCGGTCCTGTGGCGGAGCTGACAAACGAGGATGTTGCTACCCGGTGGCAGGACTGGACAGTTTTTACCAGTATCTGGTTTGGTGTTGGGGCTGCCTTCCTTGGTGCGGTTGTCTTTGAGTGGGCCCGCTTGCGAAACAAGGAGCAAGGCTCCCCGAATGAGGAGGCGCCGGATGTTGTCCGCGAAGAGGCCTGCGGCGAGGGCCTAATCCCCATACGGGTTGTGACTCCAGTTGGAGAGCAGGGTTCCGGTTTCGGGTATACCGCTGCCGCCTCAGCTGGATTGGTGGTCGCAGCATTCGGCTTCGCGCTCGGCAGGAGGATGTCGCGCTCGTCGCGGGCCGGACAGAAGCAGACTGGCTGATGTCCTCCCCGACCTGGGCTTACCGGTGGTTTGTTGACATGGGGTCAGGTCGGCAGTATTGGTGAGGACAGGGTCCTTCGGGGGTGTCGCCATGACCGCACGGGTGCCGTGTCCGCCTGCTCCTGGTCCGCTCGAGGAGTATGCGGCCAGGTTCGATGATCTGTTCCGGTCGCTGGCTCAGCGGCGGGGTTTCCGGGAGTACCTGACCGGTCTGCTGCTGCCACGGGACCGCAACAAGACGCTCACCGCGCTGGCAGGGGCGGAGCCGGTAGTCGGGGCCCAGCATCCGGCGGTGCAGCGGTTGCAGTTTTTCCTGTCGGAGTCGACCTGGAAGTTCGAGCAGGTCAATGCCCGTCGGATTGAGCTGTTGTTGGCGGATCCGGCCACCGCGCCGCACGGCCAAGGGGTGCTGGTGATCGACGATTCCGGGGATCGCAAGGACGGCACGGCGACCGCGCACGTCGGGCGGCAGTGGCTGGGCCGGCTCGGGAAGACGGACAACGGCGTCGTCACGGTGACCACCCTGTGGGCGGACGAGCGCCTCTACTATCCGCTGCACGCCGTGCCCTACACCCCGGCCCATCACTTCCCGAAGAAGCGCAACGATCCCGACTTCCGTACCAAGCCGCGGCTCGCCACCGCGCTGGCCGGCCAGGCCCACCAAGCCGGCATCCCGTTCCGGGCGGTGGTGGCGGACTGCGGCTACGGCGACCACGACGAGTTCCGTCACACCCTGCGCGAGGCCGGTCTGCCGTTCGTCATGGCCCTCAAGCCCCACCGCGGCACCTGGGCCTACAAGGACGAAGCGCACACCCCGGTCGAAGCCGCACGGGCCCTGACCTGGACCGATTCCGAGCACCCGGGTGACTGGACGCCGGTGGTCCGCACGTTTCGCGACGGGCACACCGAGACCTGGTGGGCCGCCGACGCCCGCCTCGGCGGCTGGGGCCCGGACGCACCGACGCGCCTGGTGGTGGCCACCGCCGACCCGTCTGCCTTGCCGGACAAGGCCACCTGGTATCTGGCCACCAACCTGCGCCGCCTCGGCTCGCCCCAGACCGCCGACAGCCCCCACCCACCCGGGGACTTGGCCGAACTCGTCCGCCTCTACGGTCTGCGGCACTGGATCGAGCAGAGCTACAAAAAGATCAAGGACGAACTCGGCTGGGCCGACTTCCAGGTCCGCTCGGACACCGCGATCCGACGCCACCAAACCCTCGTGAACTGCGCGTTCTCCTTCTGCTGGGAGGCCTGGTTCGCCGATGAACCCCCAGCACAGGATCAAGCCCCACGGCCCGAGACGGCCGACGGGCCCGAGAGGGGGCACTGCCATGTCCCACCAGCCCCAGCCGCCCACATGGCCCCGGGCCATCCGGGCAATCCGCGCCTGGCTCGACCCCTGGCACACCCTGCAACGCTACTGGCACGCATGGTCGAACACGCCCCCACCACCCGAACTCCAGGCCCTCATAACCTCATTGGCCAGTGGGCGAGCCCTTGATCTCTACTTACCGGTTTAACAAACCACCGTTACTGAACTTGAATGCGTGATGTCGGCGTCGGCTGGGGTCAGTTGTCCATGCCCAGCCGGCTAGGGCGAGGCAGCCGTCGATCAGGTGCGGCGGTACGGTGGGCGCCAGCCGTCGGACCGAGGAGGTTCACGCGATGGCCCGGGCGAAGAGCGTGACGCTGTGGCGTCCGACCGGCCCGCAGGAGCTGGTCGGGGTGTCGGGCTGGCGGGCCTGGCCGCCTCGCCTGCCCGAGCAGCCGATCTTCTACCCGGTACTGAACGAGGACTACGCGATCCGGATCGCACGGGGCTGGAACGTGCCCGCCTCCGGCGTCGGCTACGTCACCAGGTTCGAGATCGACGCCGCCTTCGCCGCCCGCTACCCGGTCCAGCAGGCCGGCGGACGCACGATCCTCGAGCTGTGGGCGCCGGCGGAGGAGTTGGACGAGTTCAACCAGCACATCGTCGGCCACATCGAGGTGGTCCACGAGTTCCGGCCGCAGCCCCACACGGAGGCGAGCCTGTGACGATCTTCCGCTGCGTACGCTGCAAGCAGCCCGAGCAGAAATGACCGAGTACTTCACGCTTATCTGCGACGACATCCCCCACAACGTGGTGCTCCTCGACGCCGGCCCCAGCCCGTTGGAGATTGCGAAGACGTTCCGCACAATGACGGGCGTCGGGCTGTGGCGCGCGAAGCAGACCGTGACCGACACGCCTCCGGTTCTGCTCTTCGAAGGGATCGAGGAGAACGCCGCGCGACGGCATGCCGAGGATCTGCGGGCAGCCGGTGCTTCGGTCACGGTGGTGCCATGGGCTACAGGGCGTCCCGCTTGATCAACGTGGCGTCGGGGCCCAGCACGTAGGTACGGGGCGGCGCCATGGCTCCCACGGCTGCTCTGAGCGCGGCCTCCTTCCCTGCGGGATCCGGAGCATCCGGGTCCCGCACAAGGTAACCGTGAAGCCCGATGGCGTCCGCATCCACGTCACCGGGATCCGGACGGCCTTCCACGATGCACCCGCAGAGCGCACGCAGTGCGTCCTCGCCCATCTCCAGGGGGTGAAACGGCAGCGCGTACGGCTCGTCATCACCGTCCGGCCACCGGATGACATCTGCACGGCGTTCCCCAGCCCAGTACGGCAGTTCGAAGGGAAGCGGCTCGCCGATGTTCTCGACGATCCCGCTGTCCGGGGACAGACTCAGCGAGCGGATGAGACGCCCGTCCTCCCACACGCCGAAGGCCAGCCAGTCGACCACGCTGTGCATGGCGTGCAGCACCATCCGCCGACCAGCGCTCGCCGCTACAAGCTCATCCGGGAGTTGAGACGGCAGATCGACCATCACACGTCGATCGCAGACCAACTCCACCCCTGGCCAGCTTCCCGCGTAGGCCCGACCGTCCGGAGGGTAGACCCCGTCCCCCAGGTTCAAGCCGCCAGCCGCTTCGATCACCCAGCCCGTGTAGAGGCGCCGCATCATGGCGGTCGTCTGCCCCAGCTCCGCCTCACCCACCTGCTTCAGGAGGGAAGGCACGTCCCCGTCGGCGTACACAAGCAGACCGGTCTTGGCTCCCAAGGATCCTCCTTACAGTGAAGTCACATTGGGGTCGCGCCCTACTCACGAGCACGGACAAGAGGAGGCACAGCCGTCCGCTCGTTCAGGCATCCGCCACCGCATAGCCGAGTAGGCGGGCGCGCTCGGCTATCGTCTCGAAGTCCGCCGCCGGATTGAGCGCGCCGACCGTCCGAGGGTCCAGCGGGGCGCCCGCCAAGAGCGCAGCGACAGCCTGCCGGTCGACGGGCCGTTCGTAGTAGTCCTCCGCGTCACGGCCGACGGCCTCGGCACTGCCGTCGGTCAGCACCCCAAAGAGCCAACCGGCTCCATCGGACTCCCCCTGCTCGAACATCACAGGACCGCACTGCCACGAAGGCTCGCCCGTCTCGCGCCACGCGCACACCGTCGCGTCGAAGAAACCCTCGAACTGCAGCTCCGGATCGGCCGGGTAGTGCGCCAGCTCGGCGGGCAGGCCCTCCAACAGTCCGGGCCAGTGCGCCCTGGGCCACTCCCGCCACGGCGTGGCATCGCATTCGTGGTCGAAACCGTAGAGAAAGACCCCGGCCGGATCGAAGACGATCCCATACAGATCACCGGAACCGTTCTCCATCGTGGCCAGGTCCACGCCCTCACGCCAGCCCGGGAAGTAGCCGTGTCTCGGGGCGAAGCCGTCCAGCACGACGTCGAGCAGTGTCAGCGCCCGACAGCGAGCATGCAGGACATCGGGATCGGCCAACGCGGACACCAGCCCGTAAACGTTCATGACGGACATTGAACAGGCCGCCGCTGACAGCGGGACGGTCACGAGCAGTCTGCGGCTCCTATGCCAAGCGGCTAGAAGAGACCGGTCGTCATGTGCTGCGTGAGGTTCTCGATGATCTTGCGCAGCCACGGACTGCGAACGGCGGGTAGCCGGACCAGGGTGTGTTGGAACGTTCCCAGGTCGGGCCGGAACAGGCGGTTGGGGCGCGGCGGGAGCGGGTCGTCGCGGAGGAGGTCGTGGGGTATGCCGCCCGATGCTGGGACGGGCGAGTACGTCTTGGGAAAGGCCATCGACAGCCACACCCCCAGCGGCAGCGGCACCGGATACGCCGATAGAACCCGGTCGGCGGGTGTCCAGGTCTGGCCCGTCTGAGGATGAACTGGTACGAGGAGGATATCGACGCCTGCTTCGGGGGCAGGTCGTCCCGGTCCCGCCAGGACAGCGTGCCGTTCCGGCGCACCCACGGGCAGCAGCGCGTCGAGGGTGCGTTGGAACACGTCCGCGATCAGGCCGTGCGGGACGGTCACCGGCCGCCCTTCAGAGGCCGCCAGCAGGTGGGCAAGCGCTCGGCCGGCCGCCGCCTCCCATTGCGGGCTCCATGACCAGTAGTGGCTTGTCCCGAGCCTTGACCCCCATGTGGCGATCGGCTCGAACGGGGGCGTGCCCTTCCCTTCCTCCATCAGCTCCTCCCAGGAGAGCGGCGCTGCGTCGACATCGTCAACGAGTAGGCGGCGCACGGCGTCTGGCGCGAGCCACACCGCCTGCCATAGCGAGCAGTCGTCGATCCTGCTCGCCACAGCCAGGCCGCACGCCTCGCAGGCCATGTTGGGGCCGTCGGACCCGTCGAGGCCGCAGCAGGCGCCACCTCGCTTCTCGGGAATCAGTCGGGTGCTGCGGATATCTCCGGGGGCGATCACGATCGCGCCGGGCGCGCCGTCGGACAGCGCGTAGACCGGCGCGTAGATGCCGCGGGCCTCGGCCTCGCCCGGGGCGATCTCGTCCCACCGCCGCCACGGCGGTCCCCAGGGGTCCGGGTCCATGGCGAACGTCCCCGACTCCATGAGCACTGGCAGCTGGATCCCGTTCCCGTATTTCTGATGGGCGTGGGCTGGAAGAGAGACCTGGGACAACAGGGCGGTCAGCCCGGCCTCACATCTCGCACAGACGAAAACGAACAAGGTCCCTCCGCGTGGAAAACAGTCGCATCGTCGTACCTTGCTGGCAGCCAGCCAACGAGTTTTCGCGTCCGTCGCAGGCGCTCCAGTGTCTCGAGCGCGGGATCAATCCACTGGGGGCGATCATGGTTCCATGACAGCGTGGATCCATGCCCTGAAGTTCCCCCTTGGGCCACGGTCGGGCTCACCACGGTCCTCCTCCAGCAGCAGCGTCGGGAAGGTGACTGCCCAGTGTGGGCCGGAACGCTCCTCGTTCCGGCCCACACTGGGCAGTTTGGCCGTGCAGGTCAGCGACGGAAGCCGCGGTGGGGGTCGCGGGTCTTCACGTTCCCGAACGGCTCGAACCAGGCCGGCGCGCGCAGGTCGCCCACTCCGAGCTGCCGGTTGGTGTCGTCGTCCGGGTCCCCGATGCCGTCGAAGCGGCGGTCGTAGAGCATGAGGACGTCGGTGTCCTGAAAGAACATGTCTGTGCAGGCGTCGAATTCGTAGTCGTCCCGGTGAGTCGGCAGCCCGTGGTGGGTGTCGGCCTCAGTGTCGCCGAGTTCGTCGACGCGGTCACGGGCGTCGTCGAGGGCGAGGTGCAGGGCGAGTTCCTCTCCGGTGCAGGTCGGCTGCGGCCAGTTACCGTGTTCGAGGTCGTCGGCGAGGTCGTCGGCGGCACGTGCGAACCGGCGCCGCCACTGGAGGTCGGCGCCGAAGGTCAGCTTCGGCAGGCGGGCGAACACACCCCAGTTGCCCTCGCGTTCGTCCGGCACGAGGCGCCCGTCGCCGAGTTCCTCGGCGTCGTCGTACGCCTCGTCCGCGAGCAGGCACAGCGTCGTGTGGAGGACGTCCGCGGTGCGCGGGGTCAGCTGCCACAGGCAGCGCTCATCCTCGCACTCCGGGTCTGCGCAGTGCGCCGCCTCCGCCGGGAAGAGCGCGGCGAAGTCCGGGATCTCGTCGTCCCGGCTGTTCTCCTCGGAAGGGTCGGCTTCCAACCGACGCCAGCCCCTGCCGAAGTCCACGACGATGGGCTCCACGCTCCACTGAGCGACCTCGTGGTCCTTGTCGCGCCGGAGGATGGAGGCCTGGCTGCGGTCGATGAGGCCCTCGGCTCCGTCGAATTCGATAGGCGGGTCGGCGAGCCACATCACCGCACCAACTACGTCGTGCGGGTCGTTCTCGGCCAGCTCCTCGGCGGGCGCCGGGGTCCACCCCTGCTGGGATGCGCTGTCGAGCAGGGCCTGCCGGTCGTGGACGTGGAACTCCCGCAGTGTGGCGATCCGTACGACCGGGCCGGCGAGGTCGCGAAGTCGCGCGCCATCTGGAACTCGAACAGCCGGCTCGGGGGTGGTTCCGTTGCCGGTGTCACCGAAGTCCGCGTCGTCGTGGTCTAGTTCCTCGTCTGCGGGACTCTCAGGCCATGTGATCAACGTGCCGGTGTTGGCCGCCCAGGTTCCGGCGAGCGCGTGGGTTACGGCTTGCCTCAGGGACGCTGCCGGGGCGTCCGGCAGCCGCCCGCACAATTCGTCGACGCGCTCCGCGGCCCAGGTAGCAGGTTGCGAGCGCAGCGCGCGGACCAGCAGTCGGGCTGCGTGGTGGGCGAGTTCGGGTTCACGGCAGGTGAGGATGGCCTGAAGTGATGCGGGACCGGCCTGATGGCCGACAAGGGCCAGGACTCGGCTCTTGCTGGGGGTGTGCTCGCAGAAGAAGTTCTGCGCAACGACGGTGACCTGCTGGTCGGACATGCGGAAAACTCCAGTGGAATGGAGGCGCGACTGGGCGCGTGCTCGGTTGGGGTGGAGTTCCGCTGGTGGGCACGCTGCTGACGCGCCTCCGGACGGTGGTGAAAGTCCTCGCCCCTGGCTGGTTCCGCCGGTGCTGCCGGTGGCCCGGGCCTGTTGGGCTGTCTGCCACTGTACCCGAGCTCTCGCGGGAGCGTGGTCGACTGCCGGATACCTCGGCCGACTTCACCAGGGTGGGGTGAATGACGTGGGCCGCCCGGTCAAGTCGGCTGTGGTTCCGTTAGGTTAAGGCCGTAGTCGATGGGGTCCTCGATCAGGTGCGGTTGCCCGGCGGGAGGTCGCTGGTGAGCGATCGCAGCGCCAGGGCCTGCTCGGCCCGACGGCGGCGCTCCAGCAGCCAGCCGGGGAAGTACGAGCCGGAGTGGACCCGCGGGATCGCCAGGTCCACGGTCCCGACCCTGGTGCCCCAGCCCCGATACCGTTAGCCGGTACGGAAGTTGCCGCGCTCCTCCTCGGGCGGCCGTACTCGCCGCCGCACGCGCGGTCCACGTCGACGGACATCATCGCCTCGGTGAAGGTCTTCACCATCGCCCGCAACAAGTCCGGACTCGCCGAGCTCAGGTTCGCCTCCAGCAGCGCGGCAACCGGCAGACTGTCAGGTGCGGTCATCGTGTTGGTCTCCTCTTCGTGACGTCAGACATCTCGAAGGATCAACCGCTGGCCGTCTTGCTTTCAGGCGCCATGCACCGAACCGGGATCAAACCCCTGGAACGGGTGGAACCGGTACACCACTTCTCTAGACGCAACCCGCTCGACATCGACCACCGAATGCGCCGGCTCTTCTTCCAGCCAGCGGCCCTCCATCAGAGCAGCCAGCGATTCGACGCCTTCTTCCCTTAGTACTCGGCACCGCGAGTGAAGACCGCCTCCCGGAGACAGTCCAGCGATGTCTGTCCGCCCTGCTGCAACGGTGCGAAATACAACCAGCTACTCGCTCCGATGCGGGCGACCATACCGATGGTCTGCGACAGAAGCCCGGACGTGCTGCCCGCCGGTGATCGCCCGAACAGCTCCTAGATCTGGTTCTCGGCCCGATAATGGGGGGATGTCATCCAAGTCATCGACAGGCGGCGGCGCGACGGCGCGAGGAACGAGCTTCGAGGCCCTGTGCCTGGCTTGGCTCAGTGCTCACTGCGTAGCCCAGGAACCTCTCCCGGGCTCTTGGCTGGAGAACGCGCGGGTGACATCGATCGGTGGTCAGACGGGTGAAGACGTCGATGACGCGGGAGCTTTGACCGACAGGGACGGCTGGCTCCTGGTGCAAGCGAAGACCAGGCTGTCGCTGAGCGTGCTGGAAGACTCCGATCTGGCTTCTGCCTTGGAGCAGGCGGTACTGCAGTACCGGAGAGGGGTGCCAGTCAGCGTGCAGGGTCAGCGGGGGCGGCGGCCTCTCGACCCTACCCGGGACCGCATCGTGATCGTTACAAACGGCCCAGGCGCCTCCACGGTGCGAGACGGCCTTGCGACGGTCGTCGACCGCCTGGCCACACTGCCTGACGCAATGCCGCTGGACAGCGTGGCCTACAACAATCCAGAGAGAACGGCCAGGAACGCGCTTCTCGACCACGTGCGCAGGCTCTGGGAAGCCGAGGCGCACACGCAGCCGACTGATAGCGAACTGAGGGCCTTTCTGAGGCTGCTGCGCGTACGTGTCCTCTCCTTGGAAGAAGGCGAGGTGGACCGCCAGATCGCGCAGGGCCTGCTGTCGCCAACGCTAGCGAGTGAAACGACGAGCAGCAGCGCCTGGAGGGCTCTCGAGACCGTCGGCACCTCGCTGCACAAGGACATGCAGTGGATGCGTCGTACGGACGTAGAGGGCCGCATGAAGCACGAGGGCTGTACCTTCGGGCTGCGTCCCGAGGTGTACGCCGACGTCCAGGCTCTGCGGGACTACAGCTCCCAGCGCCTGGCACGCGACCTTCAGGAGGTCAAAATCCCGACAGGCGCTGGAGACATCGTGCTCCAGCGAGACCTCGATGGGGTGGTCGCCGGCACTGCCGATGGGTTCGTGCTGGTTGGCGCTCCCGGAGCCGGAAAGACCGCAGTTGCCGCCCATCTCGGGCGCCTGCTGAGCGACCAGGGGGAAGACATGGTCTATCTCCCAGTCAGTGCGCTGGCCGGCACTTTGGCGCACCTACGCGGCGACCTCGGCATCCAGCAACCCCTGCACGTGATCTTGCAGGGATGGGACGGGACACAACCCGGGACCCTAATCCTGGACAACCTGGACGGCACCCGCCTCGCGGAAGGCAGCGACTGGCTCTCTGACCTTCTCGGCGCACTCCAGGGCACCCGCTGGAGGGTGATCGCCACCGTCCGCACCTTCGACATCAAGAACAATCGTCGCTGGCAGCAGGTCTTCCAAGGAGCCCCGGTCGACCCCACACGCGCGGACAGTTCGCTTGCAAGCACCCGCCACTTGCTCGTGGGCGACCTCACCGACGCCGAGATCGCGCCTGTCCGTGCCGCCAGCCCCGTACTGGACGCCGTCTTCGCCCAGCCCGAAGCCAAGCTGGCACTCCTGCTGCGCAACCCCTTCAACCTGCGACTCGCCGCTGACCTGGTGCAAGTCCCGAACGCCTCACTGGCCGCGATCACCAGCCAACTCGACCTGCTGAACAGCTACTGGACAAGGCGGGTCACTGACGCCGGCGACGGATACGCCCGCGAAGGCGTCCTGACCAGGCTGACCCAGGAGATGATCCGGCTTCGCCGGGACCGCATCGGTCGGCCCGCCGCCGTTCTGGACGCCGCGGGACTGACATGCCTGAAGGACATCCTGCACGACGGCGTCATGCGCGAGGAGACAGCTGGCAGCTCCCTCGCAGCAGCCCCCGTTCTCTACGCACACCCCGTCCTGTTCGACTACGGCGTCGCCCGCCTCATCCTCAGCGACGTCACTGATCCCCTCCACGCTGCAAGTCAACTCGACCAGTCTCCGGACCTGGCTGTTCTGGCCCGCCCAAGCCTCGACATGCACCTCGCGCACCTGTGGCACAGCGATCCGAGTCGGCAGGAGTTCTGGAACCTGGTCCTGCGAATGGCGCCACAAACGCATGGCCACCCGCTCGCGGCTGCGGCCACTGCCTACGTCGCCCTTCAACAGACGATCACAGCGGCCGACATGCAGCCCCTCATCCAGGCCTGCCGCGGAGAGTCTGAGCTCGTCGAGGCGACCGCGGCCCAGGAGTACCTCGCCTACCAGATCACCGGCGCCCTCCACTCAGACAACAACGCCCCCGAGCAACTGCACCAGAGTGTGCAAGCCGTGTCCGAGACAGTCGAGGTCCTGGCCAGACACGCCCGGGAGTCAACGGACCTCCAACTCGCGCGTGCTGCCACCGTTCTGCTCGACCGTCTCCGCAAAGCCGACCCCGCCACCGCCACCGGAGCTGCGGGCCAGGCCGAACGCGCCCGGGCAGCCGCGAGCCTGCTCCAGCTCGCACTGAAGGATCCCTCGAACCCCCAGTACGAGTCACTCGCGAACTTCAGCGCCGACCCCTTCCTCGACGCCGTCGTCATCGACCCCACATCCAACGCACCGATCCTCGATGAGGTTCTCACCGCCGCCACCATGCAGCACTGGGGCGTCTCGGTCGTCTCCTGGTTCGCCCGCCGATTCGACGAACTGGTCGCGGCCATGCCTGCACAAGCCGTGCGCCTTGCCGAGGCCGTCTGGACCTTCGAGGAGACACGGCAGGAAAGGACCGCGCTGACGCACTCACAGATCATGTCCTTCACCGGTACGCGCGAAGCCGATCTCGAGATGGTGCGCTTCGAGATCGGCCAGAAGTACCCAAACCTTCTCGCAACGGACCTGCAGACGGCCGTCGCGCTCTACCTCCGAGTTCTTGACACTTTCCCGGAAGTTGTTGACCTGCCCGCAAGCGACGCCCGCCCCCGCGTGACACACGGCCGGTCCCTGCGAGCAGCCGGGGGCCACGAGGCATTGGCGACCATGACGGATGCCTTCGTCCGCCACTTGCAAGAACTCGCAGCACAACGCTACCCAGACCTGGCCTACGTCCTTCAGGAACTCAAAGACAAGCTCCACCACAGCGAGGCATGGAACAAGGTGCTCGAGGCCGCGACCAGCGAGCCCGAGCGCCTCGGCCTGCCAGTCGCACCGCTCCTGTCAGCAGGAGACCTGCTTGCCTCCGCGCCAACCTATGTCCAAGCAGGCCACCTCCTGGCCCAGATCGCCCCGCTCTGCGACGACACTGACCACCAGGCTCTCGAACAACGCATCCTCCAACTGCACGATGCCCAAAATGCGACTGGGCAGCAGCCCACCGGATCGGAGGCCGCTGCCACCCTCCTCGCGGTCCTGGACCGTGGCCGACTTGCAGAAGAGAAGTCCAAAAACGTCCTACAACCCTACGAAGACAAGGGCGGACCGCCGGCCCTGCCGCCCACTCAGGTGAACTGGGACTTTCACCGGGTGCGGGACGTGACGTGGCCTGCAGGCAGCCCCGCAGGCGCGCAACCGAGCGCTTTGCAGTTGGCGGCGGAAGCCTTGCAAGCCGACCTCGCGGCCACCGGATCCCAGGACGAGGCGCAGTCCCAGGCCGCTAAGATCCAGTTGCGCTCGACGTTTGCCCAGTTGCGTCATGAGCTGAACGAGTCCCGGACGAATAACGACGAAGACAAGGCGGCTCCCGGACGACTGGACGAGGCCGTGAACCTGCTGGTCCGCGGTGCGCACGAACTCGCCCAGGACGAAACGGTCCTGCCCGACACGGAGCTCGGCCAGAGCATCCTCGCAGTGCTGATTGAGGCGGCCCCCGACTCAAAGGCAACCGACGCGACCTACAGCGAGATCGCGGCCGTGGAGGCACTCGCCCGTCTGAGCGCCCGCCCGGACTGGGGAGACGATCCAGAGGTCAGCCCAATGCTGCAGACGCTTCTAGGCCACCCCTCCGCAGCCATCCGAGCTGCCGCATCGCAGGCCCTTGCCCACCTCACCGCCGACTCATCCCAGATCGCCCAGACACTGCGCCAACATCTGGAAGCCGAGCCTGCCGAACTGGTGCGGCTCTCGCTCCTGCGCGTTCTCGTCACCCTGATCCAAAACGCCCCCAGCACTGTCGACGAGACCTTGGGTGAACTGTCACAGGCCGACGGCTGGCAGCTTCTGTCGCCACACGCGGAGCAGCTTGCCGACGGCAGCACGAACGCAACCCAACTTCGCGAGTTCGTCCTTGAGATGCTGGTCTACCTGGCAGTCACTCAGGAAGCGCCTGCCAGCACTGCGCTCCTGACGGCATGGCTTTCCAACCCCGCCGGCTCCACAGTGCGCGCCGAGAGGACCTGCGTCTTCCTGCGACGGTTCCTCAACCCCGCACCACCCACTCCAGCCGAATACCAGGACCGAGCCTTCACGCTCCTCGCCCTGCCCGTGCCGGCCATCACACAGCTTCTCATCGGAGTCCCGGCGCAGAACGGCCCAGAGGCCAAGGCCGCTTTGCGCGTGTGCAAGGCGATCTCTCGCGAGCTCTACCTCGCCAGCGGCGCATCAGAAATCGGAGCGCAAGGCGCACCGCTCGGCGATCCGAAGGCGTTCGCCCATCACGTCCTCCCACTCCTGGATGACCTCGCGTCCGTGGGGAATCCGGCAGTGACTCACGATGTCATCAAGGTCCTGGGTCATCTGCGTTCCCTCCAGCGGCGTCGAGTCTTCCTCAGCGTTGCCTCAGCAGTCACCGCGACAAAGGACTACGCGCGTGAGATCGAAGGCCTCAATGCGGTGCTCGAGATCGTCGACGACTACCTGGTGGGGCACAGGGGTCTGCTGCTGGACGACTCCGCCAGCATGACAGCACTACGCCGGATCTTGGAGTCCTTCGTCTACCTCGGATGGGAGCCAGCCATCAGGCGCGCCCAGGAACTGCCAGAGCTGTTCCGGTAGCCGTTGGAGCTGAACCGCTCGCAGGTGCCAGCGAGCGAGGCGATCGCCCGCAGTCGACAGAGGAGTCGTCCACAGCCTTATTCTTTGCCGAAGCCGGACGATGCAGGCGGCGGCACCTTGTGGGATCTTGGTGGCTAATTCCAAGTTCCTTGTGATGAATCCGAGTTGGGATGCTTTGGGGTGGCCTGGGGAGCGGTCTGGGGCTTGTCCCTTGGGTCAGGAGTGGCAGCGTGGCCACGGTGCAGTGGATCATGAGTGCTGGTGATCCCTCGGGCCTCGTCTTGGATCGGAGCATGTCGTGTCGGTGCAACCGCAGCCCTGGCCCCAGCCTGATCCGCAGATCGCAGCGGCCGTCAGGGCGATGTACCGGGGCAAGCGGGAGGCCCCGCTCGCGGTGCAGGTCCGCGACCGGCCCGGCGAGCTGTTCCCGGACGCGGCCTTCGCCGACGCGTTCGGCCGGGCAGGCAAACCGGGCTGGTCGCCAGGCCGGCTCGCGCTGGTCACGGTCCTGCAGAAAGCCGCGAACCTGACCGACCGGCAGGCAGCGAACGAGGTCCGAGAGAACCTGGCGTGGAAGTACGCACTGGGTCTGCGCTTGGAGGATCCGGGGTTCGACCACAGTGTGCTGTCGGAGTTCCGCGCCCGCGTTGTCACCCACGGGTTGGAGGAGCAGGCGCTGGACCTGCTGTTGGAGCGTCTGCGCGAGCTGGGCTTGGTGGACGCGGGCGGCAGCCAGCGCACCGACTCCACGCACATCGTGGCAGCGGTACGGGATCTGAACCGGCTCGAGCTGGCCGGCGAAAGCGTCCGCGCAGCCCTGAACGCGCTGGCCGCCGCCTGTCCCAACTGGGTCGACCAGGCGCTGGTCGTGGAGGACTGGAGCCGCCGCTACGCGGACCGGATCGATACCTGGCGCCTTCCCACCTCCAAGGCCAAGCAAGACGCGCTCGCGCTCCACTACGCCAAGGACGGCTACACCTTGCTGCACGCGGTGTATGCACACGGCTCCCCGGCATGGCTGCGTGAGCTGCCGGCGGTGCAGAGCCTGCGAATCGTGCTGGTGCAGAACTACACCCGCACCACGGCCGGCAACGGGCACATCCGCGTCAAGCGTCGCGAGCGCACCGAGGACGGGGGCGACGGCCTGCCGCCTGGCCCGATACGCCTGGCCTCCCCCTACGACACCGACACCCGCTGGTCCGCCAAGCGCGAGACGTTCTGGAACGGCTACAAGCTCCACATCTCAGAGACCTGCCACCCGCAGGCCGACGGAGACCGGCCCGCCCGCCCGAACATCATCACCAACGTGGCCACCACCGCCTCCACCCTCCCAGACACCAAGGCCCTGGAACCGATCCACCAATCCCTCCAACGCCGCAGACTGCTGCCCTCCCGGCACTACCTCGACTCCGGCTACCCCAGCGCCGACCTGATCGTCTCCTCCACCAAAACCTACGGCGTCGCCCTGATCACGCCGGTCCTGCTCGACACCTCCCACCAGGCCAAGGCCGGGCAGGGCTTCGCCGCCCACGACTTCACCATCGACTGGGACAACCAACAGGCCATCTGCCCCACCGGGAGAACCAGCAGCACCTGGAACCCCGTCGTCCAAGAAGGCGTTCCCAAGACCGTCGTCGCCTTCGCCGCCCTGGACTGCATCCCCTGCCCCCACAAGGAGCAGTGCACCAGCTCGCGAAAGGGTCGCCGCCTCAGCCTCTACCCCCGCGAGCTCACCGAGGCCATCCACACCGCCCACGAACAACAGCAAGACGGCACCTGGCAACGCGACTACGCACTGCGCGCCGGCATCGAGGGCACCATCCGCCAGGCCACACACACCACCGGCCTACGCCGCGCCCGCTACCGCAGCCTTGCGAAGACCCACCTCGACCACACCACCAGCGCCACCGCCCTCAACCTCATCCGACTCCACGCCTGGTGGAATGGCAGACCCCTCGACCGCGCCAACCACAGCCACCTCGCCAGACTCCAACTCAGCCTCGCAGCCTAGAAGTTGAAATTAGCCACCAAGATCTTGTGGGTACCGAAAATTGCATCCATACAGGCCACGGCCGCCTTGTGCTGGGGGCTAACGTCCGGCGTGATCGCCTCTCATGCTCGCACGTTTCGCTTATCTCGCGGTCTCCCAGGCCTTCGCGGCCCTGCGCCTGTTCCCGTTGAGCCACCGCGAGAAGGATGTTGAGATCCTGGTCCTGCCAGCCATCAGATCGCTGTCCTCGAGCGACAACTGGGAGAGAACAGGGTGCGGTTCAGCCCAGAGGATCGCGCGTTTCTCGCTGCTCTGTTGGTGCCACTCGCCGCAGGAGTTCCTGCAACAACTACGGCTGCAGGTGCGGCCGGACACAGTGCTGAATTGGGATCGTGATCTCATTGAACCAGGCGGCGTCGTCGCGTGGCCCTTGCGCTGCAGTGCGGCGTGCACATGCGGGACGCCGCAGGCTCCGCGCGAGGAGGCGTGGATCTCCCTTATCTTCTGGGCCAGTTCGCCCTTTGCTCTCTGCTGCTCGGCAGCGGTCGGCCACCCAGCTCACCGTCACTTGGGCACTGCCGGACCTACTGGTGCACACTTGATCGATCGCAGATGCGTCAAGTGCGAACCCTATGACCAGAATCGCCGATCACGGCGAGCGACCATCTAGCCCATTGCAGTGATCGAAAAGTCCGACATAGAGGCCAAATGGTGCAGATAATCACCAGCTCACATTGTCGGACAGGCCCCAGCCTCGCCCTCGAACCGTGAAAACCGTGAGACGAATGTGAGAGGCAGGCCCCAGAGCACGCCGAAGGCCGCTTCCTCGCGAACGAGAAAACGGCCTCTGACCTGCGACAATGGGGCGAACCCCAGTCGGGACGACAGGATTTGAACCTGCGACCCCTTGACCCCCAGTTAAGTACTTTAATATTCAACTAGCATGATTCCTGAACCCGTGTCACTTCGATGGCACTCAACGTTGCTGCTTGTAAGGGGAGTTGAAGACGCCAGGAGCGATCTGCGCCAAGGCGTCGCGTCAATCGCTCCAAGCCGGACTGGCGCCAGACTTATGCGGCAGCGTCCGTTTTCGCCCACGGGCGCTCATTGGCGCTCACGGCGTCTGGTCCCCAAGTGGTCCCCAGGGCTGCCGACTACCTCCAGTCACCGCGAGTAGCAGCAATCTGACCCTGCTTCAGTCGGCACCGCCTGCGGCACCCCGCATACCCCCAGACACCTCACGGTGCCAAGCCGTCAAGTTGGAGGCTGCAGGCGCGAGCTTGGTGTTCGACTCAGTGACTCGCTGTCGACGGTGTATCGGCATCCGGGAGGAGCTGGACCACGCTGATCCAGGGCGAGTCGCCCGTCTTGTGGAACGCGCGGACTCGCCAGCGTCCCGCGGGCAGAGGAACGGGGGCCTGGTCCGGCTCGCCTCGGTCATCCGGGTAGGGCATGCCGAGGTTCTCGCCGGCCTCGACCGAGTCCATGAGGACTGCCGGTCCGTCGGTCTCCCAGAGACCGCAGTCCTCCCAGGGCGTCGCTGGGTCGTTCAGCGCGGCCTCGGTGGCGGCGAGCAACTCGGTGTCGGAGTCAGCGGCGAGCCAGCGCATGAACGCCTGCTTCTCGGGCAGGTAGCAGGTGGTGGCGCCCTCGCCGCCCAGCACCAGTGCCGAAGCGTTGCTGTGGCCGCGCAGGCTGATCACCTCAGCCAGACCCACGACCTCGCAGGCCCGGTCGTAGTCGTCCGGCTGGTCGCCATCGCTGATGATCATGCCGTCCTCGGTGCACCCGCCCCAGTACTGCAGCGCGGATGCCGGGACGACGATCAGGGGACCGCCCATGGACTCGACCCAGGTCAGATCGAGGGACCTCCGGACAGCATGTCGATCAGAGCTCATGCGCGCAGTGTGCCGCTGACCAGTGACAACCAAGAGGCTGGGGTGAGCACCGCCCCGGCTCCGGCGTCTATGCCACCGCTTGGACGGGCTCTTGCAGGACTGGGAAGGCGACCTGCTCTTCGAAGAGTCGGCGGTTCTTGAGGCAGTGGTAGAGCTGGCCGAGCATGCGGTTGAACAGGTTGCGCTGGGCGGCGGCGTGCCAGTCGCCGGCGTCGTCGCGACGATGACGGTAGTGGGCCATGGCTCCGGGCGAGTTGGTCTGCGCGGCGAAGGCCCACAGGTAGCCGGCGTGGTTGAGTCGGTCGTTCTTCACCCACCGACGGGTGATGCTCGATTTTTTGCCGGAGGCCCGGGTCACGGGTGAAGCCCCAGCGTAGGCCTTGAGGCCGCGGGTGTCGGCGAACCTGGTGCGGTCGTCGCCGATCTCGGCCAGCACTCGGGCGCCGTGCTGGACGCCGAGGCCGGGGAAGCTGAGGATGATCTCGGCGTCCGGGTGCTGCGGGAACATCTCCTCGACGGCCTGGGCGAGGTTGTCGGTGGCGGTGCAGGCGGCGGTGAGCTGGCCCAGGAGGGCGAGCATCTGCTTGCCGAGCGCCTTCTCGACTAGGGCGCGTATCGAGTCGTGATCAATGGGTTGCCCGGGTGAGGTCTCTGATCCAGATCATTGAGGCGCGAAGGTGGAGGCCTGCGAGGTAGCTCTCCGGGGTCTTGTCATACCGGGTGGCGATGCCTCGCCAGGCCTTCAGCTTGTTGATCAGCCGCTCGACGGTGTTGCGCTCTTTGTAGAGAGTGGCGTCATGACCGGAGGGCCGACCGCCCTTGCTGCCCTTCTTCTTCCGGTTGGCAGCCTGGTCCCTCTTCTCCGGAATCACTGCCTTGATGCCGCGTCTGCGCAGGTGGGAGCGGTTGCCGCGAGACGAATAGGCCTTGTCGCCGGCGACAGCGTCGGGCCGGGTGCGGGGGCGGCCGACGGGCCCGCGGACCCGGATCTTCTTCAGGACGGGGATGAACTGAGGACTGTCGGCCGCCTGTCCGGCGGTCAGGACGAACGCCAGCGGGCGGCACCTGCGGTCGGCGGCGAGGTGGACCTTGCTGGTCTGGCCGCCTCGCGAGCGTCCCAGCAGGGCGGCCTTCAGTCGGAGCTTTCGGCGACGGCGGACGCGCCGACGCTCCTCCCGCTCAGGATCGGGTTCATCGTCCTGCCCGATTTGTGCTTCGCGGTCGCCCCCTTTGACCTGGCCTTCTCCTCCTCGGCGGCGGCCTTCTCCAGGGCGGTGAGCACGTCATCGCTCATGTGCATCCCGGCAGCGTCGTGGTGAGCCCGCGCGGTGGTGGAGTCGATGCTGACCAGCGACAGGTCCACCTCGCCCCGCTTCGCGGCCTCTGCGATCAGCCCCTCCAGCAGAGCCTCGAACACGCCGGCGTCACGCCATTGCCGAAAGCGGTTGGAGACGGTCGGCCAGGCGCCGAACTCGCGCGGCATCTCCCGCCACTGTCCGCCGGTCTTGAACCGCCAGATCACGCCCTCGAACTGCTGGCGCAGCCGCTCGGGGTACGGGCCGTACTCGCCGATCGGCAAGTACGGCCCGATGAACTCCCACTCTTGGTCCGTCAGTTGCACGCGCGTCACACAAGACGTCCTACCAGACCAGAGCTCCACAGCGAGGGGAAGCCCAAAGATTGATCACGACTCGATACGCGCCCTAGGTGTATTGACCACGGAGGTTGGTGACGGGGTTCACGGTGATGTGATCTTGAAATGAGTGAGGGCCTTCTGGCTCGGTGTGGATTGCGACA
>NZ_JBITZU010000048.1:0-18158 GCF_044547075.1 Kitasatospora sp. NPDC052896
CGCTCGGCTGGGAAACCCCAGCCGAGCGTCTGCATAAACTCATCGCGGCCTAGACAACCGACCACGTGTTGCGACGACCACTAGAAACCACCCCGTGCGAGGGCGCCCCTGATGGGTTCGGGCGTGCTCCTCAGGCTGGTGCGACCGCCGCGAGCCAGAGGTGGAGCTCGATGTCGCCGTCGCCGTAGCTCGAGTACACCTGGAGCACCAGCGTCGACCCTCCCGCTCGCCAGTGCGCGGCCTTGCCGGAGTCCGAACAGCGCAACTCCTCCGCCCCCTCGACCGGTTCGCCGTAATGTGCCGAGAGCCGTTCGACGAGGACGTCGAAGTCCGAGGCGTAGTCGTCCATCCGGTCGAATCCCTCGGTCAGGTCCTCGCCCCACTCCGCCTCGCTGACGTAGTCGCCGGCCAGCACCAGCAGCGCTCCGCGACGCACGTCCTCCAGGTAGTGATCGTCGAGCCCGTCGAGCTCGTAGGGGCCGGACCGGTCCTCGTCCATGGTCAGCGGCAGGAACGGCCGGGGCTCGGCCGAAACCAGTGACCGCGCCAGCTCGACGACGTCACGCTCCCCGGCGAGGATCTCGTCGATGAGACGCTCGGACGGTTCACCGCCCAGCGGTGGCGAGGTCGGTTCGAACTCGGCTGAACCAGCGCCGTGCGACTCCGGCACGCCGCGCGCGCCGCAGCACGGCGCGTTCGGGACGCGCGGGAGGTCGTCGTTCGACTCGAGGGCGGCATCGGATTCGGACATGGCGAGCACCCTACCGACCCCGGGTGACAGCCCATCCGCCTCCGGGACACCTGCGGCCGCGCAGGCCGCCGGCCCGATCGCGACTTCGCGGGACGCGAGCCGTGGGGCCCGGTCGAAGGGAGGCAGAGCCGCTCGGCCGCTCCCCGGCCGGTCAGCCGGCCGCGTTGCGGTACTTGCGCACCGACAGCCAGGAGAACAGCGCCAGGATCAGCAGTGACCAGAGCGTGGATGCCACGACCGGATGCTGCATCGGCCAGACGTGCGCGCCGTCCGTCCCGGGGTTGCCGAACAGTTTCCGGCAGGCCTGGACGGTGGCGCTGAACGGGTTCCAGTACGCGATCGCCTGCAACCAGCCTGGCATGGTGTTCACCGGGACGAAGGCGTTGGAGAGGAAGGTGAGCGGGAAGAGCCAGATCAGGCCCGCCGAGGTGGCCGCCTCCGGGCTGCGCAGCGACAGGCCGATCAGCGCCCCGATCCAGGAGAAGGCGTAGCCCAACAGGAGCAGCAGCAGGAAGGCACCCAGCGCCCTGGGCACCCCCTGGTGCACCCGCCAGCCCACCAGGAGCGCCACCACCGCCAGCACCAGCAGGACGAGGGCACTCTGCAGCACGTCGGCCAGGGTCCGCCCGGCGAGCACCGCCGAGCGCGCCATGGGCAGCGAGCGGAAGCGCTCCACCAGGCCCTTGGTCATGTCGTCCGCGATGCCGGCCGAGGCCCCTTCCACCGCGAAGGCGACCGTCTGGGCGAAGACCCCGGCCATCAGGAACTCCCGGTAGCCGCCGCCCGGTACCTTGATCGCGCCACCCATCACGTACGAGAAGAGCAGTACGAACATCACCGGCTGCAACAGCCCGAAGACCACGATCTCGGGTATCCGGGTCATCCGGCGCAGGTTCCGCCGGGCGATCACCCAGGAATCGCGCGCCATCTGGACGACTCCGCCACGCAGCCGCGGAGTCGGGTGTTCCGCCGCTTCGGTGCTGACGATCGCCATGGTCATCCGTCCTTCCCGAGGCCGGTCCCCTCGGCCGCGTGACCGGTGAAGAAGAGGAAGACATCGTCGAGGGTGGGCCTGTGCAGGCCGATGTCGTCGATGGGGATGTCCCGCCGGTCCAGCTCGCGGATGACGTCGGCGAGCACCCCGGCGCCCCCGCTCACCGGCACGGTGATGCGCCGGGTGCGCTGCTCCACGTCGGCCCGGCCCGCACCGTACGGGGTGAGCGCCGCCACGGCCGCGCCGATCAGCCGGCGGTCGTGGACCACCACCTCCACCCGCTCGCCGCCGATCCTGGCCTTGAGATCGTCGGCGGAGCCGCGTGCGATCACCTGGCCATGGTCGACCACGGCGATGTCGTGCGCCAACCGGTCGGCCTCCTCCAGGTACTGGGTCGTGAGCAGCAGGGTGGTGCCCTCCGCCGCCAGCGTCTCGATCAGCTCCCACAGCGCCAGCCGATTGCGCGGGTCCAGGCCGGTGGTGGGCTCGTCGAGGAACATGACCGGGGGCCGTGCCACCAGTGCCGCCGCCAGGTCGAGCCGGCGGCGCATGCCGCCGGAGTAGGTCCTGGCCGGGCGGTCGGCCGCTTCGGTGAGGTCGAACCACTCCAGCAGCTCCCGGGCGCGCGTCCTGGCGGCCCTGGCCCGCATCTGGTAGAGCTCGCCCACCATCCGGAGGTTCTCCCGGCCGGTGAGGTACTCGTCGACCGCCGCGTACTGGCCGCACAGGCCTATCAGGCCGCGCACCCGGCCGGGGTGCCTGAGCACGTCCACTCCCGCGACCTCGGCAGTGCCCGCGTCGGGCAGCAGCAGCGTGGTGAGCACCCGCACCGCGGTGGTCTTGCCGGCGCCGTTGGGGCCGAGCAGGCCCAGCACCGACCCCTCCGGCACGTCCAGGTCGACGCCGTCCAGAGCCCTGATGTCGCCGAAGGTCTTCACCAGGCCCTCGGCTCGGATGGCTGCCCCCATCTGCGCCTTCCTCCTCCCGGCCGGCTACCGATCAAGGGCGTCGGCCCACCGTTGGCGACGCACCTCTCATTCTGCTCACCCGTCGGGGAACGGCCCGCCGGCCCGCGTCCCGGCGGGCCCACCTCGGCCGTCGCCGCGGTCCCCCACCAGGATGGTGCGCCCACACGCCGGGTGGTCGGCACGGCCCCCGGTCGGGCACGCTCCCTGCCGGGCCTCCCGGGGGCCCTGCTCCTCACGGCCGCCCGAAATGCGAACCGGCCGGGTCTGGTCGACCGTTGGAAGAGGGCCCGTCCCGACCCGGCGGCCTCGGCGCCCACGCGTCGGCCGGAGCGTACCCAGTCGGCTCACATCTCGCGCCAGGACCGACACACCGGTCGCGATTCTCCGCCGAATCGAGGTGGCACCAGTGGATCTCAGGATGTCGGTTGAAGATCGGGAAGACTTCCTCGCCGGCCTGCACGTGGGAATCCTCGGGGTGGACGATCCGCGCGGCGACGGTGGTCCGCTGCTGGTCCCGCTCTGGTATTCCTACCGGCCCGGCGGGCTGGTGACGATCCAGACGGGGCGGGGGACGCTGAAGGCCCGGCTCATCCGCGACGCGGGCCGGTTCAGCCTCTGCGCGCAGGACGAGTCGGCGCCGTACCGCTACGTCAGCGTGGAGGGGCCGGTGGTGGCCGTGGAGGATCCACTGCCCCCGGCCGAGCACGAGGCGCTGGCCCACCGGTACCTGGACACGGACACCGCGGCGGCGTACCTGGCCGCCAACCGCCAGCAGCTGACCGACGACATCCTCCTCCGCATGCGGCCGCAGAGGTGGCGGACAGCCGACTTCTCCGCCTTCGCCACGGAGTTCGCCCCGTAGTCCGCCCGGCCCAGGTGGTGAGCGCAGGACAGACAGGATTCCTCCGATGGTCCTCGACACGACGACGCAACCGGCCGCAGCGGCCTGGAAATCCGGGACGGAGCGGTATCCGCGCGACCGCTGCCTGCACGAACTGTTCGACGCCCAGGCGGAGCTCCGCCCGCGGGCCACCGCGTGCGTGCAGGACGGCCGCAGCATCAGCTACGGCGAGCTCAGGACCCGCTCCGACACGCTGGCCGCCCGGATGCGCGAGTCCGGGGTGCGGCACGGTGACGAGGTCGGTGTCTGCGGGGGCAGGTCCCTGGAAGCACTGGTCGCCTTCCTGGGCGTCCTCAAGACCGGTGCCGCGTACGTCCCGCTCGACGACTCCTCACCGCCCGGGCGACTGCAGGCGATGACCGAGGACGCGGGCGTCCACACCGTGGTGACACTGCCGGGGAGCGTCTGCCGCCTCCGGCGCGTGCGCACCCGCATCGACCTGGGCGGCCTGGCGGCCACTGCCCCGGCCGCGGTCCCGCGGGCCGGCGTGGACCCCACGGACTGCGCCTACGTGATGTTCACCTCGGGCTCGACCGGCCGCCCCAAACCCGTGGCGATCCCGCACCGCGGCGTGGTCCGGCTGGCCGCCTCCGACCTGGTCTGGCAGCGTCCACGGCCCGGTGAACGGGTGCTGCACGCCTACGGCCTCTCCTCGGACGCCTCCACGATCGAGATCTGGTCCCCGCTGCTCGCCGGCGCCTGCGTCGTGATCGCCGAGCAGGAAGAGCTGCTGTCACCGGCCGCCCTGGAATCACGGCTGCTCTCCGAGCGGGTCAGCGTCGCCTATCTGACCACCGGGGTGTTCCACCACATCGCGCGCACCAGGCCGTCGGCACTGCGGACCCTGCGGTTCGCCTCGGCCGGTGGTGAGGCGATGGATCCCCAGCTGGCCCGCGCGGTACTGGCGGCCTGCCCGGACACCACGGTGGTCAACTTCTACGGTCCGACCGAGAACAGCGTGGTCTCCACCGCGCACCTGGTCCACGACCTCCCTCCGGAGGTGACGGCCGTGCCGATCGGCCGTCCCCTGGAGAACTCCACCTGCTACGTGGTACGCGCGGACGGCGCGCTCGCGGACGTCGGCGAGGAAGGCGAACTCCTGGTCGGCGGGGACGGGCTCGCCCTGGGGTACCTCGGTGACCCCGAGCTGACCGCCGAGCGCTTCGTCGACAACCGCTTCGATCCCGGAACACGGCTCTACCGCACCGGCGACCGGGTGGTCCGGCGCGCGGACGGCCTGCTGGAGTACCGGGCCCGGGCGGACCGGCAGATCAAACTGCGCGGGCACCGCATCGAGCCGGACGAGATCGAGGCGCGACTGCGGGCGGACGACGCGGTGGGCGAGGCCGTCGTCCAACTGGAGGACGGCACCCTGGTCGGGTACGTGACACCGGCCGACCCCGGTCAGGGGCTGCCCGTGGACCGCATCCGCGGCAGCCTCGCCCAGTGGCTGCCCGCGGCCGCGGTGCCCGCGCGGCTGGTGGAGGTCGCGCAGTTCCCGGTGACCGCGGCTGGCAAGGTGGACCGCCGCCGGCTGCGCGGACTGGTGGCCACCGAAGCCGTCACCACCCCGGTGCGGGAGGAGCGCACAGGCCCCGAACCCCAGGACTCCCTGGCGCGGGTGTGGCAGGTGGTGCTGGGCACGCACCCGGCACCCGGTGACAGCTTCTTCGACATCGGTGGCGACTCCCTGCTGGCCGCCGAGGTCGTCACCCGCACGCTGGCCGCCTTCGAGCTCGACGCCCGGCACGGCCGCACGCTGATCCACAGTCTGCTGCGCTCCCCGACCCTGGAGGACTTCAGCGCCGCCGTCGCCACCCTCGTCGCCGTCAAGGACCGCCGGGGCGAGTCACCCGAAACCACCGGCGCCGTGGACTTCCGGGCCGAGGCGCGGCTGGGCTTCACCCTGCAGCCGCGACGCGGGCCGGAGCCGGACTGGCAGCACCCCGGCGAGGTGCTGCTGACCGGCACGTCCGGCTTCGCCGGCGCTTTCCTGCTGGACCGGCTGCTGCGCCGCACCGGCGCCCGGGTGCACTGCCCGGTGCGAAGCCGCGACCGTGCACACGCCCGGCAGAAGGTGATGCGGAACCTGGCCCGCTTCGGCCTCGCCACCGCGCAGGCCGCCGACCGCGTCGTGTGCTTCCCCGCCGACCTCACCGAGCCCGGACTCGGCATGGAACCGGGCCGCGCCGACGAGCTCGCCGACACCCTTGACCTGGTGGTCCACGCGGCCGCGCAGGTCAACTTCCTCTACCCCTACGAGGCGCTGCGCCGTGCCAACGTGGAGGGCACCAGGCAGCTCGTACGCCTGGCGGCAGGGCGTCGTGTGCCCGTGCACTTCCTGTCCACCATCGCGGTGCTGGCCGGCTTCGGCACCGCCGGTGTGCGGCACGTCGACGAGGACCAGCCGCTCGATCACGCCGACCGGCTCACCATGGGCTACGCCGAGAGCAAGTGGGTCGCCGAGGAGTTGCTGCGCGGCGCCGCGGACCAGGGGCTGCCGGTGGCGGTCTACCGGCCGTACGAGATCACCGGCGACCGGCGCACCGGGGCGTGCAACACCGACACCGCGATCTGCTCGCTGTTCAAGACGATCAGCGAGACGGGGCTGGCCCCCGACATCCCGCTGCCGCTGGACTTCGTCCCGGTGGACTACCTGGCCGACGCGGTGGTGCACATCGCCACGGCGCGTCGCACGACCCACCGGACCTACCACCTGACCAACCCGCGCCCGGGGAGCCTGAGCGACATGCTCGACCGGATGGACGCGGCCGGGCACAGGATCCGCCGGCTCCCCTACGAGGAGTGGGTGGGCGAACTCGTCCGACACGTCGCGAAGAACCCCACGAGCCCCACGGCCCCGTTCGTCTCGCTGTGCGTGGACCGCTGCGAGCAGGCGGACATGTCCGTCAAGGAGATGTACTTCGAGGGCACCTTCCCGACCGTGGGCCGGGACAACGTCGAGCGCGACCTGGCCACCGCGGGCCTGCACTGCCCGCCCGTCGACGCGGAACTGCTCGACGGCTACCTGGAGTACTTCTACCTCACCGGCTACCTCGGGCGACCCTAGCGGCCGCAGGCCCCGTCCGCGCGGCCGCCCGGCCGCGCGACCCGGAAGGGGAGCGAGCATGACCCCACAGCCACCCGCCGCACCGGGCCCCGGCCCCGAAGCGGATGCCCTGGACTTCCCGCTCCCGCCGCCGGGCACCATGGGGCCGCCCGAGGAGTGCGTGCGGCTGCGCGCGAGCTGCCCCGTGGCCAGGGTCAGGCTGCCGATGGACGCGACCGCCTGGTACGTCACCCGGTACGCGGACGTCCGGGAACTGATCGCGGACTCCCGGCTGATCAGGCCGACCATCAACGACTGGCCGGCCCGCCCCGGCCCGGCCGTCGACGGCGGGCCGCGCCTGGTCACCATGGCGGAACTGGAGGGTCCCCGGCACCTGGCGCTGCGCAGGGCCGTGGCCTCCGCGTTCAGCTCCCGAGCCGTCCGGGACCGGCTGCCGCGCATCCGTCAGCTGGCCGAGCAACTGCTGGAGGAGTTCCAGGAAGCGGGCCGGCCCGGCGATCTGGTGGCCGGATTCACCGACCCCTTCCCGCTGCTCGTGCTCTGCGAGCTGGTGGGCATACCGTTCGAGGACCGGAACTGGTTCCTGCCGGTCCTGGACGCGGCCCTCGGCACCATGGTGACCTCGGAGGAAGCACGCAGGGTCACCGACCTGCTGCGCGAATACGTGGCCGGGCTGATCGCGCGGAAACGGAGCCGGCCCGGCGACGACGTCCTCAGCCTGCTGATCCGCCAGTGCGAGGACGGGGTGATCACCGATGCCGATGTGATGGCCTTCGGGCTGTCCATGCTCACGGTCGGCTTCGGCATCAGCAGCTTCTTCCTGGCCGACTCGGTGCACACCCTGCTGGCGCAGCCGGACCAGTGGGTCCGCCTGCGTGACCACCGCGACCTCATGACCGGTGCGGTGGAGGAACTCCTGCGCTACCTGCCGGTGATGAACGGTACCCTGCTGCTGTTGGCCACCGAGACCATCGACCTGTGCGGACGGACGGTCCGCAGGGGTGACGCCGTCATCCCCGTGCTGGCCTCCGCCAACCGCGACGGGAGCGTGTTCGCCGACGCCGCCCGGCTCGACCTGGGCCGCGCGGACAACCCCCACCTCGCCTTCGGCCGGGGAACCCACAACTGCGTCGGCGCCCACCTGGCACGCGCCGAACTGACCGTGGGCCTGGAGGCGTTGTTCGACCGCTTCGCCCGGCTGCGCCTGGCCGACGGGCAGGAGCCCGGCTGGGACGACCAATCCGTCACCAAGTCACCGCTGACCCTCCCGGTCACCTGGTGAACCGGACCGCCGGCCCCTCGCACCCCACCGGGCCCGGACGACCGAACCGTCGAACACGACGGTCGCACACGACCAGGGGAGGCCCACCCGTGAACACCACGCCGGAACCCGACGTCGACGTGCCCGTCATCGACCTGCCCCTCCCGCCGCCGGGCACCATGGGGCCGCCCGAGGAGTACGGCCGGCTGCGCCGGGAGTGCCCGCTGGCCAAGGTCCGACTGCCGATCGGCGCCACCGCCTGGTACGCCACCCGGTACGAGGACGTCAAGGAACTGGTCGCCGACTCCCGGCTGATCAGGCCGAGCATCACCGACTGGCCGCCCCGCCCCGGCCGGGCCCCCGGTGACGAGCCGGGCCTGATCACCATGATGGAACTCGAGGGCCCCCGGCACGCCGCCCTGCGCAGGGCCCTCAGCGAGCCGTTCAGTGTCCGGTCGATCCGGAGCCGGTTGCCGCGCATCCGGCAGTCGGCCGACCGGCTGCTCGACCCGTTCGTCGACGGCGACCGGCCCGGCGACCTGGTCGGCCGGTTCCTCGAGCCCTTCCCGATCACGGTGATGTGCGATCTGGTGGGCATCCCCTACGAGGACAGCGGGTACTTCCTGCCCAGGGCGGACGCCGCGCTCGGGGCCCTGCTCACGCTGGAGCAGGGCCGCGGGGTCACCTCCCAACTGCGCGGGTACATCACCTCGCTGCTCGACCGCAGGCGGTGCGAGCCCGGTGACGACATGCTCACCAAACTGGTCTCCGAGTGCGAGCACGGCACTCTGGACCACGAGAGCGCGGTGAGCTTCGGACTCTCCATGCTGGTCGCCGGCTACCGGACGAGCACCATGTTCCTGGCCGACGCCGTGCTGACCCTGCTGACCTCGCCCGGCGAGTACGCCCGTCTGCGCGACCACCGCGACCTCCTGCCCGGCGCGGTGGAGGAACTCCTGCGCTACCTGCCGGTGATGAACGGTGTCGTGGTCCTCCAGGCCGTCGAGGACATCGAGCTGCACGGCCGGACGATCCGCGCCGGTGACGCGGTGCTGCCCGTACTCGCCGCGGCCAACCGCGACGAGAGTGTCTTCGCCGACGGCGACCGGCTCGACCTGTGCCGCGTGGACAACCCCCACCTCGCCTTCGGCCGTGGAGCGCACAACTGCGTAGGGTCCCACCTGGCCCGGGCCCAGATGACCGTGTGCCTGGAAGCACTGTTCGACCGGCTCCCGCAGCTGCGTCCGGCCGAGGACGACCACCCCGTCTGGGAGGACGAGTCCCCGAGCAGGTCACCGCGCACCCTCCCCGTCAGCTGGTGACCGCTCCTTGTCGCAGCTGCCCGCTGCCCGTCCGGTGCCGCGCGGGCACCGGACGGGCAGCCGAGCGCCTCAGCCCGAGCCCAGCAGCTTGTCCTTGGCCGCCTGGTACTCCTGCTCGCTCAGCGCACCGCTGCTCCTGAGGTCGGCGAGTTTGGCGAGTTGGTCGACGTGCGAGGCCGATCCGCCGCCGGGCGTCCCGGCTGCCTCGCGGACGTACTGCTTGAAGGCCTCGTCCGCCTTCCGGGCCTGCTCGTGGTCGCGTTCGCCCATGGACCTGCCGCGGATGATCACGTACAGCAGCACGCCGAGGAAGGGCAGCACGATGACCAGCACGAGCCAGCCCGCCTTGGCCAGGCCGCTCATGTCGTGGCTGCGGAAGACATCGGAGATGACCTTGAAGAGGAGGAAGAGCCACAGGACCAGGAGGAAGAACTCCAGCATGGTCCAGAACAGATTCAGAACGGGGTAGTTGGTCATTTGTCGGCTCCTGGCTGCGGCTCGCCCGGCACGAGCGGACAATTCAGGCATAGCAGCCTGCCATCGAACCGGCGACCGCTGGCCGAACGGGACAGGAGCTCCGGCAAAGACTCCGCAAAGGATCCCATCGAAAACCCCTCTCCCTCCTCTTTTCCCTCTCCCCGGTCCGTCGAGGCTCGGCCCGCGCCGGCCCAGCAGCGCTTGCTGATCGACGACACGCGTACCAGGCCCAGCTCCCGGTGGAGGTCGGCGCGGGATCTGTGGCACGGCCGCGTCTCGTCAGTGGCGGTGATCTCCACCCGCGGCGCGGCGGGATGCCGAGTGGCGAGCGGTGACGTGTCCTGCGGAGGCGGAGCGGCCGGGAGCTGTCATGTCTCGCAATCCGCCCCCGGGGCGCCGCCCGCAGCTCCTGAGAGCTGGGTGGACTGGGGTGTACGGGTGCGGTGAGGAGCGTCAGCTACCGGCTGGGGTGCGAGCTGAGGCCGGCGCGGTCGAAGCGTTCGATGAGGCTGGACTTACGTGCATGCCGGCCGCGCAGAGCTGCGAAGCGGCGGCTGAATTCGTCGGACCCACCGGCGCGTTGGCTTACCTCCTGGAGATCTCGGAGGAGTTCCACGGCTGTGTCGTAGTCGCGCTGCCGTGTGGTATCGATCAGGGTGGTGATGTGCGACCAGGTGGCCTCTTCCTGGCCGATCAGTGCTGTCAGACGCTTCTCGCGGGCGAGGGCTGCCTGTTCTTCCTGGTGGGCGAGTTGCCGGGCGCGGTGTTCGTCGGCAAGGTGTCGCCGGTCTGCTCGGCGGGCTGCTGCTGCGTCGAGGAGTCGGGCCGCGGTGCGCCTCGCAGTTGCTGCCGGTGCTGCCTTCGAGGCTCCGCGGAAGCGACGCAGCAGTTCGGTGCGGACATGAGGGTCCTCGTCGCGGACGACGCGGAGCAGTAGCGTGTTCTTCTCCGCGGTGGGCAGGGCCTCGATCCACCCCGTCAGTTCCACGTCCGAAGCAGCCTTCGCGGTGTGCGCGCGGCTGGCCTCAGAGGCGACCGCGAGCAGGTCCGGGTCGACGCGCAGGAAGTCGGCGAGGGCGCGCTGTGGTGCGCTCAAGGTGGCCAGGCCCGCCGGGACGGGTGGTTCGGTCTCGCTCTGGAAGTCCTCCTCGTCGCCCTCGCGCAGCTCCCGGCCGCTGAGGGCGGACAGCCAGGCCAGATAGAGGGAGCGGAGGTCGCCGGCCGCGAGTTCGGCCCGCACTCCGACGATCGAGGCCAGTGAGTCCTCGGCGTCCTCGTCCCAGTCGCCCTCCTCGTCCTCACTGGTCAGGTCGAGCAGGAGATCCGCGCCGGCGGTCCACGCCTGCACGGACTCCTCGAAGCAGTACTGCTGCGCGGTTCGCAGGTCGAGGAGCCGCTGGGGCAGCTTGAGCATCAGCCGGTGGGTGCCCCAGTTGGCGAGGTAGAGATGGGCGTCGTAGTAGCGCTCCATCATCTGGCGCGGATCTCCCCGGAAGTCGCCCCACTCGTAGCTGTTGGTGAAGCTGGTCGACGTCACCCGCGCCCTGGTGGACAGCGCGCGGACTGCGGCGAGCTGATCTGCGTCCAACGGGCGGTCCACGGCCAGGAACTCGTAGTACTGGTACTCACTCAATGGGAGTTCTCCACGGCTCTCATGGGTTGTCGGGGACCGGGCTCGTCTGGTCAGGGCGCCCAGTGGCAGAACGCCTCGATCCACTCCGCACCTTCGGGCGCGGGTGATGGAAGCGGGAGGTCGACGATACCGATGGCCTGCCGGTGCGGTCCGCGAGGGCAGACCGCGACAATCTGAGTGCCCCGAAGGTCAACCTCGTCCACGACGACTTCCACTCCGAGCACCACCGTTCTGAAGGGGACGACCACGTGCTCGTCGAGCATCGCCAGCGAGCTCTTCGTCCTCGCCGTAGCAGTCGATCGTGGCCTCCTCGGCCATCTCCTCGAGCCGCGCCTTGCTCATCGCACTCATGACGACGGAGGATAGCTGAGGTGCCACCAGGAGAGAGCGAGGCGGAGTGCCCTGCCGAGAGGCTCGCTCCGGCCTTCGCGGCACCGACTCACCCGGGCCGTGCTGCGGGCTCATACCGGCCTCGTCCGCGACGGGCTGTGGTGCCCGAGGCTCACTCGTAGTCAGTGAAGACGGTCTCTCCGGCTGACCTCCCATGAATCGCGCTCACCCCGGACTTGCCGTCTCATGCGAGGCCGCTCGCGCCGGGCTGCGCGATTCACCCATTTTCGTGTCAGACCCTATCTTGACTCTGTCGGTGATCTTGATGAGCGAGGTCAGGTTCCGAGGGTCCGCCAGGACTTGGACCGGGGGATCTGATGCTGGTCGAGGTAGGTCTGGAAGGCGGTCGGCGGTCTCGCCGCGCGGGTTTCCTCGGCTGCTGCTTGGCGGCTGAGGCGTTCGATGTTCACGGCGATGGCCGTGAGAACGTGCTGCAGGTGGGCTTTCGGCTGGCCGCGGTAGCGGCAGCGGCGCATGCCGTGTCCGTGAGCGAACTCGTTGACGGTGCCCTCGATGCCGGAGCGGACCGCGTAGCGGGCCTCCCACTCGGGTGTCTGCTGCTCGGCTCGGACGCGGAGCTGCAGCTCGCGGAGCTCTCGTGGAGGGAAGCCCACGTTCCTGGCGGGAGCTCTGGTGCAGCGGGGCCGGTCCTGACACGGCTGGCACTGGCTCTGGGTGAATCGCGCGACGATCAGAGGTGCGCCGGCGAGCTCGGAGGTCGGGTAGGGGCCGTGCCAGCCGGCACTGACCTGGCCGTTCGGACAGGTCACCTGGCGGCGGTCGTAGTCGATGTGGAAGTCGTCCCGGCTGAAGCCCTCGCCCTGGCGGTGCTGGCGGGTGGGGTTGACGGTGAGCGGGCCGTTGACGGTGACATGGTGTTCGCGGTCGGCCCGCTCCAGATGGATCAGGGAGGTGTAGCCACCGTCGACCAAATGCTCGGCGGGCAGCAGTTGGCGGTGGGCCAGGTGAGCGTGGAGGCCGGGCAAGACCTGGGCGTCGCTGGTGGCGGCTGAGGTGGTGGCTACGTCCGTGATCACGTTGACGCTGCCGGGGTCGCATGTTTCGGTCAGGTGGGCGGCGAATCCCTTCCAGGCAATGATGTGCCCGTGACGGACGTAACGAGCCGTAACGTCGTAGGGCGAGACGACTGCCGAAGCGGAGGGTGGTAGCCCGCCGCGTCGCGGTAGTAGTTCTGCACGACAACGCGTCGCAGTGCCTCGGCCTGCGGTCCGGGTCGGTAGCCCGGCCCGTGCCGGTGGAGGTGTTCCAGCAGGCGGCAGGCGTCCTCGCCGGCGGCCAGGATCCTCGTCTTCGGGCGGGTAGGGTTCTTGCCCAGCCGGACCGGGCGGCCGTAGCGGCGGCCCCAGTCCTCGTCGACCAGGCCGGCCAGGAGATGTCCGGCCGTGCGGGCTGTCTCCTCCAGCGTGGCGCGGACCGCCTCGGTGACCAGCTCCAGCCGGGTCAGATCCCGCACCGCGGCCAGCACGTGGGTCGAGTCCGTGCGCTGCGTGGTGCGCTCGCGGACCAGCCCGGCTTCCTTCAAGCGGGCCAGGGCCAGGTCCAGGAGCTGGTCCGCGCGCCCGTCCTGCAGTAGCCGCTCCCGGAAGTCGGACAGGACGCTGTGGTGGAAGCCGGGGTCGTCCAGTTCGAGGCAGAGCGCGTACTTGAAGTCGATACGGCACCGCACGGCCTCCGCGGCGTCGCGGTCGGACAGGCCCAGCAGGAACTGCAGCACGCTCACGGTGGCCAGCTGTGCGGGTGCCAGGCCGGGACGTCCGTCGCGTGGGTACCAGCTGGTGAAGTCCTCGTCACGCCACAGACCGTCCAGCCGGTCTCTCACCCACATTGCCGTCGTACCGCCAGGGTTGCTCGCCCGCGCGATCCGCGCGGTCAGAGAAGGAACTTGCTCGCCGAGACGGGGACGGAGCGACAACTGACACCTCGACAACTACATGGTCTTCGATCAGCCCCGAGCATGCCCGCTGATCAGGCAGGCACACCGGGAAACTCCAAGATCACCGACAGAGTCAAGCCAGGGCGGGGAGCGGAAGTCAAGGGGGGCTGAACTGGGAGTCCGACAGCGGCAAGAGCGGGGACCTACGACGCCCGGGACTTCGGGCCGGGCGGTGGCTGGCAGCGCACCGCCTACCACTGGGACGGCCCGGGTGGAGACGTCTGGGTGCGCGTCGAGAACTACACCCTGGGCGGCGTGGTCGAGTGCTCGGGAACGTACTGAGAGTCCACTGAGTGGACTGGGGCCGCTCGCCCGGTTGTCCGGGTGCCCGGCCGGGTACATCCCGGCCGGGCGGTGGCCCGCGGCGCCGTGACCGCCCAACCGCCACTGTCGTCACCGGGTGTCGGACCCGAGCAGGGGTAGCGCCGCAGGGCCGGGGCGGTGTCGCCGGGTTGGAGCACCTGGAGATCGCAAAGCAGCCCGGAGGAGCGGCTTCCGGTGCCGCTCGATAGCCACCAGATGGACCCGGCCACGAGCACATCCTGGAGACCCCGTAGTCGGCGGCGCGCTCCACACACCACATCTCCTGCTCCGGCAGGCCAGCGGCGAAGCCGGTTCAGCTCGCTGGTGACCGCTCGGGTGGGGAACCGGTCCTGGTCACGCAGGTGACCGAGCCGGGCGTATTCCGGCGCCGTGGGTCGAGGGCTTCGCGGCATTCGTCGCGGAGTTCCGGCGCCACCCGGAGCAGCACGAGTTCGCCGGGGCGCGCGCCACAACTTCGAGTCGTACTCCCACCCGGGCGGGTGGCCGACCCGTCGGTAGCAGGCCTGGACGGACCATTCTGGGCCGCCCCCGTTCCGGCGACCGAGCCGAGCCGCCGAGACGTCCCGCCCGCACGGTAGATCATGCGCCACTGGTTGCGCTTTCTGGCAATGGCGTCGTGTCACCGGCGCCTAGGCTCGGCGAGTTCGACGTTCGACGTTCGACGAGGGGGATCACCATGTCTGAAGCGTTCGATCCGGGTGAGGGCATGCCGCCACCGCCGGTGCGGCCTGGAACCTACGTCTCGGAGACGGACTGGAAGGCCTTTGTCCAGCGCGTGGGCGGGGCAAAACGCGACAACGTCTCACTCACGTCGCTTGTCTACGACAGCGGCAACGGGTATCACTTCACGCTGCAGGTGGAGTTCGCCGATCCGAGGAAGCAGACGATCTATCAGCCGCATATCACCCACGACACTACGAAAGCGGTGTACTACGACGCGCGGTACACCCTGTCGAATGCGGCGCAGGCGAAGAACAATAACGCCGCTGCAGCGTGGGCCACGCTTGGACTCAACTACGACGCGCTGGTTCGGGCGTTCGCCGACGCCGCGGAGGCGATGAAAAAGGCGTTCAACGCCTCGCGCACGTACGACGTGGCCGCCGAGAAATACCGGAATTCCTATCCGTGGCACGCGGTCCTCGGCACATGGGTCAAGAAGGAGTCCGCCGCCGGTGCTGACCTGCTCATCCTGCGGCAAGGTGGTTCTCGCGCGCTGCTCGTCGAACGTGCTTCCGACCAGAATCCGTGCGTGATCGATGTAGAGAAGGACATCGCTAAGACAATCGAGATGCCGGGCCTCACCAACTATAACTTCGGCTACCTCGACAGTCATGTCCGGGCCGTGAGTGAGGACGGTCGCTTCATCGGCTTCATCACTCGCGCCAAGCTCGCCACGAGGCGCAACGCCACTCACGGTTCGAATTCCCCGGAGAGGAGGTTGCTGAACCAACTGGAGTGGGCGCAGAAGGTCAAGCTCAGGATCGCCGACGCGGTAACGGAGGAAATATCAACAAGCGGCCCGACAGACGGCCGGAGGGCCGGACAGATGCTGCTGTTCCGTCACGGTGACGTCCACGTTCGAGCGGACACGGCGTGGACCGACGGGTCCAAGGCGGTACGGGACCGTGCGGCATTCGAGCAGGTCGTCTCCGGCCACGTCGATGCCGAGCTGAGCCTGTGGGTTCCGTCCACCGAACCGAACGACGGCATGTTCCTCGGGCGGGCGCGCGACGCCGTCCGGAAGTTGTCCGCCGGCAGCCGCTTCATCGTCGCGGGCGGGACCACGTGGGTCGTGCCGTCGGGGGCGCTTCAGAAGGCGGAAGCCCAGCACCGGGTGGCTGCGCTCCCGCGGCTCCAGGTCGTGGAGAAGTACGTGCCCGGAGGCACGGACACCGGCCGGATCATCGTCACTCTGGGCGGAAGCCATTTCCACACGCCAGCGAGCCTGCGGCCCGCCGAGTTCGGCGAGAAGGACGACGACTCGGGGTTCTGTCTCCTGGTGACCCAAAAAGGCGGCATCGAGAAGCCGTGCAAGCGTCCGGACGATCTGCAGCCGCTCGACTTCGCCCGGTACTCCTGGATCGCGACGCTTCCTGACGCGGGTTCATCGTTGGTCAGATGCGGGGCGTCGAACCTGGTGACGCTCTCCGACGACGAATGCCTCTACGTCTACGACGACGTCCGGTACTACCGGGAAGGCGGTGACTGCTTCGTACCCACCGGCACCGTCGGCGCCCAGCGGCTGAGGCACCCGGGCACTGGGGAGGTCGTCGCCATCGACCCGAACAGTGGGGCCAAGGTGACGGTCGTCGCCGACCCGCTCGTCCTGCCGCGCAGCGGACAGTGCGTCCTGGCGAATGCCCAACAGGAATACGTCCTCTGTGACACCAGCGCATTGGTGACCGTTCCCCCCGCCTTCGGGGCGAGCATCGTCGCGGTCAAGACCGCCGGCACCATCCGCGGCTTCCTCGACCTGACCTCGGCCCCCGCCCTGACGGCCCAACACCTCATCGACCATGCCGGCCTGCCCGCCAGGACGACCGCGGACTACGACGATGCCCTGGGCAGGTACATTCGCCAGGATCCGCACGACGGCTCGCTCACGTCCTGGGCGTACCTCGTGCACCTGAGCGCTCCGATGAAGTCGGATGAACCCGCGCTGCGCGGCTTCCTCCAGCGGGTCGTGACCGCCCCGGAGGGCGTCGCCATCGTCGATGGAACGGGACAGTACGATGGGGCCGTGACGGCGGTGTCCCTGGAGGGGGAGCTCGAGCTCTACGAAGCGAGCGTGGTGCACTGGCTCACCCAGGGCGCTGACGAGACCGAGTGCGTCGTTGTGTATGCCGACGGCGCTGATTGGGACGACTCCGCGTGCGTCACGGTTCTCGAGCGCTTCGCTGCCGGGTGCGACTTGATCGTACGAGACCAGGGCGCGTTCCAGGGATACGCGAACTCGGGGACGGCATCGCATGCACGGCACGCGGTGATGGCGGTGACCGGGGAGCCCCGGAGCGGTGGACACCACTCGCACGCGCCCGCGTATCCCATGGCCGACCGGGTGCCTCAGCGCGAACCCGACACGATGCATTTCGTCACGGGCCCCGGCCGCCCGTCCGACGCGCCGTGCCTCGGCGTCGCTGTCCGCGCGAATCCGAGCCTGCAGCACTATCTCGAGCATCTCGCTCGAGGCGGCGCCTGGTACGTGGTCATCGGAGACGACGGCGGACGTCTGCTGTGCGCACCCGACGACGCCGTGCAGGACGTTCTGGTGCTGCCGGCCAGTCTGTCGTTGGATGACGCGGTGCGGCGGTTCAGCAGTGACTCCACCGACGAGGCGGCCGTCGACTGGTTCGCCGAGCTGGATCGCTTCGAGTGGTGAGACCCGGTGTCGGGCTGATCGTCTTGGCTCACCCCGGCTCAGCCCGGCCCTCGCGCCGCGCCGGGCCCTCCTGGAGCGTGCGGGTGTCACGGACATTCAGCCCGGCCATCTCGCGCAGCGCTTCGCCGTCGTGGCCGGTGGCCAGCCACTGGGCCGCCCACCACGGGGTCGGCGCGGATACCCGGCCGAGCACGAAGTGGGCGGCGGCGTCGTGCGGCGACGGCGCGGGGTGCCGAAGAGTGGTTCGTCAACAGTCATCATCGCGCTCCTGGGGCGTCGTCGAGTTCGCGGAGGGCGTCGGTGTAGTACTGGCGGCGTTCGGCGGTGAGCGCCGTGACGTCGTCGTCGGTCGCTGTCTGGAGCGTGTGCAGGCGGCCCACAGGTTGTCCCGTTGTCCGTGGTCGGAGTCGGCGACGTAGGCGATCGTGCGCTGTGTTCCTCCGCCGGCGAGGAGGAGCTGGTGGGGCAGGCGGCCCCAGGTGTCGAAGCTGATGAGGATAGGGGCCTTGGCCCCGGATGTTGGACGCGTTGCCTGGCGACTACGGCAAGATCTTGGCAAGGTAGAGTTCGCGGTCCACCAGGGCACGGCCGCGTGCGGAGGTGTAGGCGGCGAAGACGCCGATCTGGCAGTTCTCGGTGCGGCCGGGGGCTTGTAATTGAATAACTGTCAGATTTGATCTGCGGGGTGTTTTCCGAGAGGCGTCCCACGGGCCTTCAGCTGCTCCAAGGTGCGG
>NZ_JBITZU010000049.1:0-18119 GCF_044547075.1 Kitasatospora sp. NPDC052896
CCCGCGCCCCCCCCCCCCCCACCCCCCCCCCCCCCCCCCCCCCCGCGGGCCGGGCCCCCCCCCCCCCCCCCCCCCCCCCCCCCCCCCCCCCCCCCCCCCCCCCACGGCTCAGGGCTTTCAGGGACGCTCGCCGCGTTCGTACATGCCGACCACTTCGTCGGTCGGGCCGTCCATGATGAGCTTGCCCGTCTCGATCCAGATGGTGCGCTCGCAGGTGTCCCGGATCGCGTTGTTGTTGTGGCTCACCAGGAAGACGGTACCCGCGTTCTTGCGCAGCTCGCGGATGCGAGCCTCGCTGCGGCGCTGGAAGGCCTGGTCACCGGTGGACAGCGCCTCGTCGATCAGCAACACGTCGTGGGTCTTGGCTGCCGCGATGGAGAACCGCAGGCGAGCCGCCATACCCGACGAGTAGGTGCGCATCGGCAGGTTGATGAACTCGCCCTTCTCGTTGATGCCCGAGAAGTCGACGATGTCCTGGTAGCGCTCCTTGACCTGGGCAGGCGACATACCCATCGCCAGGCAACCGAGCACCACGTTGCGCTCGCCGGTCAGATCGTCCATCAGTGCCGCGTTCACACCCAGCAGCGAGGGCTGACCGTGGGTGTAGATACCGCCGCGCTCGGTCGGCAGCAGGCCGGCGATCGCGGAGAGCAGCGTCGACTTGCCCGAACCGTTGGAGCCGATCAGACCGATCGCCTCGCCCTTGTAAGCGGTGAAGCTGACGCCGCGCACGGCGTGCACCTCAGTGATCGCCGGGGACTTCTTGCGGGCGATCAGCCGGCTGAGCGCGGAGGTCGCGCTGCCCTTTCCGGCCGAGGCACCGTGCACCTTGTAGATGATGTGCACGTCGTCGACGACCACGGTGGGCGTGCGGGTATCCCGCGCGGCCGCCATGGCGCGCTGGTCGCGCTCCGAGTGCTGGGTCTTGGTTGCAACGTCAGCCACGTCCGTACTCCTCTTCGGCCTTCCAGAAGAACACGTAGCCGATCACGAAGGCTACGAGGGCCCAGCCGAGCGCCACCTCCCAGACGTGGGGCGGCAGCTGCTCCGCGTTGCCCCCGTAGTGCTTCCTGCTGTAGATGCTGGGGATCATCGCGTGCCGGAACAGCTCCATGTACACGGAAGCCGGGTTGGTCTGGGCGATCAGCTGCACCCAGTGCGGCCACTTGTGGACGCGGTCGGCGATGCTGTACATCACGCCGGACAGGTACATCCAGGTGCGCAGGACGAACGGCATCAGCTGGGAGACATCGCTGGTCTTGGCACCGATCCGGGCCATGATCAGGGCCAGGCCGGTGTTGAACAGCGACAGCAGGAACATCGCGGGGATCACCTGGAACCAGGTCACCCCCGGCATCAGGCCGTTGCTCAGCACGATCGCGACCAGCACGACCATCGAGATCAGCAGCTGCTGCAGCTGGATCACGGTGAAGGCGATCGGCATGCAGGCCCGCGGGAAGTGCAGCGCGCGGATCAGCCCGAGGTTGTACGAGATGGCACCGGTGCCGGACTGGATCGCGCTCTGGATGAACTGGAAGATGAACACCCCGACGCAGAGCCACGGAATGTACTTCGGCACCGAGTTACCGCTCAGGATGAGGCCGAAGACCAGGTAGAACACCGCGCAGTTCAACAGCGGCGTGACAACCTGCCAGACCTGGCCCATCTTCGCCGTGGTGTACTGCGCCACCAGGCGGGCGGTGGCGAAGGCCACGATGAAGTGCCGGCGGCCCCAGAGCTGCTTGGTGTAGGCGAAGAGCCCTGGCCGGGCGCCACTGACACTCAGCCCGTACTTGTCCGCGAGCTGCTTGGGGGACAGCCCGGCATCAACACCCCCTGGCAGGGAGAGGTTGATCGGTTCACTCACTGTCGACACTTTCGTCCTTCACGGGGATCGGAAGTCCGGCTGCTGGCCGGGGGCAGTCGCCGGTCTCTCGACGGGTAGATCCGGGTGGATCCCGGGGTGTGCGGCCTGCGGTGTGGCCCACCGGCCGCGGCGATCAGGGGGATGATCAGATGACCGGCGGTCTGCCCAACCTGGTCAATCGCCATACAGTACGCCATCGCATCGGCCGCCGCTCCCCGCAGGGGGTGCGCCAGCCGGCCAGGAACCCGCCCCACCAGGCCTTGAGCGCCTCCCCGGAGGGGCGGCGGGCCAGGGTCAGCAGGATCCAGGTGCACAGGTAGAGAGGCACCAACGGGGCCGGAAGGTTCCGTCGCGCCAGCCACACCCGGTTGCGGGCCACGTTGTGGAAGTACGTCGCGTGCCGGGCCGGCGAGGTGGTCGGGTGGTGCAGCACCACGTCGGCCCGGTAGTCGATCGCCCATCCGGCGTCCAGCGCCCGCCAGGCCAGGTCGGTCTCCTCATGGGCGTAGAAGAACTCCGCGGGCAGCTGGCCGGCCTGTTCGAACACCGCGCTGCGCACCGCGCTCGCCCCGCCCAGGAAGGTGGTGACCCGGGAGGAGTGCAGCGGATCGCTGGCCCGCAGGCGCGGCACGTGGCGACGCTGGGTGACGCCGGTGTCCGGATCGGCGATCCGGAAGCTGACGATGCCGAGCGACGGGTCCGCGCTGAACGCCTCGCGCAGCAGTCGGGCCGAGTCGTCGCCCGGGAGCCGGCCGTCGTCGTCGAGGAAGAGCACCGCGTCGACGTCCCGGCCGTTCGGCCCGAACAGCTCGATGCCGACGTTTCGGCCGCCCGGGATGCCGAGGTTCTCCGGCAGCTCGGCGGTGCGGACGCCAGGCGGCAGCGGAGGCAGCGGGGCGCCGTTGCCGACCACCGCGAGCTCGACCGGCGGGCCCTGCTGGCCGGTGACCGAGTCGATCAGCGCGTTCAGCTCGGCCGGGCGGTTGCCCATGGTGATGATCACGGCACCCAGCCGGAAGTCGTCCGCCCCGCTCATCGCAGCCTGCTGGAGAGGACGATGCTGAGCAGGTGCAGGACGGTCTGCAGCATGGCGATGGCGGCCAGCACGACGACCGCGAGGTGGGTGAAGAACAGCCCGCCGTGCACGGTGTCGGCGATCCCGGCGGCCAGGATGAGGAGCGAGGCCTCCACGGCGCCCACCAGGCGGTGGAACTTGAGGAAGGCGGCGGCCTTGCGGGCCTTGGCGACCCCGGACGAGCGCGGCACCGAGGCGCTGTCCTCGACCGCGGCCATCCCGCTGCGGGCCCGGGCGACGTCGACCAGGTCGGTCTCCGACTTGATCAGGATCGCGCCGAGCGCGGCCAGCGTGCCCAGGAACGCCCACTGCCAGTGCGCGCTGGCGCCCTGCCGGTGGAAGAGGTCGGTGGCCCGCAGGCCGAGGCCGGTGAGCAGCGCGGCCTCGGACATGTAGTGGCCGACCCGGTCCAGGTAGACACCGGTCAGCGAGGTCTGCCGGCGCCAGCGGGCCACCTCGCCGTCGACGCAGTCGAGCAGCAGGTAGACCTGGATCAGCAGTGCGCCGACGATCGCCCCGGCGATGCCCGGGATCACCAGGGCGGCGCCGGCCAGGATGCCGGTGAACATCATCAGGTAGGTCAGGCCGTTGGGCGTGATGGCGGTGACCGTCGAGAGCACCCGGGTGATCCGCAGCGAGATCTTCCGCATGTAGAGCCGGCCCGCCCAGTGCTCGGCACTGCGGCGCTGCAGCATGCCCTCGGGGTGGATGACGGCGCGCAGCTCCTCGATCGACGGGCGGCGCGTGAGGTCGACCGGGGGCCGGCCGGGGGCTGACGACATGGGCTCAGCCTTGGACTCAGCTGTTGACGGCTTGGACATAGTCGGCGTACGCGTCCCTGATCGCTGAAGGGGAGAGGTCGAGGTGCTCAAGGATGGTGAAGCGGCCCGGGCGGGTATTCGGAGCGTAGTGCACCGCCTCGGTGAACTCCGCCTCGGAGAAACCGATCTGATCGGCGCTCACCGGAAGCCCGTGGGACTTCAGGCGCTCGACGATCAGGCCGGCCGTCTCGCGGTCGCCCCGCAGGAAGCTAGCGAAGGCGGCACCGAGGCCGACCTGCTCGCCGTGCTGGGCGGACCGCTTGGGGTACAGCACGTCCAGGGCATGCGAGATCTCGTGGCAGGCACCCGACGACGGTCGGGTGCTGCCGGCGATGCTCATCGCGATGCCGGACAGTACCAGTGCTTCGGACAGGGCGGTAAGGAGGTCCGGGTCCTCCAGTTTGCCCGGGTGCCGCAGCAGGTTCTCGCCCGCCGAGCGGGCCATCGCCACGGCCAGTCCGTCCACCTTCTCGCCGGTCTCGCGCTGGGAGAGTTCCCAGTCGGCGCAGGCCGAGATGTTGGAGAGGACGTCGCCGATGCCGGCCGCCACGTAGCGCCTCGGGGCCTGCTGGATCACGTCCAGGTCGACCACGACGCCGATCGGCCCGGGCACCCCGTAGGAGCCGCGGCCCGCGTCGTTGTCGAGGATGGAGACCGGGGAGCAGATGCCGTCGTGCGCCAGGTTGGTGGCGACGGCGACCACGGGCAGCCCGACCCGCGCGGCGGCGTACTTGGCAGCGTCGATGATCTTACCGCCCCCGAGCCCGACCAGGACGTCGTAGTGGCCGCCGCGGACCGCGTCCGCCAGCCGCACCGCGCCGTCCAGGGTGCCGTCGGCGGCGTCGAACCAGTCGGCCCGCGGCAGCTGCGGCTCCAGCCGCTCGCGCAGCCGGGTGCCGGAGCCGTTGCTGATCGCCACCGCGACCCGCCCTCCGGTGGACAGGCGCTGGTCGGCGAGGATGCCGGCGAGCGAGTCCAGCGCGCCGGGGCGGACATCGACGAAGAGCGGGGAGGGGATCAGCCGGGTCAGTACTGGCACGCGATCTCCCGGGCCTTCGCCAGATCCTCGTGGTTGTCGACCTCGACCCAGGAGACGTCGCCGATCGGCTGCACGTCGATCCGCAGGCCGCGGTCGGCCATCTCCTGGTAGCCGTCCTCGTAGTAGAGCTGGGGGTCGCGCTCGAAGGTGGTGCGCAGCGCGTCGGTGAGGTCCTCGGCGGCGGACGGGTTGATCACGGTGACGCCGATGTACTCACCGGTGGCCTCGGCCGGGTCCATCAGCTTGGTGATCCGCCGCACCCCGGCGGCCGGATCGACGATGACCTTCATCTCCTCGTCGGCGAGCTTCTTCACCGTGTCGAGGGCGAGCAGGATGCCGGGGGCGCGGCCCTCGGTGATCAGGCGGTCGTTGCCGTCCAGCATGGTGCGCTGGACCGAGGCCGGGTGCACGGTGTCACCGTTGGCGAGCAGCAGGCCCTCCCGGAACAGGTCGCGGGCGCACCACAGGGAGTAGGCGTTGTTCCACTCCTCGGCCTTGTCGTTCTCGACCAGGGTGAGCTTGACGCCGTACTTCTGTTCCAGGGCGTCCTTGCGGTCGTACACGGCCTCCTTGCGGTAGCCGACCACGACGGCGGCCTCGCGCAGGCCGACCTCGGCGAAGTTGCCGAGGGTGAGATCCAGCACGGTCTTCTCGCCGTCCACCGGCACCAGCGCCTTGGGCAGGGTGTCGGTGTACGGGCGGAGCCGGCGGCCGGCTCCGGCCGCCAGAACGAGGCCGATCATGCGGAGTCTCCTGTTTCGTCGTGCCGGTGTTTCGTGCCGTGTGTCGCACCGGCGGTTCTGCTGCCACCGGTGCTTCGTGGTCGCGGGCTGCTGCCGGTCGGACGGACGCGTGGCTCCCGTGTCGACACCGGCCGCGTGTCGGTACCGACCGCGGCGGGCCGGCGCCCCGGCACTCCGGCGCCGCGGCGAGAGCGGTGCGTCGTGTCGTATGTGATGGTAGGCGACCGACATGACCAGCCCGTACTCCGCCCGTGGTCGCGCGGTTGCGGCCCGGTGGCGGTGCGGGGGTCCGGCGGAGGTTCCGCGCGGATCCGGCGGGGGCGGCAAGGCGCACCGGTTCGGGGCCCGTCGCCGCCCGGCGACCCGCGTGCCACCCCTCGGGTCGGCGCGGGCCGGCGCCGGCGCACCGGGGCTCGTGGGAGCGTACGGTAGCGCCTTACCGGGCCCGGCCGTACCTGGTTGCGCAGTGAGCGGATGGACACGGTGGGTATCCACCGAATCCGTCCGCTCGGCGCGGCCATACGGCAGACTTGGGCCCCGACGCCCGACCGGTGCCCGACCACAGCGGCACCGCGGGCGCGCTGCCGTCCGCTGGACCGGGGGGGCCTGCCCGGGTGGCGCATCCGGGTGGCGGCGCCGGTCCCCGTGCCGAAAGAGGGCCACATGTCCGAGAGCCGACCCACCAGCCCCGCCCAGCCCGCGGCCGCTGCCGAGATCCTGCTGGAGCTGGTCGACGACAACGGTGTCACCATCGGCACCGCGGAGAAGCTGTCGGCTCACCAGCAGCCCGGGAGGCTGCACCGGGCGTTCTCGGTCTTCCTCTTCGACAAGCAGGGCCGGCTGCTGCTGCAGCGCCGCGCCCTGGGCAAGTACCACTCCCCCGGTGTCTGGTCGAACACCTGCTGCGGCCACCCGTACCCGGGCGAGCCGCCCTTCGTGGCCGCCGCGCGCCGCACCGCCGAGGAGCTCGGGGCGGCGCCGGCGCTGCTCTGCGAGGCCGGCACGGTCCGCTACGACCTGCCGGACGAGGCCTCCGGGCTGATCGAGCGGGAGTGGAACCACCTCTTCGTCGGGCTGGTCACGGCCGACCTGGCGCCGGCCCCGGAGGAGGTCGACGACACCCGCTTCGTCACCGCACAGGAGCTGAAGGAGCTGCGGGCCGACCGGCCGTTCTCGGTCTGGTTCAACACGGTCTTCGAGGCCGCGCTCCCGGGAATCCGGGAGATCGCCGGACGCGACTGGTAACGCGCCCGCGGCCACCAACACCGGGCCACGGCTGCCGCGCCGCACTCCCCGGCTATTCCGCTGCGCTCCCCACCGCGCCTTCGGCGGGGAGCGGAAGCGGCAACGAGGCCCAGATCACCTTGCCGCCGTCGCCGGTCCCCTCCACGTCACAGGAACCGCCGGACTGCAGCGCGATGCACTTGACCAGCATCAGCCCCCGCCCACCGGTCTGGCCGTGGTCGCTCTCCACCGCCTTGGGCCGGTGCGGGTGCCCGTCCTCCACCGCCACCCGCACCTGAACGCCGTCGATCACCACCTCGGTGACCACCCGCGGCGAGAGCAGCGCGGCGTGCGTCACGGCGTTGGTCACCAGTTCGGAGACGATCAGCAGCACGCCGTCCACGACGTCCTGGCAGCGCTCGCCACTGATCCCCTGGCTGCGGAGCAGGTCGCGGACCTGGTGTCTGACCCGTGGCACCGACGCCTCGTGCGCGTCCGCGACGATCCGCCAGCACCCCCCGCCCTCCCGCCGGCCTCCCGCCCCCGTCTCCCGACCCTCGCCCCCTCCTGCCCGACCGAGTGCCTTCGACCGCGTCCCGCTGGTCCGTTCCACAGCAAGCCACCCTTCGCGCAGGACTCGGGAGGCTTCGCCGGCACCCGCCGACCTTTCGGGAACAGGGTGTTCCGTTCAGGGCTCCCCTGACCTCCAGAGGCTAGGAGAGCTGCTGCGATTCCCTGCGCGGGGACATGGAACTTGCTCCCGCCAGATGGATCCAGATCACCTTTGGCGTGCTTTGGCCAACCTGGTGACGATTTACGCCCGCCAGGACAGCAGGATCGTTCATCCTCCCGGACCTTCCGCCGGCCCCGACCCTCCGACCCGCAGCCCCCACCCCGCTGCCACCCACCGCAGAACCGCAGGTGAGAAGCACTCCGATTGCCTGGTAATGTTCTCTCTGTCGCCACGGGGGACAGCAACAAAACCCCGAGGCACACACCCCGTCCGGGTGGCGGAATGGCAGACGCGCTAGCTTGAGGTGCTAGTGCCCTTTATCGGGCGTGGGGGTTCAAGTCCCCCCTCGGACACGACCCATTCGCCAACATCGTTGGCGAGCGAATGCAGGTCAGGAGCGATCCTGACCTGCATTTTGCGTTGCGCGTGGTCATACCGACAATGCAGCCCGAGGGCCGCGTAGGTCTGTCGCTTGGTTTCGGGTTTGGCGTCGCGCAGGACGTCGACCATGCTGCCGGCCTGGTTGACGAGGGCGGCGATCCGTTCTTCGGTCAGGGCCTGGGGGCGGCGGGCGCTCGTGGCGGCCTGGAGTCGTGCTTCCGCTCGGGTCCGTTGGGTCTCGGTTTCGGCGATCCATCGAGTGATGGGAGCGGTGGCTCCGGGGTCGGCGGTGGTGAGGGCCTCGCGGTAGCGGGCGAGCTGCTGGTCGCAGGTGGCGATCTCGGTGCGGGCTTCGATCTCCGCGGCTTGGTTGCCCGTCGGGGTGAGCGTGCCCTGGGAGGCATACAGCCGGTGGATGGTGGCGGCGCGGCGGCCGGGGGCGAAGCTGAGGGCAAGCCAGCGGTCGAGGTGGGGGATGACGTCAGCTTCCCGGAAAATCACGTTCCGGGGGTGGGCGATCTTGTTGGCCAGGGCGTACTCCTCGGGGTAGCGGCAGCGGCCGTACGCCTCCTCGTGGGACCACTGACTGCCCATCTTCCGACCGCACAGGACACAGTCGACCCGGCCGCGCAGCAGGTAGGGGTGGACGGCACGAACGCGGTCGCGTGAGGTGTTGTGGCGGCTTCGCGAGAACATGATCTGCTGAACCTTCGCAAAGGTTTCACGACCGACCAGCGGCGGGTGGGCGATCTGGTCCGACCAGACCCACTTGTCCTCCGGGTTCCACTTGAGCTTGGTCTGGTAGCCGAGGGTGACGTCCTCGACATTGATGAGGACTTCGTCCTTGCGCTGCTTGTTCCACACTTGGTGGCCGGTGTAGCGGGGGTTGATCAGGATGGCGCGCACGGCCGACTTGCCCCAGGCGAGTCCCTCGCGGTGGGAGTTGCGGGCGCGGTCGTGAGCGGAGGGCGGCAGGATTCCGTCGCGGGTGAGTCCTTCGGCGATCGCGTAGATGCCCCGGCCGCGCAGGTATTCGTTGAAGATCCGTTGGACGATGGGCCCGGCGATCGGGTCGCTGACCAGGATGTGGAGGCGTTTGCCGTCGGCCGCCTTGGCGGGGTTGGGGTGCGGACCGCCGTCGACGATCATGTAGCCGTAGGGCGGCCGTCCGCCGAGGAATCGACCCTCCAGCTTGGCTTGGGCTGCCATGGCGGAACGGACGCGGGTCTTGATCCGGGAGCGTTCGGCCTTCGACATGCCGCCGAAGACGGACATGATCAGGTCGTGGGCTTCGCTGTCCGGGTCGATGGGGCCACCTACCTCGGGGACCCACAGCTCCACGCCGTAGTGGTCGAAGACGGGTTGGATGAGGCTGTACTGGTTGCCGTAGAAGACGCGCTGCGGCTCGCCGATGACGACGGCGTCGAAGCCCCGGTTGGGGTTGGCGAGCGCATCCAGGAGGGCGGAGGCGTTGGGGCGGCGGCGCCAGGGCAGGGCCCGGGAGTTGCCGATGTCGAAGTACTCGGCGACGACCCGTCCCTTCACCGGGGTGATGAGGGTGGTCGCACGGGTGTACTGCCAGTTGCGCGACGCCACGGGGTCTTGGAGGTCTTCGGTTGAGCAGCGTCCGGCGAAAGCGAAGGCGCGCATCGGCAAGGTCCTTGTCGGGCTGGTCTGGCAGGTGCGGGTCGAATCCCGGGCCGGCAGCCGAAATACACAACTGGCCGCCGGCCCGGGAACCGTGGCCCTGTCGTAACTCGGACGGGCGAGGTACTCCAGCGCCGTCACCCGGACGGGTCGGCCCCGGTCTGGTTCCGGCAGTGTTCGATCAGCATGCGGAGCAGCAACGCGGCCGCTTGGTGGTTGAGGGGCGGCGGCGTGGCTGTGAACTCGACGGCGATCGGGCCTTGGTCGATTGCCGTGGATGAGCAGCCGTCATGCCAGGTGCGCAGAAGCCGTACTGGCCTGGAAGTGCTCAGCAATGCCGCTCACCTACCGGCCTGGTCGACTCCCTCTAGCGGTTCCTGATTGATTGTCAGATGTCCTGCGGCAGGGTGAATGCGCGGCTTGCGGAAGACGAGGACGTCCTCGTGGACGATCAGGTGCATGGGGATGCCGGCGGCGCGGGCTGCGCGGATGTTGGTGAGTTGGAAGAAGGAGGGGCGGGCGACGAGTTGGCCGTCGCGCAGGCCGGCGAGGAGGGCGATGCAGCGTTCGACGGGGGTGAGGCCTGCGGCTTGGCCGGCGGCGATGACGGTGGTGGGGAAGTCGACGAGTTCGCCGTGGTGGCGCCAGGGACGGGCGGTGACGGCGACGTGGGCGCCAGGGGCGAGGAGTGGGGTGCAGTTGGTGAGGATGGTGGTGAAGGCGTCCAGGAGGTGGTCGGTGGGGGCGTGGGCGAGGTTGTTGGGGTTGGTGCCGTAGGTGGCATGGAACTTGGTGATGCCGCCTTGGTGGGTGTCGCGGGTGGCGTTGACGCGGCCGTGGACGGAGGCGCCGTAGGGGGGTGAGGTGAGCAGGAGTTGGACGTGGCCGTGGTGGGTGGGGTCGTCAAAGAGCTGGTGTGACCGGTTCTCGGGGTGCTCACGCTGGTCGTGGGCGACAGTCTGCGGAGTAGATCATCCGTCAGCGGTTGACTTCGAGGTTCGTCAGAACGAGCAGGGCGCGCAGGAGGTGGGTGGCGCGGGCGGGGACGGTGCGGAGTTTGGTGAGGGTCCGCCAGTTCTTGAGGTGGGCGAATCCGTGTTCGACCGGTGCGCTTCCGGTGGCGAGGACGCGGTTGGCGGTCTTCTGGCCGGGGGTGAGCTTGTGAGCGCGGGTGGCTGTGAAGCCGGTGACGATCACGGGGTCGCGTACGCCGTTGTCGAGGCCGCGGAGGCCGAGGTCCGCCAATGCGCCGAGACCGGCGGCGCGCAGGTGGGCCAGAATGTGGTCGTGGCGGGCGGCCGTGATGTCGTGGGTGCGGCCGGGCCGGGCGGCGGATATCCAGATCAGGCGGCCTTTCTCGTCGGTCACGGCGAGGAAGTGCAGGCCGTGATGGCGGTATTTGCCGGAGTAGTTTCGTCGGTCGGCCTTTCCTGTGCGGCGCCGGGTGGGGATGAGGGTGCCGTCGATCAGGACTACCTCCCCGCCCTGCTTGGCCACCTTCTTCAGGGCGCGGTCCAGGCGCGGAGCCTGCACGGCGAGGAGGGCGATCAGCTCGTCGCGCCAGCGGCGGACGGTGGACTCGGACACATTGTTTCCGCCGGCCATGTCGGCCAGGCGCTGGTCGTCGCGCAGCACGGCCAAGACGATCACCGTGATCCTCCCGGGCGGCAGGATCCGCCACCTGGACCGAACCGCCTTCAGGTGGCGTCGCAGTAGATCGGCGAGGTACTTGACGGTGCTCGTGGACAGCGGCAGACGGCACTGGTAATCAAGCGGGCAGGTGTCCTCGGCGCGTTCTTTGGATCTCGTCACACAGTTCCAACGGCCGTCGGGGGCACCCCGGTTACGCCCGCACCCCACCACTCCGGGCGCTGGCGTCCCTGGTCACAGGCAGGTGGTAAACCGGCCGTCGGGTAGTTTCCGCAGCCAGCCGCGATCGACGAGTCCGACCAGTCTCCCGCGCAGCGGTTCCAGCTTGGCCCGCACACTGACGTCGATTCCCAGCGCGTCACCGACCTGCCGGGCCATGACCGGTCCGGCGGCCTGCCGCACGGCGGCGAGAATGCGCTGGTAGTCCGGCGGGAGCGTGCTCTCCTCCACGCCTGACGTGCGGTGCGGGATCAGCGTCACCGCTCGTCCGCCCACCTGCCCGGGCGCCTGCGTGACCGATGCCCGTTCGTTGGCGAGCTGTTCGCTCACCCGTTCATGGACGCGTTCGGCGACGGCGAGTTCGTTCCGCTCGGCCCGTACCTCCGCCAACTGCTTGGCCAGCTGTTCTTCGAGTTCGTCCAGTTCCGCGCGCCGCGCGGTGATCCGTTCCAGCAGCTCAGGATCCATGCACCGGATCGTAGAAGGCCGTCCAGCCGCAGCGAGCAAGAACCGGGGAGCTGACGAGGTTCAGGCCGTGTTCTACGGGTCTGGCGTTTGGTCAAGGGCGTCCCGTCGCGCTGTGCCTGGCTCCCACATGCTGCGCGCCACTGGTTCCAGCGCCCGGCCCTGGCTGGTCAGAATGTAGCGGACGCGCGGAGGCCAGCCCGGGGTGCGGTGACGCTCGATGACGCCCGCACTGGTCAACTGGGTCGGCCTGTCCGAGAGAGCGGGCGGGGCGGCGGACATTTCGGAGTATGTGGTCTGACCGCGGCGTAGGAACTCGCGGACTACCAGCGGCGTCCACCGACCACCCAGCGCGGCGAGGGTGATGTCAACAGGGCACCGCGGTTCGTGGCCAGGCGGAACGAGGGCGCTGTCCGGGCAGTCCGCCAGCGGGCCGTCCTGATCACCCGTCGGTGCGTGTCCTACGGTTTGGTGCGTCACGAAAACCGTGCGCCGTCGGTCGGCCGATGGGCGGGGCGGATCAGTTGCGCGTGCCGGCCGGTGGGCCGACGACGGTGGTGAGCTGGAGTTTGGTCTCGTCCTCACTGCCCGGCGCGGCGGTCATGATGACAATCTTGAGCTCCGTGTCGCCGTCGGTCAGGACATCGCAGTCCACCGTGACCGGGCCCACCGACGGGTGATCGACCCTCTTGTGGACCTCGCGGTTCGCGGTCACCTCTCCCGTCGCCCACAGCTCGGCGAACCTCTCGTTGCCTGTGTTCAGGTCGCGGACCAGCGCGGCCAGGCGGCTGTCCCGGGGGAAGCGGCCGGTGGCGCGGCGCAGGTCGGAGACGAGGGCGGCGTCGGCGGTGTCGGGGTCCGTCTCGGTGACCGGCCACAGCGCGAGGGGGGTGTGGTCGACGTCCACCGGGAACCTGTCGCGGGCGAAGTTGCGCATCCGCGGCGGCGAGGCCAAGGGGTCTCCCAGCAGGGCGGCCCACCCGTGGTTCCACCACACCAGTTGCCAGTCCGCCGCGAACACGGCCACCGGTACGTCTCCGAGGCGGACGAGTACCCGTTGCATACCGGGCGGGAGATGGTCGCAGATCGTGCCGTCCGCCGGCGGCACGATCTGGGCCAGCCGGTAGAGGTGGTCCCGCTCGGCGGTGGACAGTTGGAGAGCGCGCGCCAGGGACGCCACCACCGACGCCGAGGGTGTCGTGGCCCGCCCCTGCTCCAGGCGCACGACGTAGTCGACCGACACTCCGGCCAGGTCGGCCAGTTCCTCGCGCCGCAGCCCGACAGCCCGGCGCTTGTGGACGACCGGCAGCCCAGCGGCTGACGGGAGCAGCCGGTTCCGCCACGTGCGGATCATCGCGCCCAGTCCAGCTCCGGGGGGTGTCGTCGTCATGCTCTCCATCCTCCCGCGTCCCCGATCACATGCGGGGCGCGAGGGTGGTACTGGTCTTCCCACCGTCGAAGCGTCCCTGGTCCGGCTCCCTCGTCAAGGCAACTATCGAAGGCATGACGATCACTTTCATCACCGGAGCCAACAAGGGCATCGGCCGCGAGACCGCCCGCCGCCTCATCGCGTGCGGTCACACCGTTCTCCTGGGAGCCCGCGACCGTGAGCGGGGTGAGGAGGCAGCCGCCGCGCTGGGCGCACGCTTCGTCCCCGTCGACGTGACCGACGACGCCTCCGTGGCCGCCGCCGCCGCGGACGTCGCCGAGCACGAGGGCAGGATCGATGTCCTGATCAACAACGCGGGGATCCAGGGTCCCTTCGGTGATCCCGGCGACCTCACCGCCGCCGACGCCCGCGCCGTCCTCGACGTCAACGTCATCGGCGTGGTCCGCACCACCACCGCGTTCCTGCCGCTGCTGCGCCGTTCGGACGACCCCGTGATCATCAACGTCAGCAGCGGCATGGGCTCCCTCGCCTTCACCCACGACCCCGGCCGGTCCGAGTCGCGCGTCGTCGTGCCGCTGTACGCCTCCTCGAAGGCGGCGCTGACGATGTTGACCACGCAGTACGCCAAAGGGCTCAAGGGCATTCGCGTCAACGCCGCCGACCCCGGCTACACCGCGACCGACATAAACGGTCACAGCGGCCCCCAGACCGTCACCGAGGGCACGGACGCGATCGTCGCCCTCGCCACCGAGGGGCCCGGTGCCGGCACCGGACGCTTCATCGACCGCCATGGCGAGATCGCCTGGTCCTGAGACCGGCGGTGCCGGGTCACCGGCCCTGAAGAACAGAACGGGCAGAACATCGAGACCGGTCCCGGACAGGAGAACCGCTGCCGCTACTGGCGTCGGCGGAACCTCCGGCCGAGGTGATCAGGAGGTACGAGCCGGGGCCCGGCACGTCGAGACGGTAGCCGCCGTCGGGCCCGGTGACCGCGCGGTCCAGACGGCGTTCCACATCTCCGCCGCCTTCTTGGTGGTCGCCGCCCTCGTCGCCGCGTTCGTACTCAAGCAGAAGGGCTGGGAGGGCGTCGCCGAGGCAGATGCCGCTGTCGGGCTGGCGGAAGGATGACGATGCTGCGGCAGCTCGGGTTCCTGACCGGAACTACTGAGACTTCGCCATCTTCGAACGTGCTGGTCGGAGGGGCTGGTGTGACGATTCTTGGGCGTGCTCGTGCTGGTCGCGGGCGGGAGTCTTCGGTCTTGATCGTCTGACGGGGCGGGCCGGGACGGTTTCGCCGATTCCTCCGCGTCGCGGGCCCGGTGCCGCCTACGATCCGGTTCATGGTGGAGTCCGAGATCGCGGAACGCATCGCCGCGCGGCGCGCGGAACTGGACGACACGGCCGAGCTGACGCTGTTCCTCGTCGGCGGGAGGACGCTGGCGCGCAGGCCGCGTTCCTGCTCCGCGACTGTGACGCCAAATTCGCCGCGCTGTTCGACGAGATCGTCCCCGAGGCCACCCCGACCGGTTCGGCCGCCGGGTCTTGGGGTTCCTGCGCTGATCGTGCCGACTGCGCTGACCGCGCCGGCCGCTTCCGCCCACGCCGAGAACTCGGCCCGAGCGCGGAGCCCTCACTGCCGGACGGGGCACTCCTGCTGCCGAGCATCGACGACCGGCCGCAGCTGAGTGCGGGCGAGGTCGGCAAGCCGGCGCAGGCGGTCGGCGCTGACCGACCCCGGTTCGGCGCTCACCGCCACGAGTTGCTGTTCACCCTCGCCGGACAGCCGCAGGGTCTCGTAGTCCACCGTCAGATCGCCCACCACGGGGTGGTGGTAGCGGATCCGGCCGTGTCCGGGTTCAGCCACCTCGTAGCGAGGCCACCAGGTGCGGAACTCAGGGCTGCGGCTGGACAGATCGGCCACGAGCCGGTCGATCGCCGGGTCCTGCGGCCACCGGGCGGCGGCCGTCCGCAACTTGCCGATGAACTCGCCCGCACTCTCCTGCCAACTCCCGAAGAGCTGTCGGGCAGCGGGGTCGAGCAGGATGAACCGCAGCATGTTGCGCTCGTGCGAGGGCAGTTGGGCCCAGTCGGTGAACAGGGCGGTGGCCGCGCTGTTCCAGGCCAGCACGTCCAGACTGTGGTTGACCAGCCAGGCCGGGGTGGGCCACCCGTCCAGCAGCCGCTGCACCGACGGGCGCACCGGGGACGGGACATGGTGGGTACGGCGGGAGGCGAAGTCCGGGTTGATCAGCGTGAACAGATGCGTGCGCTCGCCGGCGTCCAGCCCGAGGGCCCTGGCGAGCGACTCCAGGACCTGGCTGGACGGGCTCTGGGCGCGACCCTGCTCCAGCCGGGTGTAGTAGTCCGCGCTCACTCCGGCCAGCAGTGCCAGCTCCTCGCGTCGCAGGCCGGGGGTCCGGCGAAGTCCTCTGGGCAAGCCGACCGCCTCGGGGGAGCGACGGTGGCGACGGGAGCGTAGGAAGGCGCCGAGCCCGTCCGGCCCAACAGTCGGTCCTGGGTCCGACTTCACGTCCATCGGTACCTCCGCGCCGCCGTGTCGGGAAACGCGTGATTATACCGAACCCGCTGGTCCGTGGGGGGTTCTGCCAGGACCAGGAACGCCGATCCGCGGTACGAGGTGGCCTTCCTGACTGCCCTGCAGGACCGCATGCTGGGGATCTCAGCGAACAGGTGGCCTCAGGCGCGGTCTGTCCCACCTCCCGTCCATCTCGTGCGTGTCCGCCCAGCAAGGGAGCAACAACCCATGAACATCGATCTCCGCGGCAAAGTCATCGTGGTCACCGGCGCCGGCCGCGGTTTGGGACGGGCGCTGGCTCTGGGGCTGGCGGCGCAGGGGGCACACGTCGCCGTCCTCGCCCGCCGTCAGGAGCAGGCGGCGCAGACCGTGCAGGAGATCAGCCGCCTGCCCGGCGCCGCCGCAGCACTCGCTGTGGTGGCCGATGTGAGCGACGAGTCCGCAGTGGCGCGTGCGGTGGCCACCATCGACCGGACCTGGGGCCGTATCGACGCGCTGATCAACAATGCCGCCTGGATGCCGCCGCGCCAGTACGTCCTGGAGACGGACGTGGAGACGCTGACCCGGGCGTACTCCTCGAACGTCGTGGGCAGCTTCGTCACCACCAAGCACGCCGCACCCGTCATGATCCGCGGTGGCGGGGGCCGCATCATCTACGTGAGCAGTGCTCTCGGTGTGCAGCCCAATCCCGGCCTCGCGGCGTACGGCGGCACGAAGGCCGCTCTGAACATCCTCTCCAGCGTCGTCCACCAGGAGCTCTCGGGCCAGGGCATCCGAACCGTCGCCCTCGCTCCGGGGCTCACCGACACGCCCGGCATGCGCGAGAGCGTGGGAGAGGAGTACATCGAGCGGATCGCGTCCAGTTACCCGGGCGGCCGACTCGGCAGTCCCGAGGACATCCTGCCGCTGACCGCCTTCCTGTGCAGCGACGCGGCCGATCACCTCTCCGGCACGCTGATCGCCGTTCGTCCGCCGGCCACCGGGTGACCCACCCCGACCGACGAGTCGCCACCCTGTTGGAAACCACCAAGAAGGAGCACCAAGTGTCCGATCCCGTTGACCTGCACCAGAGTTCAGCCGACCTGATCGAGAGCCGGAAGCGACTCGTCGCCCAGTTGTTCGAGCGCATCATCACGCTCGGCGAGCTGGACCTCGCCGACGAGATATTCGCCGAGGACTTCCACTGGCCGCAGTTCGACCTGCACGGACCCGACGGCGTCCGCGCCTGGGTCGTCAATTTCCGCCGCGCATTCCCCGACGTGGACGACCGGGTCGTCGAGCAGGTCAGCGAGGGGGACGTCGTGTTCACACGGGTCCGGGTCACGGGCACCCAGCTCGGGCCGTGGCTCGGCACACCACCGAGCGGCCGCCGCGCCGACTTCACCGCGCTGGGAATCGACCGGTTCCGTGGTGACAAAGTCGTCGAACGCACAGCCCTGTTCGATGTGACCGACGTGATGCGACAGCTCGGGCACGAGTCCCTCCCCATCCTTCCCTCGGCCCGGCAGTCGGTCACGGTCACCGACCTCGACACCTGACACCAGGGCCGACCGACACCAGGGCGAGCCGACCTGTTGCCGGTCGGCCGCCCCCACCCGCTGCGGCATCCCGTCGGCGACGCCGCCCGGGCGGTGCGGCCTAGTACTCCAGCAGGACTTCTCCATTCCCGCTGGTCAACGGTCTGGGAGTGGGGAGTGTAGCGGTGGGCGAGGGGTCAGGGGTGGTCTTCATGGGACCGCCCCTCGATCGTGTGCAGCCGTCGTTGGTAGTGGCAGCGACGGGGCAGCCTCCAGTCGTGATCAACACGTCAGTACCCGAGCCACGGGACCGTGAACTCGAGCAGCTTCTCCTCCGTGTCGGCGTGCACTTTGGCTGTGTGGAGCCGCGCCGGCGGATGCGCGACTACGTCCGCGGCCTGCTCGGCCCGGTCGGCCGCAAGAACGGCTGTCAGCTGGCCGAATACGCCGGCCACGCCACCCCTGACGGCCTCCAGCACCTACTCGCCGGAGCCCGCTGGGACGCGGACGAGATCCGCGACGAGCTCCAGCACTACGTCGCCGAACGCCTCGGCGAAGACGACGGAGTCCTGATCATCGACGACACCGGCTTCGTCAAGAAGGGCACCACCTCCACAGGCGTGCAACGCCAGTACTCCGGCACCGCCGGGGCTTGTAATTGAATAACTGTCAGATTTGATCTGCGGGGTCGCCATCGTCGGGTGCCGGTGGGAGGCCGTGGCATGGCTACGCCTCCGCACCCCTGCACAGCGGCCGAAGCCCTGCAGGCAAAGTTCGATCAGATCCTGCCGCACCTTGATGAGCGCCGTCGT
>NZ_JBITZU010000050.1:0-14310 GCF_044547075.1 Kitasatospora sp. NPDC052896
CGCGGGTTGGGTGTCGAGGAGTTCGGCGGCCATGCCGGGCCATTGGGAGCCCTGGCCGGGGAAGACGAAGACGGTACGCCCAGGAGTCTCCCGGCCTCGCAGCTGGTCGTGGTCGCCGATCAGCACGGCGCGGTGCTCGAACGCGGTCCGTCCCGCCAACGCCCGCGCCACCGCCAGTGGTTCGACGTCCGTGGCGGCCACCTGCTCGCGCAGCCGCTCGACCTGGGCGTCCAGCGCCTGCGGGGTGCGCGCCGAGAGCGGCCAGATCACCGGCCCGTCACCCGGTACCGGCGGCTCCACGGCAACGGTCGGCGCCTCCTCCAGGATCACGTGCGCGTTGGTCCCGCTCATGCCGAAGGACGAGACCCCGGCCCGGGCCGGCCGGTCCAGTTCCGGCCACGGCACGGCCTCGGTGACCAGCGAGAGCGCACCCTGCTCCCAGTCCACCTTGCCGGACGGACGGTCGATGTGCAGGGTGGCTGGGACCAGGCGGTGCTGCAGGGCGAGCACCGCCTTCATCACCCCGGTCACTCCCGCGGCGGCCTGGGTGTGCCCGATGTTTGACTTCAACGAGCCGACCAGCAGCGGGAGTTCCGCCGGCCGCTGCTGACCGTAGGTGGCCAGCAGAGCCTGCGCCTCGATCGGGTCGCCGAGCGTGGTTCCCGTCCCGTGCGCCTCCACCATGTCGACTTCGTCGGGCGTCAGGCCCGCGTCGGCCAGCGCCGCCCGGATCACCCGCTGCTGCGAGGGGCCGTTCGGCGCCGACAGGCCGTTGCTGGCGCCGTCCTGGTTGACCGCCGAGCCGCGCAGCACCGCGAGGACGGGGTGCCCGTTGCGCCGGGCGTCGCTCAGCCGCTCGACCAGCAGCACGCCGGCCCCCTCCGACATGCCCATCCCGTCGGCCGCGTCCGCGAACGCCTTGCAGCGGCCGTCCGCGGCGAGCCCGCGCTGCCGGGAGAACCCGACGATCGCGCCCGGTGTGGACATCACGGCGACGCCCCCGGCCAGCGCCAGCGAGCAGTCGCCCGCGCGCAGCGCCCGGGCCGCCAGGTGCAGCGCCACCAGTGAGGCGGAGCAGGCGGTGTCGACGGTGATCGCCGGGCCCTCCAGGCCGAGCGTGTAGGCGACCCGGCCGGAGACCACGCTGGCCGCGCTGCCGGTGAGCAGGTGGCCCTCGTTCTCCGCGGACTGGGCCACCGCGGCCGCGTAGTCCTGGTAGTTGACGCCGGTGAACACCCCGGTGCTGCTGCCGCGCAGCGCCACCGGGTCGATCCCGGCCCGCTCGATCGCCTCCCAGGAGGTCTCCAGCAGCAGCCGCTGCTGTGGGTCCATGGCGAGGGCCTCGCGCGGCGAGATGCCGAAGAACTCGGCGTCGAAGTCGCCCGCGTCGTGCAGGAATCCGCCGTAGCGGGTGGTGGAGGTGCCGGGCCGGTCCGGGTCGGGGTCGAAGAGCGTCTCCAGCGGCCAGCCGCGGTTGACCGGAAACTCGGAGATCACGTCGCCCCGGTCGACCAGCAGTTGCCACAGCTGCTCGGGGGTGGCGATCCCGCCCGGCAGCCGGCAGCCCATCGCGACGATGGCGATGGGCTCGTCCGGCTCGGCCGCCCGCACGGCCGGGCCGGCCGGCCCGACGTTGCCCTCACCGAGCACGGCGGACCTGATCAGCTCGGCCAGCACGCCGGCGGACGGGTAGTCGAAGACCAGGGTGGCCGGCAGTCGCAGGCCGCTGGCCGCGTTGAGGCGGTTGCGCAGTTCGACGGCGGTGAGCGAGTCGAAGCCCAGCTCCTGGAAGGCCCGGCCGGGTGGCACGGCCTCCGCCGAGCCGTGGCCGAGCACCTCGGCCGCGTGTTCGCGGACCAGGTTCAGCACCACCCGGGTCTGCTCGGCCGCCGGCAGCCCGTTCAGCCGCTCGCGCAGCACCGCGGCGGCCGGGGTCGCGGCCGGCGCGGCGGCCGACTCGCCGAGCGCGCGGACCTCGGGCACCCCGGTCAGCAGTCGGCTCGGACGGACCGAGCTGAAGACCGCCGCGAACTGCGGCCAGTCCACCTCGGCCAGCGCGATGACGGTCTCGTCGTCCTCCAGCGCGTGCTGCAGCGCGGTCACGGCCGGCTCGGGGTCGATCAGCGGCAGGCCCTGGCGCTGCACCCGGTAGAAGTCGGTGTCGTCGACGGTCTCCCGCACGGTCCACGGGTTCGCCGCCTTCCAGACGCCCCAGTCGACGGTGGTGGCCCTCAGACCGCGCGAGCGGCGGTGTTCGGCCAGCGCGTCCAGGTAGGCGTTGCCGGCCGAGTAGGCCGCGTGGTTGCTGCTGCCCCAGACACCGGCGATCGAGGAGAAGAGCACGAACGCGTCCAGCTCGCGGTCCAGCAGCTCGTCCAGGTGACGGGCGCCGGCGGCCTTCGCGGCGACCACCCGCTCGAAGGAGTCGACCGGTGTGCCGTCCAGCGGCGCCAGCTCGATGTAGGCGGCGGCGTGGAAGACGGCGGTGACCGGCTCGCCCCGCTCCTCCAGGCCGGCCAGCAGCCGGGCGACCTCCGCGCGGTCGGCCAGGTCACACCTCGGCAGGCTCAGCCGGGTGCCCGACTCGGCCAGCTCGGCGGTCAGTTCGGCCGCCCCCGGGACGTCGGCGCCGCGCCGGCCGGGCAGCACCAGGTGTTCGGCGCCGCCGCGGGCCAGCCAGCGGGCGATGTGCGGGCCGAGCGCGCCGGTGCCGCCGGTGACCAGGACGGTGCCGCGCGGGCGCCAGGTCCGGCGCGGGACGGCCGGTCGCGGGGCCCGGACCAGCCGGCGGGCGTACAGGCCGGACGGGCGGACCGCGAGCTGGTCCTCGCCGGTCGCGCCGGCCAGCACGGCGCGGACGGCGCGCAGCGCGCGCGAGTCCAGCACCGGCGGCAGGTCGAGCAGGCCTCCCCAGCGGGCCGCGTGCTCCAGCCCGGCCACCATGCCGGTGCCCCAGACCAACGCCTGGCCGGGTGCGGTCAGCGCGTCGCCGGTGCCGACCGAGACCGCGCCCTCGGTGGCGCACCAGAGCGGCGCGGTCACCCCGAGGTCGCCGAGCGCCTGGACCAGGGCCAGGGTGAGCGCGGCGCCGGTCGGCAGCGCGGGGTGGGCCGGATGCGGCTCGCCGGCCAGCGCGAGCAGCGCGAGGATCCCGGCGAGTTCGCCGGTCACGCTGTCGGCCAGCCGCTCGGCCAGCGCCGCCCGGTCCACCGCACGGTCGGGCAGCTCGACCGTGCGGACCTCCTCGGTGTGCGCGGCCAGCGTCTCGACCAGCGCGGTCACCCGGGCGTCCGCCCGGTAGCCGTCGGGTATGACCACCAGCCAGCGGCCGCCCAGCGTGCTCGACGCCGGCGGTGGCACCTGCAGCCACTGGACGCGGTAGCGCCAGGACTCCAGCGCCGAACTCTCCTGCCGCTGCCGCCGCCAGGCGCTGAGCGCGGGCAGCACCTGGCCCAGCGACTCGGCGTCCACCGCCAGGCCGCGTGCCGCCTCGGCCAGGTCGGCGCCCTCCACCAGGCGCCAGAACGCGCTGTCGTCCGGCTCCGCGCCAACCGCCGGGGCGCCCGGCGTCAGCCAGTAGCGCTGCCGTTGGAAGGGGTAGGTGGGCAGTTCGACCCGCTGCCCGCCGCTGGTCGCGTACACCGCGGCCCAGTCGACCGGCACGCCGCGCACCCACAGCTCGGCCGCCGCCGCGAACGCGCGCGGCAGGCCGCCCTCGTCGCGCCGCAGGGTGCCGGTCGCCAGCACGTCGGGCGCGCCGGCCGCCGCCGCGCCGTCCAGCACCGGCAGGGTGAGCACGGGGTGCGGCGACACCTCCAGGAAGGCCTGGTAGCGCTGCTCGGCCAGCGCGCGCACGGCCGGCTCGAAGAGCACGGTCCGGCGCAGGTTGCGGTACCAGTAGTCGCCGTCCATCCGGGTGGTGTCCAGCCAGTCGCCGGTCACCGTGGAGAAGAGCGGGACCCGGCCGGCGGCCGGCCGCAGCCCGGCGAGCAGCTCGGCCAGCTCGGCGCGGATCCGCTCGACCTGCGCCGAGTGCGAGGCGTAGTCCACCGGGATGACCCGGGCCCGGGTGCCGTCCTGCGCGCAGCGCGCGACCAGCTCCTCGAGGACGGCGCTCGCGCCGGAGACCACCACGGCGGACGGGCCGTTGACCGCCGCGACGGACAGGCTCTCGCCCCACGGCTCGATCAACTGCCGGACGCTTTCCAGTGGTTGGCCGATCGAGACCATCCCGCCGGCGCCCTCCAGACGGCGCAGGGCGCGGCTGCGCAGTGCGGTGACCCGGGCGCCGTCCTCGAGGGTGAGCGCGCCGGCCACCACGGCGGCGGCGATCTCGCCCTGCGAGTGCCCGAGCACCGCGTCGGGCAGCACGCCCCAGGACTCCCAGAGCGCGGCCAGCGAGACCATCACCGCCCACAGCGCCGGCTGCACGACGTCCACCTGTTCCAACGGCTCACCGCCGCGCAGGAGTCGGGTCAGCTGCCAGTCGACGTGCGGTGCCAGGGCCTGTTCGCACTCGGTCATCCGCCGCGCGAACGCGGGTTGGGTGTCGAGGAGTTCGGCGGCCATGCCGGGCCACTGCGAGCCCTGGCCGGGGAAGACGAAGACCCGCCGGCCACCCGTGTCGGCCACCCCGCGCACCAGGTTCGGCGCTGCCCCGCCCGCGGCCAGCGCGGCCAGCCCGGCCGCCCGGTCGCCGCCGAGCAGCACCGCGCGCTGCTCGAACGCGCCGCGCCCGGTGGCCAGCGAGAAGCCGACGTCCACCGGGTCCGACTCGACGGCACGCAGCCGCCCGGCCGACGCGGCCAGCGCCTCGACGGTCTTCGCCGAGAGCGGCCAGGGCAGTTCGGCCGGCGCTTGCTCGGTCGCGGGCCGGGGTTCGGCCTCCGGGGCCTGCTCCAGCACGACGTGCACGTTGGTGCCGCTGAACCCGAACGAGGAGACGCCGATCCGCCGCGGTCGGTCGACCGTCGGCCACGGCCGGGCCGAGGTCAGCAGCTCGACCGCACCCGCCGACCAGTCCACGTGCCGGGTCGGTTCGTCCGCGTGCAGGGTCTTCGGCAGCACTCCGTGCCGCAGCGCCAGCACCGACTTGATCACCCCCGCCACGCCGGAAGCCGCCTGGGTGTGGCCGATGTTGGACTTCAACGAGCCCAGCCACAGAGGCTGTTCACGGTCCTGTCCGTAGCTGGCGAGCAGCGCGTCCGCCTCGATCGGGTCGCCGAGCCGGGTGCCGGTGCCGTGCGCCTCGACCGCGTCCACCTCGGCGGCGGACAGGCCCGCGTTGGCCAGCGCCTGTCGGATCACCCGCTGCTGGGCCTGCCCGTTGGGGGCTGACAGGCCGTTGCTGGCACCGTCCTGGTTGACCGCCGAGCCGCGCAGCACCGCGAGCACCGGGTGCCCGTGGCGCCGCGCGTCGGAGAGCCGCTCCAGCAGCACCACGCCCACGCCCTCGGCCAGGCCCATGCCGTCCGCACCCGCGCCGAACGCCTTGCACCGCCCGTCGGCGGCCAGCCCGCGCTGCCGGGAGAAGCCGATGAACACGCCCGGGGTGGCCATCACCGCCACGCCGCCGGCCAGCGCCAGCGAGCAGTCGCCGGAGCGCAGCCCCTGCGCGGCCAGGTGCAGCGCCACCAGCGAGGAGGAACACGCCGTGTCGACGGTGACCGCCGGGCCCTCCAGCCCCAGGGTGTAGGCGACCCGGCCGGAGACCACGCTGGCCGCCGCGCCCGCCACCAGGTGGCCCTCGGCCGACTCCGGCGCGCCGGCTGCCGCGATCGAGCTGTAGTCCTGGTAGTTGACGCCGACGAAGACCCCGGTCCGGCTCTCCCGCAGCCCGGCCGGGTCCAGCCCGGCCCGCTCCAGCGCCTCCCAGGCGCTCTCCAGCAGCAACCGCTGCTGTGGGTCCATGGCGACCGCCTCGCGCGGCGAGACCCCGAAGAAGGCGGCGTCGAAGTCGCCCGCGTCGTGCAGGAACCCGCCCTCCCGGACGTACGAGTGGCCGGCCCGGTCCGGGTCCGGGTCGTACAGGTCGGCCGGCCAGCCGCGGTCGGTGGGCAGCGCGCCCACCACCTCGCCGCCGTCCAGCAGGAGTTGCCACAACTTCTCCGGCTCGTCGATGCCACCGGGGAACCGGCAGCTCATCGACACCACCGCGACCGGCTCCGCCGGGTCGCCCGGCACGACGGCCGATGGCACCGCCGACTCCGCTTCCCCGCCCAGCAGTTGTCCGCGCAGCGCGTCGGCCAGCGCCTCGGCCGAGGAGTGGTCGAAGACCACGGTGGTGCGCAGCCGTAGCCCGGTCGCCGCGTTGAGCCGGTTGCGCAGCTCGACCGCGGTCAGTGAGTCGAAGCCCAACTCCCGGAAGGCCCGGGCTGGTTCGACCGCCTCCGGGGAGTCGTGCCCGAGCACCTCGGCGGCCTGCCGGCGGACCAGGTCCACCAGGATCCGCCGCACCTCGGCGTCGGACCGGCCGCGCAGCTCGTGGCGGAGCGCGGTGCCCGCCTCGCCGTCCGCCGGCCGGTCCGCCTCGGCGGCCTCGGCCAGCGCCCGGACCTCGGGGATCTCGCCGATCAGCGGGCTGGGCCGGACCGAGGTGAAGACCGGCACGAAGCGTGCCCAGTCCACGTCGGCGACCAGCACGGTCGTCTCGTCGTCGTCCAACACCCGCTGCAGGCCGGCCACCGCGAGCCGGGGATCCATGAACGGGATGCCACGCTCCAGCAGTTGGCGCTCCAGCTCGCTGGTGGCCAGCCCCCCGCCGGCCGCGCTCCAGATGCCCCAGACGATCGAGGTGGCGGCCAGGCCCCGGCCGCGCCGGTGCTCGGCCAGCGCGTCCAGGTAGGCGTTGCCGGCCGCGTACGCGCCGTGGTCCGCGCTGCCCCACACCCCGGAGACCGAGGAGAAGAGCACGAAGGCGTCCAACTCGGTGTCGTGGAAGACCTGATCCAGGTTGGCCGCGCCGAGCGCCTTGGCCTCCAGGGTGGCCGCCAGTTCGCGCGGTCCGGTCTCCCGGACCGCTCCCAACTGCACGGCGGCAGCGGTGTGCAGCACCGCGCGGACCGGGTCGCCGGCCTCGGCCAGCCCGGCCACCAGCGCGCGCAGCGCGGCCAGGTCGGCCAGGTCGCAGCCGGCCAGCGTGACCCGGCAGCCGAGCGTGCCCAGTTCGGCGGCCAACTCGCCCGCACCGGGCGCCTCTTCGCCGCGCCGGCTGACCAGCACCAGGTGTTCCGCGCCGGTCCGGGCCAGGTGCCGGGCGACGTGGCTGCCCAGCCCGCCGGTGCCACCGGTGATCAGCACGGTGCCGCGCGGCCGCCAGTCGCGCCGGGCCGGTGCCTTCGGGGCGCGGACCAGGCGGCGGGCGAACACCCCGTCGGGGCGCAGCGCGAGCTGGTCCTCCGCGCCGTCGCCGGCCAGCAGCGCCGCCAGTCGCTCCAGCGCGCGCTCGTCGGTCTCGGCCGGCAGGTCGATCAACCCGCCCCAGAGCGGCGGCTGTTCGAGCGCCACCACGCGGCCCAGGCCCCAGGTCTGCGCCTGCGCGGGGTGGCTCAGCCGGTCCGCGTCGGTGGCCATGACCGCACCGCTGGTGAGGCACCAGAGCGGCGCCCGCGCCGGCACCTCGTCCAGCGCCCGCACCAGCGCGGTGGTCAGTGCCAAACCCGCCGGGAGCGCCGGCAGTTCGGGGACCGTCCGGTCGTCCAGGGCGAGCAGGCTGAGTACGCCGGTCAGCGGCGCCCGCCCGTCCAGCTCCTCGCGCAGCCGCGCGGACAGCGCCGCCGGATCGGCCGTGGGACCGTCCAGCAGCACCGGCACCACCTCGGCGCCGTGCCCGGCGAGCAGCGCGGCCAGCCGGTCGGCCAAGGGATCGGCCGTGCCGGCGGAGCCGACCAGCAGCCAACTGCCGGTCAGGGCACCCGCTGCCGGCTCGGCCAGCCGGCGCCAGGCGAGGCGGTAGCGCCAGCCGTCCAGCACGCCCTGGTCCCGGCGGTGTCGGCGCCAGCCGGCCAGCGGCGCCAGCACCTCGCGCCAGGCCTCCGGCGCCACCCCGAGGGTGGCCGCGACCGCGTCGGCGTCCTCGCGCTCCACGGCCGCCCAGAACGCCGCGTCCACCGGATCCGCCGCGGCGCTCCCGGCCGCCGGCTCGAGCCAGAACGGCCGGTTCTGGAACGCGTAGGTGGGCAGCTCCACCAGGCTCGGCCGGTGCCCGGCGAAGGCCGCCGACCAGTCCACCGCGACGCCGTTCACCTGGGCCTCGGCGAGCGCGGCCAGGACGCGACGCAGCCCGCCCTCGTCCCGGCGCAGCGTGCCGAGCACCACGCTGCCGGTGCGGCCGAGGTCGTCCGCCACGTCCTGCACCGGCACGGTCAGCACCGGGTGCGGACTGATCTCGAGGAGGACCGCGTCGCCCGGCGCCAGCAGCGAGCGCACCGCCGCGTCGAACTCCACCGTCTCGCGCACGTTGCGGAACCAGTAGCCGGCGTCCAACTCGGCGGTGTCCAACCGTCCGCCGGTGACCGTGGAGTGGAACGGCACCTCGCCGGCGCGCGGTCGGATGTCGGCCAGCGCCGCCAGCAGTTCCTCGCGCAGCCCGTCCATGTGGACCGAGTGGCCGGCCACGTCGGCGGCCACCCGCCGGGTCCGGATCCGGGCCTGCGCGCACTCGGCCAGCAGCTCGGTGAGGGCGGCCGGGTCGCCGGAGACCACCACGGAGGCCGGGCTGTTCACCGCGGCGACCGACAGCCGACCCTCCCAGCGGCGCAGCCGCGCGCGAGCCGCGTCGGCCGACAGGTTGACCGAGGCCATCGCGCCGGTCCCGGACAGCGTCAGCTGGGCCCGGCTGCGCAGCGCGACGATCTTCGCCGCGTCCCGCAGCGACAGCCCGCCCGCCACGTGGGCGGCCGCCACCTCGCCCTGCGAGTGGCCCACCACCGCGTCCGGCTCGACCCCGTAGCAGCGCCAGAGCGCGGCCAGTGACACCATCACCGCGAACAGCACCGGCTGCACCACGTCGATCCGGTCCAGCGGCGGCGCGCCCGGCTCGTCCCGCAGCACCCCGGTCGGCGACCAGCCCAGGAACGGCTCCAGCGCCTCGGCGCAGTCGGCCACCGACCGGGCGAAGACCGGGGACTCCAGCAGCAGTTCGCGGGCCATGCCCAGCCACTGCCCGCCCTGCCCGGGGAAGACGAAGACGGTCCGGTCCCGCTCGCCGGTGGCGCGCCCGGTGACCGTGCCGGGCGCGGCGCCGCCCTCGGCGAGCGCGGCCAGTCCGCGCAGCAGCTCGCCGCCGTCCGCGCCCACCACCGCCGCCCGGTACTCGAAGGCCGAGCGCGCGGTGGCCAGCGAGAAGCCGACGTCGGCCGGGCGCAGCCCGGGCCGGGCCGACAGGTGCGCGGTCAGCCGGGCCGCCTGGGCCCGCAGTGCCGCGGGGCTCTGCCCGGAGACCAGCCACGGCACCGGCGCCGCGTCGAGCGCGACGGTGGGCGCGGGCTCCGGTTCGGGGGCCTCCTCCAGCACCACGTGGGCGTTGGTGCCGCTCATCCCGAACGAGGAGACCCCGGCCCGGCGCGGCCGGCCCCCGCTCGGCCAGGCCCGGGCCTCGGTCAGCAGCTCGATCGCGCCCGCCGACCAGTCGACGTGCGGGGTCGGCGCGTCCACGTGCAGGGTGCGCGGCAGCACACCGTGCCGCAGCGCCAGCACCATCTTGATCACGCCCGCCACCCCGGCGGCCGCCTGGGTGTGCCCGATGTTGGACTTCAACGATCCGAGCCACAAAGGGTGTTCACGGTTCTGGCCGTAGGTCGCGAGCAGTGAGTCCGCCTCGATCGGGTCGCCGAGCCGGGTGCCGGTGCCGTGCGCCTCCACCGCGTCCACCTCGGCGGGGCCCAGCCCGGCGTCGGCCAACGCGGCCTGGATGACCCGCTGTTGGGACGGGCCGTTGGGCGCGGTCAGCCCGTTGCTGGCGCCGTCCTGGTTGATCGCCGAGCCGCGCAGCACCGCCAGGACGGGGTGCCCGTTGCGCCGTGCGTCGCCCAGCCGCTCGACCAGCAGCACGCCGACGCCCTCGCCCCAGCCGGTGCCGTCGGCCGCCGCCGCGAACGGCTTGCAGCGCCCGTCCGCCGCCATCCCGCCCTGCCGGGCGATCTCCAGGAACGCGCCGGGCAGCGCCATCACGTTGGCGCCACCGACCAGGGCCAGCGAGCACTCGCCGGCCCGCAGCGCCCGGGCAGCCAGGTGCAGGGCCACCAGGGAGGCCGAGCAGGCGGTGTCCACGCTCAGCGAGGGACCCTCCAGGCCCATCACGTACGAGACCCGGCCGGACAGCACGCTGATCGCGTTGCCGGTCATCAGGAAGCCCTTGACCGCCTCCGAGGCGCCCCGCCCGAGCGTTCCGTACCCCTGGTCCACGGCCGTCACGTAGACGCCGGTGGCGCTGCCGCGGAGCGCGAGCGGGTCGATGCCGGCCCGCTCCACCGCCTCCCAGCAGGCGAGCAGCAGCAGCCGCTGTTGCGGGTCCATGGCCAGCGCCTCGCGCGGGGAGATCCCGAAGAACGCCGGGTCGAAGCCGCCCGCGTCGTCCAGGAACGCGCCGCGCGCCGGTGCGCCGCCGGCGGCCAGCGCCGACAGCTCCCAGCCCCGGTCGCCCGGCAGGCCGGTCATCGCGTCCCGGTCGGCGGCCAGCAGCTCCCAGAGGTCCTCCGGCGTGTTGACCCTGCCGCCGAACCGGCAGCTCATCGAGACGATCGCGATCGGCTCGTGGCCCTTCGCCTCGGCCTCGCGCAGCTTCTGCCGGGTCTGCTGGAGGTCGATGGTCACGCGGTTGAGGTAGTCCCGCAGCTTCTGCTCGCTCACCGGTTGTCCTGCACCTTCTTCTGGTCGGGAGGGGAGTCCAGCGCGTGCGCCCGCCCCGGCGGGCGCGGGGGTCTCACGAGCCCTCCAGCTGCCGGTCGATGTACGCGAAGATCTCGTCGTCGGTCGCGGCGGTGATCTCGGTGGCCGTGACGGTCCGGTCGGGCGCCGGGGACCGGTCGGTGTCGCGCGCGAGCACCTCGCGCAACCGGCGCGACAGCTCGTCGCGGACCGGCTCGTCCGGGCCGAGCGTGGCGAGCAGCGCCTCCAGCCGGTCCAGCCCGGCCAGCACGGCCGCCGGGTCGGCTGCCTCGCTCCTCGTGGAGCGGACGGCCGCCTTCGCCGCCAGGTGTCGGGCCAGTGCCTCCGGCGTCGGGTAGTCGAAGACCATCGCGGCCGGCAGCCGCACACCGCTGGCGGCCGCCAGGCGGTTGCGCAGCTCGACGCCGGTCAGCGAGTCGAAACCGAGCTCCTTGAACGGTCGGGTGGCCCGGATCCGCTCCGGCGAGGCGTGCCCGAGCACGGCGGCGGCGTGGCCGCGCACCAGGTCGAGCAGCAGCCGGTGCGACTCGGCGGGCCCCAGCGTCGCGAGCTGCTCCAGCAGGCCGGCCGGGGCCGGGCCGGCGGTGACGGCCGCGGGCCGTGACCGGGGTCCACGGACCAGCCCGCGCCAGAGCGCGGGACCGTCCGGCCGCAGCGCCGCCCGGTCCAGCGGGGCCGCCAGCAGGTACGGGTCCGGGCCGGCCAGTGCCAGGTCCAGCAGGGCCAGGCCGTCGGCGGTGGGGAGGGCACCGAGCCCGCCGCCGGCCATCCGGCGCAGCTCCGCCTCGCCGACCCGTGCGGTGAGCGCGCTGCGCTCCTCCCACAGGCCCCAGCCGATCGACAGCCCGGGCCGGCCCTCGGCCCGCCGCTGCCGCGCCAGCGCGTCCAGCGCGGCGTTGGCCGCCGCGTAGTTGGCCTGCCCGGGCGTGCCGAGCAGCCCCGCGCCGGAGGAGAAGAGCACGAACGCCGCCAGGTCCGCGTCGACGGTCAGCTCGTGCAGCGCGATCGCCGCCTCGGCCTTGGGCCGCAGCACCCGGACCAGCTGGTGGTCCGTCAGCGACTCGGCCAGCGCGTCGTCCAGCAGGCCGGCCGCGTGCACCACGACGGTGAGCGGACGGTCCTTCGGCACCCGCGCCAGCAGCTCGGCCAGTGCCGCACGGTCGCCCACGTCGCAGGCCGCCACGGTGGTGCGCGCCCCCAGCTCGGCCAACTCGGCCACCAGGGCCGCGGATTCCTCGGCGGCCGGCCCGCGCCGGCTGGCCAGCAGCAGGTGGCGTGCGCCGTGCCGGGTCACCAGGTGCCGGGCCACCAGGCGGCCCAGCGTGCCGGTGCCGCCGGTGATCAGCACCGTGCCGTCCGGGTCCGGCGCGGTCGGCAGCAGCAGCACGTTCTTGCCGACGTGCCGGGCCTGCGCCAGGTGGCGGAAGGCCTCGGCCGCCTCCCGGACCTCCCAGCAGGTCAGCGGCGGTGGGGTGAGCACGCCGCGGTCGAAGAGCGCCAGCACCTCGGTGAGCATCTCGCCGATCCGCTCGGGCCCGGCCTCCAGCAGGTCGAAGGCCCGGTAGGCGACCCCCGGGTGGTCGGCCGCGACCCGGGCCGCCGACCGGATGTCGGTCTTGCCCAGCTCGACGAACCGGCCGCCGTCCGACAGCAGGCGCAGCGAGGCGTCCACGAACTCCCGGGCCAGGCAGTTGAGCACCAGGTCCACCCCGCGCCCGAGGGTGGCCACCAGGAACCGGTCGGCGAACTCCAGGGTGCGGGAGGAGGCCAACCTGCCCTCCCCGAGGCCGGCCCGGCGCAGCACGTCCCACTTGTGCTCGCTCGCCGTGCCGAAGACCTCGGCCCCGGCGTGCCGGGCCAGCTGGACGGCGGCCGTGCCGACCCCGCCGGTCGCGGCGTGGATCAGCACCGACTCGCCGTGACGCAGACCGCCCAGGTCGAACAGGCCGTAGTAGGCGGTCAGGTAGGCGATCGGCACCGAGGCGGCCTGGGCGAACGACCAGCCGTCCGGGATCCGTGCCACGGTCCGCCGGTCGGCCACCGCCACCGGACCGAACGCGGAGCCGAAGATCCCCAGCACCCGGTCGCCCGGAGCCAGGTCGGTCACCCCGGCGCCGACCTCCAGCACCACCCCCGCGCCCTCGCTGCCCAGGCCCTGCTGGTCCGGGGTCAGCCCGAGGGTCACCGCCACGTCGCGGAAGTTCAGGCCCGCCGCGCGGACCGCGAGCCGCACCTCGCCCGCGCCCAGCGGTTCGGGGGCGTACGAGCGCAGCGCCAGGCCGTCCAGGCTGCCGGTTCCGGTGGTCTCCAGCCGCCAGACCGGCGCGTCGGCCGGTGGCACCAGCAGGTCGGGACGGGCCGCCGGGATCAGCCGGGGGACGAGGAACTCGGCTCCCCGCAACGCTAGTTGGGGCTCACCGTCGAGCGGCAGCTGGGCGGGTGGGGCGGTCGGGCGGTCGGTGTCCAGCAGCACGAAGCGGTCGGGGTGCTCGCTCTGCACGCTGCGCAGCAGCCCCCAGGCCGCCGCCTGGGCCAGGTCGGTCGGCGGATCGCCGGCCCGGGTGTGCGCCGCGCCGCGGGTCCGCAGCACCAGCCGGGAGTCGGCGAACCGCTCCGCCGCCAGCCAGTCGCGGACCAGGGCGAGGGTGCGCGTGGCGGTCTCGTGCAGCCGGACGGCCGGATCCGTCGCCTCGCCGGTCGGGCAGTCGGCGAGCAGGACGGGCGGCACCGGGTCCTGCTCGCCGAGGGCGTCCAGGGCGGTCCAGGTCGTGCCCGGACGGGACGGAGCGGGCTGCCAGTCCAGTCGGAACAGCCGGTCGGTTCCGGCGGCCGGCGTGAGCATGTCCGCGGGCGCCGGGCGCAGCACCAGCGAGTCGACGGTGAGCACCGGGCGGCCCGCCAGGTCGTACGCCGCGAGCCCCACCGCCTCCGGCCCGTCGGCGTTGACCCTGACCCGCAGGGAGGTGGCGCCCGTGGCGTGGGCGGTGACCCCGGTCCAGCTGAACGGCAGCCGGGCCCGGCCGTCCTGCCCGGCCAGCAGCGCCGCGGCCTGCAACGCGGCGTCCAGCAGCGCCGGGTGCGCGGTGCAGCCGGCGGCGTCGGCGTGCTGGCGCGGGTCGAGGGTGAGTTCGGCGAACACCTCGTCACCGCGCCGCCAGGCCGCGTGCAGCCCCTGGAACGCGGGCCCGTAGCCGTAGCCGGCCTCGGCGAACCGCTGGTACAGGCCGGCCAGTTCCACCGGCTCGGCCTCCGGGGGTGGCCAGCCGATCAGGTCCGGTTCGGTCGGCCGCGGGTCGGCGCTGAGGGTGCCGGTGGCGTGGAGGGTCCAGTGGGTGGCGTGTTCGGGGCGGGAGGAGATGGTGAGGGTGCGGCGGTGGGTGGGGTCGGGGGTGGTGATGCGGATTTGGAGGTGGTGGGGGGTGG
>NZ_JBITZU010000051.1:0-13410 GCF_044547075.1 Kitasatospora sp. NPDC052896
GCAGCCCCATCGTCTACGAGAAAGCGCTCGCAACATCAACTACGCTTGCACAAGCCGCATAGCCCCGTGTCCAACATCCGGGGTCAGGGCCCGTCGCGGTGAACTGGGCGGCCGCGGTGCGACAGACGGAACGCCCGCCGCTCCGGCGCCACAGCAGCCGCATCACGTACACCAGTTTGGGGTTGTGCTCCTCTTCCTCCTCGACGGCCCGGCTGACCGTTCGTGCCCACTCCCGGTGCCACACCCCCTCGAGACCGCTGTCGTCGACCGCCCGGGCGAACTCCGCGTGCGGGGCCTCCAGTCTGGAGCGCTTCGGGAAGTCCGCGCCGGAGCAGGCGATGCCGAGCATGCCGATCCAGAAGTACCGTACGGCGTCCCGCTGTTGGTCCGCGGGCAGGTGGCGGGCGATCTGCTCCATCGCGTGCAGCGAGGTGACCAGGTGGAGGACGATGAAGTCCCCGGGCTTCGCCAGGTACAGCAGGGCGGCGGCGTAGTACGGCTGCTCCCAACTGGTGGACGCGTCCTGGTCATCGATCCAGGCCGGGGTGCGGTAGAGCAGCGGGTGACCCCCGCCGAGCATGCTGGCGATCCGGAACCGCAGTCCGGACCGTGCCAGTTCGGGGTGGATGCCCCCGGCGATGCCGGCTTCGACGTCGCCGGTCAGCGCCAGGACCTGCCGCCGGAGCGCGTCGTGGTCCTCCTCCCAGGCCGCGGCGACGCGCAGCAGGGAGTCCACGGCCGACTCGCCCGCCCCGTCGAAGAAGTCGCAGTAGGAGCCGAAGCTGGTGCGCTGTCCGAGGAACCGCTCCCAGTTGGCCGCGGTGATCTCGTACTTCGAGGGCCTGGGGGGCTCGAGGCCGAAGCCGTAGGTGGTCAGCGTCGCGTAGTCGCGGTAGTACGCGTCGACCTTCTCCGAGGCCACCCCCAGACCCGCCAGGGCCACGACGGCGTGCTTCACGTGGTTGGAGAGGTGACCGTTGCATCGAGCTGCGGTTGCCCGGCGCCCAGTGGAGTTCGACGGCGGCGGCGATCTGCGACGCCTGGTCGAGGCGCTGCGGACTGCGGAAGCCGCTGGAACGGCAGTAGAACGCCGGGAAGTCGTCGGAGCGGTACGAGACCACCGGGACGCCGTGCGTCTCCAGGTGCTCCAGGGTCAGCCCGAGGTCGAGGATCATCGCCAGGTCCGACCTGGCCGCCGACCTCGACTCCCCCGGGAACTGACGCTCAGGACGCCGGCCGGGCGGGTGTCGACGGGGAGGACGCGGCCGGTCCCGCCCTCGGGGCGGCCGGGCGCCCGCGCCGCGCAGCCCTATGCGGTCGGCGAGGGGGTGACGGCGGGACTGCCGGGCTCGGGGGCGTCCTGGGCGACCGTGGCCGTCCAGCCCCGCTCGAGCAGGAGACAGGCCTGGTCGATGGCGGCGACCGGGTCGGGGTGGGAGCCGGCGAACGCGATGATCTCCAGGGTGAACCGGGCGTAGGCGGCGCAGACGAGGTCGCCGGGCGGCCGGTCGGTCTGCTCGGCGAGGGCACGGGCCAGGGCGTGTTCGTGACGCAGCCACATCGTGCGGGAGTACTCGCGCAGCGCCGGGGTCTCCTGGACGAGCCGCTGGAAGTCGGCGAAGCGGGGATCCCGGGCGTGGGCCGAGTCGACGAAGCCGGCGAGGTGGGCGCGCAGAGCGTGGGGGACGGTCCGGCCAGGCGGCCGGTCGGTGACCGCGCGGACCAGGGCGGCCTCGTTGCGGGCCTCCTCGTCGAAGACCAGGGCCTCCTTGCCCCGGGGGAAGTAGTTGAACAGGGTCGACACCGACACGTCGGCGCCCTCGGCGATCTCGCGGACGCCCACCTGCTCGTAGCCGCGTTCCAGGAACAGCCGCAGCGCCGTGTCGGCGATCGCCTGGCGGGTGGCGGCCTTCTTGCGTTCGCGCCGTCCGCCCGTTCCTGCGCTGTCGATCGTCTCTGCCATGCCCTCAACCCTATCCGGCCCACGAAAAACTTGGAGCTGTTGCATATTTGCAGTCGTTCCAAATATCGTGGACGGTGCCTGACGGGTCCGCAGCACCGGGCCGCGGACCCGATCCGGCGCCGCCGAAGGGAACACCATGAACTCCGTAGCACCCGCCCGGGCCAGGATCAGCATCATCGGCGCCGGACCCGGCGGGCTGACCTGCGCCCGCATCCTCCAGCGGCACGGCCTCGCGGTCACCGTCTACGACCGCGCCCCGGGGCCCGACGACCGCGACCAGGGCGGAACCCTCGACCTGCACGCCGACAACGGCCAGATCGCCCTGCGTGAGGCCGGCCTGCTCGAGGAGTTCTTCAGGCTGGCCCGCCCCGAAGGGCAGGAGATGCGCCGGCTGGACCCGGCCGGCACGATCAAGTTCCACCGGGTCCCGGAGGCCGACGAGCTCTTCAAGCCGGAGATCGACCGCGGCCAGCTGCGCGACCTGCTGCTGGCCTCCCTGCGGCCGGGAACCGTGCGCTGGGGCCGCGCCCTCGGCACGATCGGCGGGCCCGCCGACGGGCCGCGGCAGCTGCACTTCACCGACGGCACGACCATCGAGACCGATCTGGTCATCGGCGCCGACGGCGCCTTCTCCCGGGTGCGGCCGGCGGTGTCCCCCGCCGTCCCCGAGCACACCGGGGTGAGCTTCCTGGAGGCCTGGTTCTCCGACGTCGAGAACCGGCACCCCGACATCGCCGAGCTGGTCGGCCCGGGCGGCGCCCACGCGGCCGACGGGGACCGCGGCCTGTTCGCCCAGCGCAACAGCGGGGACCACGTCCGCGTCTACCTCATCCAACGGGCCCCGGCCGACTGGCTCAGCCGGAGCGGCCTGACCGCCGGTGACACCGATGCCATCCGCGCCCTGCTCCTCGAGCGGTACGCCCACTGGTCGCCCCGCCTGCGCCGGACGATCACCGACAACGACGGCCCCTACGTCGACCGCCCGATCTTCGCCCTCCCGGTCCCGCACACCTGGGAGCACAACCCGACCGTGACCCTGCTCGGCGACGCCGCCCACCTCATGCCCCCGCTCGGCGTCGGTGTCAACCTCGCCATGCTCGACGCCGGCGAACTCGCGCTCGCCCTCGCCGGCTCCGCCACCGTCGACGACGCCATCCACGGCTACGAGCGGACCATGCTCCCCCGTTCCACCGAGACGGCCAGGATGCTCGAGGGCGGCGCCGAGCACCTGCTGTCCCCCGACCTGCCCGACATCCCCGACTCCGACTCCGGCGGCGACGACGACGGCGACGGCGGCGACGACGACGACGGCGACGACGCCCGGCCCTGAGAGCCCCCACCGGCGCCCGCGCCGCCCTCGCCGGTGGCCGATGCCCTGCCCCCCGCGTGCCGAAGGCGCGCCGAGTGCGGTCCGGTGCGCCGCCCCGCCGCGGTCCGCCGTGCGACGCGGGTACGGTGACGGGAACGTCAACTCCGAGCAGGGAGCACTCGCCCGTGTCCTTCGAGCACCTCGTCAGCGCCGCGCCGACACCTCGGTTCGGGCTGGGACTGGCCGCGCTGGGCCGGCCCGGCTACATCAACCTCGGCCGGGCCGAGGACCTCCCGGCCGAGCGCACGGTGTCCGCGATGCGCGAACGCACCCACGAGGTACTCGACGCCGCCTACGCGCAGGGCGTGCGGTACCTGGACGCGGCTCGTTCCTACGGTCGCTCGGAGGAGTTCCTCGCCGAGTGGCTCGAACGCCGGCCGGACGTCCGGGACGTGGTGGTCGGCAGCAAGTGGGGCTACACCTACACGGCCGACTGGCGGGCCGACGCGGACGTGCACGAGGTCAAGGACCACGGCGTGCGGACCTTCGACCGCCAGGTGGCCGAGAGCCGGAGCCTGCTCGGCAAGCGGCTGGACCTCTACCAGATCCACTCCGTCACGCCGGACAGTCCCGCGCTCACCGACCCCGTTCTGCACCGCGGGCTGGCGCGGCTCGCCGCCGAGGGCGTGCTCGTCGGCCTGTCGACCAGCGGCCCGTCCCAGGCGGACGCCATCCGTGCCGCGCTCACCGTCACGGTGGACGGGCAGCCGCTCTTCCGCAGCGTGCAGGCCACGTACAACCTGCTCGAACCCTCGGCCGGCGAGGCCCTCGCCGCGGCGCACGACGCCGGATGCGTCGTCATCGTCAAGGAGGGCATGGCCAACGGACGCCTCGCCGGGCGCCCCACCGACGCGGCGACGTCCGCCGTCCTGCGCCGGGTGGCCGAGGAGGCGGGCACCAGCTGCGACGCGGCCGCCCTCGCCGCCGTCCTCCACCAGCCCTGGGTCGACGTGGTGCTGTCCGGCGCCGCCACCGTCGAGCAGCTCACCAGCAACCTGCGGGCCGCCTCGGTACGGTTCGACGGGGACCAGCTCGCCCGGCTCGCCACCCTGGCCGAACCCGCCGACGCGTACTGGCAGCACCGGTCGCGGCTGGCCTGGAGCTGATCCTCGCGGCAGGTGACGCCCCGCAGTCCAGCGGTCGGTTGCCCCGAGGTCGGTTCGCGGATTCGGCCCAGGTGCCGTACAGTCGGTGACACCGACGCGGGGTGGAGCAGCTCGGTAGCTCGCTGGGCTCATAACCCAGAGGTCGCAGGTTCAAATCCTGTCCCCGCTACCACGAAGGCCGGGGCCGGCGCACACTGTGCGCCGGCCCCGGCCTCGTTCGTCGGCCGGTCGACGGCGGTGCCGACGCCGGTCAGGCTCCGGGGGACGTGGCTCCGGCGAGGTGGGTGGTCCAGCGGGTGAGGAGCGTGCCGGTGGCCGTGGGGTGCGCGCTCTCGGCCCAGAGGTGGGCGACGGGCTCGACCGGGTCGGGGAGGACGTGCACCCAGTCGCCGTTCTCCAGGGTCCCGTGGATGCCTTCGACGGCGCCGGTGGTGTCGACCGAGAAGCCGTGCCGGTCGGCGAGCTCGATGGCGCGGCGCATCACCGCGCCCTTCGCCTCCGCCGCGGTGGTGATCCGGGCGTGCCGGACGTGCGGGGTGGGGGTCCGGGCGACGAGGGCGTGCAGCGGGGTCGGGGTCCGGGCGATCAGCGCGGTCAGCTGGGCCAGGGCCGCGAGGCCGTCGTGGGTGGAGGCCAGGGCGGCCACGGTGACACCGCCGCGGCCGTCGGCGGCCAGCGCCGCCTGGTGCTCCTGGACGGCCGCCGCCAGGGCTGCCGCGCCGACGGCGGTCCGGACGATCCGGGTGCCGTGAGCGGCGGCGATCCGCTCGGCGTGGCGGCTCGCGGTCACCGGGAGCGCGACCAGGCCGCCGGGCCGCTGCTCGGTGTGGAGGGAGAGCAGCGTGAGCAGCGCCCGCTGGTGGCTGATCGGGCTGCCCTGGTCGTCCACCAGGGTGAGGCGTTCACCCAGGGGGTCCAGGTGTACGCCGAACGCGGCCCGGGCCGCGGTGACGGCCCGGCCGACCTGTTCCAGGGCGGCGGTGCGCTGCTCCGGGGTCAGGGTCGGACGGCTGCGGTCCGGTCCCGGGCTGGTGAGCAGGGCTTCGACGCCCAGTCGTCCGAACAGCTCGGGCAGCAGCCCGCCGGCGGCGCCGTGCCCGGCGTCGACGACGATCCGCAGCCCGGCGTCGGCGACGTGACCGGTGTCGACGGCCTCCACCAGGGTGTCCAGATAGGTGTGTTGGACGTCGGCCGGGACCGCGAGGTCGGTGAACTCGTGCGGCAGCGCCCGGCGGTACTCCTGCCGGGCGAAGGCCCGGTCGAGTTTGCGCTGCGCGCTGTGGGAGAGGTCGGCGCCGTGCTCGTCCAGCAGGACGATGTCCAACGCGTCGGGGTCGCCGGGCGTGGTGTGCACGACCAGCCCGCCGGCCGCCAGCCGAGCGGTGTGCCAACGGGCCAGCGGTAGCGGCACGTTGTCCAGGTCGTGCACCTGGACGGCCGACGCCTGGAGCGCGGCGGCGACGGCCCGCTTGATGGTCTGCGCGGGCCTGCCGTGGTCCCGGGCCAGGGTGACGACCGCCCCCTTGGCGAGCATGCCGGCGTAGGCGGTGGCCAGTTCGACCGCGAGCTCGGGCGTCAGCTCGATGTTGACCGTCCCGGTGGCTCCCCGCGGGCCGAAGAGCGTGGACCGGACGTGGGACTGGCGGGTCAGCGAGGTGCGGACGGTGGCACCGGCGGCCACGCTCCGGGCCGGGTGGATCCGCGCTTCGCTGGTGACGGCGGCGCCGCGGCCGACCAGACTGCCGTCGCCGACCACCGCGCCCTCGGTGATCCGCGCCTCCGCCAGGACGTCGGTGTTCCGGCCGATGACGCAGCCGTGCAGGTCGGCCCGGGCGCCGATCCGGGCGCCCTCGTGCAGCACGGTCTGGCGCAGCCGCGCACCGGGCCCCACCGAGGCGCCGGCCCCGATCACGGTGAAGTCCTGGATCCGCGCCCCGGCCTCCACGGTGGCATGGGGACCGATGAAGAGCGGACCGCGGAGTTCCGCGTCCGGGTGGACCTGGGCGTCATCCGCGATCCAGATCCCGGGCGAGCGCTCGAAGCCCTCCAGCTCGGCGTCCACCCGGCCGGACAGCACGTCGAGTTGGGCCTGGCGGTAGCTCGCGTGGCCACCGACGTCCTGCCAGTAGCCGTCGGCGACGTAGCCGTAGACGCCCATGCCGTCCTTCATGAGCTGGGGGAAGACGTCAGCCGACCAGTCGACCGGGACACCGGGCTCGATGTGGTCGAGCACCTCGGGTTCCATCACGTAGATCCCGGTGTTGACGGTGTCCGAGAAGACCTGGCCCCAGGTGGGCTTCTCCAGGAACCGCTCGATCCGGCCCTCGTCGTCGGTCAGCGCGACACCGAACTCGCGCGGGTCGGCGACCCGGGTCAGGCAGACGGTGACCAGGGCGCCCTTGCGCCGGTGGAAGGCGATCAGCTCGGTGAGGTCGATGTCGGTGAGCGCGTCGCCGGAGATCACCACGAAGGGCTCACCGGCCAGCTCCGCCTCGGCGTTCTTCACGCTGCCGGCCGTGCCCAGCGGAGTCTCCTCCAGGGCGTAGCGGAGCTCGACGCCCAGCGCGCCGCCGTCGCCGAACCGCTCCTCGACCAACGGCGCGAGGTACTGGACGGTGGCGACCACGCTGGTCAGTTGGTGACGGCGGAGCAGCAGCAGGATGTGCTCCATGATCGGGCGGCCGGCCACCGGCAAGAGTGGTTTGGGCAGGCCCGAGGTCATCGGACGGAGCCGGGTACCCTCACCGCCCGCCATGACGACGGCTTTCATGAGGAAATGTCCTCTCATCGGGTGCGCTGGGATCGGAAGTGCGGCGGGTGCGCGTGCCGCGTGGTCGCCGGCATCGACGACACCCCGCCAGCATGCCGACGGACCGGGCTTTCCAGGGAACTGCCGGCCGAATTCGTGCGGGCTTCGTGCAGTTGACGCAACATACCCTGACCAGCGAACTCCGACGACTTCGTGCGATTCCTCTTGCGTGCCCCGACAAACCACATCGATGCGCTCCCCGGACTTTGAGAAGTAGCTCCCGCATCGGCTGCGGGAAGGGCCGGCCGGCGTCCCGTCCGGCTGTTTCGGCCGCCTTCCGGGCCGCTCTCGAACGGGCTCGGCGGAACGGAGAAGTCGGCAGGTCAGAGGCCTGGCAGTGGCTGCCCGGGCGATCGGTGGCCGGGCCGACCGGCAACGCCGGCGGGCGGTTCGGGGCGGTCCGGCGGCGGTGTTCCGATCGTTGACACGTCGTTCTGGCCGATCGTACGTTTCTGGCGCCGAGGGGGACCCGATCGCGCCGGTCGCCGGGAATTCCCCCGAGCAGTCCTCGCGAGCCGGCCGCAGCCGGAAATCTCATTAGACAACGGGTGGAGGCACGCCCATGGAAAGTCAGTCTGTGAAGCGTTTCGCACAAGAGTGGTTCGACGACCTGAGCACCCATGAGCCGGTCGACCGGCTGTTGGCCCGGGTCGCCGACACCGACCTCGAAATGGTCTTCCCCGAGCGCACCCTGCGCAGCCACGCCGACTTCGTCGACTGGTACGCGGTGGTCGGCGAGGCCTTCACCGATCAGACCCACCGGATCGAGGCGTTCCGGTCCGAGAGCCACGGCGACCGGGTGGAGGTCACCGTCACCGTGGTCTGGACCGCGACGCTGACCTCGGACGGCACCCGGTCCGCGTTCCGGGTGAACCAGACCTGGCAGCTGCGCACCACGCCCGGCGGCCGGCCGCGGATCGTCAAGTACCAGGTCGGCGAGCTGCGTCCGGTGCCGGTCATCGGTTCGCCCGTCGACTCGACCCCCGGGGCGCGGTGATGGCCGGGTCCGACTCCGTCGACTACGTCGTGGTCGGCGCGGGTTCCTCGGGTGCCGTGATCGCCAACCGGCTCAGTGCCGACCCCGAGCGCACCGTGCTGCTGCTGGAGGCCGGGGACTGGCCCGACCGGCTGGAACTCGCCGACGTCAACGCCGGATCGGTGCTGTCGGTGCTGACCTCCGAGTGGAGCCCGCGGATCGACTGGGGCTACGCGACGGAGGACGAGAAGGAGCTGGACGGCCGTAGCGTTCCGATCGCCCGCGGCAAGGTGGTGGGTGGATGCAGCTCGGTGAACGCCCTGATGTGGGTGCGTGGCAACCGGGCCGACTTCGACGGTTGGGCCCGACAGGGCAACCCGGGCTGGTCGTTCGACGATCTGCTGCCGTACTTCAAGCGCGCGGAGAGCTACCACGGCGGCGGTTCCGCGGACCGCGGCACCGACGGACCGATCCAGGTGCGCGCACTGGAGGACCCCAGCCCGATCGCCCGGGCCTTCGTCGCGGCCACCCGCGAACTCGGCCTGGGTGACGGCGAGTTCGACTACAACGGGGCACAGCAGGAGCAGGGCGGCTTCTACTACCAGACCACCCGGACCGCGGAGAACCAGCGCAGCAGCACCGCCACCGCGTACCTGCGGCCGGTGCTGGACCGCCCCAACCTCCGGGTCGAGACGCGGGCGCAGGCGACTCGCCTGATCACCGCCGGGCGTCGCGTGGTGGGCGTCGAGTACGTCCAGGACGGTGTCGTCCGTTCGGTCGAGGTCACCCGGGAGGTCGTGCTCAGTGCCGGTGCCTTCGAGAGCCCGAAGCTGCTGATGCTGTCGGGCATCGGCCCGGCGCGGCACCTGGCGGAGCACGGGATCCCGCTCGTGGCGGACCTGCCGGGGGTCGGTCAGAACCTGCAGGACCACGCCTTCGTCCCGATCTGCTACCAGGCGACCGAGGAGCACCCGAGCGGTGCCCTGATCTCCGAGGCCGGGCTCTTCACCCGGACCGCGGCCGCCGAGGCGGCCGGGACGGCGGACTCCTCGCCCGACCTCCAGTTCACCTTCGGGCCGATCAAGTTCCTGCCGCCGACCGCCCCGGCCGAGCAGTGGGAGGGGCCGGGCTTCACCTTCGCGCCCATCGCCCTACTGCCGGTGAGCCGCGGTGAGGTCAGGCTGCGCAGCCAGGACCCGGCGGCGACCGCCGAGGTCCGGGCGCACTACCTGGAGCACGAGGGCGACCTCGACGTGCTGCTGCACGGCCTGAAGCTGGCGCGCCGGCTCGCCCGGAGCAGCGCGTTCGACCGGCTCCGGGGCGCGGAGCTCTCCCCGGGGGAGCACGTCACCGAGGACGCGGACCTCCGCGCGTTCATCAGGGCCAACGCCTCGACGCTCTGGCACCCGGTCGGCACCTGCCGGATGGGCGCCGACGACCGTTCCGTGGTGGACGCCGAACTCCGGGTCCACGGGGTCGACGGACTGCGGGTGGCCGACGCGTCGATCATGCCGGAGATCGTGGCCGGCAACACCAACGCAGCTTGCGTGATGATCGGCGAGAAGGCCGCCGATCTGATCGCGAACAGTAACTGAACCGACAGATCAGGAGAGAAGACAGTGACAACGACGGCTCAGCAGACCAACTCGGCGCTGTACCAGCGGTTCCTCGACGCGTTCAACGTCAGCGACTACGCGGAGATCGCCAAGGTGATCGCCCCGGACTTCGAGGACCACCACAGCGGCTTCGACATCCGCGGCATCGACGCCTACCAGGCGGCGCTGCGCAACGCCCACGAGACCCTCGCCATCCGAGGCGAGCTGGAGCAGGTCCTGGAGGCCGGCGACAAGGTGGTGACCCGGGTCCGGCTGACCGGCAAGCACGTCGGCACCGTGCTGGGCTTCCCGGCGACCGGCCGGGAGGTGTCCTGGGACACCACGGAGATCTGGCGGGTCGCCGACGGGATGTTCGTGGAGCGCTGGGCCACGGACGACCTGCTCGGCCTGCGGGAGCAGCTGTCGCCCGAGCCGGCCAACGTCGAGCTGGTCCGCCGGGTGAGCGAGGTGGTCAACGCACGTCAGTACGACGCCATGGACGAGCTGTTCGCCGAGAACTTCGTCGACCGCAACCCGGCCTGGAGCGTCGAGAGCCTGGAGCAGCTCAAGGGGATCATCATCGCGGCGCACGACGCCCTCGACTTCACCGCCCACCTCGACGCGCTCTACGCCGCGGACGGCGACAAGGTCATCATGCACATCACCTTCACCGGCCGGCACATCGCGCCGTTCTTCGGCATCGAGCCGACCGGCAAGGAGGTCACCTGGACCAGCCTCGAGGTCTACCGGGTCGAGGACAACAAGGTCGTGGAGCGGTGGGTGCAGGCCGACACCGCCGGGCTGATGGCGCAGATCGGCGTCCCGCTCCCGCAGTGACGACCCGCGCCACCGGACTCGAATCCCCCCGCGACGCGGGGGACACCAAGGGAACACCAGGAGAAGAGGACTTCATGGACACCACTGCCGTGGTCAGGCGCTACTACGAGCTGGCCAACGCCGGCGACTGGGACACCTGGTGCGACCTGTTCGCCGTCGACCAGAAGATGGACGAGCAGCTCGCCGGGCACATCGAGGGTCGGGAGACCCTGCGCGAGATGATGAAGGGGTTCCCCACCACGTACGCGGCGTTCGCCAACAAGCCGGTGCACGTCGTGGTGGAGGGCACGCAGGCGGCCGTCGTCTCCCACATCTCCGCCCGCACCGTCTCCGGCGAGACGATCGAGGCGGACGTCTGCAACTACTTCCAGGTGGTCGACGGCCTGATCACCTACATGACGAACGTCCACGACAGCGTGCCGTTCGCGCCGATTCTCGGTAAGTGAGGTGCGGTCATGACGACATCGATCGAGGCGCGCTGGTCGCACGTCGGGCTCAACTGCGTCGACCTCAAGCGGACCGAGGAGTTCTACCGCCGCTGGTTCGGCTTCCGCCGCGCGCGGGTGGTCGAGGAGGACGGCGTCCGCGTGGTCTTCCTGCGCAGTGGTGACGTCTACCTCGAACTCTTCGCGACGAGCGAGGAGCCGCTGCTGGCGACCAAGGACGACGGCCCGGCGAACCCCGGGGTCGCCCGCCACCTGGCCTTCCAGGTGCCCAGCGTGGACGCGTTCCTGGCGGAGGCCGCGGGCGCCCTGCCGATCTCCCTCGGCCCGCTGGAGTTCGAGAAGTTCATCCCGGGCTGGAAGACCGTCTGGGTGACCGACCCGGACGGCGTGGTGATCGAGGTCAGCCAGGGCTACGTCGACCAGTCCGAGACGGAGCTCAGCCAGTACTCGTAGTCGCGACGGGCAGCACAGTCGGACGGAGCCGTGGAGCGCGGATCGAGAGCGCGCTCCACGGCTCCGTCGTGTCCGGGATCCCCGTGCCAGCCGGGACGGGGAGCCCGCGCCTACTGCCGGTCGTCCGTCCCGTCGCGGGGGGCGTGCCGAGCGGAGAGGCCGGCGGTGAACGCGGCGCACACCTCCGGTTCCACGAGTATCGGCAGGGTGATCCGCCACATGGTGGTGAGCCGCCGCTCCAGGTCCAGCCAACCCGATCCGGCGTCCGAGAGCAGCTGCACGCCGGCGAAGGTCTCGACGAACACCTCGGCGGTGGCCCGCAGGTCCAGGCCGGGCCGCAGTTCACCGTGTTCCTGGGCCAGCGCGAGGAACTCCATGACGATGAAGAACCACTGCGTCTCGGCCCGGCCCGTCGGCTGGCCGAACCCCCGCCCCTCCAGGCGCAAGCGGGTGCCCGCCCGGGCCACCGGGTCCTGCATCAGCCGGCGCGAGGCCTCGAAGGAGAAGTCGATCAGGCCTCTGATCCCGCTCCGCTCCGCGGCCCGCACCCGCATGGCCAGGGTGGACCAGGTGGCCCCCTCCATGCCCACGATGCAGGACGCCAGCTCCTCCTTGGAGGAGAAGTGGAAGTAGAAGGCCCCCTTGGTGAGGCCGGCCGCGCGGAGGATCTCCTGGACGCTCGTGCTCTCGTAGCCGTGGGCACCGAACGCCCTGGCCGCGGCGGTGGTAAGTGCGAACCGTGTCTTCCAAGCCCTGCTCTGCACGTCAACTACCCCTACTTCATGGTCCATTCACGCATCAGGGCCCGCCCCGGACGGGGTGGGCCCTGAAGTGCACGGTCATGACCCCACGGGACTACGGCTGGACCGTGTCCTGGTGCAGGGCCGCGGGGAACGGGACCCCGGTCAGCTCCTCGCTGAGCTGCCGCAGCCGCGCCCTGGCCGATTCGTCGTACGCCTGGGCGGCGGCCCTGGTGACCTGCGCGCGGTTGAGGTACCGCCCGCTCTCCTCGGCGAACCTCGGCTCCTCCACCATCCGCAGGACGTTCGACACCCCTTCGGCCAGGGTGCTCTGCGGGGTGAAGAGGTGCGTCACGATCTTGGTGGGCATGTAGGAGGCCGGGTGCAGGGAGTTGACCGTCACACCGGTACCGGCGAGCGCCTCCGCCAGGTCGATGGTCAGCATGATCTGGGCCAGCTTGGCCTGGCAGTAGGCCTGCCCACCGTCCCAGCCGCGGGTCAGCATGACGTCGTCGAAGTCGATCGGTGCCTGCCCGGCCGAGGTGACGTTGACGATCCGGGCCGGCGCCGAGCGGCGCAGCAGCGGCACCAGCCGGCAGCTGAGCACATAGGTGGCCAAGTAGTCGACCTGGAAGGTGAGTTCGAGGCCATCCTCGCTCTCCGCACGGGTCAGTTCCACGCCGATCCCGGCGTTGTTGACCACCGTGTCCAGCTGGCCCCGGTCCAGCAGGCGCTCGGCCAGCGAGTGGATCTCGTCCAGCGAGGCGAAGTCGGCCCGCTCGTAGCTGAGCCGGTCGTTGCCGGTGGCGGCACGCAGCTCCGCGAGCAGTTCCTCGCCCTTCCGCTCGCTGCGCCCGTGCAGGATCAGGGTCGCGCCACGGGCCGCCAGCTCGTGCGCGAGCCCCCGTCCGACCCCGTCGGTGGCACCGGTCACGAGAATGGTGCGGTTCGAGAGGGAATCCATGTCCAACCTCCAGTGGTGGAGCGGTGTTTCGTCGGTGTAGCACGGACGGGGGGGGGGGGGGGGGGGGGGGGGGGCCCCCCCCCCCCCCCCCCCCCCGCGCCGGGGGGGGGGGGGGCGGCGGGGGGCCCCCCGGGGGGGGCGGAGGTGGGGGT
>NZ_JBITZU010000052.1:0-11124 GCF_044547075.1 Kitasatospora sp. NPDC052896
GCGCCTCTCACGGATGGGGTGTCATGAGCGGGTATCAGGTGTCACGCGGGGCGGATGGGATAGGCCCTGACCTGCGCGATTCGGACTGGTGAACATCAGTCAGACACCTGTTCGACCGCTGGGGGTCAAGGGGTCGCAGGTTCAAATCCTGTCGTCCCGACTTGCGAATCCGCAGGTCGGAGGCCGTTTCCGCCGGATGGCGGAGGCGGCCTTTTTGCTGTGGTGGTCGCAGGGTGGTCGCAAGCACTCGATCGCGTCGCGCCATCGGGCGCATCCGAGGGTGTGGGGTGCTCTGGAGTAACCAATATGCGGCTTTTGTTCGTTCGGTCGAGGTAGCTGAGCGTAGTCGCCAGCGGGTCGAGCTGCTCTCCAGCGTCGAAGTGGGCACGGCTTCCCGGACATGGGCATGCCTGCGGGGCCCATCGCGGTCGTCATGATGGGCAGTGAGCCTGAGTACTCGTCAGTCGCTAGGTTGCCGGTCCTTGCCGTGGCTCGGCGGATCGGGCTGGCTTTGGCTGTCAGGCCACGTGGCTGAACAGTGGGTTCGGCAAGCTGATGCTGGGGGAGCGCGGATCGACGGCGCCGCGGGCGCGGGCTTCGACGCGGCGGAGCCTGGTTTCGATGGTGTGGACTGCGGCCATGGCGACGTCCCAGGTCAGATGGCTGTAGATGTTTGCGGTGGTCGAGAGCGTCGAGTGCCGCAGGGTCTTGGAGATGACGGCCATGGACACGTTGCCCTCCAGGGCGAGGGTAGCGGCGAGGTGGCGCAGGTCGTGGATGGTCACGTGGGGCAGCCCTGCCTGCTCCCGCAGTTCGTGGAAGCGCCGACGGACCGCGGCCGGGTGCAGCGGCTTGCCGTCGGGGCCCTGGAAGACGTGGTCGTTGCTGACGGTGGTGCTCCTGGCCATGGTGCGTTGGAGGGCGGCGGCGACGCGGTCGGACAGGGGCACCCAGTTGCGGCTCTTCTTCGTCTTGGGCGCGGTCGGGACGAGTTCGTGGTTGTCGATCGCGGAGAGGGTGTGGCGGATGTACATGACGCGGTCCTCGAGCCGGACGCACGGGCGTTGGAGGCCGAGGGCCTCGCCCTTGCGCAGGCCTGTGCCGATGATGACCTCGACGAGGTCGGCGAAGGCGGGGTCGGCGCCTCGGCAGTGGGTGAGGAAGGCGACGGCCTGCTCCGCACTCCAGGGGACGCGTTCGTCGGGGCGGGGCCTGCGCATGAGTAGGGGCTGGGCGGCGTTGTAGGGGAGGCGGTGGGTGCGCACCGCTGTGCCGAGGGCGCTGGAGAGCGTGGCGAGGCAGTGGTAGACGGCCTGGCGGCCGCGGCCGGCTTCGAGCTGCTGGTGGGTGTAGGCGGTGATGTGGTCGTGGGCGAGTTCTTCCAGGCGCATTTTGCCGAAGACGGGGATGAGTTCGCAGAGCACGTAGGTGCGGTAGCGGGCGTAGGTGGTGGGCTTGAGAAGGAACTCCATGCCCTTGAGCCACTTGGTCAGGTAGGCGGCCACCGTTTCGTGCGGGGCGGCGTCGAAGCCGCCGCGGCGCACGGTGCGCCGGCGCCCGTTGAGGGAGGGGATGTCGACGGCGAAGGTCCACGTGCCGTGCCCCTCCTCGACCAGGCGCGAACACCCGGCTCCGAGCTGGCGCCGGTCCGCATCGCGGCATCCGCACCGACGGTAGACCCGGCCACGCCGTTGCCCCGAACTGCACACTTCCTCTGCCTCCTGCGGTCCTGATTCTGGATCAGCCCGCGAGGCTACACATCCGGCAGCCGGATGGATCGCTGCGATCACCAAAGCGGGATCATGGCTCTGACCTGCGACCTTAGGTGAGTGCCCGCAGTGGGCTGAGCGCTCGGGTGCAAGCCTGCTGTCGGAGTGGGCTGTTGTTCAGATGAGGCGGTCGCTGTGGGTAGCGGCGGTTTCGCGGACGAGCTGGGCGAAGCGCTCGTGGCTGCGCCGCTGATGCTCCTCGGCCTGTTCGTTGTCCCAGTCCTCGGCGTCGCCGAGGTCTTCGTCGTCCTCCTCGTCGCCGGACTCGCTGTGCAGGAGCCAGCAGCCGTGGATGCCGGCGAGGAGGTCTTCGAGGAGGTCGCGGGCGGGGCGCTTGGGGTCGAGCGGGGTCAGGCGGACGGCGACGTCGTCGAGGTCGGGGTCGTCCTCGCCGGTGTATTCGGCGACGGTCTCCTCGAAGGCCTCCAGCTGGTCGCGCAGGGCGACGGGGTCGAGCAGGAGGCCTCGCGTTCCTTCTCGCGGCGCCAGCCCTCGCTGTCGGGCTCCAGCGAGACGGCGGCGCTGGCCGGGTGGGTGTAGGTGCGCCAGGCGGCGTCGGAGAGCTGGGTGAGCGCGCGGACCAGGGCTAGCAGGTCGGAGGTGCCAGCGTCACTCGGCAGGGCGGCGATGCGGGTGGAGAGGTCGCCCTCGCCGGTGCCCCACGAGGCGATTAGTTCACGCTGGTCGAGGTCGACGCTGTAGCGCGTCATGGGCCTTACCTCCGATACCTGTTCCTGTATGCCCCGTGGCATCGGGCGATTCTGACGCACCGGCAGAGGTCGCGTCCGTTGGAGTGGCGTACCAGCAGACACTCGTTGACCCGGTTTCAGGCTATGCGGTGGGTGCGGTCGTGATGCTCTCGTCTGGGCCTCTCTCGACCGGGTGGAGGCGGCAGCGGACGAGGATCTCGGAGCCCATGTAGCGGCACTCTCCGGCGCACTCGTCGTTCTGCTCGACCAGGACCGTGCCGAACGGCCGGACGACCGAGAAACGGTCCGGGAAGATCCCGACAGCGTCGGTGTGACACTGGATCTCCTCGGTCAGCCGCTCCTGCGGGTTGTTCGGGCAGATCGACTTGCAAGCCGTCCGGGGGACGGCGAAGGCGAGCGGGTTCTCGCGAGCGGCCTCCAAGTGCTGCGGCCTTGGGGAAAAGCGAGTTCGGAGTTCGACCGTCGGCCGGCCGGACCGGCCAGTGCTGGGACAACGCGCTCGCCGAGTCCTTCTTCGCCACTCTCAAGCGGGAGTTGCTCGGCAACTGCCCGTGGCCCAGCCGGGCCGCAGCACGGACCGCGATCTTCGAGTGGGTCGAAGCCTGGTACAACATACGCAGGCTGCACAGCAGCATCGGCTACCGCAGTCCCGCCGAATACGAGACCGCTCTGGCGGCCTGACCACCAGGCCAACGGTGTCCGTCAAAGCGGAGCAAGCTCACCCCCCACCGACTGAGACTGTGCCACGCGGTCTGAGACCCTACAGTTCCTGTTGGCGTGCAGCACAGGTTGCGCGGAAACGCTGTTGCACTTTGCGTGATCTTGGCTGTGTCGCCGCGGCCGCGAAGAGCAGGTTGCGCACGAACTTCCCGAGCATCGTCGCCACCAAGCACCTGCGGGACTACGGACGGGTTGATCAGCTCATAATTGGAGTCAGCGCCGAGCGACCCGGCGCATCGTACCCGCCCCGGGTGCACTCACCGCGATCGGAGAGCATCGTGAAGAACAGCGCGTTGTGGCGAGTGGTCGACAACGAGAGTGGTACCCAGTCCATCGTCAGCACGCCCTCCGAGGCGGTCGCGTTCGTCAACAGCCGGTTCGACACCGATGACGACGACGAGCCGTTCAGCATCACCGAGGTCGGCCCTCTCCTTCCGAAGCCGCTCGGGGTCATCACCGCATGGGCCGCCAAGAAGGACGGCGAGCGAACCGACGGGCGTACTGCGCCGATCACCATCAGGCCGGTTGTGACGGATAACGCCATCGAGTGCGACGACGTCGTGCTCTGGGACGACGTGTATGTGTCATGGGACCACGACATGTACACCGTCGAGGGGCCGGACGGCTCCGAGTACAGCGAAGCTTACAGCGCAGCCGAGTTGAGCGAGATCCTCGATGAGTACGCCGGCGACTACGAGTACGTGCCTGAGCCTGAAGGGTCTGACAGCCATACGCTGCCGAACCCGCGAGAGTTGATCCGCTACGGCGCCCAGGAGTGCGCCGACCGGTTCGGGCACCTTGACGACGACGCACTGCTCTGGCTCGCTGCCACCCGCATCACGCTCGCCTTGTGGCGCAACACACCCGTCGAGAACTGGCATGCAGGGAAGAGTCCGCTGCACGACGGCACGATGATGCGGATCAACGCGGCAACCACCCGGATCGTGCGCTCGATGCTGTCGTTCGACCATGTTGACTGGATCGCTGTCGGTCTCGCGATCGTCAACCCGTCTCGGGTTCTACCGACCGGGCAGTCCGTGCTCGAGCTCGGGCTGGCCTGCCACAACCCTGACGACCCGGCACATGAGGTTGATCCGCGAGGAGAGCTCGCGGAGATGGCACAGGGCGCGATCTCATGGGGGCGAAGGTACGGCCTTCACGAGAAGGAGTTCGGCCTGCGAACCATGATCGAGTCCCTCTGCGCGTTCGACAACGGCTGGTTCGGAGCACCGAGTTGGGGGCGCATCGTCGATCGGTTCCTTACGGCTGTCGACGACCGGGAGAATGCGCACTGGCGCATGCACCGGGACGAGCCTTGGTTCGACGAGTGGTTCACCAACCGCCCGACCGACATTGCGGACACCACGGAATTTCGTCGGCTGCTCCATGCCGGGCCCGACCTGCTGTCCGAGGAGGCCGCCGAATGGTGCGTGGAAGGTGCCATCGGCTACGTCTGCCAGGACGACCACGCGAACGGCTGCCTGCGATGTGGTATCCCGCTGGCAACGGAGTCCCCAAACGAGTGAACGTGGGCACCAGCGTAGGAACGTACGGATGGATCGAAATCAGGGAAGAGGAGCTCGCCAGTTCGAGGCGCGACTCCTAGATGACGTGATCGCGAACTATGGCGGACCAGTAAGTGCCCGGCAGTGCCGCTGGCCCCTGTATCAGCGGATGGTCCGCCAGGGTGCCGCCGCCGCAAGCCCGTCGATCGATGACGCGGTCCACTCCCGATTCTCGACCAGGCCGCCGTTCGCGCTCCGCATGCTCACGATGATCGATGCCGCGCTATGCCCCGCCGCCGTGAGTCACCCCCAGATCGTCGGCAGCCTCCTCCTCGAGCGCTACGTTCGCATCCGCGTGAGGCGCCCACGCCGGACCTGCGGCAAGGCCACCCGGACGAGTGGCGGCAGTGGCCAGCGATTCTCAATCCCGTGTCAGTTCGGCCAGTCACATGACATCGCGACTGAGAAAGTGACACGGGATCTGCGAACTACACATGCCGCACGGCGATCGAACGGCGCAGTGTCATACGCCCTCAGTAGCCTTGGCGGATGACCTCGATCACGCGCCGACCAGTTGCTGAACTTCCGGGCGATCCGGCCTACTTGCGTTTCGTCTACCACCACGCGCACCGGGCGGATCCGTACGACGACGAGGACACTCTCGAGCAGTGGCACGTCTCCGTCCTCGCACCGTTCGACGACGAGGACGATGAGGAGGGACTCGGCGACGACCGGGATCCGGACCTGGCTCCGGTGATCGGCAGGGTCTCCCTCTACCGTCTGCGCGACTACACCGACGGTGACCGCTGGAGCGCCGCCGACGCCGAGTCAGGAGACCTGGAAGTCATCGCCAGCACCGTGCTGCGCGGGGTCAAGAGCGGCCAGTCGGGCTACTGCAAGGCGTTTGAGCGGCAGATCGAAAGCCCGGTCGGGGACCTGCTGATCCTCGACCGCGTCTATCTCGACAAGCAGTGGCGCGGATTCGGCCGGGGACCGGTGGTCGCGGCCGAGGCCATCCGCAGACTGTCTCCCGGGTGCTGCGCTGTTGCCACCTACCCGGCGATGGGCGAGTACTCGAAGGGCCGGGACGAGACCACCGAGACGTACCGCAGGCGCGCGAAGAAGAAGATCGCTGCTCTCTGGGAGAGCATCGGCTTCGAACGGTTCCGCGAAGGAGTGTGGCTGCTCGACACGGCCCAGCAGACACCGATCGACCTCCATCAGCAGCACCGCGGACACCTGAAGGCACTCTCGCATGCCTACCGGACCGCGCGACGCAGCTGAACATACGACTGACGACCCTGGTCAGGGGTCCGAGGGCGAGTTCAGAAGAGCGCCTCCTGGCGTGGGGCGGTGAGAGCGGCGATCGTGGGGTTGAACACGCCGAGGAGCATGAACGTCTTCGGGCGGGTGGCGATGTTGCCGACGAAGAAGTGCGTTGCCCGATCGGGCGTGACCGTCCTGGTCCACCAGCGCTCGCGCAGGACGTCGGCGAGCCGGTGGGCGGGGTAGGTGCGGCGGAACTTGCGCCACGACTGGCCGGCTTCCCAGTCGTGCAGACCCATGTCGTGGCCCCGGCAGGCGTCGTCGTCGCAGTGGAAGCGGTAGCGGAACTCGTAGGGGACCCATTCGAGGGACCGGTGGTCGGGGTGCAGCACGTCGGTCTGGTTGACGATGCCGTGCTGCTCCGCGGTCCAGGGGGTGGCGTCGGTGAGGCGGAAGGAGTTGATGCGCGCGGGGCGGAACAGTCCGAGGGAGGTTCCGTCGGTGGCCTGGAGGCGTTTGATCGCGCACAGGGACGGTTGGATCAGCGGTCTGGCGATGTCGAGGCGCTCGGCCCAGCCGTCGCGGCTGCTGGCGGTGTTGACGACCCGGAGGGTGTCCAGGTTGGGGCGCAGGCTCTCGGGTCTGCGGTCGGTGTGGTGGCGTCGGACGTCGACCTGGACGACGGAGTATTTCCCGAACTGCTTCTCCTCGTCGAGCAGCCGGTGCGGGACGGGGAACAGCCGCACGTGCCGCACCAGGTCGGTGTCCAGACGGATGCCGGCGACGCAGCAGGTTTCCAGGTACTTGTGCGAGACGTCAGGATACGTCTTGACCGTGATCAGGATGCGCGCTCGTTCCCAGCCCGATGCCGGCATGCCAGCCCCCCGGTTCGACTCCTGTCACCATTGGGCGGCCAGGGTGCCGAATGCGCAAGAGTGCCTGCTCGGCCGAGAGTTGAAGCGGATCAGGCCAGGGCGGCGATGGGCAGCGCGGTGCGCTGGTGCAGTTCCGCCAGCACGGCCTGGCGGTGGCAGCGGCTCTCATCCTGCTCGAAGCACAGCACCGCCACCGAACGCTCGACGGCCAGTTCGGCCAGTTCGGCCAGCTCCCGGCGGGCCGGCTCCGTCGCCAGGACGTCGGCGAACGCCGCCAGGCCCTCGCCGACGCGGCCGTCCCAGAACGGCGCCCGATTGTCCTTCGGGTTGCCCAGCGAGCGCAGGTGCAGGTAGGAGATGTCCGCCTCGGCCAGGGCCGCGCTCAGCCGGGACTTGCTGAACCCGGGCTTGCGGCTGATCGGCGTCAGCCGGACATCCGCCACCGCGTCCACGCCCGCGTCGACCAGTGCCGCCACGAACGAGTCGATCGTCCGGCCCTCGTAGCCCGTGGACCACAGGCCCGGCATCGCACCTGCGGCCGTCACCAGCTCGTCCACCGTCACCTCCAGGGCTCGCGCCAACGCCGCGACGGTGAACAGCCCGGGCTGCGCCACGCCCTCGGTCTCCAGCCGGGACAGCGTTCGCAGGGGCACACCGGCGGCGGAGGCCAGCTCGGGTCGGGTCAGGCCGTGCGCCTCGCGTAGCGCTCGTAGCCGACGGCCCAGGCGGTGGGCGCGAGCGCGTTCGGAGCCATCGGCGTAGAGGCGACCAGACATGGCGGAAATCCTAACGAGCAGTCAGACGGTTTTCGTTGCCGCGTCCCCGAACGGATGAAGGCCGTGAACGGCGTTGGGGGCGGCGAAGTCACGGTGCACGTAAATGGTGCTGCGACCCTGCTGCCGAGCGATCACGGTGCCATCGCCGAGCCACTCCTCGAGCCACTGGCTGCTTCCGCGCCACGCGCTCTTGTCCGCCTCCCCGATCAGTGGCAGAAGTTTGGTCCTGAGCATGCCGGTCTCGCCCGTCTCGCGAAGCACGTCGAGCAGTTGCGCCTGTGCTCGTCGCTTGTAGAGCTCGCTGGCGTTCGGTGACTCCCGAACGCGCACCGATGTCTCACTCAGATCCATCCCATGCGCTGCGGCCCAGTTCACGACGTAGCTGTCGACGGAGGCATCGTCCGTGGTGCCCAGAAGGTGGCCCAGGCACCGCAGGATCGCATCCTCGCGCATGGCGCTGAGTGTGTGCTCCACGTCTTGAAAGGCTCCACCGTAGGCACTGCCATCGTGTGCCTTCCGCTGCGCGTCCTCCCGGATCTCCAGGACGTCCCTGATCATGGCTTCAGCTGCATCGGCGGGGGCGGCAAAGGTCTGTGTCATGAGGCTGACCGTATCGGAGACAGTGACGCCCCAGCTTCGCCGATGAGTTCTGGCGATGCGACGCCTACACGGTTCCGCTGCACCCCCAAGCGCCCAGGAGCGGCGATGAGATTGAGGAGCAGCAGGAGGTCGAAGGCGCTCGCCGCCCTACTGCCTATCGGGCCCGTCGATGTCGAGGCGACGAGGAGCAGGAGACGAACGACGCGCGACGCTGGCTTGGTTTCTCTTCGGAGCGAGCGTGCTGGGGTACCACCGACACGCGCCCGCTGTGGTGCAGTTCGCCCGGAACAGGTGCTCTCGGGGCCAGTGTCCGAGCTGCCGGATAGGCTCGTCGGTCGAGACTGATAGGGGAGTTACGTGCGCGACTCTGTGCTGACCGCTGACGTTCCGCTTGGCCCGTTCGACGGCCATCTCGTGCCTGTCTTCGCGGCGAAGGGCAAAGCCTCCAAGCTGCACGCACACCTGCGATGCCCCCGGGTTCGCGCGGACGGGGCGGTGGCCTTCGAGGCGCCGCTGAACGCCGCGACGATCGCCCGGATGTGCTCTGCCTGCGCGCACCAAGGGGATTGGGGCCGTCCGGACAGCGGTGTCGGTCTCTTCCTGCGCGCGCTCGGTGGCTACCGCGGGCTGCTCTCCCAGTTGCAGGAGTACACCAACGCGGATCCGGACGACGAGGTGACGCAGGAGGAAGTCGAACGCGCTGCGGAGGTCCTGCGCGCCGAGCCGGTTTCCGAGGAGGACGAGACCTACGACGAGGACCGGGATGCCCGCGGCGACGCGGAGCACCTGCGCGGCCAGGTGCTGTCCGGGTGGCGTGATGCCGCGGATAGCCTTCACCTCGCCGAGAGCGTCGTCGCGAAGTTCCCCTGGCTCACCGACTGGGCTCGGCCGAAGGCGGCACTGAAGGAGGAGTACCTCCAGACGCTGCGCGGACGAGCGGGACTGTTTTTCGATGCGGCGGGGCTGGTGGAAGCAGCGGCGGCCATGAACCTGGAAGTGCCCGAACTCCCCGCGAACGACGAAGCGTTCAGTGCTATCGGCGACAGTATGGAGATCGCCAGGCGGCTGCGGTCGATGTGGTCCCGCTGGCAGGGGGCAGCGGCGGACGCTTGGGGACTGCCGGGCGACCACCTGGTCACGTATCAGGCCATCGGGGGAATCAATTCACGGCGCAAGGGGTACGACGAAGCCTGCTGTGCGGCAGACCGGCTGCTGGCTTCCTGGGAGGAGGAAGCACGCCGGGTCGCCGGCGCGTCGGACCCGGGCGTGACGGTGACGCTGACCGCACACCTGCAGGAACCCCGGGATGAGGACCCGTACTCGCAGCAGCGTGCGCGGGGGTTGCTGGACAGCCTCGACAACTGGACGATCGGCGTCCTGCTCACCTACCTGACCAGCGCCGAGTGGGGCCGGCGCCGGCTCACTTTCCGCGCGCCCCAGCTGATCGTCGACCAACTCCTGTTCCGTACGGCCCTCGTGCAGTGCGAGCCCGAGCCTCCCGGCGCCCCGACGGCTGCTGGCGAAGCGAGTCCCCTGGGACCGGGAGTCTTCGACGACACCGCCGTGCACCAGCGCCGTCCCCTCACTGCGGAGCACCTGCGGCTGCTCAGCACCGCGCCCGGCGCCGAGGACCAGCTGTACACCGTGCTTTCCACCGATGCCGGGATGGAGGTCGTGCCCTTCAAGGAGTTGGAACGGCGGGCGGCCCGTGGCTGGCGAGGCGTCCTCGTCGCTAGCTCTGCCGACCTGCCAGCGGCGCTGATCGAGCCCTGGTCCGAGGCGATCGGCCATCGTCCCGAGGAGCCCTCCGCCATGTGGCGGGAACGGATGCGCGAAGCCGACGACCCGTTGTTCGGCGAGCGGCTGGGTCTGGCCGTCGGTGCCGAGTGCGCCGCCTGGTTGGTCTACAGTGACAAACCCTGGGCGCGGGAGTTCAACCTGAGGCTGCTCGCGGTGGCCCGCGGCGTGCCCGACCTGCGCAGTCTGGACTCCGGATATGACCGGGTCGGGCGTTCGCGTAGCCTTCCCAGCGCGGTGTGGCACGGACTCCTGGCCCACGGCCAGGACTTGGACCTCGAGCCGTTCGAAGCACCGGACGACAGCACGTGGAAGCGCAGCGGGAGCGGTATCCCGTTGGGGGTCCTCGCGCAGGTCCAGGTCTACGCGGTCAACGCCGACCCCTGCTACCAGGGCAAGGGGCACTCGCCGTTCTGCTCGCATGTCCGCGAACGCGGTGTCGTCGCAGACGACGACCTGCTCACCATCGCGGACCTGCTGGGTGACACGAAGTTCGACTGGTGCAGCAAATGCTGGGGCTACGCGATCCGCCGCCTGACGGACACCCAGCTCGCCCACTACCGCGCCGCCCATCGGCTCCACGACATCGCGCAGCAGTTGGACCGCGGCCGGGGCGGATACGATTCTGGCCGCCTTGAACAGCTGGTGGAGCAGCTCCTGGAGCTCGAGAAATGGGATCCCGACGCTCACGACCGCTCCTTCAGCGAGGACTCCCGCCACTGGCACCAGATGGTCCGCAAGCTGCTGCTCCGGGCCCGATCCGCCCAAGCCGGCCAGCCCTGAACCTTCCCTGACCGACCGCCTGACGAGGCCCCCTATGGACAGCACACCGGACAGTCCTCTGTCACCGCACGCCCTCGGGCCGCAGCTGCTCGAGCGGCTCACCGCCCCTCTGCGGCAAGCCGGTTGGACGGAGGCGGATCAGCGGTACGAGGACGAAGAGGACGATTGTGGTGACGACGCGGCGGCAACGGTCGAGCTGAGCCGCTCCAACTTCCACCTCTCCATCGGCTAGTGCCGCGTCAGGCAACGTTCGCCCTGTCAACGATCTGACGGAGGCGTTTGTCCGTTGCGTGCTTGTTCCGCCAGATGATGTAGCGGCGGAT
>NZ_JBITZU010000053.1:0-5842 GCF_044547075.1 Kitasatospora sp. NPDC052896
GCGCCTCTCACGGATGGGGTGTCATGAGCGGGTATCAGGTGTCACGCGGGGCGGATGGGATAGGCCCTGACCTGCGCGATTCGGACTGGTGAACACTAGTCAGACACCCGTTCGGCCGCTGGGGGTCAAGGGGTCGCAGGTTCAAATCCTGTCGTCCCGACGTGAGTCGGAAAGGCCGTTGGCCGGGAGAAATCCCAGGTCAGCGGCCTTTCGTGTGACGCCCCGTCAGGGAAACGAGCCACCTGCGAACACCCATAAACGATCTTGCTGGGGACCAGCGTGCTCCCGGCGGACCCGGCAGGCCCGCTCTCGGGGACCAGCTGGCAGAAGGCCCACCTGTCCCCACCTGGCCACAATAGCGGCGGACCCAGCATCAGTAACACCCGTTCCGTGAATTCCGACGTTGCGCCCGCACCACCCGCGCGGTGAATTCCCCCGCGTGCCGGGGAATCGACATCCGACCGGGCCATGAGCGAAGTCCGACTCCGCCCCGGGAACTCGAAGTTCACCGAGCCCGCAGGCCGGAATGTGGGCCGACCCCGTGAGTCTGGTCCCAGTGGTGCTGCCACGCACCGTTGTTGACCCTGTCGTTGCCGAAAAACTCATCCGTCCTGTTCAGGCAGCATGTTGATGCCCGCGGAGGAGGCCGCTGAGCCGGTCACGCCGTCGTATGCCCAGATGGGCGATCCGGTCCGGATCCTGGATCGGGTCGGGGAACGGGTGGAGCTGGCGGGCGTTGGCGAGGCTCTGGTGTGGCCGATGCTCGTTGTAGAACGTCTCGAACTCGCATAGGGCATGAAGGAGATGACGCTGGTCCCAGATCAATGTCCGGTCCAGCAGCTTACGGCGGCAGGTCTGCACCCACCGCTCCATGACCGAGTTCATTCTCGGTATCCGGACGCCGCTGAGTACCACCTCGATGCCCGCGTCCTTGAGTACCGCGTCGAACAGCTGCGGGAACTTCCCGTCGCGGTCCCTGATCAGGTAGCGGGCCCGGCAGCCGGCGTCCTCGAGGTCCATGACCAGGTTCTTCGCGGCCTGGGTCACCCAGGACGCGGTCGGATGCGCGGTTGCGCCCAGGATCCGGATCCGGCGGTTCGCGTGCTCGATCACCGCGAACACGTAGAAGCGGGCCCCGGACAGAGTGACCGTCTCGAAGAAGTCGCATGCAAGGAGCGCGTCGGCCTGGGAGTGCAGGAAGTCCGCCCAGGTGGTGGAGGTTCGCTCAGGCACTGGTGGGATCCCGGCCTCCTTCAGGATCTCCCACACCGTGGACGCGGCCACCTTCACGCCGAGGACCAGCAGCTCGCCGTGGAGGCGCCGGTACCCCCACCCCGGATTCTCTGCGGCCAGGCGCAGAACCAAGGCGCGGATGGAGCGTACGGTACGCGGTCGGCCTCCGTGCTTCGGACGGGATCGGGCAGCGTGACGGCGGGCGACCAGGTCGCGGTGCCAGCGAAGAACGGTGTCCGGCCGTACCATCAAGCGCATCCGGTGCAGCGCGTGCGTCGACATCCGGTGCAGCAGTGCTGCCAGAAAGGCCCGGTCGCTCGCCTCGAACCGTACGCGCTGTCCGCTCAACTGCCGCTCCAGCACGGTGATCTGATGGCGCAGCGCGAGGATCTCCGCGTCCTTCTCGCGGTCGCTCATCGGCAGCGGTCGCAGCATCGCGAACGCGTTCGTCACACCCAGGTACGCCAGTCGTAGCAGCACGGTCGGTCATCATGCCGCGGAGCTCGTCGGCTCTGCCAGAGCGCCCACCCGACCGACGAGGTCGACACTCGTGCACCCTCACACACTGCGTCTCACCAGGGCGGATGAGGTTCTCGGCAAGGGCAAGGACGAACCGTCCTACCAGTCGGCCACCGCCTGGTGGGCCTGTGCGAGATCGCCGCCCAACAACTCGCTGACGATCACCAGGATGGTGTCCAGCGGCAGGTACTTCTTCTTGGCCAACCGAGCCTGTACCGCATCCATCCCGTGCGCGGCCACGACCTCCCGCAGCTCCTCGATCAGTGGCGCGAGCCACTGGGCGCGCAGGGAGTAGTCGCTGCGGTTCTCGAAGGTCGGGGCGAGGGCGGCCAGCAGCCTGTCCGGGTACTCCTCGCCGTCCTCGGCCAGGTGCGGGTAGTCCTTGGCGAACTCGTCCCAGTCGACGTCGAGGTCGGTGATCGCCTCGGGCAGCAACGGCCAGTGGCTGTTGGTGTCCGCCAGTGCGAACACCTGCCGCAGCAGCTCGTACGACACCTCGGCGGACCCGGCGAGCAGGACGGCGTCGTACAGGTCCTTGCCCTGCGGGTAGCTGTCCGAGATCAGCCAGAGGATCTTCCAGGCCAGCGACAGCCCTGGGGTGGCGGTGAGCAACGGCGCACTGACGCCGGGCAGTTGTTCGGAGCGCGGCTCGACGGGCAGCTGCTCGGTGAAGGCGAAGTCCAGCTGGACGGTACCGCCCGGCATGCCCGGCGCGCTCCACGGCACCACCAGGCGGCGTCCCGGCACCCGTCCGTAGGTCCAGATCGCGTTGGCCGCTGCCTGGTCGCCGTGCACCCGCACCCGCGCCTGGTCGGAGAGCCGCTGCGCACCGGCGGCGATCTCGCCGAGCAGCTCCTCGGTGCGGGGGTCGTTCAGCTTCCAGTCGTCGGGTCGGACGACGAAATCCAGGTCACCGGGCTCCCGTGCGGCGTCGCCGAACCAGGCGCGCAGCAGGATGCTGCCGCGCAGCACCAGGTGCTCGGCCCAGGCGGACTGCGCGATGGCGGACAGCACCGTGTCCAGCGCCTCCCGGCGGGCAGCGAACCAGTGCCCGGCCACCTCGGGGTCGGCGAAGGTGGGCTCGCCGGGGCGCATAGCCCGGGCGTAGCCGGGGAGGGCCGGGTCGAACACCAGCTGCCGGGTGACCGCCTCGTGGTCGATCGGGCGGACGCTCCTCGGCAGGTCGAGGCGCTCGCGGAGCTCCTGGCTCGGGGCCTGCTCGGGGAGCAGGACCTGCTCCCCCGGCTCGTATTCGGCACCCTCGCAGTCGGCGGTGGGAGCAGGCCGGTCGGCTCCGGCGGGCGTGGCCTGGTCGCTGGTCATCGCAGTGCTCCCTGTCGGTGGTGCGCGGTGGTGCGGTCTTCGTCGCCGGTGGCGTGCTCGTCTATCCAGCCCGCGTCGAGTGTCTCATCGGTGTCCAGGGCCACGAACTCCCGCTCCACCGAGGCCGTGCGGCGCCCGTCGGCGGCGAGTTCGGCGAGCAGGGCGTCGAGCCGCAGGCCGGCGGTGGCCAGGCCGACCAGTCGGCAGCGCTGTGTCACGAACCTTTCCCGTAGCCCGTCGGCGCGCACTCGGCGGGCGTTGCGGGAGAGGTGGGCGCCGTGGCGGACGGCCAGCTCGGCCAGGCCATCAGTGGACTCGACTTCGGAGAGCAGCAGTTTGACGTGGTGTTCGAAGTATCGGTGTGCGCCGAGACGGGCCCCGTCGGCGTCCGACTGTGGCACGCCCTCGGCCCAGGGTGCGGCTTCGATCTTCACCCGCAGCACCCCGAACCCCGCCTCGACCAGTCGTCCGGCCATGCGCTGCGTGGCCGCCGCGGCGTCGTCGAAGGAGCCGGACGCGCGCAGCGTGAGCATGGGCTGGGAGACGGTGGCGCCTCGAGCGAGCAGGATGTGCGTGAACTTCAGCCCGTGCTCCGCCGACCAGTCGGCGAGCCCGTCGGCATCCGCCGCCCCCACGGTGAGGTGCACCTCGAAGTCACCGCTCAGCGACGAAGTGACGTCGGGGGTGGGTGAGTTGGCAGGAGCAGGGGCGGTACGGCCCGGGTCTGGATGGCCCAGGTCGGAGTGGGTGGCGAACATTTGGCCAGCATGCCAGGTGCCATCGACAGGCCGAGCGCGGGCTCGTCCGGCACGGTGATCGTGCGTCACAACGACCGGACCGCCAGCCGTGAGCGGTCGAGCCGGTGCCCGACGGCCTTCCCCGAGCGGTCCGGGAGCCGGCTACGATCCGCGGTGTGGGTGATCAGTTGTGGGGCGGTGTGCGGGAGCGGGTCGAAGCGTTGTCGGGTGTCGTCGTCCCGACGCAGGCGCTGCGTTATCCGGTGCTCAGTCGCAGGTTCCGGCTCGATCCGGTCCTGTCTCCGGCGGACGTGGCCGAGCTGGAGGAGCGAATCGGCGTCGAACTGCCGCAGGAGTACCGGACCTTCCTGCTCCAGGTGGGTGCGGGCGGCGCCGGCCCCGGCTGGGGCATCTACACGGCACAGCTGAGGCCCGGGTACCCGCTGTGGTCGGGGCACAACGCGGACACGGCGGACTATTCCCGACTGGCCGAGCCGTTCCCCGCAGCCCCGCTGGAGCCGGCCGTCCTGCGGGCGCTGCTGGCGCAGTGCCCGCAGGAGGGGGACGACCGCGACCTCGCCCACCTCGATGCCCTGGGGCGGTGGAACGAGGCGGTGTGGGGCCCGGATCGCACGGTCGGTGCGATTCCCCTGTGCAGCCTCGGCAGCGCCCGTGAGCAGTGGCTGGTGCTCAGTGGGCCTGAGCGTGGCGGGATCTGGACCGACGAGCGCGCCGACCACGGCGACCTGGCCCCGGTCCCGGACGGCAGCGGCGGGACCGTGACGTTCGCCCGCTGGTACCTGGACTGGCTGGGCAGCGCGGAACAGCAACTCTCCAACATCAGCCGCGAGTAGCCGGACACGAGGGATGTCGAGCCGGCCCGGCAGACCGCGGTGTGGGAGTGCGTGAAGAAGCAGCGCTCGGAGATCAAGGCGGAGGCGCTGGAGGGTAGGGTTGGCGGGGGCGGCTGGTGCCGGGGTCTCGCCGCTTTGGGCGGCCGGATCAGGGCTCGTGACGTGGTGACCTGGGTGAACGGGGTTTCATGCGGAGCCCGCGTGAAGCGGGTCCGGTGCGGCGTACCAGCGACAGGCGAACAGACAGGGCTCTCAGGCGTGTCTGACACTGAGCCGGCAGGGGCGTGAGGGGGTTGTTGTGTCCGAGATAGAGATGATCGTGGGCCAGGTTGTGCCAGTGATCAGCACGGCGGTCAGGGCGTACGGGGCGGGGGTGCTCATCATGGCACAGGACGCGGCGGCGGACGCCACGGTAGGCCTGGGCCAGCGGGTACTGGCCAGGATTCTGCACCGCGCCGCGCAGCCCGAACCGCTGGAAGCGGCCGTTGCCCTCCTTGCCACCGCAGATGGGGAGGACCCGGACGCGGTGGCGGCCTTGCGGCTGCAGGTCCGCAAGATCCTGGAGCAGGATCCGGAGCTCGTCACCGAACTGGCAGGGGTGCTGCCGGCCGCTGCGCGGGCCGGCGCGACCGGTACCAGGTCGGTCGCCGTCGCCGGGGACAACAGCGTGCCGACCGCCGGCGTGCGCGTTCTGGGCGAGGACCACCCCGACACCCTGACCTCCCGCACCAACCTCGCCTACGCCTACGAGTGGCTGGGGGACCCGGACCGTGCCCTCCCCCTGCGCGAGCAGCCCATCCTCGCCTGGGCTTACCCGGAGGTGGAGGACCTGGAAGGTGCCATCCCCCTGTACGAGCAGACCCTCAAGGATCGGGTGCGGGTGCTGGGCGAGGACCACCCCGACACCCTGACCTCCCGCAACAACCTCGCCTGCGCCTACGAGTGGGTGGGGGACCGGAAGCGTGCCATCCCCCTGCACGAGCAGACCCTCAAGGATCGGGTGCGGGTGCTGGGCGAGGACCACCCCGACACCCTGACCTCCCGCAACAACCTCGCCTACGCCTACCATGTGGTGGAGGACCTGGAAGGTGCCATCCCGCTGTACGAGCAGACCCTGAAGGATCGGGTGCGGGTGCTGGGCGAAGACGACCCCGACACCCTGACCGCCCGCAACAA
>NZ_JBITZU010000053.1:5939-10688 GCF_044547075.1 Kitasatospora sp. NPDC052896
CAACCTCGCCTACGCCTACGAGTCGGAGAGGGACCTGGAGCGTGCCATCCCGCTGTACGAGCAGACCCTGAAGGATCGGGTGCGGGTGCTGGGCGAAGACGACCCCGACACCCTGACCTCCCGCAACAACCTCGCCTACGCCTACCAGGCGGCGAGGGACCTGGACCGTGCCATCCCGCTGTACGAGCAGACCCTGAAGGATCGGGTGCGGGTGCTGGGCGAGGACCACCCCTCCACCCTGATCTCCCGCAACGACCTCGCCTACGCCTACGAGTCGGTGGGGGACCCGGACCGTGCCATCTCCCTGTACGAGCAGATCATCAAGGATCGGGTGCGGGTGCTGGGCGAGGACCACCGGCTGACGCGGGCGGTCCGCAAGCTCGCGGCTGCGGTCGTCAACCGCAATGCCAGCACCGAAGATGAAGACGAAGACGAAACGGAGTTTCTGGACTCCGATCCGAGGTTCCGGATCCCGATCGATGATCTCGGCCTGCCGGCCCGCATTGAGGCCGTCCTCAAGTCCCGTGGCACCAGATGTGTCGGCGACTTGCTCAGGTACAGCGAATACGACCTGCGCTGGTTGCTGGACAAGGCGAAGGCGAAGGCGGTCAAGACTACCCTCCTTTTTGAGATGGGGCTCTTCCTGCCTATCTGACGACTCGCAGCCCGAGCGGTCCGCTCCGTGCAGGCGGAGGTTGGTCGTGGCTCCGGGACCACGGCTACCGGGCGTGGGAGTCAGCTCCGCGTAGGCGGAGTGGCTTTGGAAGCCGTTGCTGTACCGATCTTGAAGCGTGGCAGTCGAATGAGGGTTCATTGAGGTGCGCGCTGCCGGGTACGGGACGGGCTACGCCGACGGCTCAGCTTGCGGTGCGCCCGAATCGGAGCTCATTGATGTCGACTGTCGTCAGCGCCATGCTCCGCGGCACACGGTGCCTGCCGCGGCGGCCGGCCGCTTGCGCACCTCGCGTGGTGTGCGAGGCCGCCGGCTCGGCCCGTAACAGCAGCCAGAGTGGAACGTGACACCCGCATTCAGCAGGGCGGTCAACGTCCGCCACCCAGCGGTGTCGCTCCGGTTCGGTACAGCGAGATCCTGGCCCGCGTCCATCAGCTCTTCACCCCAGCGCGGGCATCAGCTCGCCCACGTGCCACGCTCCGCTGAACCTGTGCCGCTCGGAAATACGATTCTGGTCGTGTGAGCTGCGGTGATGTCGGTTGGTCAGGCTGCTTGGTGGTACTCGTTGATCAGGCCTCCGAGGATGGATTTTCGTCGGATGCGGTGGGCTTGGAGGTCGTCGGCGGGGTGCGGTGGGGGAGTGTGCCCGCTGTTCGGTGGGAGCTGTTGCCGGGCCTGGTGGGGGCGGTGTTCGTTGTAGTGCCGGATGTACTGGGTGAGGACGGTGTGGGCGTGGGCTTGGTTGATGATGAGGACTCGGTCGAGGACTTCGCGGCGTAGAGTTCCGACGCCCCGTTCGCAGATGGCGTTTGCTCGCGGGGCCCGGGGCGGGGTGAGCAGGATTTCGATGGCGTCTGCTTCGAAGACGGCGTCGAAGGTGTCGGTGTATTTGCGGTCGCAGTCGCGGATGAGGAATCGCAGTGAGTCCATGCGCTGGTCCAGCGACATGGCGAGATTCCTTGCCTGCTGGGTGGTCCACTGGGCGGTGGGGCGGGCGGTGATGCCGGCGAGGTGGAGGCGTCGGGTGTCGTGTTCGATGAAGATGAGCGCGTAGAGGCGCTTGAGGGTGATGGCGCAGTCCACGTGCAGGAAGTCGGCGGCGATGATGGTGTGGGCCTGGGCGTTGAGGAACTGGCGCCAGGTCGGGCCGGAGCGCTGGGGTGCGGGGTCGATGCCGGCGGCGTGCAGGATCTCCCACACTGTGGACGGGGCGATGCAGTAGCCCAGTCGGGCGAGTTCGCCTTGCATTCGCCGGTGGCCCCAGGTGCTGTTTTCCCGGGCCAGACGGATGATCAACTGCCGGACGGTGGCTGCGGTTGCAGGCCGGCCCGGTCGGCGACCCGCGGTATAGGTCCACTTGCGGGCGATGAGCCGCCGGTGCCAGGCCAGCAGCGTCGTCGGAGTGACGGCGAAGACCTGGCGCCAGCGGTCACGCGGGATCAGCCGGGACAGTGCGGCGAGCCAGATGCGGTCAGCGGGTTCGTAGCGGACTCGGGCGATCTGACGGCGTAGTACTGCATTCTCGTGCCGCAACGCCAGTACCTCCGCATCCTTGGCTGCGCGGCTGCGCAAGACGGCGGCGGGTGTGGTGATCAGGTTCCGGAGCAGTTCGGCGAGGATGGGGAACGGCACAGATCGATCGTCCCAGATGCTATGCGGAGTGTTGCCGGGATCGGAGAATCTGCAGCTCAGGACCAGAATCGTGTTTTCGAGCGGGACACCGTGCCGACGCTCTAGGCGACTTCGCAAGGCTGGCGGACTCGGTCCGGAGCAAAACGACTGCCCTGCAGGCGGCCAAAGAGCGCCGTGCCTTGATCGACGACATGAGGGTTCGGGAACTCACCGAGGAGCTTGCCGAGCTCGACCGCAAGAAAGGCGACGTCAAGTTTAAACTAGGAAACGTGGATACTCGCCGGGGGACCGTCCAGTACGACCGTGACCAAAAACGCGAGGAGAAAAGGAACGCCGAGCGCAACGCCAATATCTCGAGAGATCTTGCCGTTAGGCGCGATGTTGGGCTCGATCTCCTGAGCCTGGCGAAGACGGTGCAGAACCAGCTTGAAGGACCGTACGTCCAGCAGGTATCGAACCGGCTCGACCGCATGTTCAAGGACATCATTGGCGCCGACAACAGCGATACCACAGGCGTCATCACCTCGACGTCGATCACTAGCAGTTTTGACATTGCCGTTTCGAGCCAGCACGGCAACAGCCTTGACCCTGACTTCGAGGTAAACGGGGCTTCCCAGCGGGCGCTGACTCTCGCATTCGTATGGTCACTCATGGAAGTCGCTGGCACCGTCGCGCCGCGTTTCATCGACACCCCGCTAGGAATGGTCTCAGGCACGACCAAGGAGCGCATGGTCGAAGCTGTCACACGCCCTCCTGCGTCCGACGAAACGCCATACCAAGTAGTGCTGCTATTGACGCGATCCGAGATCGCCGGCGTGGAAGACGTCCTGGACGAGAGGGCTGGCGCATTCAGTACTCTGTCATGTAGCCAGCATCAGCCACTCGATCTCGTGTACAAGTGGGCCGAGGGTGAGCCGTATTCCCGCAACTGTGGCTGCAGCCACCGAGAGCAGTGCAAGATCTGCGCTCGGCGCCACGATAACGATCTTGGCTTGCGGTTCAGAGAGGAACCCGTGGCGTGAGCGGTATGAGCCCATACGCGTCTGTCGAGCTGACCATGCCGGCAGACCTGCATCCGAAGATCACCCAGTTTTTCGGGCCGGGCAAGCCGATGGGACGAATGATCGACGCATGGTGGCTTGGTCTGTGTATCGGTGTCAAGCACGGCGAGCAGCGTAAGCGTTCGGACGAAGTACGAAAGTTCGCAGATGGCACCATCTTCGCGAGCGACGATTGGCGCCTCGTTCACCTTGAATTGCTCGCGGTGGCCGAAAAGGGCGAGGTAATCCTTGCGCAGCCGCGAGAGGTCATCAGGCTCGCTTCCAGCTATGCTGACTACGGTCTTGAATGGGTGGCGGAGCGCTGCTTGGGCGCTAACGAACCCATCTTGGCACTGCTAAGCGCGATCGAAGTGCCTCCCGCCTGAGAACGATCGGCCGCGGAGGGTGCAGCAGCGGTTAGCTGTCCGCGCCTTTACCTGGGTAGCCGGGGCACGGCAATGTGACCCGGCTACCAGACGTACAGCGTCGAACTGGCCGACGACCTGGCCCCACTGGCGGCGGGCGCTGGGCAGCGCTGTCTCCGATCCGGCCATCGCTGACGGCGTCGTCTACGTGACCACGGAGAAGGGCGCGGTCCTGGCCTTCGACGCCCTGACGGTCGCAAGCCTTCCTCCGGAGCCGTCGCAGCCGACCCTGACGGCCTCTCAGACCGCGTTTGAGATCTGACATGGGACGATCGGTCGGTGACTCGACTCGTGAACCGTGACCGTTCCCTTGAGGAGCTTGAGCGTGACCGCTGGTCGGCCTCGTCGGGCGGCGAAACCCGGTTGATGGCGACCGTGCGCGAGCTTCGGCGCAAGCCGATCGAGGGCCTGACGGTCGAGGACATGCGGTTGCTCATCAGGCAAGACGTGGGTCTTGCCTATCTCCTGCCCCTGGCGGTGGAGGTCCTCAGGGTCGACCCACTGGCAGAAGGCGACATGTACGAGGGCGATCTGCTGGCCGCCGTGCTGACCAGGAGTGCGGAGGTCTGGAGGCAGTTCCCCGAACTCGGACGGGATGTCCGCCTAATCGTCTCGGAGTTGGGTGACGTGGTGCCTGTCTTGAAACGCGAGGTTGAGGGGTTCTTGGCTCTGTAGCTCGCTGACAGCAGCTGCCGCCGGCGAGCGGCCGGCGGGCTGGTTACGAGGATTGCCGCACGAGCGGTCGTGGGCCGGGGCGCGTCGCGGCGCCGCCTCGGGTGAGTCGGCGGACCATGACGCCGATCATTGCCCAGCGAATCATCGTCTCGGAGTGGGCCGGGCTGGTCTCGTAGTCCCGGGCGAGGCGTCGGTGGGCGGTGAGCCACGAGGTTGGGTCGGCCGCGCGGCGAGGTGCCTGCCCGTGGCAGGTCCTTTTCCGCGCGGCCTCCCGCCGAACCGGACATGACGGTTTCCCTGTCAT
>NZ_JBITZU010000054.1:0-10019 GCF_044547075.1 Kitasatospora sp. NPDC052896
TCGTGGTCATCGACTGCACCGACACCGGCGCGTCACCACCCACCGGGACGTTCCCGACCATGATCTGCCGGGACACCCGGCGAGTCGCCAGCGGCAGATGCGGAAGGGACGGAATACCGAGCGAGATCGCGGTCATGGCTGTGCTCATCCTCGTTCATGCGGTCGTGTGCTGGTGGTGCCATCGTCCGGCCCGGAGCGACGGCCCGTCGTGCTGGACGGCGCCTTCGGGGGGCCCACCCGGCGCACGCTGGAGCACGCGCGCCGGGGGTGGACTGCTACTGGGGGCCCCGGGTGCCGCCCACGGTCTCGCGGGCCGCCCGCAGCGACTCCTTGAGCGAGCCCATGGTGGCGAGCACCGCCGTCGGCTCGTACCCGCAGTGCGCCATGCAGTTCTCGCAGCGCGGGTCCCGACCGCGGCCGTACTTCGACCAGTCGGTCTTCTCGATCAGCTCGCGGTAGGTCGGGACGTACCCGTCGGCCATCAGGTAGCAGGGTCGCTGCCACCCGAAGAGCGAGTAGTTGGGGATGCCCCAGGCGGTGCACTCGAAGTCGACCTTCCCCTCCAGGAAGTCCAGGAAGAGCGGGCTGTGGTTGAGCCGCCAGCGGCGGCGGTTGCCACCGGCGAAGGACTTCCGGAACAACTCCCTGGTCTGCTCCACGCCGAGGAAGTGCTCCTGGTCGGGCGCCTTCTCGTAGGCGTAGGCCGGGGAGATCATCATCTCGTCGACCTTGAGCTCGTCGTTGAGGTAGTCGAGCACCTCGATCACGGTCTGCGGCGTGTCGGTATTGAAGAACGTGCTGTTGGTCGTCACCCGGAAACCGCGGCGCTTCGCCTCCTTGATGGCCTCCACCGCCTCGTCGAAGGTCCCCTCCTTGGCCACCGACTCATCGTGCCGTTCGCGCAGCCCGTCGATGTGCACGGTGAAGGTGAAGTACGGCGAAGGAGTGAACTTGTCGAGTTTCTTGCGCAGCAGCAGCGCGTTCGTGCAGAGGAAGACGTACTTCCGCCGTTCCACCAGCTGGCGCACGATCTCGTCGATCTGCGGGTGCATCAGCGGCTCGCCACCGGCGATCGACACCATCGGCGCGCCCGACTCCAGGACCGCGCCGACCGCCTGGGCGACCGGCATCCGCTGCTTGAGCACGCCGGCCGGGTGCTGGATCTTTCCGCAGCCCTCGCAGGCGAGGTTGCAGGCGAAGAGCGGCTCCAGCTCGACGATCAGGGGGAACTTGTCCCGCCGCTTGAGCAGCTTCTGCTGCATGAGATAGGTACTGACCCGCACGGTCTGACGCAGCGGCATGGCCATGGCTAGCTCGCCTCCTGGGGGAGCGTCGGCTTGGAAGAGTGGGTCGACAGGAAGACCTCGGGGGACCGTGGCCGAGCCCGCGGCGCGGGTGCGGCGACCGCTCGGTGCCAGCCGAGCAGGGCGGGGGCGGCGGCGCGCAGCGCCCGCCAGGCGCGCAGGCCGGCCGGCAGCGTTCCCGGGCGCAACAGCTCGCGCCCGGGGGTGTCCACCACCACCCGGACCGCGGCCGCCGGAAGCCCGGCCGGCAAGCGGCCGAGCACCGCGGCGGACTCCATGTCCACCGCGAGCGCCCCGGCCCGGTGCAGCCGCCCGCGCTCCGGACCGCGCACCACGTGGTCGGTGGAGTGCAGCACCCCACGGCGCACGGTCAGGCCCAGGGTGCGCAGCCCCTCGGCGAGCGCGTCCGGGGCGGCCACCGGCCAGGCGGTGCCGGCGGCGTCGCGCACCTCGTCGGCGACCAGCAGGTCGCCGGGGGCGGGCCCGGGCGCCACCGCCGCGCAGAACCCGGTCACCACGACGGCACCGTAGCCGCCGGCCGCGAGCAGCGCGTCCGCCGTACGGCCGGCGCGGACCGGGCCGAGACCGGTCCGCGCCAACACCGGCGGGCCGTGCAGCGCCTGCGCCCAGTCGGCCCGACGCAGCGCCCACTCCTCGGGAGCGAGCGCGCAGAGCACCAGTAGCGGAGCGCCGGTCATGTCGCCCGCCCCCCGCCCAGCAGCGGGTTGCCGTTCAGGTAACGCCCCAGCGCGGTGACCGGGAACACCAGCCGGTACAGGTGGTAGTTGATCGAGAAGTCCCACGGGAACCCGGTGCCGGTGAACTGCGGCTCGTCCCAGCTGCCCGCCGGCAGCTGGGTGGCGGCCAGCCAGCGCACGCCGCGCTCGACGGCGGGGGTACCACCGCCACCCTCCGGCGCGTACCGGCCGCCGGGCCCCTCGCCCGCCGCCAGCAGCGCCATCAGCGCCCAGGCGGTCTGCGAGGCGGTCGACTCGCCGCGACCGGACCAGGTCTCCGGGTCCTCGTAGGAGCGCATGTCCTCGCCCCAGCCGCCGTCCGGGTTCTGCCGCTCCTCCAGCCAGCGCACGGCACGCCGGATCGCCGGATCGGTCGGCGGGACCCCCGCGGCGATCAGTGCCGGCACCACCGAGCCGGTGCCGTAGATGTAGTTGGTGCCCCAGCGGCCGAACCAGGAGCCCTCCGCCTCCTGGTTGCGCAGCAGCCAGTCCACGCCCCGGCGGGTCCGCGGGTCGTCGGCCCTGCCGACCTCGGCGAGCATCTCCACCACGTGGGCGGTGACGTCGGCCGAGGGCGGGTCGACCACCTCACCGAAGTCGCAGAACGGCAGCTTGTTGGGGAGCGTGCTGGTGTTGTCCACGTCGAACGCGCCCCAGGCGCCGTTCTTGGACTGCATGCCGAGGTTCCACTGGACGCCGCGCCGCACCGCGCCCGCCACCCGTTCCGGGTCCGGATGGACCACCCGGCGCAGTGCCAGCACCACCTCGGCGGTGTCGTCGATGTCGGGATAGGTGTCGTTGTGGAACTCGAAGGCCCAGCCACCCGGGGGCAGTGAGGGCCGCTGCACCGCCCAGTCGCCGCGGGTGGTGATCTCCTCGCCGAGCATCCAGTCGGTGGCCCGGACCAGTGCCGGGTGGTCGCCCGGCAGCCCGGCGTCGACCAGCGCGATGGTGGCCAGGCAGGTGTCCCAGACCGGGGACTGACAGGCCTCCAGCCAGCGCCGACCGTCCTCGGTGTGCACGGTGAAACGGTCGAAGGCGGCCAGCCCGGCCTTCATCACCGGGTGGTCGAGCTCGTAACCGAGCAGGTGCAGGGCGATCAGCGAGTAGACGGCGGGCGGCTGAATGCCGCCCCAGCAGCCGTCCGCCTCCTGGCGCTCGACGATCCAGCGGCCGGCCTGGCTCAGCGCCAGTCGGCGCAGCGGGCGCACCGCCCGCTTGTGGTAGGCGTGCAGCACCAGGTCCAGGCGTTCGAAGAGGCCGTCCCAGCTGGCGGGCGGGGCGAGCGGGCGCAACGGGAACGGGTTCGCCGGGTCGGTGTGCAGCTCGGTGAGGCTGAACGGCGCCGGACGGACCGGGCGGTGGGCCGACACCACGGTCAGCGGCACGATGGTCTGCCGGGCCCAGCAGCCGAAGGCGTAGATGTTCAGGGGGAGCCACTTCGGCAGGAACATGATCTCCGGTGGCATCTCCGGCAGCCGCTCCCAGGGCCACCAGCCGAACAGCGCCAGCCAGATCCGGGTGAAGACCCGGGTCGCCGCGATTCCGCCGGCCTCCCGGACGTACCGCGCCGCGGCCAGCATGTGCGGGTCCTCCGGCCGGTCCCCCGCCAGGCGCAGCGCGACGTAGGCCTCGACGGTGGTGGAGATCTCCGGCGGACCGCCGTGGAAGGTCCCCCAGGTCCCGTCCGCGCGCTGCTGGGAGCGGATCCAGTCAGCGGTGGCGGCGGTCTGTTCCGCGGTCCGGATTCCCAGGAACTGGCGGAGTAAGAGGTCCTCGGCGTCCATCGTCACATTGGTCTCGAGGTCGCCCTTCCACCAGCCCTCGGAATCCTGCAGGGACAACAGGTGCGCGGTGGCCCGGTCGAGGGTGTCCTGGATCGCCGCTCGGTCCGGGGGTGAATCCTGCACTGGTGGGGTGTCCTCCGGCTCCCCGTCAGGCCAACCGCCCTCGGGCGGCGGGACCAGTCGGGGCAGCGCCGGCGGCCGGTCTTCCACCGCGACCGGCTCGGGATCGTACTCAGGGTCGAGCCGGCCGTCCGCGGTTGCTGTCAACGTAAGGTCACCTCTCTCGTACCACCACGAATTCGGCGAGCGCGACGAAGTTTCCGCGCACCTCGTCGGTCATCGGCACCTCGTCCAGGGCGGCGAGGGCGGTCTTGTGCCGGCGGCGGGCCTCCTCCTGGGTCCAGGCCCGGCCGCCCGCCTGCTCGATCAGCGCGGCCCGGGCGGCCAGCGTCTGCTCGCTCTCCTCACCACGGCCGACCGGGTCGGCCAGCTGTTCGGCGAGCCGGCGCGAGGCGGTGCCGCCCTCCGCCAGCGCGGCCGCGACCGGCAGCGACTTCTTGCGCTGGCGCAGGTCACCCCAGTGCGGCTTGCCGGTCACCTCGGTGGCGCCCCAGATGCCGAGCAGGTCGTCCACGGCCTGGAAGGCGAGCCCGAGATGGTGGCCGTAGCGCTCCAGCGCGTCGGCGGTCCGGTCGTCGGCGCCGGCCAGCACCGCGCCGATCGCGGCGGCGGCGGCCAGCAGTGCGCCCGTCTTGCCGGCCTCCATCTCCAGGCACTCCTCGACCGAGACCACGTCGCGCTGCTCGAAGGAGAGGTCGCGGGCCTGCCCGTCGATCAGCTTGCGGGTGGCGGTGGTGAGCAGCCGGACCGCCCGGGCGGCGTCGGCCGGGGTCGCCGCCGAGCCGCCGCGCGGGGTGGCGGCGTCGAGCAGGACCTCGGTGCCGAGGGTGGCCAGCGCGTCGCCGACCAGGATCGCCTGGGCCGGCCCGAAGACCGTCCAGGCGGTGGCCCGGTGCCTACGGGTCTCGTCACCGTCCATCAGATCATCATGCAGGAGCGAGAAGTTGTGCACCAGTTCAACGGCCACCCCGCCAGCTACTCCGGCAGCTGCGGGGGCGCCCGCCGCCTCCGCCGAGAGCAGGGCGAGCGCCGGGCGCACGGCCTTGCCGCCGTCCCCCGCGACCGGCCTGCCGGTGCGGTCGGTCCAGCCGAAGTGGTAGGAGGCGACCGCGTCCATCGGGGGTGCCAGCTGGGCCACCACGGCGCGCAGCGGCGGCGTGCAGAGCGTACGGCCGCGTGCCAGCAGCTCCGCTACCGAGACGGGCTCGGCCTGCGCCGTCACTCCGTTGGCCGTACCGGGACGTGCCTCCACGTAGCTTCCCTCTCCCTGAGGTGGTGTGCGGATGTCTGTGCTGGTCGGGGGTGGCGCGGGGTTGGTCGGCGCGGTCACCGGGGCCACCGCCCGTCGCCGCGGTCCACCGGGGTCCGCTCACCGGCGGCGGCCAGCGCGGCGTCCGCGGCGGCATGGCCGCTGCGCACCGCCCCCTCCATGGTCGCGGGCCAGCCGGTAGCGGTCCACGAGCCGGCCAGCAGCAGTCCGGGCACCTTGGTCCGGGCCCCAGGGCGAAGCGCGGCGGTGCCGGGCGCCGGGTCGAAGGTGGCGGTGCGCTCCCGGGTGACGAAGAAGTCCAGCACCTCGGCGTCCCGGGCGGCCGGCAGCAGACGTGCCAGCTCCGGCAGGTAGCGGGCACGCAGCTCGGCCACCGGTAGGTCGATCTCGTCCCGCACCGCGGACTGCGACAGCGCCAGGTACTGCGCGCCGGGACGGGTCCGCGACAGGCCCGAGTGCGGGGTGCGGTCGAAGACCCACTGCACCGGTGAGTCCAGCGCCGCGAAGAACGGCTGGCGCAGCACCCGGCGGTCGTACACCACGTGCACGTTGAGGATCGGCGCGGTGCCCAGCTCGGCCAGCCGCCGCTGTCCGTCCAGCGAGCCGGCCGGCAGCAGCGCGGCGGCGGCGTCCTGCGCGCCGGCCAGCACCACGGTGTCGGCGCTGAGCAGCTCGCCGCTCTCCAGCCGGACGGTGTGCTGCGGCCCGCCCTCGGCGGACACCGGCTTGAGCTCGACGGCCCGGGTGCGCAGCCGGACCTGGACGTCCAGGGCGGCGAGCGCGGCCAGCGCCGCGTCGTGGTGCAGGGCGCCCAGCGGCACGGTGGCGACACCGATGTCCGAGGCGCCCGGGTCGGAGAGCAGGCCGGTCTTGAAGACCATCGCGGCCAGCGCCAGCGAGACCTCGTCGGCCCGGGCGTTCAGGGTGGCCACCCCGACCAGGTCCCAGAGCGCGGCGAGGGTGCGCTCGTTCTGCCCGTGCGCACGCAGCCACTCACCGAACGAACGGCCGTCCAACGCCGGATCCGCGAGGTCGAGCCGCTGCAGCGCGAGCGCGCCACGGACCACCCGCAGCCGGTCGGCCGGCGACAGGTGCGGATAGCCGGCCAGGCTGCCGGCCAGGTGCAGCGGCACCGGCAGCCCGGCCCGGCGCAGCCGGCCCAGCCGGTGCCGCCCATCGGCCACCGAGAGCACCGGCACGTCCAGCCGGGGCTGCAGCGCCACCTGACCGGCCGCGCCCAGCCGGTCGACCAGCCCGCGGTAGGCCGTGCAGCAGCGCAGGAAGACGTGCTGGCCGTTGTCCACGGTCAGCTCGCCGCGGCGGAAGGAGAAGGCCAGACCGCCCAACCGCGGCCGGGTCTCCAGCAGGGTGACCCGCCGGCCGGCCTCGGCCAGCCGCAGCGCGGCGGTGAGGCCGGCCAGACCGCCGCCGACCACCACCGCCGAGCGGTGCCGAGCCTCGACTCGCCCGGTCATCCGCGCCCCCCGTCGTTCGTGTTCCACCCGATCCCGATCCCCGCGGACAACAACCACGCCCCCCTGGGTGATTCCCCGCTGGTGGAGGGCGATGAGATGTGCGCGAGGCTCAAGAACGGCCTCCGGCCAGACCGGAGAGCGCGACGTACGCCTTCTCCCAGCCCGGCAGCGAGACCCGGCCGCGCAGCACCGACTCCGGCTCGGCGGCGATCCGCCCGAGCAGCCGGTGGTAGATCCCGGCCATCGCCGCGGTGCAGGCCCGGCTGCGCCGGTCCAGCATCGGCAGCAGCCGCAGCCCCTCGGCGAAGTAGCCCTGGGCGCGCTCGGCCTCGAACGCCACCAGACCGGTGAAGTCCGCGCCGCGCGGCGGCCGGGACAGCGCGAAGCCCTGCTCGCAGCCGAACCGGGCGAGGTCCTCGGCGGGCAGGTAGGTCCGGCCGTTGATCGCGTCCTCGCGCAGGTCACGCAGGATGTTGGTGAGCTGCAGCGCGAGCCCGAGGGTGTCCGCGTACTCCGCGCCGCGCTTGGGCTCCTCACAGCCGTAGACGCCCAGCGAGAGCCGGCCGATCGAGCCCGCCACGCAGCGGCAGTAGACCTTGAGGTCCTCGAAGGTCTGGTACTCCGCACCCCGCAGGTCCATCTCGACGCCGTCGATCAGCTCGTCGAAGGCGTCCAGCGGGATCGCGAAGCGGCGAGCCGCGTCGGCCAGCGCGACCTTGATCGGATCGGTGTCCTCCTCGGCCACCGCGCCGGCTCGGACCTCGTCCAGCAGCGCGCGGGTGGCGAGCAGCTGCTCGGTCTTGCGCTCGGGCGGCAGCTCGCCGTCCCCGATGTCGTCCACCCGTCGAGCCAGCGCGTACAGCGCCGACATGGCCAGCCGCTTCGGCTCCGGAAGCAGCCTGATGCCGTAGCTGAAGTTGCGGGCCTGCAGCGCGGTGACCGCCTCGCAGTACCGGTAGGCCGCCATGACCTGCGAGGACGCCAGTGGTGATGCCGCCACTGGGGCGTTCACCTTCCCTTCGCGAAGATGGCCGCCGCCTTCAACGCGAGGCGGCGCTTGTCGGGCTTCGGCTGCTTGGCCAGCACGTCGTACCCGGCGGCCTCGATCGCCGCCAGGGTCGCGTAGCCGCCCGCGGTGAATCCCGCCAGGAGCAGTCGGAGCCTTCCGTGAACCGTACCCACCAGCGGCGCGCCGCGGTCGAGCAGGGTCCGGGCCCGGGCTGCCTCGAAGGCCACCAGTTCGCGCACGCGAGGTCCGGCGGTGGGCGCGGCAAGGTCCTCCTCGGTCACCCCGAACCGGGCCATGTCCTCGGTGGGCAGGTAGATCCGGCCGCGGCCGAAGTCCTCGGCGACGTCCTGCAGGTGCTCGACGACCTGCAGCGCGGTGCAGACGGCGTCCGAGCGCTCGATCCGCTCCGGGGTGGCGACCCCGGCGATGGCCAGCACCAGCCGGCCGACCGGGTCGGCGGAGAGCGTGCAGTAGCCGACCAGGTCCTCGAAGGTCGCATAACGGGCGGTGCTCTGGTCCACCCGGTTGGCCTCGATCAGCCGGCGGAACGGCTCCGGCGTCAGCGCGTGCCGGTCCACCAGCGGGACGACGGCGCGGAGCAGCGGGTGCCGGGGCGGCTCGGCGGTCGACCCGTCGCCGGCGACGCTGCCGGGAAGCGCCAGCTCGAAGGCCCGGTCGAGGTCGCGTTCGAGGGCGTCCAGCAGCGCCAGCCGGAAGGCCGTGCCGTCCGGCTCCCCGGCCGGCACCGCGGCCCCGAGCAGCGCGGCCGTGCCCGCCGGGTCGGCGAGATCGCCGTCGCCCGCGTCGTCGACCAGCCGGGCGAAACCGTAGACGGCCATCAGATCGTCCCGCCAGGCGGCGGGCAGGAAGGCAGGAGCGACCGGGAAGTTCTCCCGGGCCGCCTTGTCCAGGGTGTCCCCCGCCGGCTGGCTCCCTGCGTGGATCGAAGACTGGGCCGAGGCCGTCACTGCCGTCACTCCCCCGTTCTACACCGGTGTTGACCATGAATCCGACTCGGACACTCCCCCAGCCTCCGGCCGGGTGGTGCCCCCACCCCACCCTCCGGCGGGCGCGTGCGCCATCCCACCCTCCGGCGGGCCTGTGCGCCATCCCACCCTCCGGTAGGACTGTGCGCCATCCCGACATCCGGCTGGTGGTACCCGACCCCGGCCGTCGCCGGCTGGAAGATCCTCCCTCACCGGCCCGGCCCGAAACCCCGGTGTACCCCGTCCCCCAGCCCATGGCTCGGGGACGGTCGGGCCCCCAGCCTGACATCTCGGACGCCCGGCCGGAAATCCGCCCCCGGCGCGCCGGTCCCGCTCACTCGCCCGGCGCACAGGTGGAGGCTTCGGGATGGCCCGGCATCCACAGGCACAGCACACTCAGTCGCCCCGGCCACAGCAGATCCCCGAGGCCGCTTCAGTCGAACTTCCCCATGAGGAGGATCACGTTTAGCTCAGGAGAGATCACGCTGCGCACACGGAAGTTTCCTCCCGTCACCAGTTCCACCAAGCCCCATAAAACTCTTGGTAATTATGGAGGCATCAATTCCGGATGATGGATGAAAAACAACCCTACGCTCGGCCGTCTGTACGCCTAACATCGGACCGGTTCCGCGACGCGGACCTGCAAAATAAAGATCGGGAGGGGAAATGACAATGACCAAGCGCCTCACCAAGCGCCTGGCAGCTGTTGGCGTGTCAACGGGCGCGGCGGTGGCCATGCTGTTCGCAAACAGCCTGCCCGCTGCGGCGGCCAGCCAGACGATGGCTCTCAACGACGCAGCCTACGGTTGCGGCTGGGCGTCGACCTCCAGCTCCGTCCACCTCGTCTTCCAGTGCGACGGGAATCTGGTGCTGTACCGCAACAGCGACGGCCACGCGATGTGGGCGTCAGGGTCCTACAGCAGCGGGGGCAGCCAGCCGAATACCATCAGGTTCCAGAACCGCGGCTTCGTCGAGCTGACGATGGGCCTCGCCAACGTGTGCGGCTTCGGCGACAACAGCATCGGCCACGACGCCACTGGCGGGTACGCCGTGGTTCAGGACGACGGAAACTTCGTCGTCTACACTTCCGGCGGCTCCGCCGTCTGGCAGTCCGGCACGTATGGCAATCAGCAGGGCTCGACGAACGCGTGCAATTTTTGAGACCACGCCGTGCGGCGCCCAGCCAAATGAGCCGCTGACTCAATCAGCCGTTCGGTGGGCCTGAAATAGAGCCGTGGGGGGGGGGGGGGGGGGGGGGGGGGGGGGGGGGGGGGGGGGGGGGGGGGGGGGGGGGGGGGGGGGGGGGGGGGGGGGGGGGGGGGGGGGGGGGG
>NZ_JBITZU010000055.1:0-9446 GCF_044547075.1 Kitasatospora sp. NPDC052896
CCGATGGCCGAGCCTGGGCTTGGGTCGACCCTAGGTTCGGGGGGCTGGGCGGCGCGATTGCTGCTGAGCCGACCGGGTGACGCCGGTCATGGCACGTCGCCCGGGTTGTCGCGGCGTCCCGTTCGCGGTGTCACGACGTCTTGTTCGGGTTGTTGTGGCACTCGACGCGGATCGTTACGGAGCCTTGAGTCTCCCGGTTTGTTCTTCGACTTCTTCGATGTTGGGGGGGCTGAACGGGCACGCCGGGCGTTCCAGGTGTTCACCTCGGAGTTGCCCCACGGCAGTTCCAGGGCCTCGCCGATCTCGTCGTCCGCGACGGACGCCAGTGGCTGGCTCTCGTCGAGCCGTTCGGCGATCTTGCTCACCCCCCGATCCCGTAGTTGCGGACCGTGTTCGGGTTGCCGAGCGAGTCAAGGAAGACATCGGCCGCCGCGCGGACGGTCAGTGCCTTCCCGGCGGGCAGTTGTACGACGGCGGGCACCACTTCCCCCTTGCCGCAGATAACGAGGCCGCTTCATATACGGCCTGACGGCCGCTCCCGCAGGGTCGCGGCCAGCGGTCCCGCAGATGGTAGGGCATTGTCTGCGGGTGATTTCGGAGTGCAGTTGCAGCTGATGCATCGTCAGCCGCCCACCAGGGACGACGAGGAGCAGCTTCACCGGGAAGCGATAGTCGACGGATGCCCTGCGGCCGGCAGGCTTGTCCCCGGCTGCACGTCGAATCGGGCAACACTTCCCGAACCGCTTTCTGGGGGCGCCGATCACTCGCCCGGGGGGTTGGGGACGCGGCCTGGGTGGAAGCCGGCCGCCGGTGGCTGGTCGTGCTCGGCTGGGGGTGCCGACGCCGGGGATGTTGTCAGACGGTCTTGACGATGGTGCCGGTGCCTTCGAGCGCGGTGAGTTCGTCGGCGGGCGCTGTGGTGTCGGTGACGAGGGTGTGCAGGAGAGTGGACGGGCCGACGTGGGCGAAGGCGGTGCGGCCGAGTTTGCCGCCGTCCGCGGCGACGATGGTGCGGCGGGCGGAGGCGATGCTCGCTTTCTTCACCGCCGCGTCGTCGAGGTCGTAGGCGGTCAGGCCTTGGGCCGCGCTCAGGCCGCAGCAGCCGACGATCGCGGTGTCGAAGCGCAGGGCTGCCAGGGAGGCGAGCGTGAGGGGGCCGATCAGGGCCCCTTCGGAGGCGCGGGGTCGTCCGCCGGGGATCATCAGCCCGGCTGGCCCCGCGGGGTCGCTGAGAAGGTGGATGGCCTGCAGTGACAGGGGCATCACGGTAACCGGCCGCTGGTGCAGCAGGCGGGCGACCTCCAGGCAGGTGGTGCCGCTGTCGAGCAGCACGGTCTCGCCGTCCGCGATGAGCGAGACCACCTCGGCCGCGATGCGGCGCTTGGCTTCGACGGCCTCCCGCGCGCGCAGCGCGAAGGGCGGCTCCTCACCCCTGAGCAGCAGAGTGCGGGCTCCGCCGCGGACGCGTTCGAGGACGCCCTGGGCGGCGAGCGCGTCGAGATCACGCCGGATGGTCATGTCGGAGGCGCCGGTCAGGTCGGCGAGTTCCTGGACCGTCGCGCTGCCCGCGTCCCTGACGGCCTGGGCGATCAGGGTGTGGCGGTCTGCGTTGCTCATACCGAGATTGAACCGCATCCGAGAACAAACAGACAACATGTTCACTTAGTCGCCTTTCGAACAAGCTTTGTGTTCGTTATGGTAGGGGGATGGAACGCTCGCTCCGGGCCGCCCGTGTGGCGACCTACGTCTACTTCGTTCTCGACGGCACCCTGATGGGCTCGTGGGTGGTGCACATCCCCGCCATCGAGTCGCGCGTAGGCATCAGCCACGCCGCCCTCGGGGGCCTGCTGGTACTGCTGGGGCTCGGGGCCTTTTTGGGTATGCGGGTGACGGGGCGGCTGGCCGACCGCCTCGGCACCCGGACCGTGCTCCCCGCCGCCGGGGTCATGTGCGGTGCGGTCCTGGTCCTGCCCGGGCTGCCCCGGGATCCCTGGTGGCTGGCCGGTGCCCTGCTGGTCTTCGGCTTCGCCAACGGCAGCCTCGACGTGAGCATGAACGCCCACGCCGTGCACGTGGAGAAGGCCTACCGGCGGCCCGTCATGTCCGGCTTCCACGCTACGTTCTCCGTCGGCGGCGTCATCGCGGCGCTCGTCGCAGCCGCCGTCGCGGGCACCGGACTCAGCCCGGCCGCGACCCTCGGCGTCCTGGGCGCGGCGGGCAGCGTGACCGCGCTGGCCGCCGCGCGCTTCCTGCTACCGGGCGCCACCGCGCCCGCCGCCACCACCGACGTCGGCCAAGACGGCGAGGGTACACACGCCACCGCCCGCGGCGGTTCCCGCGAGCGAATCCGGATCCTCGCCGCCCTGGCCCTGATGGTCATGCTCTGCGAGGGCGCTGCCAACGACTGGAGTGCCCTGCACCTCAAGGACGTCCTCGGCGCGCCCGCGAGCACCGCCGCATTCGCCTACGGCACCTACGCGGCGGCGATGACCACCGGCCGGCTGCTCGCCGACCGGATCGTCGCCCGGTTCGGATCGATGGCCGTCCTGCGCTACGGCGCGGCCACCGCCGCCGTCGGGATCACGATCGCGGCCACCACCCCGTGGATCTGGGCGGCGTTCGCGGGCTGGGCGCTGTTCGGTCTGGGCCTGTCCGGCTGCGTGCCCCAACTGTTCAGCGCGGCCGGCCACGCCGACCCCTCGGCCGCCGGCGCGAACGTCTCCCGTGTCGCAGGACTCGGCTACCTCGGCATGCTCGCCGGCCCCGCCGTCATCGGCTGGCTGACCCACCTCGTGGCACTGAACCACGCCTTCCTGCTGCTGACCCTGCTGTGCGCCACCACTGCCACGACCGCCGGAGTCCTGCGCACCACACCCGCCCGCACCGGGGCCGACCGCACTCCAGGGACCGCACCGACCAGCCACTGACCGCCCCAGCCGGCACCAGGAGGCCCATGTGCCCCGGACCGATGTCCGTGCCGCCCGAGGCCGTGTCGGTGTCCAGCTCCCGCGCGACCTGCCCGTGCGGGACATCCTCCCGTACGCCCGGCGGGCCGAAGAGCTGGGCTTCGAACAGCTGTGGGTCGTGGAAGACCTCGGCCACCACGGCGGAATCGCGCAAGCAGCCACCGTCCTCGCCGCCACCGAGCGGGTCACCTTCGGCATCGGCATCATGCCCGCCGGCGCCCGCAACGTTGTGCTTCGCCGCCATGGAACTGGCCACTCTCGCCCAGCTCCGCCCCCCGGCTGGCCGCCGGGATCGGCCACGGCGTGCCCGACTGGATGCGCCGGACCGGCGCCTGGCCCGCCGGCCCGCTCTGCGAAGCCCTCGACCACGAACCACTGCCGAAGAACATCGAAGGAACCCGCGCCATCTGAAACGCCTCGTCAAACTCGACGTCCTCACCGAGGTCGACGCCGGCAGCTTCACCAAGAAGCAACAGCCGACCGATGCCCCGCGACCGGCAGCCCTGTCCCCAGCCTCTCCTCGTAACGGACAACACCTCATGAACCGCTTCCTGATGTCGTTGTCAAGCCGTCTCGATCGCTGGGGGTGTGGCGTGGTAGCACCGTCGGTCACGGATTAGGGCCCACAGGACGTTGACACGTCGGCGGGCCAGGGCCATGACGGCCTGGACGTGCCGTTTGCCCTCGGCGCGTTTGCGGGCGTAGAACTTTCGAGAGTTCGGATCGCAGCGGATGCTCACCAACGCCGAGGTGTAGAAGACGCGTTGGAGCCTGCGGTGGTAGACGGTCGGCCGCTGCAGGTTGCCGCTGACTTTGCCCGAGTCGCGGGGCGCGGGGGCGACGCCGGCGAAGGCCGCCAGAGCGTCCGGGGAGGCGAAGCCGTCCAGGCCACCGCCGACGCCCGCGAGGAACTCAGTGCCGAGCACGGTGCCGATACCCGGAACGCTCTCGACTATCTCGGCGAGTTCGTGCTCGCGAAACCGGCCCTCGATGAGCTTGTCCATCTCGGCTATCTGCTCGTTGAGGGCCATCACCTCCTCGGCCAGGGTGTGGACCAGCCTTGCGATGGTCTTCTCGCCGGGGACGGTGGTGTACTGCCGCTCGGCGACCCCGACTGCCGCCTCAGCGAGGGCTCTTGCGTTGCGGACTTTGCGGTTGACCAGCCACTTCGTTAGCCGGGCGGTGCCGGCGCGGCGGATCACGGCTGGGGTCTGGTAGCCGGTCAGGAGCTTGAGCGGGCCGGTGTTGGTCACGTCCAGGGCCCTCTCCAGGGCCGGGAACATGCTCAGCAGGGTGCCGCGCAGGCGGTTGACGGCGCGGGTGCGGTCCTCGACCAGGTCGGCCCGGCAGCCGGTCAGCAGCTTGAGCTCGATCGCGGCCTCGTCGCCGGGGCGGATCGGTTGCAGGTCGCGGCGCATCCGGGCCTGGTCGGCGATCACGTAGGCGTCGCGGGCGTCGGGTTTTCCCTCGCCGCGGTAGCCGTCGGACGCGCGGTTCACCAGCCGGCCGGGGATGTACAGGACCTCCTGGCCGTGGGCGACCAGCAGGCTCAGCAGTAGGGCCGGCTCCCCGCCAGTCATGTCGATTGCCCACGTCACTGGCTCGCCGTCGGCGAGGGCGAGGACGTCTGCGATCAGGTCCAGCAGTTCGGGCTCGCCGTTGGCGACCCGCCGCGACAGCCTGGTCCTGCCGTCCGAGTCCAGGGCCAGTCCGTGATGGTGGCCCTTGCCGCTGTCGAGCCCGGCCCATATCCGGCTCATCGTGCTCCTGACATGCATGTTCGTACTGTTCGCACCACGGACGACCTCGCCGGCATTGCTCTACTCAGCGACTTGCTCGCACTTCCTAATCGGCGGCCGAGTCGTCTTGGGGCGCCAGGCGGCGAAGTGGTAAAAGCCACAAGAGGCAGCCCTCTGATAGCCACACCCAGCACCCCTGGGTGGTCCAACCCTACGAATGACCAGACCAACCCGGCTCAGAAGGTAGAGCCCTCTGAGCTTGACTCTGTCGGGGATCTTGGAGCTTTGCCCGACAGAGTCAAGCTCAGTGACCGCCCCGGCGGCTGGTCGCGGTCAAGCTGCCGGGGCGGTCAGGACGGCCTCGGCAGCCAGCCGGAGATTCCTGATCATCGGATTCAGATCGCCCTCGCGGCTGACCAGGACGACTTGGCTGGGGGGAGCGTCCTCAATCGGGACGGTAACGAGGTCGGGACGCAGTGAGCTGCGCCGGTCGCCGACCGGTAGCACGGCGATCGCCCTGCCACTCGCGACGAGTTCGAGTTTGTCCTCGTAGCTCTCGATCGGCGGCACGCCGGCCCCGAGGATCCGGTAGGAAGTCCAGTCCGCGGTCTCGAACGCGCATGGCGCCGCCTCCTCGCCGGCCAGTTCTTCCGCGGTCACCGACGCGCGGTCGGCCAGGGGGTGGCCGCGCGGGACCACGAGCATCCGGGGTTCCTCGTACAGCGGGGTGGTGAAGACACTGTCGGCGGCGAGTGGCAGCGGGGCCCGCGCGATCAGGGCGTCGACGCGCTTGTCGGTCAGCGCCCCGACGTCGCGGCAGCTCAGGTAGCGGGTGGCGATCTCGGCGTGAGGGTAACGGCGGCGTAGTTCCCCTACGGCGGCAGTGATCACCAGGTCTTCAACGTAGCCGATGGCGATTCGTTCGGTCTCGGCTTGTTCACGCACGGCCAGTTCGGCCTGGCGGGCGGCCTGCAGCAGGGCTTGGGCCTGGGGGAGGAACCTCTGGCCTTCCGGAGTGAGCCGGGTGCCCTGGGGTACGCGGTCCAGCAGTCGTGCGCCGAGGTACTTCTCGAGCCGTTGGATCTGGCGGCTCAGCGCTGGCTGGGCCACGTGCAAGTCGGCGGCGGCCCGGCCGAAGTGCTGGTGCGCCGCCACCACAGTGAAGTAGCGCACCAGCCGCAGTTCCAGGTCCTGTCCGAGATCGTTCACCCTTGCAGCGTACGCGTCATGCCGTTTCGGAATGAGCAGGTTGCCGGATTGGTCTTGGACGGTGATGCCGCGGTGGGCCTTGACTTATGGAGCAACGTTTCCTCAAGAAGGCGACAGGCGTGATGAAGGCGATCCAGTTCCATGAAGCGGGCGGGCCGGAAGTTTTGCAGTATGACGAGGTGTCAGTTCCTGAGATCGGCCCGGGCGAGGTGCTCGTCCGGGTGCACGCGGCGGGCATCAATCCGCCGGACTGGTACCTGCGTGAGGGGATGAAGGTCATGCCGGCCGAGATGAGGCCGGCGCTGGAGTTCCCCCTGATCCCCGGAACGGACATGTCGGGAGTGGTCCAGGCGGTCGCTTCGGACGTGCTGGGGTTCGCCGTCGGTGACGAGGTCTTCGGCATGCTGCGGTTTCCCGGATTCGAGGGCCGGACGTACGCCGAGTACGTGGCCGCGCCGGCTTCGGACCTGGCTCACAAGCCGGCTGGTATCGACCACGTGCAGGCGGCTGGGGCGCCGATGGCCGTGCTTACGGCCTGGCAGTACCTGGTTGATCTCGGCCATGACGTGCCGTCTCCTTTCACCGGCCGGGTGCACCGGCCGGTGCCGATTGCGCCGGGGATGACCGTGCTGGTCAACGGGGCCGCTGGTGGAGTGGGTCACTTCGCGGTGCAGCTGGCGAAGTGGAAGGGGGCGCGCGTCATCGCGGTGGCCTCGGGCCGGCACGAGGAGTTCCTGCGCAAGCTCGGCGCCGATGAGTTCATCGACTACACCAGGACGCAGCCCGCGGACGTGGTCAGCGGTGTCGACCTGGTGATCGACACCGTCGGTGGCCCGGACAGCTCACGCTTCCTGACCGTGCTCAAGCGCGGCGGCACCATGCTTCCGGTGTTCTTCGCCTGGTACGACCCGGAGGAGACGGCGCGTCTGGGCATTACTGTCTCGAACATTCAGGTGCGTTCCAACGGCCCCCAGCTCGCCGAGATCGGGCGCCTGTTCGACGAGGGCAAGCTCCAGGTCGGGGTGGACAGCACCTACCCGCTGCCCGATGCGGGCAGGGCACACACGCGAGCCGCGCAGGGCCACATCCAGGGCAAGATCGTGCTGACGGTGGTCGCGTGATCGCCGAACTCCAGCAGGCGGTGGCGGCCAGCCCACGCCCTGGACGAGCTGAGTGCGTGGTGGTGAACCAGTCCGCGGCTCGATGACCTGGAGCGCTTTCGGGTGGCCGCGGTGTTGGGGCGGTGGGCTGTGGGCAGCCAGCGAGAGGTTGGCCCGGTCGTGGAGGTGCGAGGTGCTGTCGCTGATCGGGTTGCCGGAGGTCCGGGAGGCGCGGGCCCGGGAGGATCCGGAGCCGTGGCTGGAGATGCTGTGGGAGGCCCAGGTGCAGGCGGAGGCGGCCCGGCAGTGGCCGGAGCATGCGCGGATCGCCCACTTGGCGGTGACCCGCGTGTTCGCCGAAGTTGCGGTCCGGCCCGGGAGGGTGCGGGGCGTCACCTGCGCCGGCCGTGGTGGAGGAGCCGGTGCCCGTGGCCGGGTCGGTGGCGGCGGGCCCGGTGTTGCGGGAGGGCTATGACGCCCGGTCGCCGCCGTGGCGGGCCGGGCTGGGGGCTGATGCGCTGTGCGGGGCATGTCGGCAGGTGCTCGAGACGGTGCTGTCCGCATTGGCGCCGGTGACGGTGCAGGAGCTGACCCGGGCGCTGGTCAGGGGTCCAGCGCGGCTGAGCGAGGTGGAGAAGGTGCGCCAGCGTGCCTGTGCACTCGAGGCGCGCGGCTGGCTCCTTGCGTGAGCGGGGCCTGTTCGGCCCGGCCGCCGTTCCAGGCGGCCGGGCCGGAACTGCGGCCAGTGCAAGCCTTCCTACGCCAGCTTCCGCGTCAGGGTGATCAGGCCGGCCCACCCCACCATCCGTGTCCCCTGGCGCCGCCGCTCCGTGCGATGCCGGACGGCCCGGGCTGGCTTCTCTGCCCGGGCCTGTCCGTGCGGTGGTGTCAGGGGATGTTCTGTGGCGGTTCGTCAGGGGTCGGTTTGAGTGGGTGCCGGGTGTGGGTGTCGGGTGTCGGTGGTGTCGGCTGGGGCGGCGTGAACGGGCCGGGTTCGGGTTCGGCGTGTTGTGGCCCCTGGTATTTGGTGGGGGTGTGTTGGGTACTAGGCTCTGGGGGATGCTGCCGGGGTGTTGGCCTGGTGGTGCTGGAACTTGATCTGTTGGGGGCCTGGTGCGTTATCTGGTACGCGATCGTATGTTCGCCTTTCATGAGGAGGCGTGGATTGAGACCGAGCATCGGGAGAGGCTTTTCAGGGTCAACCGGAAGTTCCTGCGGTTGCGGAATACGTTCGCTCTGGTGGATACCCGTGGCGAGCATGTCGCGAGCATCGTCAAGAAGGCCTTCACTTTCCATCACACGCTGTTGATCAAGCAGGATGGTCGGCTCGCGGCGAAGATCAGCAAGCGGGCGTTCACGTTGTTCGGTGACCGGTTCAAGGTCCGTCTGTATGACGGGCGGCGGTTGCGGATAGTGGGTAATCTTTTCGACCGCGAGTTCGACATCCGGCACGAGGGCACCACGTTGGCTCACATCTCCCGGCGGTGGTTCAGCCTGCGTGATGCGTACGCGGTCGACGTGATGGCCCAGCAGGACGCGGTCCTGCTGGTGATCCTGGCGGTGTGCGTGGACCACACCCTGCAGGACCTCAAGGGTGAGAAGCTCACCAACCTGTGAGGGTGCGCGGTCGGGGGGCTGGGCGGCTGTGGTGTGCGGGTTGGTGGGTGGGTGTGTATGGCTCGTTGTGCGCGGGGTGTCTGGTTTGGGGGTGGTGGTTGTCAGGTGGGTTTGTTGTGGGGGTGGTGGGTCAGGGCGGTGAGGTTGTCGTCGTGTCGGGGGCAGGCTTCGGTGAGGAGGCTCAGGCCGATGCCGAGCATCCAGATGTCTTTGCTGATTGGTAGGCCTTGTGGGGTGGGCCATATGCTGCCGGGTTGGCGTAGTCCGGGGGTGCGGGCGTAGAGGCCCAGTAGGCCGGTGGAGAAGCCGGTCAGGGCGGCGCCGGCGATGGGGGCTGGGATGATGGGGGTGAGGAGGAGGGCGCCGGTGGTGATCTCGGTGGCGGCCAGGAGGCGTAGGAACCGTTGGGGGGAGAGTCGGGCCAGCCAGGGGTAGGCGGTGGTGGCCATGGCGTGTACGGCCTGGGCGGTGGCTTGGTCGCCGTGCCATTTCTGCCACCCGGTGTGTAGGACGTAGGCGCCGGTGGTCCAGCGTGTGGGCAGTTCACGAAGCCGCATGGGAGGTCCTGTCCCGGACGCCCGTGCCGGCCCCTGTGGTCGGGCGGGTGGCCGTCAGCGCTGCGGGGTGGCCCGGAGCGGGTCGCGGGCCCTTGCTCATCCAAGTGTGAGCCGCCCTGTCCTCACCTGCTTGGTGCTCGCCGGCTGCTGTCTGTTTGGTGTTGGTGGGGGTGGTGGGTGGGGGTGGGTGGTGGGGGGATACGGTCGTGTGGTGCTTCGTATCCTTTTGACGAGGCGGTGGGTGGTTTTGACCCTCGT
>NZ_JBITZU010000056.1:0-9334 GCF_044547075.1 Kitasatospora sp. NPDC052896
AGCTGTGTGCGTGCGGCAATCCGGTAGGCACGCTCGTGGCGGACTGCCTCATGCAGAACGAACTGCACCTCGATCCCCGGCGCATCTGGGCGGAGCCATAACTACATTCGGACACGAACGTGGATCCGTCCAACGACCCGATGGTCCTCCGCCCAAGCCGTCGATCTGGCGCGTTGCTACTCAAGTGACCTCGGCGGTACCGGAGGCAGCCGATGTCCTCCACGCACCAGCCACGGGATCCCCGAGGTGGAAGATCGTCAGGTCGGGCAGTGGATCAGCTACCGAAGCGCAGCCGGCGGTAGCGTTGCCACAGCTCCGGGCGGTCGGCCTTGCCGAAGTGCATGTTCAGGAGCATCTCCAGGAGAGTGTTCTCTTGTTCGTCGCTCCCGCGCCGGTAGCGGTCCGGGTCGGACTCCACCCAGGCGCTCACCGGCCGCCGGCCGTCCGTGGTCGTCTCGACGGCCACCTCGAACAGGCAGCGGGTCTCGCTGCGGATCACGAAGAACCGGTCGCCTTCGAGGCAGGTGTCCCACTTCTCGTCCATGCTCTGGGCCTGGAGGCCGTGGCGGACCCGCTGCCACTGTCCAGGCGTCCACACCAGGTCCGGCACCGGTATCGGCTCCGGCCGCGCGATCGGTGCCGCGTGGGGAAAGTCCGCCCGACTCGTGTCCGTCCCGAGCCGCTCCGGCTCCAGCCAGTCAGGCAGCCGTTCCGCGCTGTCGTACCATGCAGTCGGGACGCCCTGGACGCCCAGGCGGGAGGCCACGATCGCGCCCACGATTGCACATGTGGTGTCGACGTCCCCGCCCGCCGAGGCCGTCGCCCACAGTGCGGCCTCAAATTCGTCGAGGTGCCTGGCCGCGCACCACAGCGTGAACGGCACCGTGTCCACCGCGCTGACCTGCCGCCCGTTGCCCAGTTGGTGGGCCGCCAGCTCCACATGCGGCTGATCGACCAGGCCAAGCGCCTCGACCACACCCTCGCGGACCTTCCCAGCCGGGGTCAGCTCCACCACCGGCCGCAACAACTCCCGTGGCGTCATGCGACGGCCACGACTGCGCGCCGCACATGCAGTCGCGACCGCGACGGCCACCGACCCCGCCACCGCCTCCGGGTGCGTGTGGGTGACCTCGGCCGAACGCGCCGCCTGCCAAGCGGCCTCCTCCAAGTCCACGGCGAACCAGGCCCCCAGCGGCGCCACCCGCATCGCCGCACCGTTACCGAAGGACCCCTGCCCGTCGAACAGCCCGGTGGCAAGGTCCCGCCACTCACCGCCTTCGCGAACCAGCCGAAGGAGCCGGTTCATCGCCGGACCATACCCCCGGTCGAAGTCATGCCGCCGCGCGAACGACCGCGCCAGCTCCCACTGATTCACCGTGCCGCGCAGCCGCAGCCCGTCGAACACCGAACAGGCCATCTCGGTGTCATCCGTCCACGGCCACGGACCAGGCGGCAGCCGGCGCTCGGCCAGAGCCGGCCGGTTCTCGGGAACGAAGAACTGCGCACCGAACGCATCACCGACAGCCAGGCCATACAGACTGTCGCGGGCAGCAGAGCGGTGGTCAAAGGAAGGAGGGAAAGTCGAGGTCTGGGACTGATCGGTCATCACCAGGCATCATGCCAATCACGGCGGAGACGAACCAGCGAATTCCACAGCAAGCCATGGCCGGCGAGCGAGCAACCCGCCCACAGCCGCACCTCGCGCACTCTAGCCTGCGACCCCGCTGCGTCGACGGCGCGGACGAAGGCCGAATGGGGACCATCCGCTTCTTCACCAGCACTGCCAGGGCAGCCTCCGCCTGTCCGCCCAGGAGGCCGCCGTCTTCGGTTCAGCGGACCCAGGTGTTGGTGAGGCTCTGGACGGCGGAGCCGTCGAGGTCGGCGAGCGTGGTGGCGACGAAGTCGCGCGCCCACTCGGAGGTCTGGATGCGGACGGCCGGGCGGTCGCCGGTCAGGGCGTCGATGATCGGGGCGGCGGCCTCGGCCGGGGTCTGGGCGTGGCTGAAGATGTCCCGCGTGCGGGTGATGTACGCCTGAAGGGCCGGGGCGTAGGGCCCGGCCGCGGCGAGTGCGGCGGGAAGGTCCAGGCCGAGGTTGGCGACGAACTCGCTCGCGACCGGGCCGGGCTCGACGATGGTGACGTCGACGCCGACGGTGGCGGCGACGGGGGCGAGGGACTCCATGAAGCCCTCGACGGCGAACTTGGCCGCGCAGTACGCCTCGTTGAAGGGCTGGCCGAGGATGCCGCCGACGCTGGAGACGGTGATCACCCGGCCGTGGGTGGCGCGCAGGTGGGGCAGGGCGGCACGGGTGGCGGCCACCATGCCGAAGAAGTTGACCTCCATCGTGGCACGGACCTCGTCGACGCCCATCAGTTCGACGGTGCCGAGGTGGGCGGCGCCGGCGTTGTTGACCAGTGCGTCGAGGCGGCCGTGCTCGGCGATCACCTCGTCCAGGCAGGCGGCGATGCTCTCGGAGTCGGTCACGTCCAGGCGCTTGACCTGGATCCGGTCGGCCACACCCGCCTCGGCTGCGGCCTTCAGCAGGGCCTCGGCCTTGCCGGTGTCGCGCATGGTCGCGATGGTCGTCCAGCCCGCCTGGGCGGCGCCGATCGCGGTGGCCAGGCCCATGCCGGAGGACGTGCCGGTGATCAGGACGGTCTTCGGGGAAGTCATGAGGGATGCTCCTGTTTCTGGGGGTGTTCGGTTCTTGGGGCGGTTCAGCGGACCCAGGTGCGGGTCAGGGTCTGGACGGCGGAGCCGTCGAGGTCGGCGAGCGTGGTGGCGACGAAGTCGCGGGCCCGCTCGGAGGTCTGGATGCGGAAGGGCGGGCGGGCGGCGGTGAGGGCGTCGATGATTGGGGCGGCGGCCTCGGTCGGGGTCTGGGCGCCCTCGAACACGCTGCGGCGCAGGCCGAGGTACGCCTCAAGGGCCGGGGCGTAGGGCCCGGCCACATCCAGCAGGGCGGGGATGTCCAGGTTCTGGTTGGCGACGAACTCGCTTGCGACCGGGCCGGGTTCGACCACGGTGACGTCGACGCCAACGGTTGCGGCGACGGGTGCGAGGGACTCCATGAAGCCCTCGACGGCGAACTTGGCCGCGCAGTACGCCTCGTTGAAGGGCTGGCCGAGGACGCCGCCGACGCTGGAGACGGTGATCACCCGGCCCTGGGCGGCACGCAGATGGGGCAGGGCGGCACGGGTGGCGGCCACCACGCCGAAGAAGTTGACCTCCATGGCGGCGCGGACGTCATCGACGCTCATCAGCTCGACGGTGCCGGTCTTCGCGGCGCCGGCGTTGTTGACCAGTGCGTCGAGACGGCCGTGCTCGGCCATCACCTCGTCCAGACAGGCGGCGATGCTCTCGGAGTCGACCACGTCCAGGCGCTTGACCTGGACGCGGTCGGCGACCTTGTGCTCGGCTGCCGCCTTCAGCAGGGCCTCGGCCTTGCCCGTGTCGCGCATGGTCGCGATGGTGATCCAGCCGGCCCGCGCGGCACCGATCGCAGTAGCCAGGCCGATACCGGAGGACGTGCCGGTGATCAGGGCCGTCTTCTCGCTGGTCATCAAGGGTTCTCCCGTCAAGAGTAACTGGCGTCGGCAGCAAACGGGGAACTCCCCGGTTCGCTCCGCAACGGTAACCGGAGAACTCCCCGGTTAGCAAACGTAACCGGGGGACTCCCCGTTTGCCCGGGTAGACTGATCAACAGACGAAGGGAACAGCCTTGACCACCCAGCCGACCCCGCTGCGCGCCGACGCCCGCCGCAACCGGGAGCGCATCCTCGAAGCGGCCGTACGCGCCTTCTCCGAGAAGGGCGCGGACGTCCCGATCGACACCATCGCCAAGGCCGCGGGCGTCGGCTCGGCCACGCTCTACCGCCACTTCCCCACCCGCGAGGCACTCATCGAGGCCGCCTACCGCAACGAGCTGGCCCGCGTCTGCGACAGCGCCGCCGAGTTGCTGGCCGACCTCCCGCCGGATGAGGCGATGCGCCTGTGGATGGACAGGTTCATCGACTACCTGGCCGCCAAGCACGGCATGGCGGACGCCCTGCGGGCCGCGGTCGCCTCCGGCGCGGACCCCTTCGCCGAGACCCTCGACAAGCTCGGCACCACGATCGGCACCCTGCTGCACGCCGGCGCCGACGCCGGTCTCCTGCGCGCGGACATCGACTCCCTCGACGTCGGCTTCAGCCTCGCCGGCGTCGCACTGATCACCAGCACTCCCGCCCAACGCGAACGGGCCGGCCGTCTCCTCGACCTGCTCCTCGACGGGCTCCGCTACGGCACGGACCGATAGCCCATCCCCCGTGCGCGCTCCACCACGCAGCAGGCAGCCCTGCAGCGTACTTGTCGCCACGCTCAGCGAAACAACGTCGGCGTCCACATCGTCAGGGCGCGGTCGGCCCTCCAGCACAAATCCGGCAAACGCTCGCCCGCTTCCCCCGGATTCGGCTCGCCGTGCCGAGCAGCGAGTTGCAGTGGCGACACACGCGCCTCATGCGGGGTCTTGAGTCGCTGCCCCTCCTTCCCTAAAGACGGTCGCATTTTCTCGGCACGGCAATCGGAAACTCGTGTGCTCTGGGCACGCGTGCTGCCGGGGCCAGCCAGCTATCACTGGTACTGGTCCCGGCAGCACAGGATCCCGGTCATCTGGTGCAGGTGGAGCGAACGTGACGCACTCACCAACTGCTGGCTGCTCCGTTGCCGTACGGACGTCCTCCTGCCATGACCAGGCGTACGGCGTGAAGGGCGCTCAGGTCGCGGAGCGGGTCGCCGTCCACGATGAGCAGGTCGGCGCGGTAGCCGGCGGTGAGCTGCCCGGTTTGGGTGTCGATTCCGAGGGCGCGGGCGGCGTCGATGGTGGCCATGTCGATGATTCGGTCCAGGGAGAGGCCCAGGTGTTCGTAGAGCTCGAGACTGCCCACGAAGCCGTCGAAAACGGAGCCCGGTACCCCGGCGTCCGTTCCGGCCACCAGGCGGACCCCTTGTTCGGCCATCCGCCGCACCTGGCCGAACAGTTGTTCGGCTCGCTCCGCGCCGAAGTACTCGGCGAAGCGCCGCCAGTTGTGGCTGGCCGCCGGGCAGACGTGGATCTCCTTGGCGACGATGTCGGCGACCACGTCGGCGCGCAGCTCGAAGCCTCCCTCGACCATCCAGGTGCAGTGCTCGATGGTGTCCACTCCGGCGGCGACCGCGGCGGCGATGCCGTCCACGCCATGGGCGTGGGCGGCGACCGGGAGGCCGGCCCGGCGGGCTTCCGCCACCACTGCGTGCAGTTCCTCGGTGGTGAACTGGGACTGCCAGGTCGCCGCGCCGCCCTTGGTGAGCCCGCCACCCGTGGCCATCACCTTGATCACGTCGGCGCCGATCGAAGCGTTGTGCCTCACCCGGTCCCGGATGGCCTCCTCGCCGGACACCTCGCCGCCCAGGAACCAGCAGTGTCCGCCGGGCGGGGTGAGGGGAGCCGTCGCCGCCAGGATCCGCGGACCGGCCAGCAACCCCGCCGCGATGGCGTCCCGCAGCCGCACCGAGAGCCCACCCCGGTCACCCAGGTCCCGCACCGTGGTCACACCCACGGCCAGCGCCTGCTGCGCCCGGCCGGCCATGCCGAGCAGCAGGCTCGTGTCGTCCGCCTCCCGCAACGAGGTTACCGGGTCCGGCCCAGCGTCGAAGGCGAGATGAACGTGACAGTTGATCAGCCCAGGGAGGACGGTGCCCTCGGGGAAGGACACCCGCCGCACGCCGTCAGGGGCGACTTGTTCCACCTCGTCGCGTGTCCCGACTGCGGCGATGGAGTCTCCAGTGACGAGTACGGCCCCGTCGTCCACGCATTCGCCGCCAGGACCCGTGAGTACCCGCCCAGCCGAGATCAATAGCTCCATCATCCGTCTCCTTGATCCAATCGTGTTTGTCTGCCACGAACCGATCGCCACCCACGCGCCGACGCCCCGGCTCCGGCCTGTGGATGCGATGTGCCGGGGGCCAGTCCACCAGGGCGGGGCGCTGCACGGCGTCGAGGTGGATCGGCCCGCGATCGAGTCGTCATCCGGGCCGTGCGCCTGCGGGCAAGTGTGGGGCTCACCAGGCACAGATGCGACGTGCTATCCGGGTCCAACCGCATCTGCCAGTGCCACGAGTTGTCGTACGTCGGCGTCAAGGTCGTCGCTGCGCGGCAGTGCTATCGGAACCGCCGTCGAAGTCGCCGAGCCGCCTGACAAGTAGGTCTCGAGTGCCGTTCGCAGGTGCTCGGCCAGGGCTACGGGCGAGGTCTCGCCGTCACCGTCGCCATAGGCGCAGAGGTCTGCGAGGTACGGGCTGATGCGTACCAGGCCGTCACGGCACTCGATGACGCGCCGGTAGTAGCGATGGTGAACGCTTCGAAGGGAAAGGACATAGTCCCATCGGCTGACAGGTACGCGATTCAGGGCGTCTTCGGGGTACGCCTCGTGCAGCATCGTCCAGAGCGGATACAGCCGCCGGTAGAGGCGACGATGGTGCCGCCAGATTCGTATTGCGGCGACCCGTGTGACGAAGCCGGGGTAACTGACGCCGATCATGAACAGTGGGACCCCAATGACCAGCAGAAGATCCGCGCTCCGGAGCAGCGCCACGGGAACTGAGCCGCCCCACCACCGGATTACGACGAATACGGCACGAACCGAGCTGGCTGCCACCAGCCCGGCCATGCCTGCAGCTGCCATCCACAGCCCGGCGGCAAGGGGACGGGTGGACATCCGGGCATAGCGCCAGGTCCAACGTAGCGCCGAGGCCATTGCGTAGACCAAGTACAGTCCGGCCACCAGGTAGAAGACCGCCACCTGGGTCACCCGCATGTCCGTTGTCGCGTAGAGGCGATCTTTGACGCTCTGCGGAGTGGTGAGAGCTGCCAGCGAGATGGTCGCGATGGCGATGACGAGTGGGACGGCTTCCCATCGGGCGCGGATTCGACCTTGGCGGTGATCTGACGCCGAGTAGAGGTAGAAGCACATAAGCCAGTAGGCGGCCCCGAGGAGTAGCGCGTTCTGCAGGAGCTTGGCTGAGCCGTGCCCCGCGAGACTGTCGAAGGCCCTCGCAGCGCTCTGAAGGCCGAGCGGGAATGCCGCGCCAACAGAAGCAAGGCACAGCGTAACCGCGCGGAGCGGGCTGTCCTGAGGTGCTTTGACCAGCTGATACAGCTTCCAGGTCAGAGCTGCGAGGATAGCCACGCCGGGAAGTGCTACCAAGATGGTCATAGCCACCCCTGCCGATCACCCAATGCCGTCTGCACCCGCTGCACAGAGGGGTTGCTGGACTTGCGCGGAGTCACCTGGTCGAGCACGGAGGCCCACTCCAGGATGATCGTGGCGACCAGTTCGGCCTCTCGTTCGTGCTCCTGGTCGTAAGAGGTCCGCCGTAGTGCTCGTCGGATGGCTTCCTGCGAGAGGTCGGGCATCATCTCTCGCCAGAACTCGTCGTCGCCATCGTCGCTCTGGTGGTCTGCCAGGATATGGCCGACCTCGTGCAGGATGATGTGATCCTGGTGGATCTTGCTGGTCTCCCGCTGGTACAGGATGTAATCAGCCGACGAAGTGGCAAGCCATACACCGAACGGCCCAGGCACGGGCAACGAGTAAGGCACGAGCCGGATCGGGCGCTGGCGTCGTTCCCCGAGGAGCCGGCACAAAACGTCCACCCGTAACGGGGGCTGGATGCCCAACGCCTGCAACTCGCGCCTGCAGCGACGCCGCAGCTCGCGGTCTTTCAATCTGCCCACCCCTGATCAGATTTTGATGTCGTTCGCCACTAGCGCCTGCCCCCGCCGGGTGCCAGCAGCCTGCCGATGCCGTCCGGTCACAAGCCCCGCTGTTCCGCTTGCTCCAACTGGTAGACGACGTCGAGAAGATCCATGACCTGTTTGCGTCGAGCCGGCGACAGCTCGCCGGCGCGCATAGCCATCAGCTTCACCTCGCTGCTGCCGACCGCCGCGTCCAGGCGCTCCTGCTCGGCCGCCAGGAGCCCCAACTGTCCCTCGACCCGGTCCGTCACCTCGTCGTCGAAGAAGTAGGCCGCTGGCACCCCAAAGAAGTCCGCCAGAGCCTGCAGGTGTTTGAGGGTCGGGTTCGTCTTCTTGTTCTTGCGTAGCTGCCAGATGTAGCTCTGCGAGATCGCGACGCCGGTCTTGCCGATGGCAGCCGCGACGTGCTCGTTGCTGTACTCCTGGCCCCCGCGGGGCTTGACGGTCGCGAACAAGTGGTTCAGCTTGTCCGCCAAGCTACGGCCTACCTGCTCGGTCACAGCGACCCCCTCGCGGCATCACCCTCGGCTCCACTCGTGTCAATGTACCTCAACCCCAATCTCTGCACGACAGTTGAATCCCGCCCGGGCGCATGGCTAGACTGCCCCGAACCGGCTCCACTGAGGTGCACACGCATCGAAAATGATCTTAAACGAGGGTGGAGGAGCTGGTCGCCGAGCCAGAGGGGGAGGCATGGCGGTGCACTGGGGGGCGCTCGAGGCAGCATGCGATCAGGGCAGGCGAAGGTCCGGGGCGCGGAACCGCCCCGCCGCTACCCCTCAGACCGCGTTTGAGATCTGCCGTGTCCCGTTGCTGAGGGGCTCGTTGAGCCCTCTGTGAGTGGTGTTGGGGGTGGGTATCCGTCGGACCTGACGGACGAGCAGTGGGCGCTGGTGGAGCCGTTGCTCCCACCGGCGCGGGTGGGTCCGAAGGGCGGTCGGCGGGAGAAGCATCCGCGGCGGCGGATCGTGGACGCGATCTTCTACGTGGTGCGGACCGGGTGTGCTTGGCGGCAGCTGCCGAAGGACTTCGCTCCGTGGCCGACGGTGTACTGGTACTTCACGTGGTGGCACGACGACGGCACCGTTGAGCGCATCCATGACGTCTTGCGTGGCAAGGTCCGTGAAGCCGACGGCCGCGACGCGGAGCCGAGCGCGGGCTTGATCGACTCCCAGTCCGTCCGCAGCGCCGACACAGTCCCCGCTGCCACCAGGAGGTTCGACGCGGGCAAGAAAGTGAAGGGCCGCAAGAGGTTCATCGTCACCGACACCCTCGGATTGCTCCTGGCCGTCCATGTCGTCGCGGCGAGCATCCAGGACCGTGATGGAGCGAAGCGGCCGTTGCTGTGGACCAGGCTCGACCACCCCAGCGTCAAGAAGGTCTGGGCCGACCAGGGCTTCGCCGGCCGCCTGGTCGAGTGGACCACCAGGATCCTCGGCCGCGATCTGGAGATCGTCCGTAAGGACCCGGACCAGCGCGGCTTCCAGGTCCAGCCCAAGCGGTGGGCGGTGGAGCGCACCTTGTGCGCCACGAGGCGCTCTGTTTGTATCCCCGGCTC
>NZ_JBITZU010000057.1:0-9018 GCF_044547075.1 Kitasatospora sp. NPDC052896
CTCGTGGGAGGTGTTCGAGCGGGCGGGGATCGATCCGACCTCGGTGAAGGGTTCGCGGACCGGGGTGTTCGCGGGCGTGATGTACCACGACTACGCCTCGCAGCTCGCCGCGGTGCCGGAGGGCCTCGAAGGCCACCTCGGTATGGGGACCTCCGGCAGTGTGGCCTCCGGGCGGGTGGCTTACACCTTCGGTCTGGAGGGGCCGGCGGTGACGGTGGACACGGCGTGCTCGTCCTCGCTGGTCGCGTTGCACCTGGCGGCGCAGGCGCTGCGGCAGGGTGAGTGCTCGCTGGCCCTGGTGGGTGGCGTCACGGTGATGGCGACGCCGAGCACCTTCGTGGAGTTCAGTCGTCAGCGCGGTCTCGCCGTGGATGGTCGTTGCAAGGCGTTCGGCGCCGCGGCGGACGGGACCGGGTGGGCCGAGGGCGCGGGCATGCTGTTGGTGGAGCGGTTGTCGGACGCGGAGCGCAACGGGCATCCGGTGCTGGCGGTGGTGCGGGGTTCGGCGGTGAACCAGGATGGTGCGTCGAACGGTCTGACGGCGCCGAACGGTCCCGCGCAGCAGCGGGTGATCCGGCAGGCGTTGGCGAGTGCGGGGCTGTCGGCTGCGGATGTGGACGTGGTGGAGGCGCACGGGACGGGTACGACGTTGGGTGACCCGATCGAGGCGCAGGCGTTGCTGGCGACCTACGGGCAGGACCGCCCGGAGGAGCGGCCGCTGTGGCTGGGCTCGTTGAAGTCGAACATCGGTCACACGCAGGCGGCGGCCGGTGTGGCTGGTGTGATCAAGATGGTGATGGCGATGTGGCACGGGGTTCTGCCGCGCACGCTGCACGTGGACGAGCCGACTCCGCACGTGGACTGGTCGGCGGGTGCGGTGCGGCTGCTGACCGAGTCGGTGGATTGGTCGGTGGGTGACCGTCCGCGTCGGGCCGGTGTCTCCTCGTTCGGTGTCAGCGGGACCAACGCGCACGTGGTGCTGGAGCAGCCGCCGGTGGCGGTCTCCGCTGAGCGATCGAGTGCGTCGATGTCCGGTGTGGCTGTGCCGTGGCCGCTGTCGGCGAAGGATCCGGCCGCGCTGCGCGGCCAGGCGGAACGCCTCGCCGCCCTTGTCACCGAGCACCCGGAGCTTGACCCCGCGGACCTCGGCTACTCCCTGGCCACCTCGCGGGCGGCGCTGGAGCACCGCGCGGTGGTGGTGGGGAACAGTCGTGAGGAGCTGTTGCAGGGCCTGGCCGGTGTGATCGAGGATCGGCAGCTCGCTGGGCTGGTATGTGGGGCCGCTCTCCCGGACACCAGGCTCGCGTTCCTGTTCTCGGGGCAGGGGAGTCAGCGGTTGGGGATGGGGTGTGAGTTGTGTGCGTTGTTCCCGGTGTTCGCGGCTGCCTTCGACGCGGTGTGTGTCGCGGTGGATGTTCACCTTGGGCGGTCGTTGCGTGAGGTGGTGTTCGGTGCGGATGCCGGGCTGTTGGAGCGGACGGAGTTCGCGCAGCCGGCGTTGTTCGCGGTGGAGGTGGCGCTGTTCCGTCTCGTCGAGTCGTGGGGTGTGCGGGCGGACTTCCTGGCCGGGCATTCGGTCGGTGAGTTGGCTGCCGCTCATGTCGTGGGCGTCCTTTCGTTGGCGGACGCCGCTGAACTTGTCGTTGCTCGTGGGCGGTTGATGCAGGCGTTGCCGTCGGGTGGGGTGATGGTGGCGGTGCAGGCCTCGGAGGACGAGGTGCTGCCGCTGCTGGGTGATCTGGTGGACCGGGTGGGGGTTGCGGCGGTCAACGGGCCGTCGTCGGTGGTGCTCTCGGGTGCCGAGGAGGCGGTGCTGGAGCTTGCGGGGCGGTTGGCGGCCGAGGGTCGTCGTACGAAGCGGTTGGCGGTGTCGCACGCGTTCCATTCGCCGTTGATGGAGCCGATGCTGGCGGAGTTCCGTGCGGTGGCCGAGCGTGTCACCTTCGGCGTTCCGACGCTGCCGATCGTCTCCACGTTGACCGGACGGCCGGTCGCCGAGGGCGAGTTGGGGGATCCGGAGTACTGGGTGCGTCACGTCCGTGACAGCGTCCGGTTCGCCGACGCGGTCCGGGCGTTGGCGGCCGAGGGCGTGACGGCGTTCCTGGAGGTCGGCCCTGGTGGTCTGACCGCGATGGCTCAGGAGACGCTGGCCGACTCCGGTGCCGTCGCCGTTCCGGCCCTGCGCGCCGACCGTCCGGAGGACGTGGCCTTCACCACCGCCCTGGCCCAACTCCACGCGCACGGCGTCGCCCTCGACTGGGAGGCGGTGTTCGCGGGCCGTGGTGCCCGGCGCGTCGACCTGCCCACCTACGCCTTCCAACGCCAACGCTACTGGCTGGAGTCGAGCCGGCCGACCGGTGATGTCGCCTCGGCAGGACTGACGGCGGCGGACCACCCGCTGTTGGCCGCGGTGGTCACGCTGGCCGGTGGCGAGGGCACGCTCCTGACGGGGCGGTTGTCGCTCTCCGCTCAGCCCTGGTTGGCGGAGCACGTGGTGATGGGCGTGGTGCTGTTGCCGGGTACCGCGCTGGTGGATCTGGCGTTGCGGGCGGCCGACGAGGTGGGCTGTGGCCTGCTGGACGAGTTGACCCTCCAGGCGCCGCTCGTTCTGCCCGAGCAGGGCGCGGTCCAGTTGCAGATCGCGGTGGGTGGCGCCGACGAGTCCGGCCGCCGCACGGTGAACGTGTACTCGCGCCCGGAGTCGGGCGACGGCGTCGAGTCCTGGATCTGCCACGCGACTGGAGCGGTGTCACCGGGACGGACGGAGACGTTCGACCTCGCGTCCTGGCCGCCCCTTGCCGCCGAGGTGGTGGGGACCGGGGGTTACTACGAGCGGTTGGCGGAGCTCGGGTTCGGTTACGGTCCGGTGTTCCGGGGGTTGCGCGGGTTGTGGCGGCGGGGTCGGGAGGTGTTCGCCGAGGTCGCGTTGCCGGAGGGTACGGAGGTCGGCGGGTTCGGTGTGCATCCGGCGTTGCTGGACGCGGCGTTGCACGCGGTCGGTCTGGGTGGGCTGTTGCCCGACACCGGGCAGGGGCGGATCCCGTTCTCGTGGAGTGGGGTCCGGCTGTCCGCGACCGGTGCGAGTGCCCTGCGGGTGCGGCTGGCTCCGGCCGGTCCGGACGCCGTCTCCCTGCTGGTCGCCGACGGCACCGGCCATCCCGTCGCCGCGATCGACTCCCTCGTCCTGCGCCCCGTCCCCGCTGGGCAGTTGAGTGCTGCCCGCAGCGGACAGCAGGACTCGCTCTACCGCGTCGACTGGACGGTCCTGCCCGTCTCGCGACTGCCGATGGGCGAGTCGTGGGCCGTCATCGGTGACGACGACGGCCTGCGCGCCGCCGTCGAGGAGACCGGAGCGCGAGCCGCCTTCCACCCGGATCTGCCGAGTGTGCTGCGGCGGTCCGAGAGCGGTGAGTCACTGCCCGCCGTGGTCCTGGCGACCGTGGGCAGCCACATCGACAGTGACCATCCCACGGAGCACGCGCACCGCACCGTCCACCGGATGCTGGAGCTGTTGCAGCAGTGGCTCTCCGACGGGCGTCTCGCCGACTCCCGGCTCGTGGTGCTGACCAGCAACTCGGTGGTCACACGGGACGGCGACAAGGAGGTCGATCCGGCCCAGGCCGCGGTCCGGGGTCTGCTGCGGTCCGCGCAGTCGGAGCACCCGGGCCGGTTCGTCCTGGTCGATCTGGACCGGGACGCGGACTCGGTCCGCGCCCTGCCCGCGCTGCTCGACGCCGGCGAGGAGCAGTTCGCGGTGCGTGACGGTGAGGTGCTGGTGCCTCGCCTCGCACGGGTCGAGACGGCGGACGGAAGCCCCGCCGCCCCCGCCTTCGCCGAGGACGGCACGGTGCTGGTGACCGGGGCCTCGGGCACGCTGGGCCGTCTGGTGGCACGGCACCTGGTGACCGAGCGCGGTGTGCGTCGGCTGCTGCTGGTGAGCCGCGGTGGCGGTCGTGCCGAGGGGACGGCCGAGCTGGTGGCGGAGTTGACGGCCGCTGGTGCGTGCGTCGAGGTGGCGGCCTGTGACGTGGCGGACCGCGACGCGCTTGTCGCGCTGCTGACGGCCGTTCCGGCCGAGCACCCGCTGACGGGGGTCGTGCACGCGGCTGGCGTGGCGGACGACGCGGTGATCGACTCGCTGACGCCGGAGCGCATCGACCGGGTGTTCCGTCCGAAGGTTGACGCGGCGCTGCATCTGGACGAGCTGACCCGGGACCTGGAGCTGTCGGCGTTCGTGCTCTTCTCCTCCGCGGCCGGTGTGCTCGGCAGCGCGGGGCAGGGCAACTACGCTGCGGCGAACGCCTTCCTGGACGCGCTCGCGCAGCAGCGCCGGGCGGCCGGGCTGCCGGCGGTCTCGATGGCCTGGGGCCTGTGGGCCGAAGGCAGCGGGATCACCGGCAGGATGAACGACGCCGACCGCGGCCGAATGGTCCGCAGCGGAGTCCTGCCGCTGTCCACCGAGGAGGGGCTGGCGCTCTTCGACACCGCGTCCGGCCGTCCTGAGACGACCGTCGTGCCGGTGCGACTCGACCTGACGGGCCTGCGGGCCCGGGCCGCGACGGGCTCGCTCCCCGCGCTCCTGCGGGGCCTGGTACGAGTCCCGACCCGGCGCGCCACCGCGAGTGCGGCGACGGTCGAGGCGCCCACGCTGTCCGCTCGGCTGACCGGCCTGACCGAGGCCGAGCAGCGCAAGCTGCTGCTGGACCTGGTCTGCGAGCACGTGGCGGCGGTCCTCGGCCTCGCCTCGCCCAGCGTGGTGCGCCCTCGACGGGCGCTGCGCGAGCTCGGGTTCGACTCGCTGACCGCGGTCGAGTTGCGCAACCGCCTGGCCGCGGCCAGCGGGCTGCGGCTGCCGCCCACGCTGATCTTCGACTATCCGACGCCCGACGAACTCGCCGAGCACCTGCGGGCCGAGACCGCTCCGGCGGTGCAGGGCGTCAGCGCACTGCTCGCGGAGCTCGACGGGCTGGAGGCGGCGCTGCGCACGGCGGCACCGGACGATGACGGCCGCGATGCCGTCGCGTCGCGACTGCGGGCCCTGACAGCACTGTGGGCGAACTCCACGCCCGGCTCGCCGTCCGCGTCGGAGGAACCGAAGGCCAGTTTCGCCGACGAGCTCAACGTCGCGACCGACGACGAGATGTACGAGTTCCTCGGCAAGGAATTCGGTATCTCCTGACCCCTGAGAGTTGGCGGAAAACTCTCGTCCCCCCAACGAATCTGCCGGATTTCGGCTCCATGAGATCTCTGCAAGAGGATGGCCTCAGGTGAACAACGAGGAAAAGCTTCGCTACTTCCTCCGGCGAGTGACGGCGGACCTGCACGAGGCCCGCGAGCGGCTACAGAAGATGGACGACGCCCAGCAGGAGCCGATCGCGATCGTGGCGATGAGCTGCCGCTTTCCGGGCGGCGTCAAGTCGCCGGAGGACCTCTGGCGACTGCTGGTGGACGGCGGGGACGCGATCTCGGAGTTCCCCGCCGACCGTGGCTGGGATCTGGACGCGCTCTACGACCCCGACCCCGACACGCGCGGTACGAGCCACGTGCGGGAGGGCGGATTCCTCGACGGGATCGATCTCTTCGACGCCGGACTCTTCGAGATCTCGCCCCGCGAGGCCCTCACCATGGACCCTCAGCAGCGCATTCTGCTGGAATCCTGCTGGGAGACCTTCGAAAGGGCGGGGATCGACCCGACCTCGCTTCGTGGCAGCCGAACCGGCGTGTTCGCCGGCGTCATGTACCACGACCACTCGGCCGTTCTCCAGCAGGCGGTGGAGGACGTCGAGGGCTACATCGGTACGGGCAGTGCGGCCAGTGTCGTCTCCGGCCGGGTGGCTTACACCTTCGGTCTGGAGGGGCCGGCGGTGACGGTGGACACGGCATGCTCCTCCTCGCTGGTGGCCCTGCACCTGGCGGTGCAGGCGCTGCGGCAGGGCGAGTGCACGCTGGCGCTGGCCGGCGGGGTCACCGCGATGCTCAACCCCACCTCGTTCGTGGACTTCAGCCGGCAGCGTGGGCTGGCCGCCGACGGTCGCTGCAAACCGTTCGCCGCCGCCGCAGACGGGACTGGGTGGGCTGAGGGTGTCGGCATGCTGTTGGTGGAGCGGTTGTCGGACGCGGAGCGCAACGGGCACCCGGTGCTGGCGGTGGTGCGGGGTTCGGCGGTGAACCAGGACGGTGCGTCGAACGGTCTGACGGCGCCGAACGGGCCGTCCCAGCAGCGGGTGATCCGGCAGGCGTTGGCGAGTGCGGGGCTGTCCGCGGCCGAGGTGGACGCGGTGGAGGCGCACGGGACCGGGACGACGCTGGGTGACCCGATCGAGGCGCAGGCGTTGCTGGCGACCTATGGTCAGGGCCGGTCGGAGGACCGGCCGCTCTGGCTGGGCTCGTTGAAGTCGAACATCGGCCACACCCAGGCCGCGGCGGGGGTGGGCGGCGTCATCAAGATGGTGCAGGCCCTCCGGCACGGGCTGCTGCCGAAGACGCTGCACGTGGACCGGCCCACGCCGCACGTGGACTGGTCCGCCGGGGCCGTGGAGCTGCTGACCGAGCCGGTGGCCTGGCCGGAGGGTGACCGCCCGCGCCGCGCTGCCGTGTCCTCCTTCGGCTTCAGCGGCACCAACGCGCACGTCATCATCGAGCAGGCGCCGGAGCCCGCCGAGGAGGCGGGCGACGCCGAGCCCCAGCGGACCGGCGAGCCGCGGTCGCTGCCACTGCCCGCCCTGCCGACACCCGTCCTCCTGGCGGCCAAGAGCCCCACCGCGCTGCGCGACCAGGCCGCGCGACTGCTCCGCCACACGGAGGCCAACCCCGATCTCACGGTGGCGGAGATCGGCCTCTCCTCCGCGACGACGCGGGCCGCGCTCGACCACCGGGCGGCGATCGTCGCGGCGGACCGGGAAGCCCTGCGCGAGGCCCTCGGCGCGCTGGCCCGGGACGAGTCCGCTGCGGGGGTGGTCACGGGGGCGGTGGCTCCCCGGAGCATGGTCGCCCTGCTGTTCTCGGGACAGGGGAGTCAGCGGTTGGGGATGGGGCGTGAGTTGTGTGCGTCGTTCCCGGTTTTCACCAACGCTTTCGACGCGGTGTGTGTCGCGGTGGATGTTCACCTTGGGCGGTCTTTGCGTGAGGTGGTGTTCGGTGCGGATGCCGGGCTGTTGGAGCGGACGGAGTTCGCGCAGCCGGCGTTGTTCGCGGTGGAGGTGGCGCTGTTCCGGTTGGTGGAGTCGTGGGGTGTGCGGGCGGGCTTCCTGGCTGGGCATTCGGTTGGTGAGTTGGCTGCCGCGCATGTGGCGGGGGTGTTCTCGTTGGCGGACGCCGCTGAACTTGTCGTTGCTCGTGGGCGGTTGATGCAGGGGTTGTCGTCGGGTGGGGTGATGGTGGCGGTGCAGGCCTCGGAGGACGAGGTGTTGCCGCTGCTGGTCGGGCGTGAGGGCCGGGTGGGGGTTGCGGCGGTCAACGGGCCGTCGTCGGTGGTGCTTTCGGGTGCCGAGGACGCGGTGCTAGAGCTTGCGGGGCGGTTGGCGGGCGAGGGGCGTCGTACGAAGCGGTTGGCGGTGTCGCACGCGTTCCATTCGCCGTTGATGGAGCCGATGCTGGCGGAGTTCCGTGCGGTGGTCGAGCGTGTCACCTTCGGCGTTCCGACGCTGCCGATCGTCTCCACGTTGACCGGACGGCCGGTCGCCGAGGGCGAGTTGGGGGATCCGGAGTACTGGGTGCGTCATGTTCGCCACACGGTCCGGTTCGCCGACGCGGTCCAGGCGTTGGCGGCCGAGGGCGTGACGGCGTTCCTGGAGGTCGGCCCCGGTGGTCTGACCGCGATGGCCCAGGAGACGCTGGCCGACTCCGGTGCCGTCACCGTTCCGGCCCTGCGTGCCGACCGGGCCGAGGACGTGGCCTTCACCACCGCCCTGGCCCAACTGCACGCGCACGGTATCGCTCTCGACTGGGAGGCGGTGTTCGCGGGTCGTGGTGCCCGGCGCGTCGACCTGCCCACCTACGCCTTCCAGCATGAGCGCTACTGGCTCGACACCCGCCCAGCCACCGGTGATCTCACCGGCTCGGGACTGTGGTCGGCGGATCACCCACTGCTGGGTGCCGCGGTCGCGCTGGCCGACGGTGACGGCGTGCTGCTGACCGGCCGGCTGTCGCTCGCCACGCACGCCTGGCTGGCGGACCACGTGGTGATGGGCGCGGTCCTGCTGCCGGGCACGGCGCTGGTGGAGCTGGCGATCCGGGCCGGCGACCAGGTGGGCTGTGACCGGGTCGAGGAACTGACCCTGGAAGCCCCGCTGCTGCTGCCCGAGCAGGGCGGCATCCACCTCCAGGTCATGGTGGACCACGCCGACGAGTCCGGCCGCCGGGCCGTTCGGCTGTACTCGCGGCCCGACGACGCCACGGCTGCCGAGCCGTGGACGTGCCATGGCACGGGTGTGCTCGCGACGGGTCCGCGCGCGGAGTTCGAGCTGTCCGAGTGGCCCCCCTCCGGGGCGACCGAGGTCGACGTCGACGCGCTGTACGACCGCCTGGCCGGGCTGGGTCTGGAGTACGGCCCGGTGTTCCGGGGCGTGCGGGCCGGGTGGCGGCGCGGGGACGAGGTCTTCGCGGAGGTCGCGCTGCCCGAGGACGTTCAGACCACGGGCTTCGGTGTGCATCCCGCGCTGCTGGACGCGGCTCTGCACGCCGTCGGTCTGGGCGACTTCGTCGAGGACCACGACCAGGGGCGGATCCCGTTCTCGTGGAGTGGAGTGAGTGTGTCGGCCGCCGGTGCGGCCGCGCTGCGGGTGCGGTTGGCTCCGGCCGGCACGGACTCCGTCTCGCTGTCGGTCGCCGACGGGGCCGGGAGGCAGGTGCTGTCGGTCGAGTCGTTGATGCTGCGCCCGGTGGCCGCCGAGCAGCTCACCGCCGCGCGCGATCAGCAGCGCGACTCGTTGTATCGGGTGGAGTGGGTGCCGCGGTCGGTGTTGGTTGGTGGTGTGGAGGTGGTGGTTTGTGAGGGTTTGGCGGGTGTGGGTGTTGGTG
>NZ_JBITZU010000058.1:0-7194 GCF_044547075.1 Kitasatospora sp. NPDC052896
GCGTCGTCAGGAGGGTGGTCTGGAGCGGCTCTTCGCTTCCCTGGCCGAGGCCTGGGTGCGTGGCGTCCCGGTCGACTGGCAGTCCTTCCTGACCCACGAGGGCACTCGCCGGGTGGACCTGCCCACCTACGCCTTCCACCGCGAGCGGTACTGGCTGGAGTCGGACGGAACGGTCGCGGCGGTCGAGGCCCCGGTCGACGCGGTGGACGCCCGCTTCTGGGAGGCCGTCGAGAGCGGTGACCTGGAGGCCCTGTCCGCGACCCTCGACCTGGACGGAGACCAGCCGCTGAGTTCGGTGCTGCCCGCGCTGTCGGCCTGGCGCCGGCAGAGCCGCGAGCAGAACACGGTGGACGCCTGGCGCTACCGCGACAGCTGGAAGCCGGTCACCGAGGCCGCTTCGGGCGTGCTGTCGGGGACCTGGCTGGTGGCGGTTCCCGCCGGTGCCGCCGAGGACCCGACCGTGTCGGGCACGCTGGCGATGCTGGCCGGGCGGGGCGTGGATGTCCGCCAGGTCGAGCTGGAGGTCACCGACCGTGCGGTGGTGGCCGGGCTGCTGGCTGCGGCGCTGGACGGCACGGCCGCTGTCTCCGGTGTGCTGTGGCTGCCGGTGACCGACGGGGATCCGGCGCTTACCGCGACTCTGGTGCAGGCGCTGGGCGACGCGCGGATCGACGCGCCGCTGTGGTGCGTGACGCGCGGTGCGGTGTCGACGGGCCGGTCCGACCGGCTGGTGAACCCCGCGCAGGCGCGGGTGTGGGGTCTGGGCCGGGTGGTGGCTCTGGAGCACCCGGAGCGTTGGGGTGGTCTGGTCGACCTGCCGGAGACGGTCGACGACCGGGTTCTCTCGCGCCTGGCGAGTGTGTTGGCCGGCGTCGCGGGTGAGGATCAGGTCGCGGTCCGGGCGTCGGGTGTCTTCGGTCGTCGTCTGGTGCGGGCGTCGCGTGGCGAGGCGGTCGCGTGGCGGCCGTCCGGCACGGTGCTGGTGGCCGGTGGTACGGGTGCGCTGGGTGCTGAGGTGTCGCGTTGGTTGGTGCGCAACGGTGCCGAGCGCTTGTTGCTGACCAGTCGGCGTGGCCTGGACGCGCCTGGTGCGGCTGAACTGCGTGATGAGCTGGCCGAGTTGGGTGCTGACGTCACGGTTGCCGGGTGTGATGTGGCCGACCGTGCGGCGCTGGCCGCGCTGCTGGCGTCGCTGGAGCACCCGGTCACTGCCGTCTTCCACACGGCCGGTGTGCTGGACGACGGTGTGGTGGACGGTCAGACCGTCGAGCGCTTCGCCGCCGTGGCCCGTCCGAAGGTGGACGCGGCCCGCAACCTGCACGAACTCACCCATGACCTGTCCGCTTTCGTTCTCTTCTCCTCGATGGCGGGTTCGGTCGGCAGCGCCGGCCAGGCCAACTACGCCGCCGCCAACGCGTTCCTGGACGCGCTGGCCGAGCAGCGCCGGGCCGACGGCCTGCCGGCCACCTCGATCGCCTGGGGCGCCTGGGCCGAGGCGGGCCTGGCGACCGAGGAGCTGATCGCCGACCGGCTGCGCCGTGACGGTGTGGTCGGCATGGCCCCGGCGCTCGCGATCACCGCGATGCAGCAGGCCCTGGACCACGGTGACGTCGCCCTGACGATCGCCGACGTCGACTGGGACCGGCTCGCCGCCGAGTTCGCCGCCGTCCGTCCGAGCCGCCTCTTCGACGAGGTCCCGGAGGTCCAGCGCCTCCGCGCGGCGGCCGCCGAATCGCGGACCGAGGGCGCCACGGCCGACGCCGGCTCCTCGCTGGCGCAGCGCCTCGCGGGGCTGTCGCGGGTCGAGCAGGGTCGTGCGCTGCTGGATCTGGTGCGGGCGCAGGTGGCGGCCGTGCTGGGTTACGCCGACGCGACCGCGGTCGAGGGTGGCCGGGCGTTCAAGGAGCTGGGCTTCGACTCGCTGACCGCCGTCGACCTGCGCAACCGTCTCAACGCGGCCACCGGTCTGCGGTTGTCGGCGACGCTGGTCTTCGACTACCCGTCGGCGACCGCGCTCGCCGACCACCTGCGCACCGAGCTGCTCGGCCACCAGCCGGTGGCCGGGACGTCCCTGCCCACGGTCGCCGTGGCGGACGACGAGCCGATCGCCATCGTCGCGATGAGCTGCCGCTTCCCCGGCGGGGTGACCTCGCCCGAGGAGCTGTGGCAGCTGCTCGTCGCGGGCGGTGACGCGGTCGTGGACTTCCCGACCGACCGTGGCTGGGACCTCGACTCGCTCTTCGACGACGACCCCGAGCAGCTCGGCAAGGTCTACACCCGCAAGGGCGCGTTCCTCCGGGACGCGACCCGGTTCGACTCCGCGTTCTTCGGCATCAGCCCGCGTGAGGCGACCACCATGGACCCGCAGCAGCGGCTGCTGCTGGAGACCTCGTGGGAGGTCTTCGAGCGGGCCGGCATCGACCCGGCCACGCTGCGCGGCAGCCAGTCCGGCGTCTTCATCGGCACCAACGGCCAGGACTACATCTCGCTGCTGGCCGACGGCCAGGAGGGGATCGAGGGCCACCGGCTGACCGGTACGGCGACCAGTGTGATCTCCGGCCGGCTCTCCTACACCTTCGGGCTGGAGGGCCCGGCGGTCTCCGTCGACACGGCCTGCTCGGCGTCGCTGGTCGCGCTGCACATGGCGGTGCAGGCGCTGCGCAACGGCGAGTGCTCGCTGGCGCTGGCCGGTGGTGTGACGGTGATGTCCACGCCGGACCTGTTCATCGAGTTCAGCCGCCAGCGCGGGCTGTCGGTGGACGGTCGGTGCAAGGCCTTCGCCGGTGCCGCGGACGGCACGGGCTGGGGCGAGGGCGCGGGCATGCTGCTCGTCGAGCGGCTCTCCGACGCCCAGCGCAACGGGCACCCGGTCCTCGCCGTCGTTCGCGGCAGCGCCGTCAACCAGGACGGTGCCAGCAACGGTCTGACCGCCCCGAACGGCCCGTCCCAGCAGCGGGTGATCCGCCAGGCGCTGGCTTCGGCCGGGCTGACGGCCGACCAGGTCGATGCGGTCGAGGCGCACGGCACCGGCACCAAGCTCGGCGACCCGATCGAGGCGCAGGCGCTGCTGGCCACCTACGGCCAGGAGCGGCCGGAGGGCCGTCCGCTGCTGCTCGGCGCGGTGAAGTCGAACATCGGCCACACCCAGGCCGCGGCCGGCGTGGCCGGTGTGATCAAGATGGTCATGGCGATGCGGCACGGCGTGCTGCCGAAGACGCTGCACGTGGACGAGCCCACCCCGCACGTCGACTGGACGGCCGGTGCGGTGGAGCTGCTGACCGAGGCCACCGAGTGGCCGCGGACCGGTGCGCCGCGCCGGGTCGGCATCTCGGCCTTCGGTGTGAGCGGGACCAACGCGCACACCATCCTGGAGCAGGCGCCGGAGCTCGCGGAGCAGCCGGCCGTCGAGGCGTCGGTGGCGCCGTCGGTGCTGCCGGTGGTGCTCTCCGCGAAGAACGACAGCGCCCTGCGGGCCCAGGCGCGGGAGCTGCTCTCCCACGTCGAGGCCGACGCCGAGCCGCGCCTCGCGGATCTCGGCTACTCGCTGGCGACGACGCGCGCGGCCTTCGAGCAGCGCGCCGCGATCGTCGCGGGCGAGCGGGCGGCGTTGCTGGCCGGGCTGGCGGCGCTGGCCGCGGGTGAGTCGGCGGCGGGTGTGGTGCGGGGCTCGGCCGTCGAGGGTCGGCTCGCCTTCCTGTTCACCGGTCAGGGCAGCCAGCGGCTGGGGATGGGCGCCGAACTCTACGGCGCGTTCCCGGTGTTCGCGGATGCGCTGGACGAGGTGTTCGCGCACCTGGACCAGTACCTGGACCGTCCGCTGCGCGAGTTGATGTTCGCCGCCGAGGGCGAGTCGATCCACGAGACCGGCTTCACGCAGCCGGCGTTGTTCGCGATCGAGGTGGCGCTGTTCCGCCTGGTGGAGTCCTGGGGTGTGCTGCCGGACTTCCTGGCGGGTCACTCGATCGGTGAGATCGCGGCCGCGCACGTCGCCGGTGTGCTGTCGCTGGCGGACGCGGCGAAGTTGGTGGCGGCGCGTGGTCGGTTGATGCAGGCGCTGCCGTCCGGTGGTGCGATGGTGGCGGTGCAGGCGGCCGAGGACGAGGTGTTGCCGCTGCTGGCCGGTCGCGAGGCCGAGTTGGGCCTCGCGGCGGTCAACGGGCCGACGTCCGTGGTGCTTTCGGGTGCCGAGGCGGCCGTGCTGGAGGTCGCGGGCAGGCTGGCTGAGCAGGGTCGCAAGACGAAGCGGCTCACGGTGAGCCACGCGTTCCACTCGCCGCTGATGGACCCGATGTTGGAGGAGTTCCGGGCCGTCGCGGAGTCGCTGGAGTTCCACGCGCCACGGATCCCGATCGTCTCCACCCTCGACCAGTCCGCCGACCTCACCACCCCGGACTACTGGGTGCGCCACGTCCGTGAGGCCGTGCGCTTCCGCGACGCCGTCGCGACCCTGGAGCGCGAGGGCGTCCGGACGTTCGTGGAGCTGGGTCCGGACGGGGTGCTCTCCGCGATGGGCCAGGACTGCGCCGGCACGGAGGACGTCGCGTTCGCGCCGGTGCTGCGTGCCGACCGTCCCGAGGTCCGCACGCTGACCACGGCGCTCGCCCAGGTGTACGTGCGCGGTGTCGCGGTGGACTGGTCGGCCGTTTACGCGGGCATCGGTGCCCGCCGGATCGACCTGCCCACCTACCCCTTCCAGCGCCAGCACTACTGGCCCGAGCGACTGCCCACCGGCACGGGCGACGTCACGGCCGTCGGCCTCGCGGTGGCCGGCCACCCGCTGCTGGGCGCGGCGGTCTCGCTCGCCGCGGCGGACGGGTTCCTGTTCACCGGCCGCCTGTCGGTGCGGTCGCACCCGTGGCTGGCCGACCACGCCGTGATGGGCTCGGTGCTGCTGCCGGGCACCGCCTTCGTGGAGCTGGCCGTCCGAGCCGGTGACCAGGTCGGTTGCACGGTGCTGGAGGAGCTGACGCTGGAGGCGCCGCTCATCCTGCCCGAGCACGGCGCCGTCCAGGTTCAGCTCTCCGTGGAGGCCGCCGACGAGTCGGGCCGCCGCGCGGTGAGCCTGCACTCGCGGCTGGAGGACGCGCTCGCCGAAGACTCGTGGACCCGGCACGCCACCGGTGTGCTCGCACCCGGCACGCGTGCCGACGAGCCGTCGTTCGAGCTGACCGAGTGGCCGCCGGCCGGTGCGGTCGAGGTCGACGTGACGGACCTCTACGAGCGGCTGGCCGCCGCCGGCTTCGGCTACGGCCCGGTCTTCCAGGGCCTGCGCGCCGCCTGGCGCCTGGGCGAGGACGTCTGCGCCGAGGTCCGGCTGCCGGAGGCCGCGCACGGCGACGCCGCGCTGTTCGGCCTGCACCCGGCGCTGCTGGACGCCGCGCTGCACGCGGTCGGCATCGGCGACATGCTGGACGAGAACGGCGGCGGGCGACTCCCGTTCGCCTGGAACGGGGTGACCCTGCACGCGGCCGGAGCGGCGGCGGTGCGGGTGCGGATGTCCCCGGCGGGCCGCGACACGGTCTCGCTGGTGCTCGCGGACGAGTCGGGCCGGCCGGTGGCCTCGGTCGACTCGCTGGCGATGCGCGAGGTCTCCGAGGAGCAGGTGCGCGCCGCCCGTGGCGGGTTCACGGAGTCGTTGTTCCAGGTGGAGTGGGTCACGCTGCCGGTGCCGTCGGCGTCGGCAGCGGGCTGGGCGGCACTGGGCGAGGACGTGCTCGGCTCGGGCGCCGAGGCGTTCGCCGACCTGGCGGCGCTGGGTGCGGCGGTGGACGGCGGTCTGGCCGCCCCCGACGCGGTGTTGCTGACGCTGGACGCCGCCGACGCGGCCGACCCGGCCGAGGCGGTCCGGTCCGCGTTGCACGGGGTGCTCGCCGTGGTCCAGGACTGGCTGGCGGACGACCGGTTCGCCGCCTCCCGCCTGGTCCTGGTGACCCATGGCGCGGTGGCCGCCGACGAGGCCGGGCCGCAGGATCTGGCGCACGCGCCGGTGTGGGGCCTGCTGCGCTCCGCGCAGTCCGAGAACCCGGGCCGGTTCGTCCTGCTGGACCTGGACGGCCAGGACGCCTCGCTCCGCGCGCTGCCCGGGGCCGTGGCCTGCGGGGAGCCGGAGCTGGCGATCCGCGCGGGCGAGGTCCGGGTGCCGCGGCTGGCGCGGGTGGCCGCGGCCGTCGAGCCGGCGCCGGTGTTCGATCCGAGCGGTACGGTCCTGGTGACCGGTGCGTCGGGCATGCTCGGCGCGCTGGTGGCCCGCCACCTGGTGGCCGAGCACGGGGTGCGGAGCCTGCTGCTGGTCTCGCGGCGTGGCGCGGACGCGCCGGGTGCGGCCGAACTGGTCGCCGAGCTGGGCGCGTCGGGCGCTTCGGTGACGGTCGCGGCCTGCGACGTCGCGGACCGGGAGGCGCTGGCGGGTGTGCTGGCAGCCGTGCCGGCGGAGTTCCCGCTGACCGGTGTGGTGCACACCGCTGGTGTCCTGGACGACGGGATCGTCTCCTCGCTCACCCCCGAGCGGCTCGACACGGTGCTGCGTCCGAAGCTGGACGCGGCGCTCAACCTGCACGAACTCACCGACGGGCTCTCGGCGTTCATCCTGTTCTCCTCGGCCGCCGGCACCTTCGGTGGTCTCGGCCAGGGCAACTACGCGGCCGCCAACGTCTTCCTGGACGCACTGGCACGGCAGCGCCGGGCCCAGGGCCTGCCGGCGACCTCCCTCGCCTGGGGCGCCTGGGCGAACGGCGGCATGATCGGCAGCCTCGCCGAGGTCGACGTCCAGCGGATGAGCCGCGGCGGCGTCCAGGGCATGTCCGCCGACGAGGGTCTGGCGCTGTTCGACGCCGCCTGCGCCACGGATGCCGCCATGCTCGTGCCGATGCGGCTCGACCTGGCCGCGCTGCGTGCCGAGGCCGTGGCGGGCACCCTGCCGCCGCTGCTGCGCGGACTGGTGCGAGGGCCGGCGCGGCGCGCCGTCGAGGCCGGCCGGTCGGGGGCGGCCGCCGGTTCCTCCCTGGTGCGCACGCTCAGCGCGCTGCCGGCGGGGGAGCGGGAGGCCGCGCTGCTCGACCTGGTGTGCGGTCGGGTGGCGGCGGTGCTGGGTTACGCGGACGCGACCGCCGTGGAGGCCGGTCGGGCGTTCAAGGAGTTGGGCTTCGACTCGCTGACCGCGGTCGAGCTGCGCAACGAGCTGAACGGTGTGACCGG
>NZ_JBITZU010000059.1:0-7107 GCF_044547075.1 Kitasatospora sp. NPDC052896
TGAACGCACATTGACGATGTCGGCCATGCCTCAATGTATCGAGCGGTCAGTCACCATCGGGCCCAAAGGGCGAACGTTGCCTGATGCGGCACTAGTCTGCGGCCACCGGCCGCCTCGTCATCGACGACCCCACAGACGGCTGGGACTGGGACGGATACCTTCCTCCGCTGTTCGCGCTCGACGAGCCGCTCACCATCGACCTGAGCCCGTACTCCACCCAAGCGGACAGGGCGGAGGCCGCACGCCGGGCTTTCGCCGCCGCCGGGCTGCTCGACCCGACACGCATCCACCTGCCCGGCGACGCGACACCGCTCCGCAGGACCCTGAGCACCCTGTTCTGGAAAGAGCACATCAGCCCCGCGATCCGTCGGCACCGGCGCGAGCACGACGGCCTGCAAGTACTCAGCGCGTTCGGCGAGGACTTCTCCTGGCACATCGGAAGCGGGCTGCGCACCTACCCGGTGATCTCCCCCGACCTCGTGCCGTCAGCGGCAGCGCGCGGTATCGCCGAATGGTGCTGGCGCCGCGAGAGCGACGTCGAGGACTGGCACTTCAAGATCGACGACATCGCGATGGCCCGGGCCAACATCGCCGCCACCCGCGCCGTCCTGCCCCACGTCCACTCCGAGGCCATCGACTGGCACGCTGTGCGCCTCGCCCTCACAGCCCCCGCCCGCCGACTCGCGGACGGCCAGGCCCTGCGGGACATCTTCGAAGAAGGTTGGGGGCCGATCCTCGCATCCATCCACCGTGAGATCGACCTGTGGCAACGGGTCGACGAGGATCTCGGCCCGGAGGCCACCATGCGCCTGCTCTCCATACATGGTTCCCACACCGAGTCCGTTGGCGAGTGGTGGGGCTCAGGGTGGTTCGAAACCGTGACCCGCCGCGCTATCGCCCGTGCCGCGGATACAAGCGCCCTCCCGATCTCGGTCATCGAGGTCTTCACAGACCCGGAACACTTCGCTGACGCCGCTGCCGGCCACCCCGACCTCTTGGACGATGACACCTTTGCCTGGCTGACACGTGCCATCTTCCAAGAACGGCTCCTCCGGTACGAGGCGCACCTGCCCCGGACCACCGCACTGGCCCTTCCTGACTGGGCGACGCAGGGCCTTCTGGCTCCGGACGATGAGCCTTCACCGACAGAAGCGTCATGATGAGCGGAATAGAAGCGGGCCCGGCCGCAGCTACGACCGGCGCTCGCGACTGCGCACCGCCGTGAGGGTCTCCGGGTGGTAGATCCCCTTCACCCCGTGCGGCAGGAGCCTCGGATTGAAGTCCACCGCCCGGCTGGCCAGCACCACCAGCTCGGCCGGACCGCTTCGGCGCCACTTCGGCCCGTAGGTGTCGGTGAGGTGCACCCTCAGCAGGTGCCGCGACGCCTCCCACGCCCGGGCCTCCTCGAAGGTCAGGTCGTGATCGAGCATCCAGACTGAGATGCGCCGCATCATGCGGGGTGCCATGAGGAATTGGCCGAAGCTGGGAAGCGGGTTCTTCGAACGTCTGCGCATCAACTCTCCTGCATTGAAAGGTATTCGGGAACTACTGCATCATCTCAACGATGCGGTGCGCATACCGGTATTCCCCGTGGAAAGGGGCAGTTCGGGCCGCCCGCCGCCCCCGCCTCGACCGAGGCGGCCCCAGCACCCCTGTTCGCGCGACGGCCAGCTCGCTTCCGTGTCAGCAACACGGTGCGGGCGAGTGTGGCCGCCAGCCGCCAGCCGATCCGCACCCGGAAAGGCAGGCGTGTCGGCGGACAGGAGCACAATGTGACCCAGGTAACCCTTTCGGCCCATTGGGAGCAGAATGGACAGACGCCTCATCCAGACCGCAGTCGTCGGATCCCCGGACTCCGACGAGCCGGCGATCTGCCCGGAGGACCCGCAGGAGCTGACCGCCTTCCTCAAGGAACACGACGGGACCACCTGGTGGTGCGGCGTGAACCTGACGGGCGGCTGTGGCCGCCAGCTCACGGCCCGACTCTGCCACGACAAGATCTGCCACTTCGCGCACTTCCCCGCCACCAAGGGCGACCCTGGCACCCCGTGCGGGCGACGGGCCCGCGGCAAGGACAGCGCGGACCACCTCTTCATGAAGGCCGATCTCGCGGCCTGGCTCAAGTCGCAGGACATCGCCGTCACCTTCGACTTCCCCGACCCCCGGGGCTCCGCCATCGTCTCCGACCTCGCCGACGGCCGCCGCCTGCTGATCCACCTCGACCGGACCCAGCCTGTGAACTGGGACGACGCTCACGTCACCGAATTCCTCCTCGGCACCGGTGTCCTGATCCCCCCAGACCGCCTCGCCGCCCGCGGCTACGTCCACCGCATCCGCTACGAGAGCGAGCGCGACGGCCGCCGACCGCTGATCATCGGCACCCAGAGGCCCGACCGGACCGACTGGAACGACCTGCGCACCCTCATCCTCACCCCGCAGGGCTTCGCCCCGGCCGCCCGCCCCGAGACGTCCCAGGCCGAGCAGTCCGCCACCGACGTCCCCGTGCCGCCGCAGCACACGGCTGAACGGCGCTCGATCGTCACGGTGACCCGCTCCGACACCGCGGCAGCATCCGCTGCCCGCAACCACGAGGCGGCCCAGGCCGCCATCCGGAACCTCAACTGGGCCGGCCCGGAGCGGCTCCGCAACACCCTGACCACGATCGAGGAACTGCTCACCCACGACCAGAGCGTGGAAGACCGCCGGCACCTGACCGAGGCCCTGGCCGTCGGCCGACGGCGCCTCACCCTGCAAACCCGCCGCCGCGCCGAGGTGATGATCCGGCTGCGCCGGACCGAGCCCGGCACGTTGTCCCGACAGCTCCTGGAGGAGGCCCAGCAGCTGACCTCAGATCCCGGCGCCCCGGAACAGGACCGCGCACTGGTGGCCGAACTGACCGCCCAGTACCGTGCCGAAGCCGAGCAGCGCCTCGCGGCCGCGCGGCAGCAGCGGATCCTGGCCGAGCACCAGCAGCAGGAAGCGCTCCAGCAGCAGCGGGCCGAGCCCCGCCAGCGCCAGGAGCAGGCCCGGGCCGAGCTGGAGGCCGCCCAGCAGCGGAAGGGCGCCGCCCCGGCTGCGCCCCGGCGGCGCGAGACGCAGAAGGCGGCCGCCGAGTACGCCGAACTCGCCAAGCCGCTGCTCGGAGCGCTGAAGAAGGCGGGCCGGGAAGGGGAGACCCGCACCTGGGGGTCCCTCGCCGACCGGACCGGCATCAAGCGCCTGCGGCAGCTCGGCCACTTGGCGAAGGTCGAGGTCCTGGTGATCGCTGAGAGCGGGACCCGCGCCGGCCCCCCGGCCGCTGTCCGCCGAGGTGAGCGCCGAGCAGATGGCCGGCTGGTACCGGCCGCTCGTCCCCAACTTTCACGAGCCCGAAAGCCTGCCAGTTACTTGACGCGGGACAGGATCAGGCAGCCAGGCGGGTGACCTGTCCCGTATCGGTGGCGTCCTCGCAGCGTCTGTGCGGGTGCCGATAAATCATCCATGCAGGTCACGCGGCATGTTGGTACTCGTGCAGGGTGCCGCCGAGTCGGTCTCGCCGGCGGACCTCCAGCCGTCTGATCCGGACTGGTTCATCCATTGGTTCGGGCAGTGGGCGGAGCGGTGCGGCCTGCCGGAGGGCTCGGTGTGGCCGGTGCTCGTTGTAGTGGGTCTCGAATTCCCGGAGTGCGTGGAGGAGGTGGCGCTGGTTCCAGACCAGGGTGCGGTCCAGGAGCTCCCTGCGGCAGGTTTGTATCCATCGCTCCATGAGGGAGTTCATCCGCGGCATCCGGACACCGGTGATGACGACCTCGAGCCCGGCGTCGGCCATCAGGGCATCGAAAGCGGCCGTGAACTTGGAGTCGCGGTCCCGGACCAGAAACCTGGCTTTGCTGCCCGCGTCCTCGAGGTCCATGAGGAGGTTGCGTCCGAGCTGCACGATCCACTCCACGGTCGGGTGTGCGGTGGCGCCGAGGATTTGGATGCGCCTCGTCGAGTGCTCGATGACGGCGAAGACGTACAGGCGCGCCCCGGTCAGGGTGCGGGTCTCGAAGAGGTCGCAGGCGAGCAGGGCTTCAGCCTGGCTGTGCAGGAAGTCGGCCCAGGTCGTGCTCTGCCGCTGAGGTGCGGGCGGGATGCCGTGCTCCTTGAGGATCTCCCAGACGGTGGACGCGGCGACCTTGATGCCGAGGGCTGCGAGTTCGCCGTGGATCCTGCGGTATCCCCACGAACTGTTCTCGCGGGCCAGACGCAGGATCAGGGCGCGGATCGAGCGGACGATGGGCGGGCGCCCGCGCCGCTTCGGTGCGCAGCTCGCGGCGTGGCGTTGCTTGAGCAGGTCGCGATGCCACCGCAGGAGGGTATCGGGGCGGACCAGCAGCAGGAGGTGCCGGAATCTGTCCGTCGGGAGGTGGTGGAGCAGGCCGGCGAGGACGGCGCGGTCGGTGTCGATGAAGGTGGGCTTGCCGACCTGGCGCTGCAGGACCAGCAGTTGATGGCGCAGCGCCAGGATCTCGATGTCTTTCTCCCTGTCGCTCATCGGCAGCAGTCGCAACAGGGCGAAGGTGTTGGTAGCGGCGAGGCAGGCCAGGCGCAGCAGCACGACCGACCATGATGCTCCCAACGCCCTGTGCACGTGAAGACTCTGAAGCGGCGGGCTGGCAAGGCCGGAAAGCGGCGGTCAAGGCCACAACCTGGGCGGATGATTTATCGGCACCCACAGTGCCGGCGGGATGCCGGCGTCCTTGAGGATCTCCCGGACCGTAGATGCGGCCACCTTCACGCCGAGGACGAGTAGTTCGCCGTGCAGGCGGCGGTACCCCCACCCGGGATTCTCGGTGGCCAGGCGCAGGACCAGGGCGCGGACCGAGCGCACGGTCCGCGGTCGACCTCCGCGCTTGGGCCGGGACCGCTCGGCATGACGACGGGCGACCAGGTCACGATGCCAGCGCAGCACGGTGTCCGGCCGCACCAGCAGCCGCATCCGACGCAGCACCTGGGTCGGCAAACCGTGGAGCAGGGCTGCGAGGAATGCCCGGTCGCTCGCTTCGAAGCGGACCCGCACTCCGTTCAGCTGCCGTTCCAGCACGGTGATCTGATGGCGCAGGGCCAGGATCTCCACGTCCTTCTCGCGGTCGCTCATCGGCAGCAGCCGCAGCATCGCGAACGTGTTCGTCACACCCAGATATGCCAGTCTCAGCAGCACAGCCGATCATCATGCCGAGGTGACCGCCGGCTCCGCCAGAGCGCCGACTTGAGCAGCCCCTGCCCGACATCGAAGCCGCCCTCACCAGCCCGGATGGGGTTCTCGGCAAAGGCAGGGTCGGACCGCCCCTGGTCGCGCCGTGAAGCGCGGGAGAATCAACATAGCGGTGACAAAAATCGACACTGTGTAGACTTTCTGCTGGGGGAGCAGTCCAGCTTCCTCGCGAGACCTTCCTGGAGGGGCAATGGAGAAGCGGAACTGGCTCATCACCGGTGTCAGCACGGGCCTTGGACGTGCCTTCGCCCAAGCCGCCCTGGCCGCCGGGCACACCGTCGTCGGCACCATCCGCTCAGAGAAGGATCTGCGGGCCTTCGAAGAGCTCGAACCCGGGCACGCGCACGGCCGCATCCTGGACGTGACCGACGGCGACGCCGTCTCCAGCGTGGTCGCCGAAGTGGAGCGGAGCGTCGGTCCCTTGGACGTCGTCGTCGCCAACGCCGGCTACGGCGTGGAGGGCACCTTCGAGGAAACCCCGCTGGCCGAGGTGCGGCGGCAGTTCGAGGTCAACGTGTTCGGGGCAGTGGCCACCCTGCAGGCGGCGCTGCCCCACATGCGCCGGCGTCGCCGTGGACACCTGATGGCCGTCACTTCCATGGGCGGGCTCATGGCCGTGCCCGGCATGTCGGCCTACTGCGGCAGCAAGTTCGCTCTGGAAGGCATCCTGGAGGCACTGGGCAAGGAGGTCGCACAGTTCGGGATCCACGTGACGGCGATCGAGCCCGGCTCCTTCCGCACCGACTGGGCCGGACGGTCCATGACACGCGCCGCGCGGACCGTCGACGACTACGACGAGCTGTTCACTCCCATCCGCGAAGCGCGGCGGAAGGCCAGCGGGAATCAGCTGGGCAATCCGGCCAAGGCCGGGGACGCCGTCGTGCACATCACATCGGTCGAGCGGCCGCCGGCTCACCTCGTCCTGGGCTCGGACGCGCTGCGACTGGTCACCGCCGCGCGCACGGCCGTGGACGAGGACATCCGCGCATGGGAGACGCTCTCCCGTACGACCGACTTCGCCGAGGGTGCTCAGCTCTGATGCCCGGTCAGCAGCCTGCCAGGGGTCGTCGCACCACCGAACGCAAGGGCGATGTCCGGGAGCGGGCCATCCTCGACACCTGCGAAGCCCTGCTGGCGCAGAAGGGCTACGACGCCATGACCGTCGGCGACATCGCCCAGGGCGCCGGCATCACACGCGGCGCCCTGTACTTCTACTTCGGCTCCAAGCAAGAAGTGGTCACGGCACTCGTGGCCCGGACCGTCGAGCACCTGTGGGAGCGGTCCCGGGTCGCCGCACGGGCGGACGAACCACGCCAGGCCATCGCGGCGGCCATGCGGCGCACAGTCGAGCTGTGGAACGAGCGCGGCCTGGTCATGCGCACGGCGATCGACCTGTCGTTGACCGTGCCGGAGATCGGCGAGCTGTGGAACCACACGGCCGACTTGTTCATCACGGCCATCACCGCCGTCCTGGAACGGGCCGGCATCCAGGCCGGCACCGAACCGGACCAAGCAACAGCGATGGCCCGCGCCCTGTGCTGGATGATCGAGCGGACCTTCTACCACGCCTCGCAGGAGTCCCGCGAGAAGTTGCGAGAGGCATCCGCGACCTGCGAACACATCTGGCTGACCAGTGCCGGTCTGACCACATGAGGCATCCGGCGTGGACGGTGAGGCGCGAGACCGAAGCCAGGGACTCCGAGCCCCACCGTCCACGACCTTCCACGAGCGGAAATCCCGCGAGGCACGAACGTCCTCTCCCGGCTCGATCACCAGCGGGCCCTGACCCCGGATGTTGGACACCAGAGACACTTGGATCTTGATGGTCCAGGTGGACAGGAGTCCCGCTCAGATGGTGATGAAGCACTACC
>NZ_JBITZU010000060.1:0-6385 GCF_044547075.1 Kitasatospora sp. NPDC052896
CCTCACCACCACCCTCGCCCACCTCCACACCCACGGACACCCCACCACCTGGCCCACCACCCAAACCAAAACCCAACCCACCACCCAACCCACCAACCTCCCCACCTACCCCTTCCAACGCGACCGCTACTGGCTCCACCCCACCCACACGGCCGACCTCAGTTCCACCGGCCTCACCCCCAGCGACCACCCGCTGCTCGACGTGGCCGTCGAACTGCCCGACGGCGGCCACCTCTTCACCGGCCTGCTCTCCCTGCACCGCCACCCCTGGCTCGCCGAGCACGCCGTCCTGGGCGCCGCGGTGCTGCCCGGCGCCGCACTCGCCGAGATCGCGTGCCGGCTGGCCGACCGGCTCGGCTACGACGAGGTGGACGGCCTCGTCCTGGAGCAGCCGCTGGTGCTGCCCGAGCAGGGCGGCGTCGAGATGCGGATCGTCGTCGGCGCGGCCGAGGAGCCCGGGGGCCGTTCCTTCCGCGTCCACTCCCGGCCGCACCGCGCCGACCGCCTGGAGCAGCGGGAGTGGGTGAGCAACGCCACCGGACGGCTGGACAACGTGTTGGACACCCCGTCGGCGCCGACCACCCCGGCCCCGGACGAGAGTTGGCCCCCGGCCGAGGCGGAACCTATGGCGGTCGACTCGCTGTACGCGCGGGTCGCGGCTGCCGGGATCAGCTACGGTCCGGCCTTCCAGGGCCTGCGGGCCGCCTGGCGGCACGGCGACGACCTGTACGCCGAGGTCGCCCTCCCCCAGGACGCCGCCACCGACGGCTACGGCGTCCACCCCGCCCTGCTCGACGCTGCCCTGCACCCGATCGCCCTGCTCAACGGCGGCGACGCGGACGGGTCGAGCGCACCGGTCCTCCGGCTGCCCTTCGAGTGGAACGGCATCAGGCTGCACGCCACCGCGGCCGACGGGCTGCGGGTGCGGATGTCGTCGATCGGCCCGGACACCGTCGCGCTCACCCTCACCGATCCGGTGACCGGTGCACTACTGGCCGAGGTCGAGTCGCTGACCGTCCGCCCGGTCGACCCCGCGGCGTTCCGCCGGGCCGGCCTGTCGGATCCGCTGTACCAGCTCACCTGGACCCCTCTGCCCAGGTCGGCCGAACCGGTGCGGACCGCCGGCCGTTACGCCCTGCTCAGCACGGTTCCGGACGGCTCCGCCGAACTCCCGGCCGCCGCCACCCTCCACGGTGACCTCACCACACTCGCCCGGAACCTCGCCGAGGCCCCCGCCGACGTGCTCCTCGTCCTCGCCGAGCCCGCCGAGCAGGACGATCCGGTGGCCGCCGCCCACCAGGTGGCCGAGGCCCTGCTCTCGGTGGTGCAGGACTTCCTCGCCGACGAGCGGCTCGCGGAGAGCCGGCTGGTCGTGCTGACCCGGGGCGCGATCGCGGCACGCGAGGGCGACGCCGTGCCGGGGTTGGCGAGCGGCCCGGCCTGGGGTCTGATCCGTGCGGCGCTGTCGGAGAACCCCGGCCGGTTCGTGCTCATCGACCACGACGACACCGACGCCTCCTGGCAGGCCCTGCCGGCGGCACTGGCCGAGAGCGACGAACAATTCGCCATCCGTGACGGGCAGTTGTACGTCCCACGCCTCACCAAAACCACCACCCCCGCACCCAACCAAACCCCCACCCCCCTCGACCCCAACGGCACCATCCTCATCACCGGCGGCACCGGCACCCTCGGCACCCTCCTCGCCCACCACCTCGCCACCACCCACCACGCCCGCCACCTCCTCCTCACCAGCCGACGCGGCCCCAACACCCCAACCGCCACCAAACTCACCACCGAACTCCAAGCACTCGGCGTCAACATCACCATCACCGCCTGCGACACCAGCAACCGCGACGAACTCACCAAACTCCTCAACACCATCCCCACCGAACACCCCCTCACCGCCGTCATCCACACCGCCGGCACCCTCCACGACGCCACCATCCCCACCCTCACCCCCACCCACCTCAACACCGTCCTCACCCCCAAAATCGACACCGCCTGGCACCTCCACGACCTCACCAAAAACCTCAACCTCACCGCCTTCGTCCTCTACTCCTCCATCGCCGCCACCCTCGGCAGCCCCGGACAAGCCAACTACGCCGCCGCCAACACCTACCTCGACACCCTCGCCACCCACCGCCACACCCAAGGCCTCCCCGCCACCTCCCTCGCCTGGGGCCCGTGGCAGCAGCAGGCCGGCGGCATGACCGCGACGTTGGCCGACCAGGACCATGCCCGCCTGCGCCGGACCGGTCTGCTGCCCATCCCCGTGGACCGCGCCCTGGCGATGTTCGACGCGGCCCTGGCCAGCGGACAGGCGCTGAACGTGGCCGCCCTGTTCGACACCGGCAGGCTGCGGGCCACCGGCACCGTCCCCGCGCTGTACCGCGGCATCGTCCGCGCCACGCCGCGGCGAGTGGCGCAGAGCGGCGCGCCCGGCGGCGCGCCCGTCCTCGAGCAGTTGCGCGGCCGGGACCGGGCCGAGCAGGAGCAGCTCGTGCTGGACCTGGTCCGTGGCTTCGTCGCGACGGCGCTCGGCCACAGTGCGCCGAGCGCGGTGGACCCGACCACTCCGTTCAAGGAGCTCGGATTCGACTCGCTGACCGCCGTCGAGCTGCGCAACACGCTGGCCAACAGCACCGGCCACCGGCTGCCCGCCACGCTGGTCTTCGACTACCCGACCCCGGCCGCCGTCGCCCGCTTCCTGCTGGACGAAATGAGCAGCACCACAGGCGGGTTGGTGCCATCCGCGCCGCTCCCGACAGCCACCGCCCAGGACCACGACGACCCGATCGCCATCGTCGGGATGGGCTGCCGCTTCCCCGGTGGCGCCGACACCCCCGAGGGCCTGTGGAACCTGGTCGCGTCCGGCACCGACGCGATCGGCGAGTTCCCGCACAACCGCGGCTGGGACGTCGACGGCCTCTACGACCCTGATCCCGACGCGGTCGGCAAGACCTACGCACGCCAGGGTGGCTTCCTCTACGACGCGGACGGCTTCGACGCCGACTTCTTCGGCATCAGCCCGCGCGAAGCGCTCGCCCTCGACCCGCAGCAGCGCCTACTGCTGGAGACCAGCTGGGAGGCGATCGAGCGGGCCGGCATCGACCCGAAGAGCCTGCACGGCAGCCGGACCGGCGTCTTCACCGGCGCGATCGCGCAGGAGTACGCGTCGCTCTCCTACCTGGGCACCGAGGGCGCCGAGGGCTACCTGGTCACCGGGCTCGCCGCCAGCGTGGCCTCGGGCCGGATCTCCTACACCTTCGGCCTGGAAGGCCCCGCGCTCACGGTCGACACGGCCTGCTCGTCCTCGCTGGTCGCCCTGCACCTGGCCACCCAGGCCCTGCGCAACGGCGAGTGCACGATGGCACTGGCCGGTGGCGTCACGGTGATGGCCACCCCCGGGATGTACCAGGAGTTCAGCCGACAGCGCGGGCTCTCCCCCGACAGCCGGTGCAGGTCCTTCGCGAACGCCGCCGACGGCGTCGCCTGGGGCGAGGGCGCCGGCATGGTGCTGTTGGAAAGGCTCTCCGACGCCCAGGCGGCCGGACACCCGGTCCTGGCCGTCATCCGGGGCAGCGCGGTCAACCAGGACGGTGCCAGCAACGGCCTCACCGCGCCCAACGGCCCGGCCCAGCAACGGGTGATCCGCGCCGCGCTCACCGACGCCCGGCTGACCCCCGACCAGGTGGACGCGGTCGAGGCGCACGGCACCGGAACCACCCTCGGCGACCCGATCGAGGCGCAAGCCCTGCTGGCCACCTACGGACAGCACCACTCGACCCAACAGCCGCTGCTGCTCGGCTCGTTGAAGTCCAACATCGGGCACGCGCAGGCCGCCGCCGGCATCGGCGGCGTGATCAAGATGGTGCAGGCCATGCGACACGGCACGCTACCCAGGACCCTGCACGTCGACGAGCCGACCCCACACGTGGACTGGACCGCCGGCGCGGTCGAACTGCTCACCGACACCCGGCCCTGGCCCGAGACCGACCACCCCCGACGAGCAGCCGTCTCCTCCTTCGGCATCAGCGGCACCAACGCCCACCTCATCCTCGAAGCCGCACCCGCTGCCGCGCCCGAGGAATCACCGCACGCCCCGGCAGCCCTCCCCCTCCTGCTCTCCGCGAAGACCGAACCGGCCCTGCGCGCACAGGCCCGACGGCTCGCCGCCCACCTCGGCGAGCACCCGGACCTGGAACTCGTCAACGCCGCGCACGCCCTGGCCACCCGTGCGCAGCACGAACACCGCGCGGTGGTGATCGGCCAGGGCCGCGACGAACTCCTCACCGGTCTGGCCGCCCTGGCCGACGGCCAAGCCGCCGCCGACGTCGTGACCGGCAGCCCCGAGCACCCCGGCCGCACGGTCTTCGTCTTCCCCGGCCAGGGCTCGCAGTGGGAGGGCATGGCCCGCCAACTCCTCGACGAGTCAACGGTCTTCCGCGGCCACCTCCAGGCCTGCGCCGAAGCCCTCGCCCCGCACACCGACTGGTCCCTGCTCGACCTGCTCCACCAGACCTCCCAGGCACCTCCGCTGGAGCGCGTCGACGTCGTCCAGCCTGCCCTGTTCGCCGTGATGGTCTCGCTCGCCCGCACCTGGGAGTCGCTCGGGGTCCGTCCCGACGCCGTCATCGGCCACTCCCAGGGCGAGATCGCCGCCGCCCACATCGCCGGCGCGCTCACCCTGGACGACGCGGCCCGCATCGTCGCCCTGCGCAGCAAGGCGCTGACCACGCTCGCCGGCACCGGCACGATGGCCAGCATCCCGCTCCCCGCCGACCAGGTCGAACCGCTCCTCGCCACGCACGACGGCCAGGTCGGCGTCGCCGCCGTCAACGGCCCCGCCAGCACGGTCATCGCGGGCGCCGTCCAGGCCGTGCAGGCCGTCGTCGAGGACTGCCGGAGCCGGGGCGTCCGGGCCCGCACCATCCCCGTCGACTACGCCTCGCACTCCCCGCAGGTCGAGCCCATCCGCGAGCGGCTGCTCGCGGACCTCGCCGGCCTCACCCCGCGCCCCAGCACCATCCCGTTCTGCTCCACCGTCACCGCCGAGGTCATCGACACCAGCACCCTCGACGCGGAGTACTGGTACACCAACCTGCGCCGGACCGTGCTCTTCGAGCAGGCGGTCCGCGCCCTCGTCGCCACCGGTCACACCACCTTCATCGAGGCCAGCCCGCACCCCGTGCTGACCACCCCCGTCCAGGACACCCTCGAGGCCGGCGGCCAGGCCGTCGGCACGCTGCGCCGCGACCACGGTGGCCTCGACCGCCTGCTCGCCTCCGCCGCCCAGGCCCACACCGCCGGCACGCCGGTCGACTGGACCGCCCTGCTCGGCCCCGCGAGCGCGGTGGAGCTGCCCACCTACCCCTTCCAGCACCGGTCCTTCTGGCTGAAGCCGGCCGGCGCCACCGACCTCGGCAGCACCGGCCTGCACCCGCTCGACCACCCGGTCCTGGCCGCCGCCACCACGCTGCCCGACGGCACCCACCTGCTCACCGGGCGCGTCTCGCCGCAGCAGCAGCCCTGGCTGAACGACCACGCCATCCTCGGCACGGTCCTCCTCCCCGGTGCCGCCTTCGTCGAACTCGCCCTGCACGCCGGCCAGCACACCGGCCATCCCCAGCTGGCCGAACTCACCCTCCAGCAGCCGCTCGCCGTGCCCCAGGACAGCGCCGTCGAGATCCAGCTCGCCGTCGGGCCGCAGGAGGCCGACGGCAGTCGCCCGCTCACCATCCACGCGCGCCCGGCCGGCAGCGCCGACGAGCAGCCGTGGGCCCTGCACGCCGTCGGCGCCCTCACCGCCGCCGACCCGCGGCCCACCCCGGCGATCGGCAACTGGCCCCCCGCCGGCGCCACTCCGCTCCCGGTCGAGGACCTCTACCCCCGGCTGGCCGGCCAGGGCTACCACTACGGCCCGCTCTTCCAGGGGCTACGGGCCGCCTGGCGGCACGGCGACGAGCTGTACGCCGAGATCGTCCTCCCCCAGGACGCCGCCACCGACGGCTACGGCATCCACCCCGCGCTGCTCGACGCCGCCCTGCACCCGTCGCTGCTCGACCTCTCCGACGGCATCCGGCTGCCGTTCTCCTGGAGCGGCGTCTCACTGCACGCCGTCGGCGCCCGCGCGCTGCGGCTGCGGCTGTCGCCCAGCAGTCCCGACGGCGCGACCGCGACGCTGACGCTGGCCGACTTCGACGGCCTGCCGGTGGCAAGCGTCGAGTCCCTGACCGGCCGCCCGATCACCCCCGAGCAGCTCGCCTCGGTACGGGCCGTGCCCCGGCCTCCGCTGTACCGGGTCGACTGGGTGCCGCAGACCGTGCCCGACGGCCCGCCCGCCACCGGCCAGTGGGTGGTGATCGGCGACCAACCCACCACCGAC
>NZ_JBITZU010000061.1:0-5969 GCF_044547075.1 Kitasatospora sp. NPDC052896
CAACGAGGCGGGCTGTCCGTCGTGCGGAACCGTCTCGACCCGGGTGCACAGCAGCTACGTCCGGCGGCTGGACGACAGCGCGGCCAGCGGGCGCCGGGTCGTGGCCGAGTTACGGGTCCGCCGGTTCCGCTGCCGTGAACGAGCTTGCCCCCGGGCCACGTTCGTCGAGCAGGCGGCAGGGCTGACCTTCCGTCACGGACGCCGGAGTCAGGGCTTGCAGGCCGCACTCCAGCAGCTCGCCCTGGCCCTGGCTGGCCGGGCCGGCTCTCGCTTGGCCGAGACCTTCGCGGTCCCGGTGAGCCGTTCCACGCTCCTGCGGCTGATACGCGCCCTGCCGGATCCGGCGCACGCGGTGCCGCGTGTTCTGGGCGTTGACGAGTTCGCCCTGCGCAAGGGCTACGTCTACGCAACGATCCTGGTCGACATCGAGACCCGCCGCGCAGTCGATCTGCTGCCCGACCGCACGGTCACAACCGTCCGCTCCTGGCTGGCCGACCACCCGGGCGTGAAGGTCGTCTGCCGCGACCGGTCGGCCTCCTACGCCGAAGCCGTCCGGCTCGGCGCCCCGGACGCGATCCACGTCGCCGACCGGTTCCACCTGTGGCAGAACCTCGCCGACGCGGTGGAGAAGACCGTGCTCCAGCACCGTGCCCTGCTACCCGAACCAGCTACTCCGGCCGAGTCAGCTCCGGCTATCGCCCTGGCGTCCGTCAGCCCCGAGCCCCGCCGGACCGGCAGACTGTCCGGCCGGGTCCGCGAACAACACGCCGCCGTCCACACACTCATGGACGACGGGTTCAGCCTGCGCGCCATCGCCCGCAGACTGGACCTGGCCCGCGGCACGGTCCGCCGCCTGGCCCACGCGAAGGACCCCGAGGAACTGCTCGTCGGCCGCTGGACGGGACGCACCAGCATCCTCGACCCCTACAAGCCCTACATCCACCAGAGGTTCGCCGAAGGCCACACCATCGCCCGGCGCCTGTTCGAGGAGATCCGGCAGCGCGGATTCCCTGGGCAGGAACAGATCGTCCGCGAGTACGTCCGGCGACTTCGTGCAGTGTTCCCGCACCAGGACCCGCCACGCCGAATGCCCTCCGTCAGGGACGTGACCAGCTGGATCACCCGCCACCCCGACCGCCTCCGCGACGAAGACGCCCAGCAGCTCAAGGAGGTCCTCGCCCGAGTCCCGGCGCTGGCTGCCACCGCCGAGCACGTCAGAGCCTTCGCCGAGCTGATGAACGACCGCCGCGGCCGAGAGCTCGAGGACTGGATCACCCGCGTCCAGCAGGACCAGGTCCCAGCCCTTCGCAGCTTCGCCAACGGTCTCCTGCAGGACCTCGACGCAGTCGTCGCCGGCCTCACCCTGAACTACAGCTCAGGCGCGGTCGAAGGCCACAACAACAAGATCATTCTGTGGAATCTGTTTCGTCAAGCAGAGTCGTTGCGGCCGAAGGTGATGTTGACGTCGTGCCATGCGGGAAGGCTGGCCATGTATTGAAGGGCGTTCTCGCAGGCGTCGGCCTGAGCGGTGTGACCGCCCCGGTCAATGCTGGTCATCGCGAGCATCAGGCCCAGGATGTGGAGGTCCGGATCGCCGCCGGAGTCCCCGGTGGCGAGGGCGTCGAGAACTTCGCGCAGTGTCTGGGTGTAGTCGATCTCCCGACCCGTGACCGGGGCACGGGCTGCGACATCAGCCAGGTCGGCCAAGATCTGCTGAGGAACGACCTGCCGGCCATCCCGCAGCGGCCAAGGGGTCGTCGACGCTGCTTCAACCAGCCGCCGAGCGTGCTCGGCGAAATCAGAGTGTTGCGAGTGCTCCATCGTGTCCTCCGGTCGCGCCATGAATCATTCTGTGAGATCGGCGGTTTCAAGCCGTGTGCTTGTGCATCACGTCGAGGTAGTGCCGGTCACGGTGCGGCACGTGGTTGTCCCGCCCGGACAGGCTGAAGACCGCGCAGACGTCAGCGGGCTGGGTGAGGATGCTCGACTGCTCGCCGAAGGTGAGGGTGCTGTTGACCGCATGTCGGCAGCCAGCGCCGTCGAGGGCGGCGATCAGCTCCTCGCGGAGGACGGTGGCCTCGAACGACTCGGAATCAGGCAGGACGAGCGGCGGAAGTTTGGTGGTCGAACCGGGCCAGAGGTTGATCCAGATTCCGCTGACGGCCCGCTGAGTGACCACCAGCTGTAGCCCGTCCCAGGAGTAGGGGTAGCCGTCGATATCGGGCCCCTTCATGCGGTGGGCCGGGTGCGGGCGCCCCGGGCCGAGAAGGTCTTCAGCCTCAGCCAGGGACATTCCGCAGCTCAGGGGGCCGATCCGACCGGTGCGGGAGAAGTCAACGAGTACATCCATCAAGGTCACGACAGTGACTGTGGCACTCTCCTGAGCCGGTTCGCACCTCGATATCAGCGCAGTGCCGCGCCTGCGCCGCCTTGCCGGACGGCGACGAGTGGCAGGAGGCGTGCAGTGGCCGGGACGTCGAGTTCGCGTGGTGTCGGGCCTGCGGGCGTCGGAGTGTCGGCAAGGCGGTCGAGTAGGCGGTCCAGTGCTTCCTGGCCGTCGTCGACGGCCGCGCGTTCGTCGTCGGTGAGCGGGATCGCGGCGGCCATTCTCTGCAAGTTGCCTTTGGCTTCGACGAGTTGGGCCTTGGTGGACTCTTTCGGGGCATAGAAATCGCAGCGAGCGCAGGCCATTCGGTGCTGGCACTGCTCGAAGAAGGTGTAGCTGCAGAAGCCGTGGCCGAGGTCGTAGTGCTGCCAGGGCTCCCCGGCCGCGGCGGCGCCGGAGGTGACAGCGTCGCGGTCGACGAGGACCTCGATGGTTCGGACGTTGCGGGAGAAATACTGGGCATCGGTGTATGCCTTGGTGAGGGTGTTGGGGGTGATCTTCGCGTAGTACTGCGTGGACTGCGGAGAGCGGTGTCCGAGCCAGGCTTGCAGCTCGAACAGGGTCATCGGTTCCTTGGCGTTGTAGAGCTGGCTGGCGATCGTGGAGCGGGCCCGGTGGCTGGTGATGTTCCCGCGAACGTCGGCGGCCGGCACGCCGGCCTTGCGGCAGAGCATCGGGATGACCGTGTTGTTGATGTAGGCCGGGGATATTCGACGGGCCCGGAAGGCGAACAGCAGGTCGACCTGCTCGGCGGTCCTGCGGTCGACGAAGCGAGGCTGGGAGGGCCTGACGGCCTGCCAGGCGTCAATGGCCTGGCCGAGGATCGGGTCGACGGGCTTGCTGAACGCGGTGCCGGTCTTGTGCGTGGGAACGTCGAGCAGGCAAACCGCGTCGCGGGCCAGGACCTGCTGGGAGTCTCCGGCGATGGCCGTCCCGTCGTGCTGCCAGCGGATGCATCCCAGCCGAAGACGGGCGATCTCGTCACTGCGCTGGCCGCTGAACAGCCAGGTCAGCGTGACCGCGCGGACCAGCTCCAGCGGATAGAACAGCCCGGCCCGGTTCTGCGGAAGGTCAGCGGTCTCCAGATTGAGTCCGGCCCACAGCAGCTTGGCCCAGATCTCGTCCGCGATCACCCTCGGGTCCGGGCCGAGCAGAGCGGCGATGCTGCGCGGGGTGGCCAGCGCGCGTTGGGGGTCGAACCGCCGAGGCAGCCATTCCCACTCCTGGCAGTCCCGGAAGAAGGTTCGCAGCGCGGCGAGCTGGGTGGCCTTGGTCGATGCCTCCAGCGGCTTGCCGACACGGCCCTTCAGCCTGGCGGTGCGTTCGACGAAGTCGCCGACCTTCATCCGGTCCAGGGCCGCGATCCAGGTAGCGCAGGACTGCCGGGTCCAGGCGGCGGGGCTGGCGAGGTCGGGGTTTTCGGCGTCGAGCCAGCGGCCGACCTTGAGCAGGTTGGAGCGGATGTTGCCGCGAACTCGGGGCGTCAGCGTCGAGGTGGCATGCCACCGGTCGGCCCACTGGGCCCATGCCTCCGGCCCGCCGGCTGCTTTCGCCGTGCGGCGGCCGGTGCCGGGGGTTGGTGGATCGCAGAACCCGAGGGCGGCCACCGCCCTCTGGAGAGCGTGCAGGGTGTTGAGACGCAGGTCGGGGATCAGCTTCTCGCGGCGGATCCGCTCGAAGAGTGCGGTGGTGAGGTCGTCGACGTGGGGGCTGCGGTTGAGCAGGAAGACCTGGCAGGTGACCATCGGTAGGAGCTTGTCGTCGTCCCTGCCGAGCTGGTAGCCCCACTCGGCGAGGACCGCGCGGATGCGGCCGATCTCGCCATTCACGCGAGCCTGTCCGAAGACTCGCCAGGCGAGTGTGAGCCGACTGAAGCTGCCGAGCCGGTGGAACTCGTTGAACCCACCGAGCAGGTAGGCGTGTGCGGACAGGTAGGGACGCACGGCATCGTCGGCCCAGGCCGGGGCGCTGTGGCGGAAGCCTTTCTGGTCCTGGCCGATCACCTGCGTCCACTCCTCGACGGTCCAGCCCCAGTAGGACCGGCCGACCTGTGCGGATCGCAGCAGCAGCACGGCGGCGGCGTCGTCCATGGCCCGGCGCCGGTGTGTGGTGGGCGGCGAGTCGAGCCCGGCGGTGACCGTGTCGAGTGGCCGCAGTAGCCGCTTGATCGTGCTCCATCCGTGCGCCGAGGGGTCGTGGCGGCGCAGTCGCCGCAGGTTGTCCATGCCGAGCTCGCGGATGGCCCGCTCCTCCGAAGGCCGGAGCGTGATCTCGGTGTCAAAGTGGAGCGGGTCGACTGGCGGGACCCAGCGGCCCGGGTCACCGTCGCCGATGACTGCTGCGGACGTCAGAGCCGTCACTGGACCACCTCCTCCGTGGTCACCGGGGTGTTCGCGCCGGTGAGCATATTGATCCGCCAGGCGTGGATGTGCTCCATGCCGCGGCTGAGCTTCTCGGCCAGGTCCCGGCCGGACAGGTGGATGTACTGGAGCGTCGAGTCGGTGTTGCGGTGGCCGGCGAAGGTGGCGATGGTGTGTAACTCCCAGCCCATCCGAGCCAGATCGGTCAGGCACAGATGCCGCGTGGTGTGCGTGGAGAACCGCGGGACACCAGCCTCCAGAGCAATCCGGCGTACCACCTTCGACCACGTCCACAGGCTCAGCGGCTGGGCGTGGTTGCGCCGGGACTCCGACAGGAACAGTGGTCCGCGCGCCCTGCTCAGGGAGGACCGGTGGGTGAGGTAGCCCGACAGCAGCACCCCGGTCGACGCCGAGTACGGCACCACACGCTCCAGCCGGTTCTTCGTCGTCTCCGCCCGCACCCGCAGCGTCCGGTGGGCCGGGTCGAGGTCATCGGTCCGCAGCGAGCACAGCTCCTCGCGCCGCAGCGCGGCGTCGTAGGCCAGCGCCAGCATCACCCGGTTGCGGATCGGCTCGTCCCGCGCGACCTCCAGAATGTCCAGCCACTGCTGTTCGCTGGGGATCCACGGCAGCTTCGTCAGCCGGGGCACCAGGCCGCGCTGCTGCCCGGACTGCCGGCGGCCTGGCGTGTAGCGGCCGCGTCCCACCGGATTGGACTCGCGCAGCCCCTCCTCCATGAGGAAGTCGTAGAACAACCGCACCGACACCAGCCGCTGCTGGATCGTCGCGCTCGCCAGCCCCACCCCCGAGTCGATCGACACCACATTCGCACCCCGGCGACTGGGCCGCGAAGTCAACTCCCTTACAAAGAGACCGATATGAGCCCGACTCGCCGTCAGCGGATCGACACCCTCTCGCTCGCACACGAGCAGGTACTCGGCCAGCCCCCGGGCGTACGCATCGATCGTGCGAGGCGCCCGTCCAAGGTCCGCCCACACCTGCAACCAGCCCGCTGCCCGCTCATGTCGTCCCAACACGGGCCACTTCTCCGCCAGCACCACCGTGCCGCCCAACGCATCTCCCCAGTTCGCGGTCGCACCAAGGGGGACGTGATCACCCCCGGCCAGATTCCACGTAACTGTAAAAATGATCAAGCGCCAGATGTTCGGCCGCGCCGGCTTCGACCTCCTTCGCAAGCGCGTCCTCCTCGCGTCATGAGGCCA
>NZ_JBITZU010000062.1:0-5251 GCF_044547075.1 Kitasatospora sp. NPDC052896
GACACCCCCATCATCACCCTCGACGCCCGCCGCCGGGACAGCGCCAAGAGCGCCCTCATCACCCTCGTCGAACACGCCCTCCTCGCCCGACTCCGATGAGACCAGCAGGGGACCCCGCCGCCGGGGTCCCCTGCTGTGTATCGGATAACGGTTCGGTAGGCATTTCGGGCGTTTTGATCACGGACAGTATGCATTTCAATTCGCTCCGTACACGGTCCTCGGGACTTTGTGCTGGGCTGTGGCTGAATGTCCAGATTGTGCACCAGCGTCCGCAAAACCAGGGTCGTTTGTCCCCTATCCCCGTACGTGCTGAAATTCCAGCGACCCCGAAGTCACCCAAGGCAGTTCCATCCAGCGGCAGGCCGCGGCCGGGGGGTAGCAGCTGGATTGATCCATGGCCGCAAGTCGGCCGAGAGGTTGTTGTCGAGTGAGGCGTAAGCAGCCAAGCACCCCGCAGCGGCGCTCCGAGCCCCGCGAGCCCGACGCCAGCGGCCAGAACCCGCCCGGTTTCTCCGCCTTCACGGCGAGTTCGGAGCGCCCGGCGTCCGGGCTCCCGGGCGGCCGTCCGGCGGCCGGCGGAGCAGGCCCGAAGGCCCCGAGCGGCCCCGGTGGCCCCGCTGGTCCTGGCGGCCCCGGTGGCCCCGGTGGACGCGGCCCCGCAGGCGGCCCCGACGTCCTGGCCGGCGGCGGCGACCGGCCGCCGTCCGGCAGCCGGTACGAGTCCCTGGCCTTCCGCAACTGGCGCGTGCCGGTGCGACTGGTCGCGATTCTGCTGATCCCGGTCATCATCGGCCTGGTCTTCGGTGGTCTGCGCGTCAACACCTCGTTCGACAGCTACACCAAGGCGAGCCACGACGAGCGCGCCGCCGAACTCGCCCGCGCGGCCACCAACCTGGCCAACGCCTACGAGAACGAGCGCGACCTCTCCGCGATACCCCTGATGACCGGCCAGGACCCGCAGGGCGAGGTCGCCAAGCTGCGGGCCCAGAGCGACCAGGCGCTGGTCGCCTACCAGGCCGCCTACAAGAAGGTCGCCCCGGACAACGACGCCGAACTCGCGGCGCGCAACAGCTCGTTCAGCATCGCGCTGAGCAGCCTGCAGGCGCTGCGCCAGAACGCCTACGGTCCGGAGCTGTTCGCCACCGCGACGGCGGCCGCCTACGAGGCGCTGATCGACCCGCTGCTCGCCTTCGACAACTCGATCGGCGGCGAGACCGCGGCCGGCGTGAGCCGGGCCCGCAGCATCTACGCGATGTCGCTGGCCAAGGCCTCCGCCTCGGACCAGCGCGCGCTCATGCTGACCCTGATGACCGGTGTGCAGACCCAGCGGGTGACCCGCTACGAGAACAGCGAGCTGATCGAGCAGCTGCTGGTCGCCAACAAGCTGCAGCAGGTCGCGATGACCGAGTTCCAGACCGGCTCGGACGACGCCGACAACAAGGTCTTCGCGGACGCCACGGTCGCCCAGTCCGACGCCGACGCCAACGCGCCGCAGCGGATGCCGGACGGCCACACCCTGCCGACCACCGACCTGCTGATGAACATCGGCCTCGCCTTCACCCAGGCCGCCCAGACCGGTGACTCCCAGGGCGTCGCCCAGGCCAACGCGGCGGCCGCCGCCGCCCAGGCCGCGGGTCTCACCTCGGACAACTGGCTGCAGGCCACCAACACGGTGATCAACCCGCAGCACGTGGCCGAGACCAAGCTGCTGAACAGCGTCGTGCAGGACTCGACCGCCGAGCGTGACAACGCGCAGAGCGACGCCATCACCAACGCCGCGATCGTGATCGCCTCGCTGGCCCTGGCCGGTCTGCTCACCGGGTTCATCGCCCGCTCGATGATCCTCGGCATGCGCGTGCTCAACACCTCCGCGCTGGACATCGCCAACCACCGTCTGCCGGACCTGGTCGAGAAGCTCTCCAAGACCGACCCGGACCGGGTGGACACCAACGTCGAGCCGATCGCCCTCTGGGGCAAGGACGAGATCGGCGAGGTCGCCCGCGCCTTCGACCAGGTCCACCGGCAGGCGGTCTCGCTCGCCGCCGAGCAGGCCCTGCTCCGAGGCAACCTGAACGCGATCTTCTCCAACCTCTCGCGCCGCAGCCAGAGCCTGATCCAGCGCCAGCTGGCGCTGATCACCGACCTGGAGAACAACGAAGCCGACCCGGACCAGCTGGAGAACCTCTTCAAGCTGGACCACCTGGCCACCCGTATGCGCCGCAACGGTGAGAACCTGCTGGTTCTCGCGGGTGAGGAGCCGGGCCGCCGCTGGAACACCCCGGTCCCGCTGGTCGACGTGCTGCGCGCCGCCGCGTCCGAGGTGGAGCAGTACGAGCGCATCGAGCTGTCGAACATCCCGGAGGCCGAGGTCGTCGGCGCCGCCGTGACCGACCTCGTCCACCTGCTCGCCGAGCTGCTGGAGAACGCCACCTCGTTCTCCAGCCCGCAGACCCGGGTCAACGTCAACGCGACCCGGCTGCCGGACGGCCGGGTGCTGGTCGAGATCCACGACAAGGGCATCGGCCTGACCGCCGAGGACTTCGCCGAGATCAACGAGAAGCTCGCCGAGCCGCCCACCGTCGACGCCGCGATCTCCCGCCGCATGGGCCTCTTCGTGGTCGGCCGGCTGTCCGACCGGCACGGCATCCGGGTCCAGCTGCGCCCCTCGGGCGAGTCGGCCGGTACCACCTCGCTGGTCATGCTCCCGCCCCAGCTGACCCAGATGCAGGCCATGCCGGAGCCGGAGGAGGAGTTCACGGTCTCCCGGATCTTCGCCGACCAGGAGCCGCAGGCGGCCGGTTGGCAGGCTCCCTCGGCCGCCCCGCGCAGCGCCGCGGAGCTGGGCTTCGACGACAACCTCGCGGTCGGCCGCGGCGGGGACGGCTTCAGCCCGGCCCTGGAGTCGATGCAGCGCTCGCAGCGGATCGACCAGCGCCGACGCGCCGCCCTGGAGGCCGGCCCGGGCGAGGAGGCCGGTCAGCCGGCCCCCGCCAAGGCCGACTTCGCCGGGCCGGAGTTCGCCGAGCCGGAGTTCGTCGAGGCCGAGTTCGTCGAGAGCGAGCCGGAGACCGCGGAGTACCCGCAGCCGCCGTACGCCGAGCAGGGTTACCCCGCGCAGCAGCCGTACGGGCAGGACCAGTACCAGGACCAGTACCAGGGCGGCTACTACGCCGACCAGGGCTACCAGGAGCAGGCCTACCCCGAGCAGCAGCAGTACGCCCAGGAGCAGTACCAGGGCGGCTACCAGGAGCAGGCCTACGGCCGCCAGGACGGCTTCTTCGCGAGCCAGGGCTACGCCGAGCAGCAGCCGCACGCCGAACAGGGTTACCAGGGCGGCTACGGCAACGACCCGTACCAGCCGGAGCGGTTCGACGGCTTCCAGCAGGGCAGCCGGCGGCCGGAGACCCCCGCCCAGCACCCGTACCAGGCGGAGACCCCGGCGCTGCCCGCCGGCGACGCGCTGGGCTCCGGCCTGCCGCTGCGCCGGCCCGGCCAGCAGCTGAACAGCAACCTGGGGGCCACCCGGGCGATCGGCACCCCCGGCGCCGACGAGCAGCCCAACTGGTTCACCGGTGCCCGGGACACCTCGGCCGACGCCGCCCCGGCGCGCGGCGGCCACGAGGTGTCGGCGCTCGGCGGTTCGAGCACGCCGACCGGCCCCAGCTGGCAGTCGCAGAACGACGCGGACTGGCAGCGTGCCGAGCAGCTGCGCGAGCCCTCCTCCAGCGGCGTGACCGGCTCCGGCCTGCCGCGCCGGGTGCCCAAGCAGAACCTGGTGGCCGGCAACGCCAAGTCGGCCGCGCAGGACGGGGCTTCGGCCCCGCAGGACGGGCCGCAGGTCTCCCGGAACCCTGAGGAGGTGCGCGGCCGGCTCACCAACCTGCGCCGTGGCGTCGAGCAGGGCCGTAACTCGGGTTCGACCGGGAGCTTCCGGATCGATCCCACCCAGCCCGGCCGGTCCGGGCAGGGACAGCACAACAGCAGCACCGATCTCTTCGGCGGCTCGAACCACCAGGAGCGTTGAGTTCAGATGAGTCAGATGAGCCAGGCCGCACAGAACCTGAACTGGCTGATCACCAATTTCGTGGACAACACCCCCGGGGTGTCGCACACGGTGGTGGTCTCCGCCGACGGTCTCCTGCTCGCCATGTCCGAGGGCTTCCCCCGCGACCGCGCCGACCAACTCGCCGCCGTCGCCTCCGGCCTCACCTCCCTCACCTCCGGCGCCAGCCGGATCTTCGAGGGCGGCGACGTCAACCAGACCGTGGTCGAGATGGAACGGGGCTTCCTCTTCCTCATGGCCGTCTCCGACGGCTCCTCCCTCGCCGTCCTCGCCTCCCCCGACTCCGACATCGGCCTGGTCGGCTACGAGATGGCCCTCCTGGTCGACCGCGCCGGCGCCGTCCTCACCCCCGCGCTGCGCGCCGAACTCCAAGGCAGCCTGCTGCACTGACGATCCGTCGGACGGCACCCCGGTGACGGGGCGCCGTCCGCTTCGTAGTACTTGTAGTATCCGACCGCCCACTCCGAGTCGGCTTCGGCCGACTCGGCGCCGGGCTCTGTACGGCCCCTCGCACCACTGGCCACGGCTCCTCCGGGACCGGGTCAGCTCCGTTGCTCCAGCACCGCCGCACCCTGTGAGGAGAGGACCCGTGACACCGCCCGATGACCATCAGGGCCAGTACGGTGTTCCGTACCCCGGCACCGGTCACGACGCCTTCGGCTCGCCCGGCGCCGGCCCCGGCCAGCCGTACGGCCAGTCTCCGTACGGCCAGCAGTACGGCAACCCCAGCCAGGGGGTCGAGCAGCCCGTCGCACCGACGCGCCCGACCCGCCCGGCGGAGCCGGAGGAGCAGGACAGCGGCCCGCTGATCCGCCCGTTCGCGATGACCGGCGGACGCACCCGGCCCCGGTACGAACTGGCCCTGGAGGCACTGGTCTCGGCCAGCGTCGAACCGGCCCGGCTGGCCACCCTGCTGCCCGAGCACCAGCGGATCTGCGGCCTGTGCGCCACCGAGGTGAAGTCGGTGGCCGAGGTCTCCGCGCTGCTCGGCCTGCCGCTCGGGGTGGCGCGGATCCTCGTGGCGGACCTGGCCGAGGCCGGCCTGGTCGCCATCCACCAGCCCGCCGCCGGGGGCGAATCCGGCAACCAGCCCGACGTCACGCTGCTCGAAAGGGTCCTCAGTGGACTTCGCAAGCTCTAGCCCCGCGGCCACCCGCGCCACCACCTCGGCGAAGATCGTCGTCGCAG
>NZ_JBITZU010000063.1:0-4571 GCF_044547075.1 Kitasatospora sp. NPDC052896
TTCCAACGCGACCGCTACTGGCTCCACCCCACCCACACCGGAACCAACGCCGCCACCCTCGGCCTCGGCACCACCAACCACCCGCTGCTGGGCGCGGCCGTGGTGCTCCCCGACGGCACCCGGCTCTTCACCGGCCGGGTCTCGCTCCACACTCACCCGTGGCTGCACGACCACGTCGTCTTCGGGACGGTGGTCCTGCCGGGCGTGGCCTTCCTCGACCTGCTGCTCTACGCGGGCGCGCAGGCCGGCTGCGGCCGGATCGACGAGCTGGTCCACCACGCCTTCCTGGCCGTGCCTCCGCAGGGCGCGCGGGACCTGCAGATCACCGTCGGCACCCCCGACGAGACCGACCGCCGCCCGTTCACCATGTACTCGCGCCCGGCCGACGCCGCGCCGGACGAGGAGTGGACCCGGCACGCCAGCGGCTTCCTGGCCACCGAGGAACGACGACCGGCGTTCGACCTGGCCGCCTGGCCGCCGCCCGGTGCCACGCCGGTGGACATCGACGAGTTCTACCGGACCTTCATCAACCGCGGTTACGAGTACGGTCCGATGTTCCAGGGTTTCAAGGCCGGTTGGCGGCTCGGCGAGGACGTCTACGCCGAGATCGCGCTGCCCGAGGACGGCGACGCCGAGACCTACGGTCTGCACCCCGCCCTGCTGGACTCGGCGCTGCACCCGCTGATGCTCTGGTACCACGCCGAGGACGGCGTCCGCCTGCCGTTCTCCTGGAGCGGAGTCACCCTGCACGCGACCGGCGCCCGGCACGTCCGGGTCCGGCTCTCCCGTCCGGAGCCCGACCTGGTGTCGCTCGCCATCGCCGACCGCTCGGGCGCGCCGGTGATGACCATCGAGGCGCTGGCCATGCGCCCGGTCGCCGCCGAGCAGCTCGCGGCGGCCCGCGGCAGGCAGCCGGACTCGCTCTACCAGGTCCGCTGGACCAAGCTGCCCACCGGATCGACCCGCTCGGCCGGCGCGCCCTTCGCCGTTCTCGGTGACAAGGCGCTGGCCAACACGCTGGGCCGGCTGGGGACCGCCGCCGAGTACCACGAGGGACTGGCCGCGCTCCAGGAGAACGGCCCCGCGGGCGTCGCCGCCCTCCTGCTGCCGGTCGGGACCGACGGCCTGCCGCTCGCCGCCGGCGCCCACGGCACGGCCGCCGCGGTGCTGGCGACGCTCCAGGGCTTCCTCGCCGACGAGCGGTTCGCCGGGACCACGCTGGCCGTCCTCACCCGTGGCGCTCTCGCCGTCCGGGACGAGGAGGACGTGCCGGACCTGGCGGCCTCGGCGGTCTGGGGCCTGGTGCGGACCGCCCAGTCCGAGAACCCGGGCCGGTTCGTGCTGCTCGACCACGACGACAGTGACCTCTCCTGGCGAGCGCTGCCCGCCGCGCTGGCCGCCGACGCGCCGCAGGGCGCGCTCCGCGCGGGCGAGTTGCTGGTGCCGCGGCTGGCCCGGGCCACCGTGGCCACCGAGGCGGCGGTGCCACTCGACCCGGCGGGGACGGTGCTGCTCACCGGCGGCACCGGCACGCTCGGACAGCTGATCGCCCGGCGTCTGGTGACCGAGCACGGCGTCCGGCACCTGCACCTGGTCAGCCGGAGTGGCCCCGACGCCCCCGGCGCCACGGAGCTGGTCGCCGGGCTGACGGCGCTCGGTGCCGAGGTGACCCTCAGCGCCTGCGACACGGCCGACGGCGCGGCGGTGGCCGCGCTGGTCGCCGCCGTACCGGCCGGGCACCCGCTGACCGCGGTGGTGCACGCCGCCGGCGTGCTGGACGACAGCACGCTCCCCTCCCTGACGCCCGAACGGCTCGCCACCGTCCTGCGGCCCAAGGTGGACGCCGCCTGGCAGCTGCACGAGGCCACCAAACACCTGGACCTCGCGGCCTTCGTGCTCTTCTCCTCCGTCGCCGGCCTGATCGGCAACGCGGGCCAGGCCAACTACGCCGCCGCCAACACCTTCCTGGACGCGCTCGCCCAGCACCGTCGGGCCCAGGGCCTGGCCGGCCTCTCGCTGGCCTGGGGGCTCTGGGAGCAGGACAGCGGGATGGCGGGCGCGCTGGACGAGGCCGGCCGGGCCCGGCTCAACCGCGGCGGCATCGCGCCGGTCCCGACCGGCCAGGCGCTGGAGCTGTTCGACCTCGCGCTGACCCAGGACCGCGCGCTGCTGGTGCCCGCCCGGCTCGACCTCCGCGGCCTCGGGAGCGACGGCGGGACCGTCCCGCCGATGTTCCGCGGGCTGGTCGGGACCACCGCGCGCCGCAAGGCCCGGGACGTGGTGGACACCGCCACCTTCCAGCAACGGCTGGCCGGCCGGAGCGAGGAGGAGCAGGTCCGGAGCCTGCAGGAGCACATCCTGAACCAGCTCGCCACCGTCCTCGGCCACGGCTCCGCGACGGCGCTCGACGGCCAGACCGGCTTTCTGGAGATCGGGCTCGACTCGCTGACCGCGGTCGAGTTCCGCAACACCCTGAACCGGGACACCGGCCTGCGTCTGCCCGCGACCACGCTGTTCGACTACCCGACGCCGGCCGAACTGGCCGCGTTCCTGCGCACCGAGCTCGCCCCGGCGCCGTCGCCGGCGGGGGCCGGGGACGGCGGCCAGCTGCCGTTCGCGGCGGAGCTGGACCGGCTGGAGGCCGACCTCCCGACGCTCTTCCCGGACGCACGGGACGGTCTGGCCCTGCGCCTGGAGGGCTTCCTGGCCAAGCTGACCGAGCTGCGACAGGCCGCGGACTCCGCGGCCGCGGTGGCCACCACCGTGCGGATGGACTCCGCGACCGACGACGAGATCTTCGACTTCATCGACAACGAGCTGGGACTGGGGGCAGACGGTGAGTGAGGACAAGCTCCGCGACTATCTGAAGCGGGTCACCACCGAGCTTCAGCAGACCCGGCAGCGGCTGCGGCAGGCCGAGTCGGCGGCTCGGGAACCGATCGCCATCGTGGGCATGGCCTGCCGGTTCCCCGGCGGGGTGAGCAGCCCCGAGCAGCTCTGGGAGCTGGTCGCCGCCGGCACCGACGCGATCGGCGAGTTCCCCGCGAACCGCGGCTGGGAGCTGGCGGACCTCTTCGACCCGGACCCCGACGCGGCGGGCAGGACCTACGCGCGCCAGGGCGGCTTCCTCTACGACGCGGACGGCTTCGACGCCGACTTCTTCGGCATCAGCCCGCGCGAGGCGCTCGCCCTGGACCCGCAGCAGCGGCTGCTGCTGGAGACCAGCTGGGAGGCGCTGGAGCGGGCCGGCATCGAGCCCGCCACGCTGCGCGGGACCTCGGCCGGTGTCTTCACCGGGGTCTCCAACCACGAGTACGCCTCGCTCAACCACCAGGGCCCCGAGGAGATCGAGGGCTACCTGCTGACCGGCAACACGCTCAGCGTGGCGTCCGGCCGGATCTCCTACACCTTCGGGTTCGAGGGCCCGGCCGTGACGGTCGACACCGCGTGCTCCTCCTCGCTGGTGGCACTGCACCTGGCCACCCAGGCGCTGCGCGGCGGTGAGTGCTCGATGGCGCTGGCCGGTGGGGCGGCCGTGATGGCCACGCCAGGCATGTTCCTCGAGTTCAGCCGGCAGCGCGGGCTCTCCCCGGACAGCCGGTGCAAGTCCTTCGCGAACGCCGCCGACGGCGTGATCTGGGGCGAGGGCGCCGGCATGGTGTTGTTGGAGCGGCTCTCCGACGCCGAGGCGGCCGGGCACCCGGTGCTGGCGGTGATCCGGGGGACGGCGATCAACCAGGACGGCAGGAGCAGCCAGCTGACCGCGCCGAACGGTCCGGCCCAGCAGCGGGTGATCCGGGCCGCGCTGGCCAACGCCCGGCTGACGGCCGACCAGGTGGACGCGGTCGAGGCGCACGGCACCGGCACCCGACTGGGCGACCCGATCGAGGCGCAGGCCCTGCTGGCCACCTACGGGCGGGCCCATGCCTCCGAAATCCCCCTGCTTTTGGGCTCGTTGAAGTCCAACATCGGGCACACCCAGGCCGCCGCCGGGATCGGTGGCGTGATCAAGATGGTCCAGGCCATGCGGCACGGCGTGCTGCCCAGGACCCTGCACGTGGACGAGCCGACCCCACACGTGGACTGGACCGCCGGCGCGGTCGAACTGCTCACCGAGGCACGACCCTGGCCCGAGACCGACCACCCCCGCCGCGCAGCCGTCTCCTCCTTCGGCATCAGCGGCACCAACGCCCACCTCATCCTCGAAGCCGCACCCGACACCACACCCGAGGAACCGTCAGAGGCAGTCGCCCCACTCCTGCTCTCCGCGAAGACCGAACCCGCACTCCGCGAACAGGCCTCCCGGCTGGCCGAGTTCATCGCCACCGCACCCGAGTCGGCACTCGCCCGGGCGGGCCGAGTGCTCGCCACCGGGCGGGCGAAGCTGCGGCACCGTGCGGTGGTGTTGGGCGAGAGCCGCGAGGAGTTGCTGGCCGGGCTGGACGCCCTCGCCGAGCAACGCACAGCCGGCAACCTCATCCAGGGCTCCACCCGGGGCAACGGCAAACTCGCCATCCTCTTCACCGGCCAAGGCGCACAACGACTCGGCATGGGACGCGAACTCTACGACA
>NZ_JBITZU010000064.1:0-4249 GCF_044547075.1 Kitasatospora sp. NPDC052896
GCGGTGTTGGCGAGGTTGATGTTGTCGCGTTCGGTCAGGTAGTGGCGGAGGCGGTGTGCCTGTTCGCGGAGTGCGGGTTCGGTCTTCGCGGAGAGCAGGAGTGGGGCGACTGCCTCTGACGGTTCCTCGGCGGCCGTGTCGGGTGCGGCTTCGAGGATGAGGTGGGCGTTGGTGCCGCTGATGCCGAAGGAGGAGACGGCTGCGCGGCGGGGGTGGTCGGTTTCGGGCCAGGGTCGTGCCTCGGTGAGCAGTTCGACCGCGCCGGCGGTCCAGTCCACGTGCGGGGTCGGCTCGTCCACGTGCAGGGTCCTGGGCAGTATGCCGTGTCGCATGGCCTGGACCATCTTGATCACGCCGCCGATGCCGGCGGCGGCCTGCGCGTGGCCGATGTTGGACTTCAACGAGCCGAGCAGCAGCGGCAGTTCGGCCGGCCGCTCCTGCCCGTAGGTGGCCAGCAGGGCCTGCGCCTCGATCGGGTCGCCGAGCTGGGTGCCGGTGCCGTGTGCCTCGACGGCGTCCACCTGGTCGGCCGTCAGTCGGGCGTTGGCCAGCGCGGTGCGGATCACCCGCTGCTGGGACGGGCCGTTGGGCGCGGTGAGCCCGTTGCTGGCACCGTCCTGGTTGACCGCCGTACCGCGGATCAGCGCGAGCACCTGGTGACCGTTGGCTCGGGCGTCGGAGAGCCGTTCCAGCAAGACCATGCCGGCGCCCTCGGCCCAGATCGTGCCGTCGGCGGCGTTCGCGAAGGACTTGGCCCGGCCGTCGGGCGCCAGTCCGCGCTGCCGGCTGAACTCCAGGAACATGCCCGCGTTGGCCATCACGGTCGCGCCGCCGGCCAGCGCCATCGTGCACTCGCCGTTGCGCAGCGCCTGGGTGGCCAGGTGCAGTGCCACCAGCGAGGACGAGCAGGCGGTGTCCACCGTGATCGCCGGCCCCTCGAACCCGAAGGCGTAGGAGACCCGGCCCGAGGCCACGCTCGCCGTCGTACCGGTGAGCAGGTAGCCCTCGACGCCTTCGGTGCCCTGGCGGACCAGCGGCGCGTACTCCTGGGTGACCACACCCGCGAAGACGCCGATCTGGCCGCCGCGGAGTGTGGCCGGCACGATGCCCGCCCGCTCCAGCGCCTCCCAGCTGGTCTCCAGTAGCAGCCGCTGCTGCGGGTCGAGGGCGAGCGCCTCGCGCGGGGTGATGCCGAAGAAGTCGGCGTCGAACCGGTCGGCGTCGTACAGGAAGCCGCCGTGCCGGGTGTAGGTCCGGCCGACCGCGTCGGGGTCGGGATCGTAGAGTCCCTCGACGTCCCAGCCGCGGTTGCGCGGGAACTCGCCGATCGCGTCGGTGCCGGACGCGACCAGGTTCCACAGGTTCTCGGGGGTGTCGGCGCCGCCGGGGAACCGGCAGCCCATGCCCACGATCGCGATCGGCTCCTCGTCCCCGGACCGCCCGGACCGCTTGGCGGCGGGCCTGGCCGGGCCGCGTTGCGGCGCCGAGCTCAGCAGCTCGCCGTGCAGGTAGCGGGCGATCGCGGCGGGCGTCGGGTAGTCGAAGGTGAGGGTGGCCGGCAGCCGGAGGCCGACCGCCTTGTTGAGGGTGTTGCGCAGTTCCACCGCGGTCAGCGAGTCGAAGCCCAGCTCCTTGAACGAGCTCTCCGGATCGATCACCGCGGACGGGTCGTGGCCGAGCACGGTCGCGATGTGTCCCTTGAGGAAGTCGAGCAGGAACGGGCCCTGCTCCGCCTCGCCGCGCGAGGCCAGTTCCTGGGCCAGCCCGTTCTCGCCGACGCTCGGGCCGGCCTCGGCTGCGCGGCGCGGCCGGGGGCGGTACAGCCCGGCGAGGAGCGGGGCGATCGTGCCCGCGGCCGCCTGCGACCGCAGACCCGCGGCGTTGAGGCGCGCGGGCACCAGCACCGCCCGCTCGTGCGACAGCGCGCCGTCGAAGAGGGCGAGGCCCTGCTCGTCCGGCATCGGGGTCAGGCCGGTGCGGGCCATCCGGGCCTGCTCCTGCTCGCCGAGCGTGCCGCCCATGCTCGCCGCGCTGTCCCACAGGCCCCAGGCGAGCGAGGTCGCGGGGAGGCCCTGGGCCCGGCGGAACGAGGCGAGCGCGTCCAGATAGCCGTTGGCAGCCGCGTAGTTGCCCTGGCCGCTCGCTCCGAGGGTGCCGACGATCGAGGAGTACAGGACGAACGCCGTCAGCTCCAGGCCCCGGGTGGCGGTGTGCAGGTTCCAGGCGGCGTCGGCCTTGGGCGTCAGGACGGTGTCGAGTCGTTCGGCGGTCAGCGCGGGGATCGTGCCGTCGTCCAGCACACCCGCGCAGTGCACGACGGCGCGCAGCGGGTGTTCGGCCGGCACGGACGCCAACAGCTCGGTCAGCGCCGGCAGGTCGGCGGTGTCGCGGGCGGCGATCCGCGCCTCGGCACCCAGCGACGCCAGCTCGGCCGCCAACTCCGTTGCGCCGGGGGCTTCGGGGCCACGCCGGCTGGTCAGCAGCAAGTGCCGGACGCCGTGCCGGGTGACCAGGTGCCTGGCCAGCAGCGCGCCCAGCGCGCCGGTGCCGCCGGTGATCAGCACCGTCCCGTCGGCGTCGAACGCCGGTGCCGGGTCGTCGGCCGAAGCGGCCTTCGCCAGTCTGGGGACCGTCATCTTTCCTTGGCGAAGGGCGAGTTGCGGTTCGCCGGAACTGACGGCGGCGGCCAGGGCGGCCAGCGAGGCGTCGGAGTCGTCGAGGTCGGCCAGGACGAACCGGTCGGGCTGCTCGGACTGCGCGGTGCGGACCAGGCCGTGGACGGCGGCGGCGCCGAGGTCGGTCAGCTCCTGGTCGTCCGCGACGGCCACGGCCGAGCGGGTGAGGATCGCCAGCTTGACGGTCAACTCATCATCCACCAGGAACTGTTGGATGATCCCCAGTACTCGGGCGGTGAGTTCGTGCGCCCGATCGGGTGTCGCGTCGGGGGTGCCGAGGGCGGGCAGGACGGCCAGCTGCGGGACGGGCGCACCGGCGGCCAGCGCGGCGCGCAGCGCGGGCACGTCCTGGTAGGTCGTCGCGTCGATGCCCGCGCGGCTCAGTGCGTCCGTCAGCTCGGTGTCGCCGAGCACCGCCCAGCGCGGTGTCCCCTTGAGGGCGGTGGGCAGCGGCAGCGCGGTCCAGTCGAGCTGGTACAGCTCCTGGGCCGGGGCCGCCTGGGCAGCCGCCATCTGGTCGGTCGCCACGGCCCGCATGGCCAGCGAGGAGATGGTGATCGCGGGCGCCCCGGTGTGGTCCACGATCGCCAGCGAGACCGTGTCAGGCGTCGGGCGGGAGAGCCGGACCCGCAGCCGGGTGGCGCCGACCGAGTGGATCGCCACGCCGCTCCAGGAGAACGGCACCCGGATGCTGTCCTCGGCCGGGGTGGCGCCCAGCACCAGGGCCGCCGGTTGCAGGGCGGAGTCCAGCAGTCCGGGGTGGATGCCGTAGGCGCCGGGGTCCGCGTCGGCCGGGAAGGCCACCTCGCCGTACGTGGTGTCGCCCTGCTGCCAGGCGGCGCGCAGTGAACGGAAGAGCGGTCCGTAGCCGAAGCCGGCGTCCACGATCCGCCGGTAGAACTCCGTCATGTCCAGCGGACTCGCGTCGGTGGGTGGCCATTCGCCGTCCTCGAACGGCTCGAACGCGCCGGCCGGGTCGCCCACCGCGAGCGCACCGGTGGCGTGCAGGGTCCACTCGGTGCCGGACGGCGCGTCCTCGGCGCGGGAGTACAGGGCGAAGGTGCGACTGCCGGCGTCGTCCTGTGCGTCGACGGCCAGGCGCACCTGGAGCGCGCCGTGTTCGGGGATGGCGAGGAAGGTGCGGTGGGTCAACTCCTCGATCTGGTCGCAGCCCACGATCCGTGCCACGTGCAGCAGCAGGTCCACGAAGGAGACCCCGGGCAGGATGTACGCGCCGTAGATCTCGTGTTCCGGTGCCCAGGCCGGGTTCTCGGCGGAGAGTCGGCCGGTGAACAAGTAGCCCTTGCCATGGGGGAGTTCGGTCTGGCTGGTGAGCAGCGGGTGCTCGATGGCGGTCAGGCCGAGGGTGGCGGCGTTGGTTCCGGTGTGGGTGGGGTGGAGCCAGTAGCGGTCGCGTTGGAAGGGGTAGGTGGGGAGGTTGGTGGGTTGGGTGGTGGGTTGGGTTTCGGGTTGGGTTTGGGTTTGGGTGGTGGGCCAGGTGGTGGGGTGTCCGTGGGTGTGGAGGTGGGCGAGGGTGGTGGTGAGGGTGAGTTGTTCGGGGTGGTTTTTGCGGA
>NZ_JBITZU010000065.1:0-4231 GCF_044547075.1 Kitasatospora sp. NPDC052896
GTGGTGCACCACCAGGACGAGGATGTGCTCGTTCGGGGTGAGGGTGAACAGGGTTGCGCGCAGCGGGATTTGGGTGGCGAGGTCGAAGGTGTGGGTGCAGGCCTGGGTGATCGCGTGGTCGAGCTCGCTCTGGTCGAGGCCGCCGGCCTCGGTGACGGTCAGTTCGAACGGGGCCGTGCTCGCAGTGAGGATGCGCTGGCGGGGGTGGCCGTCGACTGATGGGAAGACGGTGCGCAGGACTTCGTGTCGTGCGATGACGTCGTGCAGGGCGGTGTCCAGGGCCTGGTGGTTGAGGGTGCCGGTCAGGCGCAGGGCGATGGGGATGTTGTAGGTGGCGTTGGGGCCCTCGAGTTCGGCGAGGAACCACAGGCGCTGCTGAGCGAAGGACAGGGGGATGTTCTGCGGGCGGTCACTCGGCGTGAGGGCCGGGCGGATGTCCTGCGCGTTGCCGAGCCGCCGAACGAGGGCAGCCACCGTCGGCGCCTCGAACAGCGCCCGGATCGGCAGCTCCACAGCGAGGACGGAGCGGATCCGACTCACCAGCCGGGTGGCAAGGAGGGAGTGGCCGCCCAGTTCGAAGAAGCTGTCGTCGATGCCGACGTTGTCCAGACCGAGGATCTGTGCGAACAGCTCGCACAGTATCTCTTCCTGGGGGGTGCGCGGCGCACGGCTGGTCACGGCCGCGCTGTAGTCGGGTGCGGGCAGAGCGCGGCGGTCCAGCTTTCCGTTCACTGTCAGGGGCAGCGCATCGAGCACGACGACGGCGGCCGGCACCATGTGGTCGGGCAGCTGGTCGGCGACGCACCGGCGCAGGGACGCGGGGTCAATCGAGTCAACTCCTGTGCTCGGAACCACGTATCCGACCAGCCTCCGGTCTCCCGGCTGGTCCTCGCGGACCACGACGGCCGCGTGTGCGACTTCGGGGTGCCCGGTGAGCGAGGCTTCGATTTCGCCGAGTTCGATGCGGAAGCCGCGGATCTTGACCTGGTCGTCGGCGCGACCGAGGAACTCCAGCTCGTCGTCGGAGTTCCAGCGGACCAGGTCACCGGTGCGGTACATCCGCTCGCCGGGCCCGCCGAAGGGGTTCGGGACGAAGCGTTCCGCCGTCAGGCCGGGCCGGTTCAGGTAACCGAGAGCGAGTTGGGCGCCGGCAGCGTACAACTCGCCCGTGACACCGCGCGGGACCGGCTGCAGGGCGGCGTCCAGCACGTACACGCGGGTGTTGGCGACCGGCCGCCCGATCGGCACCGACAGCGAGCGGCGCTCGGTGGTGACGGGCAGCGTGTACGCCGTCACCACGTGGGTCTCAGTCGGTCCGTAGTGGTTGTGCAGGCGTCGATCGGTCCGGGCTCGTAGGAAGGCGTCGAGAGAGTCGGAGAGCGTCAGTGCCTCACCGGCCTGCAACACCTCGCGCAGGGCGGGCAGCGTCGTGCCCACCTGTGCGGCTGCCTCGCATACGGCGTCGATGACCAGGTTGGGCGCGAAGAGCTCGCTCACCTGGTGATCGTCCAGCCACTGCACGTACTTCTCGGGGCTCCGGCGGGTTTCGTCGTCCGGCACGACCAGGCAGCCGCCGCGTCCAAGGGCACACAGGATCTCCTGAGCGGACACGTCGAAGCTCAACGCCGTGTACAGCGCGGTTCGCAGGGCCTGACCGTCGGGTGCGTCGGAGGCATGCCAGGAGACCAGGTTCACCATGGCGCGGCCCGGCATCACCACGCCCTTGGGGCGGCCGGTGGAACCGGAGGTATAGATCACGTAGGCAGGGTGATCCGGGCACAGCACGGCAGTGCGGTCCTGGTCGGTGGGATCTGTGACATTTGCGTGCGAGAGCTGCGACACCGACAGACGCGGGCAGCCGACTTCGGCCGGCAGGGGCGCGACCTCCTCCGACGTGAGCAGCAGCGTCGGCGAGGCGTCGGCGAGCATGAAGGTGATCCGGTCCTCCGGGTACTCCGGATCGATGGGCAGGTACGCCGCACCGGCCTTGAGGATGGCCAACAGCGCCACGATCATCTCTTCCGAGCGCGCCATCGCCAGTCCGACGACCTGACCCGGACCGATGCCCCGACCGATGAGGGCGTGGGCCAGCCGGTTCGCCCGGCTGTTGAGCTCGGTGTAGCTCAAGACCGTCTCCCCGAAGACCACAGCCGGGGCTTCGGGCGTAAGGGCGGCCTGCGCCTGGAGAAGTGCCGGCAGGGTGAGGTCAGGCACGGGTCGGGTGGTGTCGTTGTGCTTGGTCAGCATGTCATGCCGGTCGGCGTCATCGATGATCGGCAGCCGGGCGATGGGCAGTTGGGGGTCGGCGGCCGCGGCGGCGAGGAACCCGATCCAGCGGTCGGCGAGGCTCTGGACCGTAGCGCGGTCGAACAGGTCGGTCGCGTACTCAAGCCTTCCGGTGATGCCGGTCGCCTGCTCGCCGAGCGCGAACATGAGGTCGAACTTCGAGGACTGTGCCGTGATCGGTTCCAGGCGGGATTCGAGTTCTGGCATGTCGAGTCGGGCTGCAGCGTTGTTTTGCAAGACGAGCATGACCTGGAACAACGGGTGGCGGGCCATCGAACGGGTGGGGGAAAGGACGTCGACGAGGTGTTCGAAGGGGACGTCCTGGTGGGCGTGGGCGGCCAAGTTGGCCTCGCGAACACGGTGGAGGAGTTCGGCGAAGGAGGGGCTGCCGGTGAGGTCGGTGCGTAGGACGAGGGTGTTGACGAAGAAGCCGACGAGGTTGTCGAGGGCGTCGTCGGTGCGTCCGGCGATGGGGGTGCCGATGGGGATGTCGGTGCCGGCGCCCATGCGGGAGAGGAGTGCGGCCAGGCTTGCCTGGAGCAGCATGTACAGCGTGACGCCCTCGGCGCGGGCGAGTTCGACCAACTGGCCGTGGAGCCCGGCGGGGACGGCCAGGTCGATGCTGGCACCGCTGTGGCTGGCGATGGCAGGGCGCGGCCGGTTGTAGGGCAGGGTGAGTTCCTCGGGCAGGTCGGCCAACGTGTCACGCCAGTAGGCGATCTGCTTTGACAGCAGGCTGTCTGCGTCCTTCTCGGAACCGAGCAGGCTGTGCTGCCACAGGGTGTAGTCGGCGTACTGGACGGGCAGGGGTTCCCACTCGGGCGCCCGCCCGTAGCAGCGGGCCGCGTAGGCGACCGAGACGTCGCGAGCCAGGGGGCTCAAGGACCAGCCGTCGGCAGCGATGTGGTGCACCACCAGAGTGAGCACATGCTCCTCGGGCGCGAGGGCGAACAACCACCCCCGCAGTGGTATCTCGACCGAGAAGTCGAAGGCGTGGGCGGCTGCCTTCGCCATCGCCTCGGCCAGCTGGGTCTCGGTGGTGTCGACGACCGTCAGCAGGTCGCCGAGGTCGTTGATGCCCAGGATGTGCTGGCGGGGTTGGCCGTCAGTGACGGGGAAGACCGTGCGCAACACCTCATGCCGTCCGACGACGTCGCGCAGTGCGGCCCGTAGCGCGGTTCGGTCGAGCGGGCCGGTCAGGCGGAGCGCGATGGGGATGTTGTAGGTGGGGTTGGGCCCATCGAGTTCACCCAGGAACCAGAGGCGGCGTTGGGCGAAGGACAGCGGGAGGTGCTGCGGGCGGTCGCCTGCCTGCGGAGCGGGGCGGGTGCGCTGGGCGGGGTCAAGGCGCTCGGCGAGGGCAGCCACGGTGGGTGCTTCGAACAGCGCCCGGAGACCGATCTCAACCCCCATCGTCGAGCGGATGCGGCTGATCAGTCGGGTGGCGAGGAGGGAGTGTCCGCCGAGTTCGAAGAAGTTGTCGTCGATGCCGATGGCTTCCAGACCAAGGATCTGGATGAACAGTTCGCAGAGGATCTGTTCCTGCGGGGTGCGGGATGCGCGTCCGGTGATGGTTGCGGTGTAGTCGGGGGCTGGTAGAGCGCGGCGGTCAAGTTTGCCGTTGGCTGTCAGCGGCAGTGTGTCGAGGACGACGAGCGCTGCGGGAAGCATGTAGTCGGGCAGTTGATCGGCGATGTAGCGATGGATGGCCGTGCGGTCGAGTGCGTCGACTCCAGTGCCTGGAACGACGTAGGCGATGAGGCGCTTGTCGCCGGGGGTGTCTTCGCGGACCAGGACGGTTGCGGCGGTGACCTGGGGGTGGGTGGTGAGTGCTGCTTCGATTTCGCCGAGTTCGATGCGGAAGCCGCGGATTTTGACCTGGTGGTCGGTTCGGCCGAGGTATTCGATTTCGCCGTTGGTGTTCCAGCGTGCGAGGTCGCCGGTG
>NZ_JBITZU010000066.1:0-2755 GCF_044547075.1 Kitasatospora sp. NPDC052896
GAAGGCGGCGATGAACACCCAGGCGCCGTAGAAGTGCAGGGTGTAGAAGGAGCCGGGGAAGATGTAGTACAGCTGGATGTTGAGGATCCCGGTGACGAACTCGAAGACGACCCCGCCCACCAGCGCCAGCAGCGACAGCCGTTCCAGCGCGTGGGCGGCGCTGCGGGCCGGCGGCCACTCGAACAGCTTCGGGATCACCGACCACAGTTTGGCCAGCACCACCGGCACCAGGACCACGCCGAGCGTGACGTGCACGCCTTGGGTGAGCCGGTACAGCCAGTACGGATGTGTGGGCCAGTCGAAGAGGTAGAAGCCCAGCAGGCCCTTGTCCGGGGTCTGGTCGTTGAGTACGCCCAGGCCCGGGTTGTAGGCGGCGTAGGACAGCGCGCCGGTGACGAAGAGCAACGGGATGCCGACAAGCAGCACCAGACCGAACACGGAGGTCAACCAGGGCCCGCGGATGGGACTGCGCCAGAAGCCGGGACGGAACGGCCCCGGCGGCGGGGGGATCCGCTCGACCCGCCGCACGAGGGCCCGGGTACGCGCGGCCGCCGTGGCGGTTCGCGCCGCCACGGCGGCGCGAACGCGTTCGAGGCGCCCCCGCGCGTGCCCCTCGTCCGGTCCCGGGCGCTGCGGCTTTGACCCGCCAGGCGGCCGTCCACCACTGTCCATCGGCTGCCTCCGCTGTCCCCGGGCCGGCCCTCGGCCAGTGGTCGAACCCCGCTGCGCCGTCAATGCCGGCCAAGTCGTCAGCACAAACTGGCACAGGCCAGGTCTGCTTTCCGTGTCCGGCGTGCAGGCAGGTGTCCGTCGCCAGCCGAATGGGCGAACCGACGCCCCCGGGGAGGGCGAGCACGGGCAGCAGCTGGACGGCGATCGCCGCCGTACTGTCCCCTCGGCCGGGCCGCCGCGCTGGCCGCAGCCCATGACCGAGTCTGGGAGCCGGTGGACGGCGGGACCCTGGTGGTGATCGAGGGTCCGCGCTTCTCGACTCGTGCGGAGTCGTGCTGGTCTGCCGCGAGCGGCTGGTCAGTGGTGGGCATGACCGGCCACCCGGAAGCGGTACCGGCCAGTGAACTGGACATGTGTTACACCTCGATCGCCTTGGTGACCGACCTCGACGCGGGCCTGGAGACCGGTCGGGTGTCACCCAAGGCGAGGTGCTGGAGATCTTCGCGCACAACGTCGACCGGCTGCGCACGGCGCTGTTCAGCGCCGTCGAGCAGCTGCCGAAGAAGGGGGACTGCGTCTGCTCGCACGCCTTGGACGGTTTGACCACCGGCCTGACCGGCGTGCCTCCTGACACCCTCGAGAAGGAGGGCGGCCACCGCTGTCACAGCAAGCAGCCACAACAGATTCCTCAGCCAGGACAGGGACGGCACGGTGGGGTTGCCGTTCCCCTGCCCCGCGTGCGGCACGGCCGGCAACCCCACCCGCAGCCAGCGTGGCGGGCACCACCAGGCCGCCGCGCACCGTCCAGGGCGCCCGCGTCAGGGCCGCCCCAGCCAGGCAGACCAGACGATTGCCGCCTGTAGCCAGCACGGCGGGGTCGTGGTCCCGGTGACCGACAGTTGCGGCAGGATCCCCGAGCAAGATCTGCCGCGGGTCTTCGAGACCGGCCGGCGCAGCGGCACCGCCCGCAGCCCACGAGCGTCCCACCGGTACCCCGGCAGCGACGCCAGCGGCGTCGGGAACGTCGAGGGTGTAGGACTCGGCCTCGTCAGAGATCCGTAAGCCCCTCGCGGTGAGCCCGGAAAAAATTCAGTGGCATCATGGCCGTGCTCCCATCAACGAGCTCTCGTAGCAACGCAGATGAAAGGCAGGGACAGACGGATGAGGGTCAGTGTCGTGGGTGGCGGAATTGCCGGGCTGACCTGCGCCCTGAGCCTGCACGCCGCCGGCTTCCAGCCCCTGGTGAGCGAGGCGGCACGGACGATCGAGGCGGTAGGCGTGGGGATCAACCTGCTGCCGCACGCCGTCCGGGAGCTCGCCGAGCTCGGCCTGGCTGACGAACTGGCCGCTGTCGCGCTGCCCCCACGTCGGCTGAGCTACCGTGACCGGGCGGGTGAACCGGTGTGGGAGGAGCCGCTCGGGCTGGCGGCCGGCTACCGCTGGCCGCAGTATTCCGTGCACCGCGGTCGCCTGCACATGATGCTGTTGGCGGCGGTGCGCGAGCGCCTGGGGCCGGATTCCGTCCGCACCGGCCTGCTGTTCCAGCGCTTCGAGCAGACGGCAAGCGGCGTTCGGGCCCACTTCCTGGACCGGACGAGCGGTGTGCCGACGGTGGAAGACGTCGACTTGCTGGTCGGCTCGGACGGCATCGACTCCGTGGTCCGCGCCCAGCTCTACCCCAACGAGGGCCCCTCGCACTGGAACGGCGTCCACATGTGGCGCGGGGTCGCACACCACCCGCACATCCTCGACGGCCGGTCGATCGCGGTGGCCGGCGGCACCCCCGGGGCGAAATTCGTCGCCTACCCCATCGAGGACGCGGTGACCGAGGGTGGCGAGGCCTTGCTGAACTGGGTACTGGAGGTACGGCACGGGCCCTCCGCCGAACCGCTGGACCGCTCGAACCGTCGCATCACGGCGACGGAGGCCCGCGCCGGCCTGGCGGGCTGGAAGCTGCCGTGGATCGACCTGGCAACGCTGGTCGAGCACTCCTCGGCGATCTTCGAGTATCCGATGCTCGACCGCGACCCGCTGCCGTGCTGGAGTTTCGGACGCGTCACCTTGCTCGGTGACGCCGCACACC
>NZ_JBITZU010000067.1:0-2488 GCF_044547075.1 Kitasatospora sp. NPDC052896
GAGGTTGGGTCGGCCGCGCGGCGAGGTGCCTGCCCGTGGCAGGTCCTTTTCCGCGCGGCCTCCCGCCGAACCGGACATGACGGTTTCCCTGTCATCCGGCTCTCCAGTGATCACGGCGTGAGTGATCCGGCCGTTCGTGCTTCGTGGATGCGGTCATGGCAGGCGGTGCAGGCCACGAGGGTCTTGCGCCGCCGGTCGAGCATGACGCGCGCCCAGTCGGACGGCGGCCATCCGGCACGGGCGAGGTCGGCGAGAGCCCGGACGTGATGCACTTGGACATCACCGGTGGCTCCGCAGACCTCGCATGTGTCCGCCAGGAGCCGGGTGATCAGCTCCTTCTGCGGGTAGTCCACCCAGACAGGCCGACGGTCGGTGATCTTCGCCGACCGCTGCTGCTGGAGAGGGATTCCACCAAACCGTGCCACCAGCGGCTTCCTGTTCTTCCGCTCGATGCGGGCCTCGAAACAGACTCGGGGCCCGCCCGGTGTGTCGATCCTGGTCTTGTGCTTGGCGGCCATTTTCGTCACGGTCGAACGGTGCTTGCCTGCAAGGGTCTTGAGCATGGAGGTCTCCATCACCCATTGCAGCCGGTGTAGCCGGAAGACGTCTCCGGCGAGCAGGTAGTACTGGACGATGCCCCGATAGACGGCCCCGAACGTGGCCACGATCGCGTGATCGCTGCCGTTGGTCAGTTCCGTTCGCTTCGCGGGCTTTCCGCGAACCAGGTAGGGATCGCATTTGGCCTTGATCACGTCCCTGGGGACACGAAGGGCGATCTGACCGTTGACCCTGCGGTAGCGGCCGGTCTTCTTCGTGTCGTTGTGCTGGGTCGTGACCTCGTAACCGAGGAACCGTGCCGCCCGGGTGCGGGCGTGGGTGATCAACGTTTTCTCCTGGCTCAGTTCCAGCTTGAGTTCGTCACGCAGGAACTCGGCCAGGCGCCGTTTGATCTGCTCGGCTTCGGCCTTCGGTCCGGTGAATCCGAGGAGATGGTCGTCTGCGTAGCGGACATAGCGCAGCCTGCGATACGACGGATCATTCGGGTCCGCGCTCGGCAGGCTAGTCATCCGCTGACGCAGCGTCCGGGCCTGGGCCCGGTCTCCGCGCCGGCGGGCTTTCGCCAGCAGCTTCTGCAGCTCCAGGTATGCCGGGTTTCTGGCCCGGCGCTCTCCACGGGTGTACTCCGGGATCAGAACTTTCTCGACGAACTCGTCCAACTTGTGCAGGTAGATGTTGGACAGGATCGGAGAAGCCACTCCGCCTTGCGGCGCTCCGGAGAGCGTGGCACCCCATTTCCAGTCCTCCAGGTATCCGGCGCTGAGCATGTTGCACACCAGCCGCAGGAACCGCTGGTCGCGGATCTTCTCGCCGAGGACCGACAGCAGGACCTGGTGGTCCAGGCTGCCGAAGCAGTCGGCGATGTCCCCTTCGACGAACCAGGAAGTCCCGGTCCAGGTGTGGGCCACCTCCCGCAGTGCGGTGTGGCAGCCCCGACGGGGACGGAAGCCATGCGATCGGTCGGAGAACGTCGGCTCGTAGTACGCCTCCAGGAGCAGGCGGACCACCTCCCCGACGAGCTTGTCCGACCAGGTCGGCAGCCCCAGCGGGCGCGTCTTCCCGTTCTTCTTCGGGATGTGCACGCGCCGAACCGGACGGAAGCGGTAACACTCGTGGCGCATCGCCTCGATGATCCGGTCGATCTTCCGCTGGGACATGCCGTCCACGGTCTCCGGCGTGACCCCGGGCGTCATCGCGCCGTGGTTGGCGTAGATGCGTCCGTAGGCCAGCAGATACAACTGCGGGTTGAACAACTGTCGATACAGTTCATCGCACGGCAGGCCACGCCTGCCGCGTTCACGCAGGACACCCAGCACCGTTGCGGCGCTCTGCATTTCGCATACCTCCCCATATCCGGGTGTCCGAATCACCTGGCCCCCTTCGCCCGATGTGGACGGCTTTCCCGTCCTCCCCGGCCGGTCGTGACTCCGGCGACTACTACGGGGCCTCCGTCGCCCTAGGACTCGCGTCCCGTAGGCGATCCCACGTTCGTCTCTGTCTGTACGTTCTAGCGCGACGTAGGCGTCCCACTCATCTCCTTGAATGTCCTCGCTGGACATCGCTCCGAACCCCGGAAGTTGCACCAGTTATCACATTCGAAACCGGTGCAGGGTCGGCGTCGGTTTCAGTTGTCTTTCCGACGGATGAGAGCTTGCATCATCTGGAGATTGGGCTTCAAACAATCCAGTCTTCGCCATATCGCGCGGGCCGCCCGGCGCACCGCCCCTGACAACTGAGCCCGGTCACCGGTTTCCTGACATGCTCTTGTCCCCTTCGCCTTTCGGATCCAGGTGAGTCATTCGGCCCAGGAACCTCCTTCCGAGTTCCTCCCGGCTGAGCCGGGGATACAAACAGAGCGCCTCGTGGCGCACAAGGTGCGCTCCACCGCCCACCGCTTGGGCTGGACCTGGAAGCCGCGCTGGTCCGGGTC
>NZ_JBITZU010000068.1:0-2342 GCF_044547075.1 Kitasatospora sp. NPDC052896
GCCGGCACCCAGCTCATCCTCTGGGACTGCCTGCCCGGCAACCCCGAGCAGGACTGGGCCGCCACCACCACCGGCAACACCCTGCCCACCGCCCAGCCGGACCTCCCGCTCGGTGTCAGCAGCGCCGACTTCCCGGCCATCGCCTCGCCCGGTGACGTCAACGGCGACGGCAATCCGGACCTGTACGCGATCAGCCCGACCGGCCAGATCTGGGAGTACCCGGGCGCGGCCCCGGCCGGCGGCTCGGCGCAGTTCGCGGCTCCACTGTCGGTCGGCTACCTCCAGCAGCCGACCGACCGCTGGAAGCTCTCCGACACCACAGACAGCAGCGCTGGCAAGGCCGCCTACGGTCTCACCCTCGGTGGCAGTGCCGCATTCACCACGGACCCGAGCCAAGGCACCGTCCTCAGCCTGAACGGAAGTTCGGCATACGCATCCGCCCTTGCCGACCCTGCTATCGACACCAGCAAGAGCTACACCGTCTCGGCCTGGGTGAAGCCGAACGACCTGAGCACCTCTGACGTTTACGTCGCCCAGGCGGGATCGAACGGCTCGGGGCTCCAGCTCTACTACTCCAGCTGGTCGCATTCCTGGGCCTTCGGCCGGGACGTGGACGACAGCACCGCCGACACCTTCAACAGTGCTTACGGCCCGACCACCGGCCCGACCAGCCCGCAGGTCGGCACCTGGACCCACCTCGTCGGGGTGTACGACGCCAGCACGCAGCAACTCATGCTGTACGTGAACGGCACCCTGGTGAGCAGCGCCCCGTACACCGGCACCGCGTGGGACGCTGCTGGTTCACTGCAGATCGGTCGGCGCATCCAGGCCGGCGGTACAGGTGGCCCGTCCGGCAACGCCTCGATCAGCGACGTGCAGCTGTACAACACCGCGCTGGACCCGGCCGGCGTCTCGGCCATCACCGCAGGCCAGCCCACCCCGGTCCAGCTGAGCTGAACCAAGCAGTAGGCCGTACCGATCACTACCTGACCGTGTGAAGGGGCCGTCCCACCACACGTGTGTTCTAGGAGTCGTTGCAACACCCCAGTTCAGGGGATGCATTGGACTTCGAGATCTGCAAGATCCGGACGGCTGAGGGGCCTGTGAAGCTGTGCCAGGAGCGGGCAGCATACTCCCGGCTCATGCAGGACGGCTCCAGCAACGTCGAGGCGTGCCGGATCGTGATCATCGGGCAGACCGGCCGGCAGTGGCGTAATGGCCGTAGTGCCGAGCGAGGGAAGGCGGGCCCTCCTCCTGGTGTCTACTCACCAGGAGGAGGGCCCTCGCCTCGTTCCTCCAACGCATCGGACGTACCGGACGCCGCCCCGGCTCCACGCGCAACTGCCTCTTCCTCGCTGCCGACGAGGGCGGCCTACTCGCCGCCGACGCACTGCTGTTCCAGCGGTCCCGCGGCTGGGTCGAGCCCGTCGTACCACCGCCGGAGCCACGGCACATCGTCGCCCAGCAGATCCTCGCCCTGTGCCTGCAGGAGCACCGCGTCGGCGACCGGCTCTGGCAGTGTGGACGCTCAGGTAATTGGGCCAACCGCCGCTCGTCATGGACACGGTGCGCCGCGGGGTCGGCAAGCTGCGGTGGCCACATCTCAGCGGGAGCAGGCGGCAGAGGCTGCTCCCCACCCACCCCTTCCTTGCTGCGCTTTTGATCCACCCGGCTCGCCGCGCGCGCCGCGAAGACGGTAAGCGTACGCATCGACGCTTCCGGAACCGCAGGGTGAGCACGGGGAGCGCGCCGCGGCCCAATTACGTGAGCGTCGACACACCGAGGAGGTCACCGGACCGCGCCGCCTGTTGCTCGCCGGACACAGCTGGCAGGTCACCTACATCGACTGGAACCGCAAGCGCTGCTTCGTCGAACCTGTCGACGGCGGCGGCAAAGCGAAATGGCACGGCGGAGGGGCGCGGATGGCCTCCTTCGGCCTGGCCCGCTCCGCCCGTGAGGTCCTCCTCGGTGAAGAACCGCCGGTCGCACTCACCAAGCGAGCAGAGGGCGCACTCGCACAACTCCGCTCGGAGGGCGCCGAGACCGTACACCCGGCGGGCAACCTGATCATTCGCGACGGCGCCGGCAACGACCTTCGTTGGTGGACCTGGGCCGGCCACCGCACCAATGTCACCCTGGCTACCACACTCGCCGGCATCGCCGACCCCCTACAGCGCGGCAACGACCTATACGTGCGGCTCCGTTCAGACCTCACTCCACAGATCTGGAAGGAGGCCACCGCCGACGGAGCAATGCTCAGGACTTGTGGATCGGTTCCGGGAGGAACACGAAGGGCGTACCTTCCCGAATGATCCTGTGATGGTCACCGAGTAGGCCCGCGT
>NZ_JBITZU010000069.1:0-2241 GCF_044547075.1 Kitasatospora sp. NPDC052896
CTCCTCGGCGATCTTCGAGTATCCGATGCTCGACCGCGACCCGCTGCCGTGCTGGAGTTTCGGACGCGTCACCTTGCTCGGTGACGCCGCACACCCGATGTTCCCGATGGGCATGAACGGCGGATCGCAGTCCATCGTCGATGCCCGGGTGCTGGCTTGGTGCCTGGCACAGGAACGCGACCCCGTGACCGCGCTTCGCCGCTACGACCAGGTGCGCCGACCGACCGTCAACGCGATCGTCCTGGCCAACCGGGATTCGGGGCCGGAAGAGATCATCGCGCGAGCCGCGGAGCGCGACGGGGCACTGCCCGTCGGCCAGGCCGAGGAGATCGCGAACCGCTACAAGAAGCTGGCCCAGGCCACAGTCGCGCAGGTCAACACCCACCCGTCGTGGACAGTCCCGCGTGATGCCACAGACCTGAGAAGGTAAGGGCCGTGCCAACCCGCCCCCACGGACACCCGGGTTCGACAGTCCGTTGGCGCACGACCGGCTCTGATCGGTTGTCTTCGTCAGTCAGCGTGGACCGATCGGTCCAGGTGTATTGACCACGAGGTGAGGATCGCGGACACGTCGTCACCCTGCCGGCGTGCGGTACGCGAAGGGACGGTGTGCCGCGGGCAGCCGTAGGACTTCCGTAAGGCGCCGACTCCCCCACCGACGCCGCACAGCCGGTGTGATGGAGGGGTGCGAGACGACCATCCCAGCCCCCGCCCCCGGCAGTTCGACCTGCCGCTGCCCACCCCACCGGACGCGTTGCGGATCGGTCCGCTGCGCGAGGGCGCCTTCCGTTCGAGGTTGCACGATCCGCGTACCGCGGTGGTGATCGGCCGCTGGTTGGGTACGGCGCTGCTCATCTGCTTCCTCACCGGCCTGTACAGCCATGTGCTGCAGGACCCGCCCAGTTGGCTGCGTGACCACCTGCCCAGCCGGCCCGTCGACCTCTACCGGGCCAGCCAGGGCCTCCACGTGATCAGCGGCATCGCCGCGATCCCGCTGCTCGGCGCCAAGTTGTGGACCGTCTACCCGCGGTTGTTCGAGTGGCCGCCCGCGCGCAGCGTCCGGCACGCGCTGGAGCGGCTGGGGATCCTGCTGCTGGTCGCGGCGATGCTGCTGGAGCTGTTCACCGGGCTGCTCAACACCCTGCAGTGGTACGTGTGGCCGTTCCCGTTCCGGCAGACGCACTTCTGGCTGGCGTGGATCGCGGTGGGCGGCCTGTTGCTGCACCTGGCCGTGAAGGCGCCCGAGATCGCCACCCACTGGCGCCGCGCGCGGCCCCAACTGGCCCAGCGCCGCGGCTTCCTGACCGCGGTGACCGCGTCGGTGCTGGCGGTGACCGCGGTGACCGCCGGGCAGACCGTGCCCTGGCTGCGCCGGGCCGACCTGCTGGCCCCGCGCCGCCCGGACATCGGCCCGCAGGGGCTTCCGGTCAACCGGACCGCGGCCGCGGCCGGCACCACGCAGCCGCCCACGGACTGGCGGCTGAAGGTCACCGGCCCCCGCTCGTACGAGCTGACCATGGATGAGCTGCTGGCGATGGACCAGCACGAGGCCGAGCTGCCGATCGCCTGCGTCGAGGGCTGGAGCGCCACCGCGCGCTGGTCGGGGGTGCGGATCCGCGACCTGGTGACCCGGGCCGGGGCAGCGCCCACCGCCCGGCTGCGGATCACCTCCCTGGAGACCGCCGGCCCCTACCGGGTGACCGAGATGGAGGCCGACTACGCGCGCGATCCGCTGACCTTGCTGGCGCTGCGGGTCAACGGCGCGGTGCTGGCCCCGGACCACGGTTACCCGGCCCGGGTCATCGCGCCGGGCCGGCCCGGGGTGCTGCAGACCAAGTGGGTGGAGCGCTTGGAGGTGATCGTGTGAGGGCGGTGAGCGTGCTGCGCGCCGTGCTGGCGCTGGGCGCGGTGGGGCTGATCGGGTTCGGGGTGCACGGGCTGCTGACCGACCCGTACGTCAATGACCCGCTGGACGTGGCGGAGTGGGCGATCGGCGGCGCGGTGCTCCACGACGGGCTGTGGCTGCCGCTGGTCTGCCTGGCCGGGGCGGCCCTGACGCGGGCGCCGTGGACGGTGCGCGGCGGCCTGGTGGTGGCCGCCGCGCTGACCGCGGTGGGGCTGCCGGCCGTGCTGCACGCGGGGCAGGGGAACGGCAACCCCACCGTGCTGCCGCTGCCCTACCTGCGGAATCTGCTGTGGCTGCTCGCCGCGACCGCGGCGGCCACCCTGCTCGCCGAGGCG
>NZ_JBITZU010000070.1:0-1813 GCF_044547075.1 Kitasatospora sp. NPDC052896
ACCGCAGCCCCATCGTCTACGAGAAAGCGCTCGCAACATCAACTACGCTTGCACAAGCCGCATAGCCCCGTGTCCAACATCCGGGGTCAGGGCCCCCCGGACACTGGATCACGGAGATCCAGAGGAAGAGGAGTCCCCCCGTGGTGATGAAGGTGTACTCGCCGGAGTTCAAGGCGGACGCCGTGGCGCTGTACCTGTCGGAGCCGGGACGCACGATCCGCTCCGTCGCCGATGATCTCGGGGTCAACCACGAGACCCTACGGAACTGGATCAACGCCCACCGGGCCCGGCAGCGGGAGGGCACCGAGAGCGTTCGGGCTGCCGGTTCGGGCACCCCGGTAGGCTCCGACACCGTGTTGGAGCAAGAGAACAAGCAGCTCAGGGCCCGGATACGGGAGCTTGAGCTGGAGCGGGACATCCTGCGCCGGGCGGCGAAGTATTTCGCCGGAGAGACGAACTGGTGATGAGTCGCTTCCAGTTCGTTGAGGACCATCGAGACGCCTTCGGGGTGAAGCGGCTGTGCCGGGTGCTGGAGGTTTCCCGGTCCGGGTTCTACCGGTGGCTGGCCGCCGCGCCGGCCCGTGAGGCCCGCCAGCGGGCCGATGACGAGCTCGCCGATCGGATCCGCGCGATCCACGCCGAGACGGACGGCACCTACGGCAGCCCGCGGGTGACCGCCGAGCTGCGACATGCCGGGCGCCGGGTCAACCGCAAGCGCGTCGAGCGGGTGATGCGCGAGCGGGGCATCGTCGGCGTGCACCTGCGTAAGAAGGTCCGCACCACCGTCCCCGAACCCTCGGCGGTGCCGGTGCCGGACCTGCTCAAGCGCGACTTCACCGCGCCGGCGCCGGACACCCGCTACGTCGGCGACATCACCTACCTCCCGGTCGGTGACGGCGAATTCCTTTATCTGGCGACGGTGTTGGACCTGTGTTCCAAGCGCCTGGTGGGCTGGTCGATCGCAGATCACATGCGGACCGAGCTGGTCACGGACGCGCTCAAGGCGGCGGCCGCGGCCCGGGGTGGGAGCCTGCAGGGCGCGGTTTTCCACAGCGACAACGGGTCCCAGTACGTGTCCAAGAAATTCGCCGACGTCTGCAAGGAGTTGAGCGTGACCCGGAGTCGCGGCGCGGTCGGCACGAGTGCGGACAACGCCGCCGCCGAGGCGTTCAACGCCACGCTGAAACGGGAGACCCTTCAAGGCGCGAAGCGCTGGCCCGGAGCCCGCGCCGCCCGCCTGGCGGTCTTCCGCTGGATCACCCGCTACAACACCCGCAGGAGGCACTCCGCGCTGAACTACCTCAGCCCGATCGAGTTCGAACAACAATCAGTTACGCTGGCTCTCACCGCATAGCACTGGTGTCCACACCTCGGGGGGAGCCCCCAGCGGCCGGTGCCGGGGTCTCGCCGCGTTGGGCGGCCGGATCAGGGCTCGTACCGTGGTGACCTGGGTGAACGGGGTTTCATGCGGAGCCCGGGGGAAGCGGGACCGGTGCGGCGTACCAGCGACAGGCGGATGGACAGGGCTCTCAGGCGTGTCCGACACTGCGCCGGCAGAGGCGTGAGGGGGTTGTTGTGTCCGAGATAGAGATGATCGTGGGCCAGGTCGTGCCAGTGATCAGCACGGCGGTCGGGGCGTACGGGGCGGCGGTGCTCACCCGGGCACAGGACGCGGCGGCGGACGCCACGGTAGGCCTGGGCCAGCGGGTACTGGCCATGATTCTGCACCGCGCCGCGCAGCCCGAACCGCTGGAAGCGGCCATTGCCCTCCTTGCCACCGCAGATGGGGAGGACCCGGACGCGGTGGCGGCCT
>NZ_JBITZU010000071.1:0-1806 GCF_044547075.1 Kitasatospora sp. NPDC052896
CCGTGTCGCATGGCCTGGACCATCTTGATCACGCCGCCGATGCCGGCGGCGGCCTGCGCGTGCCCGATGTTGGACTTCAACGAGCCGAGCAGCAGTGGCTGTTGGGTCGAGTGGTGCTGTCCGTAGGTGGCCAGCAGGGCCTGTGCCTCGATCGGGTCGCCCAGTCGGGTGCCGGTGCCGTGCGCCTCGACCGCGTCCACCTGGTCGGGGGTCAGCCGGGCGCTCGCCAGCGCGGCCCGGATCACCCGCTCCTGTGAGGGCCCGTTCGGCGCGGTCAGCTGGCTGCTCCTGCCGTCCTGGTTGACCGCGCTGCCCCGGATGACGGCCAGGACCGGGTGCCCGGCCGCCTGCGCGTCGGAGAGCCGCTCCAGCAGCACCACGCCGGCGCCCTCGGCCCACGCGACACCGTCGGCGGCGTTCGCGAAGGACTTGCAGCGCCCGTCGGGGGAGAGCCCGCGCTGCCGGCTGAACTCCAGGAAGGTGGTGGGGGTGGCCATCACCGTGACGCCACCCGCCAGCGCCAGCCCGCACTCGCCGTTGCGCAGTGCCTGGGCGGCGAGGTGCAGGGCGACCAGCGAGGACGAGCAGGCCGTGTCGACCGAGACGGCGGGCCCCTCCAGGCCGAAGGTGTAGGAGATCCGGCCCGAGGCCACGCTGCCGGCGCTTCCGGTGCTGAGGTAGCCCTCGAAGCCGTCCGGTGTCTGGTTGGCCAGCCGGGTGCCGTAGTCGTAGTACATGACGCCGGTGAAGACACCGGTCCGGCTGCCGCGCAGGCTCTCCGGGTCGATGCCGGCCCGCTCGATCGCCTCCCAGCTGGTCTCCAGCAGCAGGCGCTGCTGCGGGTCGACCGCGAGTGCTTCGCGCGGGCTGATGCCGAAGAAGTCGGCGTCGAAGCCGTCCGCGTCGTGGAGGAACCCGCCCTGGCGTGCGTAGGTCCTGCCCACCGCGTCGGGGTCCGGGTCGTACAGCGCGTCGATGTTCCAACCGCGCCCGGTGGGGAACTCGCCGATCGCGTCCACGCCCTCGGCGACCAGCCGCCACAGCCCGTCGGGAGTGGTCACGCCACCGGGGAAGCGGCAGCCCATCCCGACGATGGCGATCGGGTCGTCATCATCGGCGCTGGTCGGTGCGGCCGGCGTGGTGGTGACGGCGAGGTCGGTGCCCAGCAGTTGGGTCCGCAGGTGTTCGGCGAGGGCGGCCGGGGTCGGGTAGTTGAAGATCAGCGTGGCGGGCAGCCGCAGGCCGGTGGCCCTGGCCAGCGCGTTCCGGAGCTCCACCGCGGTCAGCGAGTCCAGGCCGAGTTCGAGGAAGCCGCGCCGGTCGGAGATCGCCTCGGGCGCCGAGTGGTGGAGCACCGCGGCGAGTTGGGTGCGGACCAGGTCGAGCAGGGTGCGTGCCTGCTCGTCCGTGGTCAGTCCGGCCAGGCGCTCGCGCAGTCCCTGCTCGTCCGCCGGTCCGGCCTGCGAGCTGCGGCGCAGGACCGTGCCGACCAGCCCGCGTAGCAGCGGCGGGACGGGAGCGGAGGCGGCACGCCCGCGCAGTCCGCCGAGGTCGAAGGCGGCCGGTACCGCCAGGGGCAGGTTGCTGGCGAGCGCGGCGTCGAAGAGTTCCAGCGCCGCGTCGGTGGGCAGCGGGAGCAGTCCGAGCTGGGCCATCCGGGCCCGGGACGCTTGGTCGACACCGCTGGTGAGTGTGCTGGTCTCGGCCCAGAGGCCCCAGGCGAGGGAGGTGGCGGGGAGGCCTTGGGTGTGGCGGTGGGTGGCGAGGGTGTCGAGGTAGGTGTTGGCGGCGGCGTAGTTGGCTTGT
>NZ_JBITZU010000072.1:0-1736 GCF_044547075.1 Kitasatospora sp. NPDC052896
CTAGTGCCGCGTCAGGCAACGTTCGCCCTGTCAACGATCTGACGGAGGCGTTTGTCCGTTGCGTGCTTGTTCCGCCAGATGATGTAGCGGCGGATCATGCTGCCCTGAGCCTTGTGGCTGGGGTGGTCGGTACCGTCGAGGGCGAAGTAGCGCAGTGCGGTGAACTGGGCTTCGATACGGTTGAGCCAGGAGCTGTTGGTGGGGGTGTAGGCGATCTCCACGTTGTTTGCCTTGGCCCAGTCCGCGACCCGGCGGCAACGCTTGGTGGTCAGGTGCGGCGAGTAGTTGTCGACGACGATCGCGATCCGGACCTCCGGTGGGTAGAGGGTTCGCAGGTAGCGGCAGAACTCCAGGAACTTGGAGCGGTTCTTGGTCTTCTTGATGTGCCCGTAGAGCTTGTCCTTGGCCAGGTCGTAGGCGGCGAACAGGTGGCGGACGCCGTGGGGACGGGTGTAGGTCGCCCGCCTGCGGGGGCGCGGTTCGCGGTCGGGGTCCTTGTGTCGGCCGCCGCGCTCCGCCCACTGGCATCCAGGGTGTGGCTGGAGGTTGAGCGGACCGAACTCGTCCATGCAGAAGACGACTTCGGGCTCGCCTTCCTCGGGGATGACCTCGCCGTCCGCGATCGCGTAGAGGTGCTCGACACGAGCCTTCTTGGCGGCGTAGTCCGGGTCGCGGGAGGTCTTCCAGGTCTTCACGCGTTGAAAGGAGACGCCCTCCTGGCGGAGCAGGACCCGAAGGCCCTCGTGGCTGATGTCGTCGACCACCCCCTCGGCGACCAGGAAGTCGGCCAGCTTGACCAGGCTCCAGGTCGAGAACGGCAGGCCGTGCTCGGCCGGCTTGGACTTGGCGATCTTCTTGATCTCGCGACGCTCGGGCAACGTGAAGGTCTTCGGCCGGCCGCCCCGGTATTTCGGGTAGAGCGAGTCGAAGCCGTCGGCGTTGAAGTTGTGGATCACGTCGCGGACCCGGTCCGAGCTGGTGAACGTCACCTCGGCGATCTTGGCGACGTCCATACTCTGGGCGGACAGCAGTACCATCTGCGCTCGCCGCCAGGTCACCACCGACCCGGTGCCCCGGCGGACGATCCGCAGCAGCCTCTGTCCCTCGTCGTCGTCGATCTCTCGGACTTGTACTCGTTCTGCCACCCGGCCATCTTGACGGCGACGTCCTGCTCAGCACCACTACCGGACGGTACGGCACTCCAGCGAGCAGTCAGATCCTCAGCTCCATGAGGCGGGCGGGAGCAGAGTCAAAGCCCGCCTTCCGATACAGACGCGCCGAGTTGGGGTTCGCGTTGAGCTGGACGCGATCAACCCGGTTGGCGGCAGCCCAGGCGAGCATTTCACCCAGCAGAAGGTGTCCGACGCCGGCGTTGCGGTCTGCCTGGTCAACGAAGACCAGCGAGACATGTGCCCAGCGGCCCGGGGCCTGGCCGGGCCAGGGAAGCTTGTCGATCACCACGAGTATGAGGACTCCGATCGCGCGGCCGTCGCGTTCGGCGAGCCAGGTAGGACGGCGCTCCAGGTCGGCGAGCCACGTCTTGGCGAAGCGGTCCACGAAGCCAGGTTCCCCGGCTGTCCCAAGTTCTCGAGCCATGTCCTGCTGAAGACGGGCGACGACTGCAGCATCCGCGGCAGTCGCTGAACGCACATTGACGATGTCGGCCATGCCTCAATGTATCGAGCGGTCAGTCACCATCGGGCCCAAAGGGCGAACGTTGCCTGATGCGGCACTAG
>NZ_JBITZU010000073.1:0-1728 GCF_044547075.1 Kitasatospora sp. NPDC052896
TCGCGCTGGTGGTCGAGTCGTTCTTGTAGGTGTAGAGGTTGTGCGACACCTTGTTGTAGGCGAACAGGTCGTCGACGTTCTGCTGGGTGAGGCTGCCGCGGTGGGCGATGAGGTAGTTGTTCCAGCCCGTGTGGTCGGGGCTCTGCTGGGCCGTCGAGACGACCGTCGAGCTCACCGACGGGTCGCTGTTGCCCGGGACGAGGTCGAGGTTGCCGTCGGTCGTGGTGGCGAGCAGGTCCGGCACGCCGTCGCCGGTCAGGTCACCCGGGGTGACCTTGGCACCGGGGTTCCAGGGCGCGTAGAAGCTGTAGGTCGACGGGGTGGGCTGGGTGTTGCCGGCGCCGTCGATGGCGCGGACGTAGAGGGTGTGGGTGCCCCACTGCGAGGCGCTGACGCTGATCGGGATGTTCGCGGTCGCCTTGCCGGTGCTGTCCGGGGTGACGTTGATGGTGGTGCCGCCGCCGACCGGGACGTTGTTGTCCAGTGAGTACTGGAAGGCGTGGACGCCGCTGCTGACGCAGGCGGCCAGGGTGCAGCCGGTGGGCGTCGGGTCGATCGCGGAGACCGGGACCGTGGCGGTGTCACCGGCATGGCCGGTGGGCGTGGTGCCGCTGCCCAGGGGCGGGAACGCGGTGGAGGTGCCCATGGTGGAGGTGGGCGGGGTCAGGTCGACGTTGAAGGCGCAGTTGGTGACGTGCGGGCCGTCCAGGGTGTTGTCGTTGGCCCAGACCTCCCAGCCGTATTGGTGGCCGTCGCTGACCGGGAACCCGATGTTGGTGCTCACCGTGCCGCCACTCGAGGTCCAGCCCGAGCTCCACATGGTGTTGTTGTTGTAGGGGTGGCCGCTCCCGTCATTGGCCATGTTGTCCCAGATGTGGAACCCACCGCGGAGGTTGACGCCGCTCATATTGGTGGTGAGACGGGCGTTCAGGGTGATGTTGGAGGCGTTGCCGTTGAGGCTGGTCATGCCGATCCAACCGGGGGTGCCACCGCAGGCCTGGCCGTTCTGCGAGGGGGGATTGGTGCCGATGGTGTCGGGGGCGTTGGGCGCGATGTCGAACGTGGTGACCGTGTACGGGTTGGAGCTGAAGCGCATGAACCCGAGGTTGCCGCTGTACTGACCCTCGTTGCCGTAGATGCCGAACGTCAGGTTGTTGTAGCCGCGGTACTGGCTGATCTGACTGGTGATGTCGAAGTTCACCGTCTGGTTGCCGCAGCCGGCGTAGGCGCTCTTGACGGTCGTCTGGCCGAGGCCGGCCACGGTACCGGGCTGGCTGTTCCAGGTGGTACCGCTGTTGATGCCGCCGGTGAGGTTGAGGCCGATGCCCCAGGTGTTGTTGCAGCCGTGGTCGGCGCCGTAGGTCTCGGTGAGGTACAGCGTCGACTTGAGGATGGTCATGCTGCTGTTGAGGTAGCTGGTGTCCATCTCGTAGTACGAGCGGTACAGACCGAAGCAGTTGCTGTCGAACTGCTGGTAGCCGATGCCCTCACCGTTCTCCTGGTTGCTGTCGTAGAGACCGGTGTAGCTCGGGCAGCCCGACTTGACCTCGGTGAAGTGGTTGGTGCCGCCGCTCCACGGGCTGACCGAGGGGTCGATGTAGAGCGGGTAGGTGACGTCCCCGCCGGTCAGCTGCGCCGGATCCGGCGTGAGGGTGATCGCGCCCGGGTCGGCCTGGACGTTGAGCTTGCTGACGTGCGCGGCCTGGCCCGGGCCGTCCTTGCTGGAGG
>NZ_JBITZU010000075.1:0-1511 GCF_044547075.1 Kitasatospora sp. NPDC052896
GGCGGTTGAGGGTCGTCGTACGAAGCGGTTGGCGGTGTCGCACGCGTTCCATTCGCCGTTGATGGAGCCGATGCTGGCGGAGTTCCGCGCGGTGGTCGAGCGTGTCACCTTCGGCGTTCCGACGCTGCCGATCGTCTCCACGTTGACCGGACGGCCGGTCGCCGAGGGCGAGTTGGGGGATCCGGAGTACTGGGTGCGTCATGTTCGCCACGCCGTCCGGTTCGCCGACGCGGTGCAGGCGTTGGCGGCCGAGGGCGTGACGGCGTTCCTGGAGGTCGGCCCCGGTGGTCTGACCGCGATGGCCCAGGAGACGCTGGCCGACTCCGGTGCCGTCACTGTTCCGGCCCTGCGCGCCGACCGTCCGGAGGACGTGGCCTTCACCACCGCCCTGGCCCAGCTGCACGCGCACGGCGTCGCCCTCGACTGGGAGGCGGTGTTCGCGGGCCGTGGTGCCCGGCGCGTCGACCTGCCCACCTACGCCTTCCAGCGCCGGCACTACTGGCTGGACGCGCCTGCGGCTCCCGGCGATGTGACCTCCGCCGGCCTGGTGTCCGCGGAGCACGCCCTGCTGGGTGCGGCAGCGAGTCTGCCCGATGGCGGCGTGCTGCTGACCGGCCGGCTGTCGCTTGCCACGCACGCCTGGCTGGCGGACCATGCGGTGTCCGGCGTGACCCTGCTGCCTGGTACGGCCTTCCTGGAGATGGCGGTACGGGCCGGGGACGAAACCGGCTGCGGCCAGGTGGAGGAACTGACCCTCGCCGCGCCGCTGGTGCTCCCCGAGCAGGGAGCGGTGCAGATCCGGGTGACTGTCGGCGCTGCCGGCGCGGCGGCGCGGCGCACGCTGGAGATCCACTCGCGCGCCGAGGACAGCTCGGGGCCGGATGCCCCGTGGACGTGCCACGCCACTGGTGTCCTGTCGGAGGCCGGACACGTGGCATCGCTCGACACCGCCAACCCGGCCGTCTGGCCGCCCGCCGGTGCGACCGCTGTGGACGTCGACGGATGCTACGAGCGGCTCGCGGAGGCCGGCTTCGGCTACGGACCGGTCTTCCGAGGCCTGCGTGGCGTGTGGCGGCACGGCGCGGAGCTCCTCGCCGAGGTTGCGCTGCCCGAGGACGTCTCGGTGGCCGGCTTCGCCTTGCATCCGGCCCTGCTCGACTCGGCCCTGCACGCCATGGGCCTGGATGGGTTCCTCGCCGACGGCCACGAGGGGCGGCTGCCGTTCTCGTGGAGTGGGGTGAGTGTGTCGGCCGCGGGTGCGGCCGCGCTGCGGGTGCGTTTGGTGCCGGTCGGCACGGACTCCGTCTCGCTGTCGGTCGCGGACGAGGTGGGTCGTCCGGTGGCCTCGGTGGACACCCTGGTCCTGCGGTCGGTGGCGGGCGATCGGCTCGCGGCGGCTCGCCCGGCGGACGGTGGCTCGTTGTATCGGGTGGAGTGGGTGCCGCGGTCGGTGTTGGTTGGTGGTGTGGAGGTGGTGGTTTGTGAGGGTTTGGCGGGTGTGGGTGTTGGTG
>NZ_JBITZU010000076.1:0-1504 GCF_044547075.1 Kitasatospora sp. NPDC052896
GGGTAGTAGGTGAGCGATGGGGTGACGCAGGAAGGTAGTCCAGCCCGGGCGGTGGTTGTCCCGGGGTAAGGGTGTAGGGCGTTGCGTAGGCAAATCCGCGCAACATGTGCCTGAGACCTGATGCCGAGCCGATTGTGGTGAAGTGGATGATCCTATGCTGTCGAGAAAAGCCTCTAGCGAGTTTCATGGCGGCCCGTACCCCAAACCGACTCAGGTGGTCAGGTAGAGAATACCGAGGCGTTCGGGTGAACTATGGTTAAGGAACTCGGCAAAATGCCCCCGTAACTTCGGGAGAAGGGGGGCCACGCCTGGTGGAGAGTCTTGCACTCCGAGCTGGGGGTGGCCGCAGAGACCAGCGAGAAGCGACTGTTTACTAAAAACACAGGTCCGTGCGAAGCCGTAAGGCGATGTATACGGACTGACGCCTGCCCGGTGCTGGAACGTTAAGGGGACCGGTTAGCTCCATTTCGGTGGGGCGAAGCTGAGAACTTAAGCGCCAGTAAACGGCGGTGGTAACTATAACCATCCTAAGGTAGCGAAATTCCTTGTCGGGTAAGTTCCGACCTGCACGAATGGCGTAACGACTTCTCGACTGTCTCAACCATAGGCCCGGTGAAATTGCATTACGAGTAAAGATGCTCGTTTCGCGCAGCAGGACGGAAAGACCCCGGGACCTTTACTATAGCTTGATATTGGTGTTCGGTTCGGCTTGTGTAGGATAGGTGGGAGACTTTGAAGCAGCAACGCCAGTTGTTGTGGAGTCGTCGTTGAAATACCACTCTGGTCGTGCTGGATGTCTAACCTGGGTCCGTGATCCGGATCAGGGACAGTGTCTGGTGGGTAGTTTAACTGGGGCGGTTGCCTCCTAAAGGGTAACGGAGGCGCCCAAAGGTTCCCTCAGCCTGGTTGGCAATCAGGTGTTGAGTGTAAGTGCACAAGGGAGCTTGACTGTGAGACCGACGGGTCGAGCAGGTGCGAAAGCAGGGACTAGTGATCCGGCGGTGGCTTGTGGAAGCGCCGTCGCTCAACGGATAAAAGGTACCCCGGGGATAACAGGCTGATCTTCCCCAAGAGTCCATATCGACGGGATGGTTTGGCACCTCGATGTCGGCTCGTCGCATCCTGGGGCTGGAGTAGGTCCCAAGGGTTGGGCTGTTCGCCCATTAAAGCGGTACGCGAGCTGGGTTTAGAACGTCGTGAGACAGTTCGGTCCCTATCCGCTGTGCGCGTAGGAGTGTTGAGAAGGGCTGTCCCTAGTACGAGAGGACCGGGACGGACGAACCTCTGGTGTGCCAGTTGTCCTGCCAAGGGCATGGCTGGTTGGCTACGTTCGGGAGGGATAACCGCTGAAAGCATCTAAGCGGGAAGCCTGCTTCGAGATGAGCACTCCCACCTCCTTGAGAGGGTAAGGCTCCCAGTAGACGACTGGGTTGATAGGCCGGATGTGGAAGCCCTGTGAGGGGTGGAGCTGACCGGTACTAATAGGCCGAGGGCTTGTCCTCAG
>NZ_JBITZU010000077.1:0-1481 GCF_044547075.1 Kitasatospora sp. NPDC052896
GCCCGCCGGGCGCGGCCGCCACGCTGTTCGCTGTAGCGTTCCTGGGCGCGGGCGGCCTGGAGCGGGGCCAACTCGGCACATAGGTAGTCGAGTTCCATTGTGCTCAGCCCGGTCAGTCGCGGATCGGCCAGACGATCGAGGAGAGAGAGGCGCCGGTCGGCGACGCCATGCGCCTCGCGGCTGACGGGCGCGGCCGTCGGCTCAGCGGGTTCGGGCAGCAGGGTGTAGTTCCACTGGCCGTGGGTCTCGTGCTTGACCAGGGGCAGGGCGGCGAAGCGGTCCTTGCTGATCGCGATGCCGGTGGGGTAGTCGCCGGTGTCGAGGTGGGCCTCTACTGTCAGCCCGGTGCGGGTGCGGGTGGCTGCGATCGTCTGGAGTACGACGTCGTGGCTGGTCAGGGGCCTGCCGCGCCAGTTGTGGGTGATGTGGGAGAACAGTCGATGCTCGATCTTGTTCCACTTCGAAGTGCTTGGTGGGAAGTGGCAGACGGTGATCGCGAGGCCGGTCTCGGCGGCCAGCGCGGCCAGCTCGCTCTTCCAGACCCGGTAGCGGTAGCCGTTGGAGCCGCCGGCGTCCGCCGTGATCAGCAGGTGGGATGCTGCTGGGTAGTCGGTCTGCCCGCGCGTCCTCCACCAGCGGCGGATCGACTCGACGGCGAAGGTGGCGGTGTCGTGGTCGACGCCGACGTTGACCCAGCCGGTGTTGCGGGCGATGTCGTAGATGCCGTAGGGGATGGCCTGCTCGACGTCCGGTCCGCTGAAGAAGAAGTGGTGGTCCTCGACCTGGACCGGGTCGCCCTTGGGGCGCCACTCACGTCCGGCCATGGGCAGGCGCCCGATCTGCTCGCGCTTCTTGGTGTCCACGCTGATGACCGGCTCGCCGGCCGCCTGGTGATGCTTGACCTGCTCGTTCAGGTAACGGAACTGGGCATCGCGGTCGGGATGCTGGCTGCCTTCGAGGGTCTTGGCGTTGCCCTGCAGGCTGAAGCCCGCCTGCTTGAGCAGCCGACCCACCGTCGGCGCGGAGACCGGATGACCCTGCCGGCCCAATTCCTCGGCTAGGTGCCGCAGCGACTTCGTCGTCCAACGCAGCGGGGATTCCGGGTCTCCGCGCTCATCGGGCTCGACCAGGGCCATCAGCGCATTCACCACGCCCGGGGCGATCGCCTCGGCCCGCTTGCGGCCCCCGCCCGCAGCGCGAGTCCGCCCGTCAGGCAGCGGCCCGGCGCCGGACTCCAGCTCCGCGACGCCCCGGCGCACGGTGGTCTCGCTCATCCCGGCCGCCTGGGCAGCGGCGCGCACCCCGCCGTGACCGAGCAGCCTCGCCTCGGCCGCCACCGCCAAGCGCCGCTGCCGCTCGTTCAGATGCGGCAGCAACACCGAGAAACGGCAGTCGAGTTGGGACAGCATCTCTTCCGTGATCGCCATACCAGATCAACGATCCATTGCCCTCGAAGCAACAGGTTGATTCCTTACGGCTTC
>NZ_JBITZU010000078.1:0-1474 GCF_044547075.1 Kitasatospora sp. NPDC052896
GTGGCATGGCTACGCCTCCGCACCCCTGCACAGCGGCCGAAGCCCTGCAGGCAAAGTTCGATCAGATCCTGCCGCACCTTGATGAGCGCCGTCGTCGGCTCTATCTGGCCAGTGAGGCAACCGCGATCGGCCACGGCGGCATCACGCGGGTGGCGGCAGCCTCCGGTGTCAGCACCGCTACCATCGCACGCGGCATCTCCGAGCTGGCCGGGCAGTCTGCGCCGACCCGTCGGATCAGGGTTCCGGGAGGTGGCCGCAAGCCCTTGACGGCCACTGATTCCGGTCTGCTGCCGGCGCTCGAGGCATTGATCGAGCCGCACACTCGCGGCGATCCCGTCTCCCCGCTGCGCTGGACCACGTTGTCGCTGCGTGCGTTGGCATCGTCCTTGACCGGCCAGGGCCACCCGGTCAGCGCCACGACCGTCGGGCACCTGCTGCACTCTCTGGGCTATAGCCTGCAGGGCACCGCCAAGACCCACGAGGGCGTCGGCCATCCGGACCGCGACGCCCAGTTCGTCCACCTGAACCGCAGCGCTGCCGCCTTCCTCAACGACGGCCAGCCGGTGATCAGTATCGACACCAAGGCCAAAGAGTGGCTCGGCGACCGCGACAGGCCCGGCCGCACCTGGCGACCGCGCGGGAACCCGATCAATGTGGACTGCCACACCTTCATCGCCAGCGGCCAGCCGGTCGTTATCCCCTTCGGGATCTACGATATTGCCCACAACAGCGGCTGGGTCAACGTTGGGACCGACCATGACACCGCCGAGTTTGCGGTGGAGTCCATCCGCCGCTGGTGGCAGCACCGCGGACAAACCGACCATCCGGACGCCACCCGGCTGCTGATCACCGCCGACTCCGGCGGCTCCAACGATCCCCGCCGCTGGACCTGGAAGAAACACCTGCACGCCTTCGCACAGGAGAGCGGGCTCGAGATCACGGTCTGTCACTTTCCGCCTGGCACATCGAAGTGGAACAAAATAGAACACCGAATGTTCTGCCACATCACCGCGAACTGGCGAGGACGACCGCTGACCAGCTACGAGGTCGTCCTCGAGACCATCTCCGCAACGACCACGACGACCGGGCTTTCGATCGGCGCCGAACTCGACACCGGTAGCTACCAGCTTGGCACGACCGTCACGCCCGCCGAGTTCCGCGCTCTGCCGATCACACCGAGCACGTTCCACGGCGACTGGAACTACACCCTCATGCCTGCCCCGCCCAAGCCTCCCGAGGCGCCACGGACTCGTCGCCGGATCAACCCGGCCCTGACCGAACTGCTCACCGACCCGGCTCTGACGGGCATGGCCCGCTCCGACTTCGACCACTTGGTGGCGGTCTCGGAGCCGTACTGGGACGCCTTGGCCGAGGCCGCATTCCAGCGACGCTTTCACCGTCCGCGCAGCTATCTCCATCCGCAGACCAGCAGCCTGGACCACTACCACCGACTGCTGACGGCGTTGCTACGCCG
>NZ_JBITZU010000079.1:0-1412 GCF_044547075.1 Kitasatospora sp. NPDC052896
TGTTCACCAGTCCGAATCGCGCAGGTCAGGGCCTATCCCATCCGCCCCGCGTGACACCTGATACCCGCTCATGACACCCCATCCGTGAGAGGCGCGTGAGAAGCGGTGCGCGATCGCGACCTCGACTGTGACCTTCCTCACAACATCATTGTAGCCTCGCTCGCCCGGGTGAACACGGCCACGGCTTCTGATTCTCTTGCCTGCCGGATTCTGCTGATCGCCCAATTCGAGAGTTCTGCGAGAACGGTCGGTTCTTTGCTGGTCCGGCAGGACTCGAACCTGCGGCACGCCGCTTTGGAGACGGCTGCTCTTCCAACTGAGCTACGGACCAGTGCGTTGCCGAGGAATCGAACCTCGCCATCCCTAAGGGAGCAGGGGTTACAGCCCCGCTTGCGTCCCAGCGCTCAACGCTTGGTGATGCACCGATCGTAGGAGGCTGCGGTGGGCAGTGCGAGCGAATATCGAAGCGCGCAACCGCTGTGCCAGAGTGTCCAATCCCGGGAAACCGAAATCATTCGTCACCAGTCATCGGCGCGGTTACGGTGGGCGCCCAACCGTATGGACCGAGGAGAGCAGGCGATGTCCCAGGCGAAGACCGTGACGTTGTGGCGGCCCAACGGCCCGGAGGAGCTGGCGTTGGTCGAGGCGTCGGGCTGGCGGGCCTGGCCGCCTTGCCTGCCCGAGCAGCCGATCTTCTACCCGGTACTGAACGAGGGCTATGCGATCCGGATCGCGCGGGCCTGGAACGTGCCCGCCTCGGGAGTCGGCTACGTCACCAGGTTCGAGGTCGACGCCGCCTTCGCCGCTCGCTACCCGGTCCAGCAGGCCAGCGGACGCACGATCCTCGAGCTGTGGGTGCCGGCGGAGGAGTTGGACGAGTTCAACCGGCATATCGTCGGCCGCATCGAGGTGGTCCACGAGTTCCGGCCGCAGCCCCACGCGCAGGCGAGCCAGTGACGATCTTCCACTGTGTGCGCTGCAACCAGCCCCTGACCGAGTCGCTGACGCTGCTCGCGCCGTTCCCGACGCGGCCCGAGCCGGTGGAGCAGCAGATCGCGCCGTCCACCGTGCCGCGCGGCTGCTATGCCGTCGACCCGGAGCCGTTCGGCGCACCGTTCGTCCCGAACGACGACCTGCAGGAACCGATCGCCGCGATGGCGAACATGACCGTGGTCCGCGATGGTGCGTTCCTCAAGTCGGCGGGTCCGCGGGACACGGTGGTGCTCCATCCCGACAATGCCGTCGGGCTGCACGACTCCCCAGAACGGGAGCCGTGGATCGGCTGCTGCGGACCAAGCGGCATGTACGGCCCGAACCAGCTGTGTGCGTGCGGCAATCCGGTAGGCACGCTCGTGGCGGACTGCCTCATGCAGAACGAACTGCACCTCGATCCCCGGCGCATCTGGGCGGAG
>NZ_JBITZU010000080.1:0-1315 GCF_044547075.1 Kitasatospora sp. NPDC052896
ACCCATCAACCCCACCACCATCACCACCCTCGTCCACACCACCACCGAAAACCTCATCACCACCCTCGAAACCACACCCCACACCCCCCTGCAGCAACTGGAGATTCTGGACAAGGCCGAGCGCGAGCAACTGCTCACCACCTGGAACGACACCGCCCGCGAGGTGCCGACCGCGACCCTGCCCCAGCTCTTCCAGGCCCAGGCCGCACGCACCCCCAACGCGGTGGCTGTCACCTTCGAGGGCACCCAGCTCACCTACGCCGAGCTGAACACCCACGCCAACCGCCTCGCCCACCTCCTCATCAGCCACGGCGTGGGACCCGAGTCCCTGGTCGCCGTCGTGATGGAACGCTCCGCCGACCTGGTCACCACCCTCCTCGCCATCCTCAAGACCGGCGCGGCGTACCTGCCGATCGACCCCGAATACCCGGCCGACCGCATCGCCTACGTCTTCCAGGACGCCGCACCCACCCTGGTCCTCGCCACCCACGACACCACGGAACGCCTACCGCAGAGCGTCACCGGGACGACGATCGTCCTCGACGACCCCACCACCAGTGAGAAGCTGACCGCACACGCCGACAGCAACCCCACCGACGCCGACCGGACTGCCCCACTGCTTCCGACGCACCCGGCCTACGTCATCTACACCTCCGGCTCCACCGGCCGCCCCAAGGGCGTCGTCGTGCCGCACGAGGGTGTGATCAACCTGCTGGAGTGGCTGCGCCACGAGTACGACGTCGATGCCTCGGACCGCATCGCCCAGAAGACACCGTTCGGATTCGACGCCTCCGTCTGGGAGTTCTTCCTGCCGATCCTTACTGGAGGCACCGTGGTTGTCGCCCGCCCGGGCGGCCACAGGGACCCCGGGTACCTGGCTGAGCTGATCCACCGCGAGCGGATCACCATCACCCAATTCGTCCCCTCAATGCTGCAGGCCTTCCTCCAGGACCCCGCCGCGACCTCCGACAGCAGCCTTCGCGCAGTCCTTAGCGGTGGCGAGGCTCTGACGCCAGAACTACGCGACCGATTCAGCAGCCTCCTCGACGTGCCTCTCCACAACTACTACGGCCCGACCGAGGCAAGCGTTGCCGTGACCGATTGGCACTGCCGGCCCGGCGCCACCGTCCCCATCGGCCAGCCGCTGTGGAACACCCGCGTGTTCGTCCTGGACTCCGCCCTGCGGCTGGTCCCCGTCGGCGTCGCCGGCGAGCTCTACCTCGCCGGCACCGGCCTGGCCCGCGGCTACCTCAACCGCCCCGGCCTGACCGCCGAACGCTTCATCGCCTGCCCCTACAGCACCAAGGGCGAGCGC
>NZ_JBITZU010000081.1:0-1303 GCF_044547075.1 Kitasatospora sp. NPDC052896
GCTTGGGTTCTAGGAGTTGTTGCAACACCCCAGTTCAGGGGATGCATTGGACTTCGAGATCCGTGAGGACCGGACGCCTCAGGGCCCGCGGAAGCTGACTCGGGAGCGGGCGGCATACTCCCGGCTCATGCAGCAGGGCTACAGCAACAAAGAGGCTTGCCGGATCGTCGGTATCGACGTTCGGACCGGCCAGAAGTGGCGTAACGGACGCAAGCCCACCGGAACGCAAAGGACGGCTCTGCTACCGCTCACAGCGGTAGCAGAGCCGTCCGGCCCGTCCCGGTACCTGTGCGAGGACGAGCGCATCCACATCGCCGACCGGCTGCGGGAGAAGGCCACCGTGCGGGCGATCGCGGCCGAACTGGGCCGCAGCCCCTCCACGGTCAGCCGGGAGATCCGGCGCAACCGCCACCCGGGCAGCGGCAGATACCGGCCCCATGCCGCGCAGGCCCGCGCCGATGCCCGCCGACCGCGCCCCAAGCCCGCCAAGATCGCCCTGAACCGGGAGCTGCGGGAGTTCATCCAGCACCACCTGGACAGGAAGTGGAGCCCGGAGCAGATCTGCCAGGCTCTACGGGACACCTTTCCCGAGCGGCCGGAGATGCACGTGGCCCACGAAACCGTCTACCAGGCCCTCTATGTCCAGGGCCGTGGCGAGTTGCGCCGCGAGCTGGCCGGCTCCCTGCGCACTGGACGCGCCCGGCGCGTCCCCCACCGCCAGGCCGCCGCGCGCAGGCCCAGGTTCGCCCACCCGATGGTCATGATCAGTGAGCGTCCCGCCGAGGTGGAGGACCGGGCGGTTCCCGGGCACTGGGAGGGTGACCTCATCATCGGCAAGGACGGCGCGTCGGCGATCGGCACGCTGGTCGAGCGTGCCACCCGCTACGTGATGCTCCTGCACCTGCCCAACGGCCGCACCGCCGAGCAGGTCCGCGATGCCCTCGTGGAAACGGTGCGGACCCTGCCCGCCCACCTGGTGCGGTCGCTGACCTGGGACCAGGGCTCGGAAATGGCCGAGCACGGCCTGTTCACCTTGGCCACCGACATCCCGGTCTACTTCTGCGACCCGGCCAGTCCCTGGCAGCGCGGCTCCAACGAGAACACGAACGGCCTGCTGCGGCAGTACTTCCCCAAGGGCACCGATCTGTCCGTCCACGGCCCGGAACACCTTGTGACGGTCGCCGCCGAACTCAACGGCCGCCCACGCAAGACGCTCGGCTGGGAAACCCCAGCCGAGCGTCTGCATAAACTCATCGCGGCCTAGACAACCGACCACGTGTTGCGACGACCACTAGAAACCACC
>NZ_JBITZU010000082.1:0-1191 GCF_044547075.1 Kitasatospora sp. NPDC052896
TCACCGGGATCCTCAACATCCAGCTGTACTACATCTTCCCCGGCTCCTTCTACACCCTGCACTTCTACGGCGCCTGGGTGTTCATCGCCGCCTTCGTCGTCCACGTGTGCCTCAAACTCCGCCGGATGACCCGCGCCCTGCGCACCCGCCACCTGGCCGCCGAGCTGCGCACCGACCTCGCCCACACCCAGCCCGAGCCACCCGACCCCGACGACCTGGTCCCCACCGCCCCCGCCCCGCCGACCATGACCCGACGCGGCGCGCTCGCCATGGTGGGAGGCGGATCACTGCTCCTCCTGGTGGTCACCGCGGGACAGAGCATCGGCGGCCGGCTGCGAGGCACCGCCCTGCTCGCCCCACACAACCGCAATCCCGGCGGCGGCCCGAACGGCTTCCAGATCAACAAGACCGCCGCCGCCGTCGGCATCAACCCCGCACACGTCGGCCCCGACTGGCGACTGGAGCTCCACGGCCCCGGACCCGCGCAAGTCTTCACCCGCGCCCAGCTCCTCGCGATGCCCCAACACGCCGCCGCCCTGCCCATCGCCTGCGTGGAGGGCTGGTCCACCTCCGACCAGCACTGGCGCGGCCTGCGACTGACCGACCTCGCCACCCTGGCAGGCCTGCCCGACGCCGCAAGCGTCCTGGTGGAATCCGTCCAACCACCCGGCCCCTACAGCTCCGTGGTCCTGCGGGGCAACCAGATCCACGACCCCCGATCACTACTCGCCCTGCGCGTCAACGGCGCCGACCTCTCACTCGACCACGGCTACCCCGCCCGCATCATCGTCCCGGCCAACCCCGGCGTGAACAACACCAAGTGGGTACACCGACTCACCTTCAGGACCTGACCATGACGCGCTTCGTCCGCTGGTACGGCTCCGGCCCCCTCCACCTCCTCGTCCTCATCGCCTCCTTCGCCCTCACCGGCTACGCCCTGGTACGCCTGTTCGCCATCCGCCCGCTCGAGGTCGCGATCTGGTTCGTCGGCGCGGCGATCCTCCACGACCTGATCCTGCTACCCCTGTACTCGCTCGCCGACCTGTCGGCCCACGCCGTCCTCCGACACCGGGCCACACACGCACCGCAGGTACCGTGGATCAACTACCTGCGCGTGCCCACCTTCCTCACCGGCGTGCTCCTGCTCGTCTGGTTCCCCCTCATCTTCGACCTGTCGATCCCCTACCCGGA
>NZ_JBITZU010000083.1:0-1132 GCF_044547075.1 Kitasatospora sp. NPDC052896
CTCCGCCACCACGCCCGTGGCCCCAGCCGCGCCCACTCGCCACTTTCGGCATCACGTGATCAAACCGGACAGATCCTCGGAACGACACCGCCCTGCCACCATGCCCGCCGTCTGGTGACCAGGGTGACAAGAGCCGTATAAACCAAGAGGTTTACGTACGGATCTGTGGTAGCCGAGGGGTGAGACTCCCCTCGGCTACCCGACTGAGCGAGTTCATTCTTGGCATCCGGACGCCGCTGAGCGCGACCTCGATGCCCGCGTCCTTGAGTGTCTCGTCGAACAGCTCGGGGGAACTTCCCGTTCCGATCCCGGATCAGGTGGCGGTCATGTGGGCCGGCGCCGCAGACTACGCATCCGCTGGGAGATCCGTGACGACATCCACGAAGTCTTCCTCAGCCTGGCCCGCAGCATCATCTGCTGCCGTCGACTGAGGAATCTCGCACCCTGCGGGGAGTTCTCACTGATCATTTCAGCATGAGATCGGTGTGTCGGCTGGCATCTGACGCTGCATCTCGGCAGGGTTCGGCGGGTGTCTGCTGATCTTGTTCCTGACGACCTCTGGGGCGCATAGCTCCACTGCTGCCGGAGCGGCTGCCGCGCCGCCAACGTCATCCCGGACGACTTCCCGTGCCGGACCGGGTTGCCCCGGCCGGGATCGTCGACGTGCTGCGGAAGGGTGCGGCCTGGTGCGACGTCCCGACCCAGGCCGTGGGCTGTTCGGGGGTGACCGCCTGGCGCCGGCTGCGGGACTGGACCGAGGTCGGCGTCTGGCCCCGACTGCACGAGGCACTCCCCGCCGAGTTGCGGGCAACAGGCCTGCTGGACATGGACGATGCAGCGGTCGGCGGGTCTCACATCAGGGCTGTGGGAGGGCCTGGATGCGCCGGCGAAGCAGCGGCACACGATCGTGCGGATCATCGAGCGTCTCGTGGTGGAAGCATGATGTCGAGCTGGCCCGGCAGACCACGGTGTGGGAGTGCGTGACGAAGCGGCGCTCGGAGATCAAGGCGGAGGCGCTGGAGGGTAGGGTTGGCGGGAGCGGCCGGTGCCGGGGTCTCGCCGCGTTGGGCGGCCGGATCAGGGCTCGTACCGTGGTGACCTGGGTGAACGGGGTTTCATGCGGAGCCCGGGG
>NZ_JBITZU010000084.1:0-1130 GCF_044547075.1 Kitasatospora sp. NPDC052896
GGCCTGGGCCTGGAAGAGCTGGGGCAGGGTCGCGGTCGGCACCTCGCGGGCGGTGTCGTTCCAGGTGGTGAGTACCTGCTGGCGTTCGGCGTCGTCGAGGACGGAGATGTCGTGGAGGGGGGTGGTGGGGTTGTTGGTGAGGGTGTGCAGGAGGTGGTGGAGGCGGTTGGTGATCTGTTCGGCGGTGGTGGGGTCGAACAGGTCGGTGGCGTAGGTGAGTTCGCCGTGGAGGCCGGCGGGGGTGCCGTTGGGGGTGAATGTTTCGCCGAGGGTGAGGGAGAGGTCGAACTTGGCGGGGAGTTGGCCGGTGGTGAGGGGGGTGATGGTGAGGCCGGGCAGCTCCAGTGAGACCGCGCTGTTGTTCTGGAGGGTGAGCATGACCTGGAAGAGGGGGTGCCGGGCCATGGAGCGGGTGGGGGCGAGGTCTTCCACCAGGCGTTCGAAGGGGATGTCCTGGTGGGCGTAGGTGTTGAGGCTGTTCTCGCGGACCCTGGCGAGTAGGTCGGTGAAGGTGGGGTTGTTGGTGAGGTCGGTGCGTAGGACGAGGGTGTTGACGAAGAAGCCGACGAGGTTGTCGAGGGCGTCGTCGGTGCGTCCGGCGATGGGGGTGCCGATGGGGATGTCGGTGCCGGCGCCGAGCTTGGAGAGGAGGACGGCGAGTGCGGCCTGCAGGACCATGAACATGGTCGTGCCCTCGGTGCGGGCGAGTTCGGCGAGTTGCTGGTGGAGTTCGGTGGGGATGGTCAGGGGGATGCTGGCGCCGCGGTGGGTGGCGACGGCCGGGCGGACCCGGTCGTAGGGCAGCTCCAGTTCCTCCGGGATGTCGGCCAGAGCGTCACGCCAGTAGGCGAGTTGCTGGGCGAGGAGGCTGTTGGGGTCGTCGTCGGTGCCGAGGAGGTCGCGCTGCCACAGGGTGTAGTCGGCGTACTGCACCGGCAGGGGTTCCCAGCCGGGCTCGGCTCCGTTGTGGCGTGCGGTGTAGGCGGTGGAGATGTCGCGGGCGAGGGGGGTCATGGACCAGCCGTCGCCGGCGATGTGGTGCACCACCAGGACGAGGATGTGCTCGTTCGGGGTGAGGGTGAACAGGGTTGCGCGCAGCGGGATTTGGGTGGCGAGGTCGAAGGTGTGGG
>NZ_JBITZU010000085.1:0-1082 GCF_044547075.1 Kitasatospora sp. NPDC052896
CCGAGCTGAACGCCCGCGCCAACCGCCTCGCCCACCTGCTGATCAGCCACGGTGCCGGCGTCGAGCGAACAGTGGGCCTGCTACTGGAACGCTCGATCGACATGGTCATCGCCCTGCTCGCCGTCCACAAGGCCGGCGCGGCATACCTGCCGATCGACCCCGAATACCCGGCAGACCGCATCACCTACATGCTCGACGACGCCGCACCGGCACTCCTGCTCACCACCCAGAACACCCTGAACGCACTCCCCGGCCCGATCAACGTCCCCATCGCGGTACTCGACCGAGCCGACACCATCGAACAACTGGCCGCACACGCCGACAGCAACCCCACCGACGCCAACCGGACTGCCCCACTGCTTCCGACGCACCCGGCCTACGTCATCTACACCTCCGGCTCCACCGGCCGCCCCAAGGGCGTCGTCGCACCCCACCAGGGTGTCGTCAACCGCCTGGCCTGGATGCAGACCGACTACACGCTGCAGCCACACGACCGGGTCCTGCAGAAGACACCGTTCGGCTTCGACGTCTCCGTCTGGGAGTTCTTCTGGCCCCTGCTCAACGGCGCCACCCTCGTCGTCGCCCGCCCCGACGGCCACAAGGACCCCACCTACCTGGCCAACCTGATCCAGCACCAACAGATCACCATCACCCACTTCATCCCGTCCATGCTCCAAGCCTTCGTGCAGGAACCCACAGCGGCCCGATGCACCACCCTGCGCGCAGTGTTCTGCTCCGGTGAAGCCCTCTCCGCCGATCTACGGGACCGCTTCCTGCAGATCCTGGACGTACCGCTCCACAACCTCTACGGCCCCACCGAGGCATCCATCGAGGTCACCGCAGCACAGTGCCTGCCCGGAGCACACGGCACCGCAGCCCCCATCGGCCGACCCGTCACCAACACCCGCACCTACATCCTGGACCCGGCCCTGCAGCCGGTCCCCGTCGGCGTCACCGGCGAGCTCTACCTCGCCGGCGTCCAGCTCACCCGCGGCTACCTCAACCGCCCCGCCCTGACCGCCGAACGCTTCATCGCCTGCCCCTACAGCACCAAGGGCGAGCGCATGTACCGCACCGGCGAC
>NZ_JBITZU010000086.1:0-1078 GCF_044547075.1 Kitasatospora sp. NPDC052896
ACAGGTTGATTCCTTACGGCTTCACAAAGCCCGGAACGTCTCGAACGCCCTGCCGAAGTCCGCGCAGCCGGGCGCGACGAAGGCGATGCAGGAGATCTACAACGCCGAGGGCCGCACGCATGCCGAGCGGGCGCTCGAGGCGTTCGCCAGGACCTACGGCGCCAAGTGGCCCAAGGCGGTCGCGAAGCTCACCGAGGACCGCGAGGAGGTACTGGCGTTCTACGACTTCCCGGCAGAGCACTGGATCCACCTGCGGACCACGAATCCCATCGAGTCCACATTCTCCACCGTCAAGCTCCGCACCAAGGTCACCCGCGGCGCCGGCAGCCCCGCCGCCGCACTCGCGATGGTGTTCAAGCTCGTCGAGTCCGCCCAGGCGCGCTGGCGAGCGATCACCGGCGCCCACCTGGTGCCCTTGGTCCGCGCTGGCGCCAGGTTCGAGAATGGCATCCTCATCGAACGTACTGAGGCTGCGTGAGGGCCCTCGAGTTGGGGAGGCAGACGAACCGTGGCGATTTGTTTCGAGCTCGTGGTGAACTTCGGCGATGACACCGAGGCGGCACAGGCTGCCGCCCGCATCGACCCCAAGCCATGGGTGCTTCGCGCGGGTGCCCACCGCATCCCTCTCCACCGACCGATGCTGGCGAAGGCGGGCGGGTACATCGAGCTGTCGATCCTGCCCGTGGCCGTCAGCTGGCATTGCGCCCTGGACGGCAGCCTCCCCAGATTCCAGCTCACCGCAGCAGAGCTGACCGAACTGGGACACCAGCTCTACGAACTGCTCGCGCAGTTCCGCGGATACGTCGCTGCCAAAGTCGGCTGGGACCCGGAATCGCTCCTGGACCCCGCTGAGCTTAGAAACGAGTGGTCAGCCGAACTGAACGACGGCAGCCTCCACGGGCTCGTGCTCTGCGACAAGCTGCACACTGAACTGGACCTGAGCGCCGCCGACTACGACGTGTTCCAGCCCGGATACCGATGGATACCGTATCGCGGGGAGGAGCCGAGCAACCTCACGGCCGACTGACGAAACAAGCATCACCCAGACCGGCCCATCCACACATATTGACAATTACTC
>NZ_JBITZU010000087.1:0-1064 GCF_044547075.1 Kitasatospora sp. NPDC052896
ACGCCGCCGCCAACACCTACCTCGACACCCTCGCCACCCACCGCCACACCCAAGGCCTCCCCGCCACCTCCCTCGCCTGGGGCCTCTGGGCCGAGTCGGGCGGGATGGCGGGCACGCTGGACACCCAGGACGTCGCGCGGCTGCGCCGTGCGGGGATCGCACCGCTGCCCACCGACGCGGCACTGGAACTCTTCGACACCGCGCTCGCGACGAACCGGGCGGTACTCATGCCGGTCCGGATCGACACCACGGAGCTGCGCGCCGCCAGGGCCGTACCGCCGCTGTTCCGCACCCTGGTCCGCACCCCCTCCCAGCCCGGGAGCAGCGGCGGCGGGAGCAGGACGGCCGGGCAGCACGGCCTGCGGGAGCGGCTGACCGGGCTGGCCCCGGCCGAACAGCTCGAACTCCTCCTGGACACCGTCCGGACCCGGATCGCCGGCATCCTGGGTCACGACACGCCCCGCGCGGTCGAGGCCGACCGGGGCCTGATGGAGATGGGCTTCGACTCGCTGACCGCCGTGGAACTGCGCAACAGCCTGGGCACACTGGCGGGTCTGCGGCTGCCGAGCACGTTCGTCTTCGACTACCCCACCCCGAGCGCGATGGCCCGGGAGCTGCACGCGCGGCTCAGTCCGGCCGGCCGGACTGCGGAGGCGGACGCGCTCGACCCCACCGACGAGGAGGCGATCCGGCGGGCCCTCGCGTCCGTCCCACTGGCCCGGCTCCGCGACGCCGGCCTGATCGAGCCCCTGCTGCGGCTCGGCCGGGCCACGCAACCGGCCGAGAGCCGACCGGGCGCGACGGAGGCGGAGGACACCGACTCGATCAGGGAAGCGGACGCGGACGAGCTGATCCGGATGGCCCTCGCCCGAAGCGGCCCGAGCGACTGAACGCACCGGCCACCACCGGGGGGGGGGGGGGGGGGGGGGGGGGGGGGGGGGGGGGGGGGGGGGGCCCCGGGGGGGGGGCCGAGGGAGCGGATGGTGGGGTGGGCGAACAGGTCGACCACGGTCAGGTCGCTGCCCAGGCGTTCGTTGAGCAGGGTGTGGGCGCGCAGCAGGAGC
>NZ_JBITZU010000088.1:0-1024 GCF_044547075.1 Kitasatospora sp. NPDC052896
CACACGAGCCACACCAGCTATCTGGACCAGCATCAACCCGGGCAGGTCCTCGCAACGACTCCGGTCTGCTGAGCGGATACCCGTAATGCTGTGGTGGCCTGTCGGACCCGCTGGCTAGAGTCGCGCCGTGACTCAGGAGATCAGCTACGTCGTCGGCGACGCAACCGCACCCCAGGGCGAAGGCCCGAAGATCATCGCGCACGTCTGCAACGACGCCGGCGGCTGGGGCAAGGGCTTCGTGCTGCCGCTCGCCCGACGCTGGCCGCAGACCAGGACCGCGTACAAGACCTGGTACCGCGACCGGGAGACCAACGGCTTCGCGCTCGGCGCGGTGCAGTTCGTGCCCGCCGAGGACAGCCTCCTCGTCGCCAACATGATCGGCCAGCACGGCTACCGCCCCAGCAGCACCCCACCCGTCAGGTACGAGGCCATCAGTGCCGCCCTCGCCACCGTCGCCGACCGTGCGCTGCAACTTCGGGCCTCGGTGCACATGCCGCGGATCGGTTGCGGCCTTGCCGGGGGCCGGTGGGAATTGGTCGAGCCGCTCATCGTGGAGGAGTTGACCCGGCGCGGGGTGCCCGTCACGGTCTACGACTTGGCCTGACGGCGGGTGGCAGTTCCTGACGCTCCCTAACACGGCGCAGGCCCCGGGCAATGTGACAGCCCGGGACCCTGCGGCGACCGCTTCTCACGCCACCACCGTAGGCACGGCCGCCGGGGCGTGGCGCGGGGATGGGCCGTCAGGGCAGCCCCCCGGAGAGTCGTCCGATCCCAGATCCGCTGGCGGCCAGTTGTTCATGCCGAACGGGTCCGCGGTCCAGTTGCCTGCCCACCCGGTGAAGCCAGACTCGCCTGGCAGCACCCCGGACCTGCGCAACCTTGCCATCCGCGCACTCCGGCACGCGGGCCACGACAACATCGCCGCCGGACTCCGCCACCACGCCCGTGGCCCCAGCCGCGCCCACTCGCCACTTTCGGCATCACGTGATCAAACCGGACAGATCCTCGGAACGACACCGCCCTG